>JAYWCI010000302.1:0-6583 GCA_043780895.1 Kofleriaceae bacterium | reverse complement strand
AAACGGGCCCGAAGGTTTCCCTACGGGCCCAGCAGTTTTCGTGGAGCGGGAGAGCTTAGTTGGAGCCCGAGCCCGAGCCCGCATTGGTGGCTTCGGTCACGCAGTACGAGACCACGTGCGTGTTCTGGTCAGGCGCGATGTTGCGCTCGATCTTGAGCGTCAGGTGCGAGCTGGCGGTGCAGTTCGCCGCATCCATCTCGATCGCCCAGCACGGCTTGTTCGTCGCCACGGCCGGGCTCGCCCCGTCGCATGCGGGGAGCACGGTCTCGACCTGGTTCGCGGCGCCGTAGTTCGAGATGTCCGAGACCGAGCAGTCGTACGGGGTCGCGAGCGTGCCGTCGATGCACGGGCTGCCGAGCACGCTCTTCAGGAGCTGCGCGATCAGCACGAGGCCAGTCGAGAGATCCTGCTGACAGATGGTCGAGAACGTCGAGCGGTTCGGAAATGAATCGAGCAGCTGCTTGATCCGGATCGCCGGGTCGGCGACTTCCGGCTGGTTCGCCGAATCGGTGTACGTGCACGAGTGAGCGAGTGCAGGAATCTTCGTCGTCGAGCCGCCCGGCGCGCGAAGCTCGACTTCGAACGGCGTCGGGACGCCGACGATACCGGCGACGATGACATTGTTCGGGTCGGCCTTGAGGCCCTTGAAGAACGTGACGTAGTCCGCGATCTTCGTGAGGTACTGCGAGCTCTCGTTCGAGTGGCAGTTTGCCTTCGGACCGACGGCGTTCATCGAGTTCGTATCGGTGCCGCCCGTATCGCAGATGATGCCGTAGCGCGTGCAGCGGAACGACTGGAGAGGGCCCAGCTGCGTCGTATCCGTAGCGATCAGAGTCGCGTGCTCCATCGAGCAATCGTCCTCGTCGGCGAGGATGATGATCGCGAGGTAGGCGCTCGGGCGAATGAAGCCCGCATTCGCGGTGTTATTCGCCTGGAGCGCGCGCTTCGCCGCCTCGATGTGCTGCTCGAAGCCACAACCACCCGCGCCGGCCGAAGCGATCGTGGAGAACGCCGAGGCGAGCGTGCCCGTGTAGTTGGTCATGCGCATGCCGGGCGTCGCGCTCGCGACGTCCGAGATGAACTTGCCCGTGACTGCAGCTCCAGCTCCGAAAGTCTGGAGCGCTCCGTTCTTGCCGGTGCTCGAACAAGCACCAGCTGCACCGCCGCCGATGGCTGGCGCAATCACGCCATCGGCGCCCGAGGCGCCGAGGTCCGACGTGACCACGCCGAGGTGGACGTTCGGCAACCCGCCTTCAATCGTGTTGAGCACGTTGATGAAGTTCGGGAAGTTGTTCTTGAGGTTGGCCTGTTTGTCGGCCATCGACGGCGAGTCGTCGATGACGAACAAGATGTCGATGTCGCGGTTGACCGCGACCGGGATGTCTTTGAATTCGACGCGCCCTTGTTCCGGGGAGACCTCGGAGATGGTGCGGTCAGGACAACCGGTCAGGAGACCGATTCCTAGAAGTGAGGCAAAAACTACAAAGCTGCGCATTGACGCTCCTCCAATGAGGGAAAACTGCTGGCGAGACGTAGAGCAATTCATTCGCCAGTTGAAAGCTGATGGAGTTCTAATGGCTTAGGGCTCTCCAGAGTGGTTGAGTCCGCCAACTTAGTTGGCAGATCCGATCGATCGTTGGCAGAGCAAGCGCTATCGAAGTCGGCTAAATGCTTGAGGAATCGATCACGCATGGCTGATCACGCGAGTTCCGGCATCGGGCCATTCGGCACGTCGGTCGAAATGCTCGTGCCGATCACCGATCGGGAGGACGAATCGCCAGCTCCCGTCGAGAGCTACCGCGCACGCATCGCACGGTCCGATCTCGTGATCCAGCCGATCACGGCGCCCGCTCCAAGGATCGAGGCATTCGCACAGCGCCCGATGAAGGCCGTCATCCGGTCGGCGGAACTCGGGATGGCGCTCGAGCGCGTTCGCCATGTTTGCGAGCGGTTGGTTCGCACCGGAAGTTGCGGGTGGCACGAGGGCGGCAAGGTCGTCGATCAGCGTGTCCATGAAATCGCCACGGCTCCCACGGGTCGGCCGATCGACGCTCGACACGTGAATTCGCCAACGGTTCCGGCTTCGGATCCGCCACGCAACCCATCAGCAACAACAACGACGCGAAGCGATGCATGTAACGCCTGTGGAGCAAGTCACTCGCCATCCCGAGCTACGCGAACCTCGTCGCGGGGTGCCCACCGCGTTGGCGATCGGTCAACGTTGCGCGTGCTAGCCTGGGAAGGTGCACCGTGTCCTGCTCCTCGGTCCTGACGACGAGGCTCGGCGTGCCCTGCATCTCCTGATCGACCGGCGCGGGCTAGCCGTGGTTGCCGCGACCGAGCTCGCGACCGCGCAGAAATACCTCGCTGCCGCCGATTGCGATGTGGTGATGGCGCCGCCCGAGCTCGCGCTCGAAGTGGCGCGCGCGCTGGGGCGCCCACCCGTCGTCGCGATCATGAGGACGCGCGATGCGGCGATGTCGCGGACGCTACTCGAGGCGGGGATCGACGACGTGGTGCTCGAACCGCTCGACGAGATCGCGGTCAGCATCGCGCTGCATCACGCCGCTTCGGTCAAGCGTGCACCGGGTCCGCCAGCCGGCGAGCTGAGTGACACGCCGATCGTGGGCAGCGGTCCGGCGATGGAGAAGCTGCGCGCGACGATCCGGACCGTTGCCGCGACGAAGACGACCGTGCTGATCACCGGCGAGACCGGGACAGGCAAGGAGCTCGTCGCGCGCGCGGTGCATGCCTCGTCGCCGCGCGCGGCGCAGAAGTTCGTCGCGATCAATTGCGCGGCGCTGCCCGAGCCCTTGCTCGAGAGCGAGCTATTCGGGCACGTGCGCGGCGCGTTCACCGATGCGTCGCGCGACAAGACCGGGTTGTTCGTCGAGGCGAACCACGGCACGATCTTCCTCGACGAGATCGGCGAGATGCCGCTCGCGTTGCAGACGAAGTTGCTGCGCGTGTTGCAGGAGTCGGCCGTGCGGCGGGTCGGCGATAACGCCGAGATCGCGATCGACGTGCGCGTGATCGCGGCGACGCTGCGCGATCTCGAGGCCGACGTCGAGGCCGGCCGGTTTCGCGAGGATCTGTTCTATCGCTTGAACGTGGTGCCGCTGCAGGTGCCACCGCTGCGCGAGCGCCCAGAGGACATCGCGCAGCTCGCGCGCTACTTCACGAAGCGCTACGCGCACCGGCACCAGCGCGAGGTCGCGCTGACCGACGAGGTCGTCGAATCACTCTCGGCCCAGACTTGGCCCGGCAACGTGCGTGACCTCGAGAACACGATCGAGCGGCTTGTCGTACTCGCCGACGGGGCGGTCATCGACACGGCATTGCTCGAAGCGGTGACCACGGTCCGGCCCGCCCAGACGTCTACGAGCCCGGTCGACGAGAACGAGCTATCCATCAAGAAGGCCACGCGTTATCTCGAACAGGACCTGATCCGGCGAGCGCTCGGTGTGACCCTCGGGAACCGGACAAATGCCGCCAAGCTGCTCGAGATCAGCCATCGCGCACTGCTCTACAAGATGAAGGAGTACGGCATTTCCTGACGTGTCTTCGGACCGGGCTGGCTTATCGAAGCGATGGGATTCGATGACAGTTTTTGGAGATCTCCGCGTGGCGTGACAAAATTTTAAGCCGTAGAGGTTCCATGGCGAAACAGTGCATAGGGCTCGATATCGGCTCTTCGTGCGTGAAGGCTGTACAGCTGAAACGCAAAGCGAACGGCTGGGCACTCCAGGCGTTCGGCATGCAACCACTCGTTCCACAGGCAATTGTCGACGGAACGATCATGGACCAAGGCGCGGTGTCGGAAGCTATCCGCCAGCTCTGGAGCCGGCTGCGGTTGCGGCAGAAAGAAGTCGCGATCGCGATCGCGGGTCACTCCGTGATCATCAAGAAGATCATGGTGCCGATGATGAAGCCCGACGAGCTCGCTGCGAACATTCGCAACGAAGCCGAGCACCACATTCCGTTCGGTCGTGACGACGTCGAGATCGACTATCACGTGACGAATCCACTCACGCCGAGTGGCCAGACCGAGCTGTTGCTCGTCGCCGCGAAGAAGGAAGTCGTCTCGGACTACATCCAGGTCGTGCGCGACGCGAATCTGTCGCCGCAGGTCGTGGATGTCGCCGCGTTCGCGAGCCAGAACGGGTTCGAAGCGAACTACCAGCTCGATCCGCGCGACACCGTCGTGTTGATCAACATCGGTGCGGCGATCTCGAACATCAACATCGTGCGCAGCGGCGTCTCGCTGTTCACGCGTGACGTGACGATCGGTGGCAACGCGTTCACCGAGGAGATCCAGAAGCAGATGGGCATCGCCGCCGACGAGGCCGAGGCCTACAAGGTCGGCGGTAGCCAGACCGAAGACGGCGTCGTGCCGCAAGAAGTGCTGCGCGTGATGGAAGGCGTCTCGGAAGTGATGGCCGGGGAGTTCCAACGCTCGCTCGACTTCTTCCTCGCGACGACCGCCGACGCGAACGTGACCCGCATCGCCCTCGCCGGTGGCAGCGCGAAGGTCACGTCGTTGCACCGCGCGATCGAGCGTCGCTCGCGGCTCCCTCTCGAGGTCGCCGATGCGTGGAAGCGCATCGAGATCGATCCTCAGCTCGACCGCAACTACCTCTCGGCGCACTCGCCGGAGGCGTTGATCGGCGTCGGGCTCTCGATGCGAGCCGGAGGCGATAAATGATCAAGATCAATCTTCTCCCGCAAAAGCGGGCGAAGTTACGTGGCGCGAGCCACTCGAGCGAGGGCGGTCAGAAGGAGATGGCGATCGGCATCGGCGCGATGGTCGCTGCTGCCGCACTCGTGTTCTTCGTGCTCGATCAACCGAAGCGATCGAGGCTGCACGAGCTCAAGGCGGCGAACGAACAGCTGCAGCAAGAGATCAACGCGAAGAACCAACAGCTCGTTGGCTTCGCGCAGCTCAACGAAGTCGCGACGAAGGCGTACGAGCGTGCACGTTCGATCAATCGCTTGATCGCGGCGAAGGTCGTGCCGGCGAACGTGCTCCAGGAACTCGGCGAGATCCTCACCACCAATCACCTGCCGACGATGACCCAGGACATGGCGCGACGTACGGGTAACGGCGACGAGGCCGATCCGAACCGGCGCTACGACCTGACGTGGGATCCGACCCACGTGTGGCTGACCTCGTTCGTGGACAAGAGCGGCGAGTTCAAGCTCGAGGGCGGCGCCCAGGCCGAGGTCGACATCACGCAGCTCTCGAAGCGGCTGCAGGCGTCGGTCTACTTCGACAACATCGCGCAGGCCTCGGAAGAGCGCCTCACGGATCGAGATACAGGCGTGCCGTTCTACAAATTCACGATCACGGGAAGGGTGGCCTACTAGTGGCGATCATGGCCGACTTCGCGCGGCTACCCAATCAGCGAAAGTCGATGATCTTCATCGTCGCGGCCTTCCTCATCTTCCTGCTCTACTACCAGTTCGTCTTCAAGAACCTGACGCGCAACCTGCAGGATGCCGAGGGCCAGCGCGAGGGCAAGGTCGCGCAGACGCATCAACTCGACGTAGACATCAAGCGATTCGACGAGCTCAAGCCGACCGTCGATCGGTTGCTGATCCAGGTCAAAGAGAACGAGAAGGCGCTGCCGACCGAGTCGGAGTTGCCAGCGTTCTTCGAGACGCTCAACCGCAAGGTCACCGAGTCGGGTGTTCAGGTGAATCGGTCGAACCAGGCGGCCGAAGCGCCGATCGAATCGTTCATTCGCGTGCCCGTCGATTTCGAGATCACCGGCACGTTCATGCAGATCAAGAGGTTCTTCGCATCGCTGGTGCCGAAGAAGAAGAAGGCGGGCGGCCCTGTCGAAGTATCGCCGACCGGTGATCAGCAAGTTGTCGAGGAGCGCGAGCGCATCGTCTCGATCGACAACCTGTCGATCGGCGATCCGCAGATCCGCAATCGCGAGATCTATCTGACCGCGCGGTTCACCGCGAACACATTTCGTCAGGAAGAGAAGCTCGATCCGGCGGCGCCGAAAGAGAAGAAGCCGGCGGCACCGGCTCCGGCTCCCGCGGGCGCGAAACGGCTTCCGCCTGCGGCGACGCCGGCCGGCGCGAAGGTTCGCGCGAACGATGCGATGGACAAGGATCAGCAGCGCAGCGGCAGTGATGCGCAGCGCCTCAAGGGAGGGCTGTGATGAACAAGCTCGCACTCGTGCTCGTGGTTCTCGCCGCCTGCGGTGACGACGATGGCGGTGCCGCCGGCGGCGGGCGCCCGAATGCACCGGCTCCCGCCGCAGCCGCGAAGCCGCTCGGCTCGAAGCTCCAACCCCGCCAGCACATCGAGGACAAGATCGATTGTCCGGTGCCGGATGCACCGACGAAACACCCCGCGTGTACACCGCTCGATGCGGCGGCCGCGCCGGGTGTGCCGCAACAGATCCTGCCGGATTGCGACCCGGGTACGTACTGCATGAACGTCCAGAACACCTGGACGTGCGAGCCGTGCGCCGAGCGCGAGAGCATTCGCCACGACTTCAAGGATCGCGACTTCGTCGAGGATCAGTCGCGTGACCCGTTCGATCAATCGGGTGTCATCGCGCAG
>JAYWCI010000301.1:0-11940 GCA_043780895.1 Kofleriaceae bacterium | reverse complement strand
GTCGGCTTCGCCGCGGGCGAGATTCCAAAGATTCCGCTCAACCTCACGCTGCTCAAAGGCTGCCAGATCGTCGGCGTGTTCTGGGGCCAGTTCGCGATGCGCGAGAGCGCGAAAAACCGCGCGCACTGCGAGCAGCTGTTCGCGTGGGTCGCCGAGGGCAAGCTCGAGCCCGTGATCGATGCGACATTGTCCTTCGAGCAAGCGGGCGAAGCGCTCGACCGGCTCGCGCGTCGCGAGGTCAAAGGCAAGCTCGTCCTCGTCCCATGAGCCTTCAAGACCTGCTCGCCGCCGAAGTCCGTGCACGCGAGCTCCTCGCGGAGTGCATCCGCCGCGACCTCGTCGTGCCCGGCAAGACCGAGAGTGCGCTGAGCGACGAGATCGCCGCGCTCGCGCTCGAGCTGTTCGGCGTCACGAAGTTCTGGCACAAGCGGATCGTCCGCGCGGGCCGCAATACGCTGCTGCCATACGCCGAGAATCCTCCCGATCACACGCTCTCGGCCGACGACATCCTGTTCTTCGATTTCGGTCCGATCTTCGAAGCGTGGGAGGCCGACGTGGGTTTCACGGTCGTCCTCGGTCGCGATCCGAGGAAGCGCGCGCTCGCCGCCGCTACGGCGAAGGTCTGGGAGCAGGGCACCGCGTACTTTCGCGCGCATCCCGAGCTCACCGCGGCGCAGTACTACGCGGTGGTGTGCGAGCTCGCGCGCGCCGCGGGCTGGGAGTTCGGCCACACCCATTGCGGACACGTCGTCGGCAAGTTCCCGCACGAGCGCGACGAGGCCGGGGACACCGAGCTGATGACCGCGGACAATCACGCACCGCTTCGCCGAGCCGGTCGCGATGGCGAGCCACTGCGCTGGATCCTCGAGGTCCACCTCGTCGATCGCACCGCCGGCTACGGCGGCTTCCAAGAAGCGCTGCTAGTCGAGTAGATCGATCCGCGGCACGAGCCCGGCGCGGATCACCAGGTGGCTCACGCGATCGATCGCGAAGCTTGGCGCCCCGCGGCCGTGAACATCCACGCTGTAGTGCCCGCCGCCCTCGCGCTGGAACTCGCGCGCTTCGACCTCGCGCAGACACGCTTCGAGCTCGAAGGTGCAGCCGCGCATCGTCGTGCTGCCACGCCCGTCGACATCGAGCTCCGCACCCGCTGCATCGATCTCGGTGACCCGTGAGTGGTGATGGCTCGCCCACGTCCACAACCTCAACGCGACGAGTCCGGCGAGCGCGATGGTCGAGATACCCGTGTTCGTCACGCTGGATCGAGCCAGGGCCCGAACCCGGGTCGCACGAAATCGTTACCCAGAGGAGATCCGAGCGGTTACACCTACGAAGAACGCGATCGCCGGAAACGTACTCGGCGACGAGAAGGCGGACGAGCTCGATGCCTGCCACGGCGCGAGCGGCGCAGAGCTCGGCCTACTTGAGGCAGGCCTTGTAGCCGCCGTCGAAACCTTTCTTGAGGGATGCGACGCGCTGCGCCGACGTGCCGTGCGTGAAGGTCTCCGGGCGAACCGTGCCGGTCGCCTTCTTCTGAAGCGTATCGTCACCGATCTGCGACGCGGCATTGAGCGCCTCGTCCATGTCGCCCGGATCGACGATCTTGCGCTCGTTCGCGCTCTTGGCCCACGCGCCCGCGAAGCAGTCCGCCTGGAGCTCGATCGTCACCGAATCGGTGCCGCGATCGAACAGGCCGGTAAGCTTCTGGATGTGGTGACCCACCTCGTGCGCGATCACGTACGCCTGTGCGAAATCGCCGGGCGCGCCGAGCTTGTCCTTGAGCTCGTCGTAGAACGACAGATCGATGTAGACCTTCTGATCGACCTGGCAATAGAACGGGCCGACCGCGGTGGTCGCGGTGCCGCAACCCGATCGAATGCCGCGGCGGAACAGCACCATGTGCGCGTCGCGATAGCTCGGCACTTGAGCGCGCCAGGTCTTCTGGACATCTTCGAACACGAAGCCGACGAACTTCGCGGCCTCCTGTTCCTCCGCCGAGGCTTGGACCGGCGCGTTCGCCGTCGAGCGGGCAGGGGCATGCGAGACCGAATTCGAGCACTGGCCGCCGTACATCACCGCGCCGCCGATCACGAGCCCGACGAGGATGCCCTTCCAGCCGAACCGGGAGAGCAGCTGGATGAGCAGGAACAACCCGCCACCGCCACCACCGCCGCCAAATCCACCGAGGCCGGCGCCGTTCTCGCTGCGGCGATCTTCGACTTCAGAATTCGAGTAGTTCCGATCCCATTGCATGGTGAGGCCCCCCAATGCAATAGCCGGACTAATGGCCTTCCGCGAGCCGATCTCACGCTAATCGCGTGCGCGTGCGCCACATCGCGCACCGACGCTGCGCGCCATCTCTACACGCGCGGGCGTCCTTCGCGTCGCGATGGTGACGGCTGCATGTAGGTGCCGTTTGTTTTCGTGCCCTCCTCGAAAAAACGGTCCAAAATTGAAGATGATGAGAAAGCGAGCGTTGCTGTACGCGCTCTGGGTCGGCGGGTGTGGTGGTACGCATTCACGCGGCGTCACGGCGAGTGTTGCGAGCTCGCAGGTCAGCTCGCAACAGCTCCATCCGCAGATCATGGCCGAAGGCACGTGCGTCAGCGTCGCGCTGTTCGAGAACGGCGCCGCGCACGGTGCGATCTGTGCGAGCTCGGCGGCCGCGAAAGGATTCACGATCGTCGATCTCACCGACACGTGGACGCCGACGCTCCTCTCGCCGACCGCCGATGGTGAGATGCCGAGCTTCCACGAGCGCTATCTCCAGCTCGCGAACGAGCGCGATCCAGAGAACAAGCCCATAGAGGGTGACGACTCGCTCGACGAGCTCTACGGCGTGGTGCCAGCGCTCGCGATCGTGCACTCGCGCCTCGCGGACGAGCAGCGCCATCAGTGCCACACCGGCATCGATCCGAAACCGATCCTCGCGCTCGACCGGACGTTGTCGCAAGACAACAAGAACGAGGTCGCGATGGCCGAGCAATCGCGCGTGGTGCTCGCGGCACAGCTCGAGAAAGAAGTCGCACGCCGCGAGCTGGGCGACGCCAGCGCGCTCGCGAATGATCCGGTGTGGAAGGACAAGTACGCGCGCTGGCAGAAGTACGACGCGCAGCACACCGCGCTCGTCGCCGCCGAGCAGCACCTGCTCTGTGAAGGGTGGTTGATCGATAAAGATACCGATGGCTCGTTCACCTGGCGGACCGGCAACGCGATCGAGAACTTCCAGCGCCGGAACTTCCTGTTGCCGACCGAGCGCCTCGATCCCGAGACCCGCGACGCGATGCAGGTGCCGAGCAAGGAGCTCGATTTTCGCTTGGCGCTGCGGATCCTTCGCGAGCGTGTCGTCGATGCGACCGGCATCGTCGAGGACGGTACCGCGAGCACCGGCCCGCAACCGATCCTCGGCCGGATGCTCGATCCCGAAGCCATGCGCGGTGCGCGCGGTCACGAACAAGCGATGCCAAATGGGGCGCCGGATCTCGTCGGCCCGGCGACCGAAGCCGCGGCCAAGGCGCTCGGCTGGACCGGCCCCGACGAGGTTCGCATGTTTCTCGATACTCACCCGGCGGGCCTACGCGTCGCCGTCGCGTTGCCTGCCGTGCCCGCGTACTACGCGGCGCACATGGAGCTCTCGGCCGAGATCGATCGTGGAGATGTCTATTATGACGAACAACCCCCACCGTTTCGCCGCATCGTCGCGCACCGCCCGAACCTCGTGCTCTATGTCGACGATCATGGGACCCAGCGCGCGCTCGTGCGCTGGCCCACGACGATCGGTGGCTGGGCAGATCAGCGCATGTCGGACGGCTCGCTCGTCCAGCGCTGGAAAGAGTCCGACGTCGGCCCGCGCGTGTGGCGCGACATCTTCGCCGGCCCGACCTGGCTCGCTCCCAAATCGACGCCCGATCGCGAGCTCGTAAAAAATCTCTGGAACGGGCACTGGGCGCTCAAGAGCGAAGAGTTCGGCCCGGGCCCGCACGCAGCGTACGGCATGGTGCTGATCGAGCACCTGCAAGTGATCAAGCAGAAGGACGGCAGCGAGCGGCTCGATGACAACGGGATCGGCACGCACGGCTCGGCCAGCGTGACCTCGATCGTCAATGGCTCGAGCCACGGCTGCCATCGCCTCTACAACCAGCTCGCGGTCCGGCTCGGCGACTTCCTGCTGCGCCATCGCACGCACCTCGTCAAAGGCGAGCAGCCCGAGCAGTATCGGCGGTTCGTGCGCCACAACGGCGAGCTCTTCAAGGCGAAGATCGACACGCGTGGCTTCGCGTACGAGCTCACGCCGCCGGTGCCGGTCAACGTGACCAAGGGCAACATCCTCTCGCAGCGCAAAGTGCCGCCGCGCGCCTCCGCTCCCGCGCGCCCATAGTTAGACTGCGCGGATGCGCGTGCTCTTGATCGTCTGCCTCCTCGCCGAAATCGCGGACGCCAAGACGCGGCCACCACCGAAGCTGTCCACGTCCGAGGCAGCGGCGCAAACCGTGGTGACCCGATGGATCACCGAGATGCACTTCGGCGGCGGTCCACAGGCCGCCACGTCGCTCACGCAGACGCCGTTCTTTTCGATCGCTGCGACCGATGACGCGACGCCGTGCGCCGAGGCCACCGCGAAGACACCGGCCGCGCTGGCTAGCTCGCTCGCGTGTCTTCACGATCACATCGCGCCGAAGGGCACGCCGAAGGTCTGGCACCGCACGCTCGGCGGTCCGCTCGCCGCCCAGATGAAGCGCATCGCCGAGCTCGCGAAGGGCTCGATCATCTTCGAGCTCGATGAAGGCTGCGACGGCACGTCGAACCAGACGCTCGTCGTGGTGAAGGGCAAGCAGGTCAGCGCGGTGCTCGCTCAGACCGCGGCATGCAGCGAGTGAGGCGCGTCGCCGAGCCGCGCGACGATGAACGCGTAGAGCCCGAGCGCATCGAACGTATTGCGCGGCGCTAGCCGCCAGCCGATCTGCGCGAAGTGATCCGCTTCGATCTCCGCGAGGGTCTCGCCCCAGTACTGGCTCGCCATCGGCACGAGCCCGTCGTTCGCACCCGCGACCTTGCGCAGATAGGCGTGGATCGGTTGGAGCGCGAGCGGAATCTGGGTCGCGTCGTCGCGAATCCCAGCGACCACGCACGCGTAGCGCACGCCTGCGACGTCGAGCGTCTCGCGATTGAAACGCTCGAGCGCCGAGGTCGTCAGCCAATCGATCGCGGTCATCGGCACGCCGAGCGCCGCGATCGCCTTGCGCACGATCGCGAGCGGACCTTCGCTCGCGAGATCCGCGATCGGGGTGCCGCGATGCGGCGTACCGACCGTGACTAGCGATCGCACGCGCGACGCCAGGCCGAAATGCGCGAGCGCGTAGCGCGCATCGAGCCCGCCCATCGAATGCGCGATCAGATCGACCTGCTCGTGTCCGAGCGCGGTGATCGCATCGCACAGCTCGCGCGCGCGCTCCGGCACCGAGCTCGCGCGCGGCAGCTTGACGGCGTGGGCGTGGCACCCGAGCGTCTCGAGGTGCTTCGCGATGCCGCGAAAGTAATCGAGCTTCGCGCCGGCGATGCCCATCCGATCGAAACCGAACAGGCCGTGGACCAGGATCACCGGGAGCGGCGCGAGGTGCTCCCGCGGCGCTGGAGAGCACACCACGACCGGATGAACCCCTTCGATGACCGGTGCCTGGACCGGTGGAACGACCGCGGGTCGCCACCGCGTGAGCGCGACCACGGCGACCAAGACGATCACCACCGCAACGAGGCCGACCCAGAGCATCTCTACAAGGTGGGCTACTCGAGGCCATTGGTGCGTCATCCAGCCGCACCTCGCCTGTGGTGAATTGTCGCGTCGCCGGGATGCAGGAATGAAAAGACGTTTTGCCGCAGGCCAGAGACCGACGAGACGTGCGATTCACGCATCACAAGGCTCGTGATCCCGACGATCTGCGAGCGCTTCACGGGCAGCCGTTCACTTGCGAACGGTCACCAACCATGATGAAAAAGCCCCGCATGTTTTGGCGTAGCTGAGCGAGCTCCTACCTATGGCGAGATTCGAATTTCCCGAATGGACCGAGACGCTAAAGAAGTGGATCAACTTGTTGGTCCTCGGCGGTCCGGTTTACCTCATCGTGTTGATCGCGTACGGCGTCACGCCAGAAGCGATCCGCATCGGCTATCAACCTGATCAACCGGTCCCGTACAGCCATGCGCTGCACGCCGGCGAGCTCGGCATGGATTGCCGGTACTGCCACACGACGGTCGAGCGGGCTGCATATGCAGCGGTGCCCCCGGCTACCACCTGCATGAACTGCCATTCGCAGGTCAAGAAGGAGTCCGAGCTCCTCGCGCCGATCCGCGCTGCCTTCGCGCAGAACGAGCCGGTGCGGTGGACGAAGGTCCACGACCTTCCGGACTACGTCTACTTCAACCACCAGGCGCACGTGAACGCAGCGGTCGGTTGCGAGACGTGCCACGGCCGCATCGATCAGATGGTCAAGGTCTATCAGGCCAAGTCCCTCACGATGGAGTGGTGCATCAACTGCCACCGCAACCCGACGCCGTACCTCCGCGAGCCGGAGAACGTCACGAAGATGGGCTACGACGATCCGACGTCGTCGCCGCATCGCTCGGAGGGCGAGGGCGAACGCGTCCAGAAGAAGAACGGCGTCAAGCCTAACGTCAACTGCTCGACCTGCCACCGGTAGAGAAGAAAGCCGAGCCGACGATGTCCGCTAAAGAACCCAACGAGACCCACGGTCACGACGACCACGGTCACGATCACGATCACGACCACGACACCCACGTCGAGACGCCCGCTGCCGGCGAGGCTGAAATCACTCCGGTGATTCCTCCGCAGGAGTTCGGCTACTGGAAGTCGATGCGCGAGCTCGCCGGTAAGGCCGATTGGCAACAGCAGGGCCTGACTCGCAAGGAGTTCGCGCCTGGCGCCGACCAGGCACCGCTGCTCGACCCGATGTCGCGCCGCAACTTCTTCCATCTGATGGGCAGCTCGATGGGGCTCGCCGGTATCGGCGCGGTCGCCGCGGGATGCCATCGCTACGAGAAGGAAGAGATCGTTCCTCTCGCGAAGCGCCCCGAAGATCAGATTCCGGGCACGACGCTGCAGTACGCGACCGCGGTCGAGATCGGTGGCACGACGCACGCACTGCTCGCGACCTCGTTCGAAGGTCGCCCGATTCGTCTCGACGGTAACCCGGACCACCCGTGGGCCTCGGGCGGCATCCTGGATCCGAAGAAGAAGCACGCCGGCGCGCACACGTTCGCGCAGGCCTCGATCCTTCACCTCTACGATCCGGATCGCTCGACCTCGCCGCTGGAGGGCGGCAAGGGCAGCTCGGTCGATAGCTTCAAGATCGCGCTCGGCGACATCGTCAAGCAGATCGACGCTGGGGGCGCTCGCGTCCTCGCGGAAGCCTCGTCGTCGCCGACCATCGCCGCGCTGCGCGACAAGCTCACCGCCAAGGGCGTGAAGTGGCACGAGTACGAGCCGATCTCGTGGGACAACGAGCGCGCCGGTACCCGCCTCGCTTTCGGTCGCTCGGTACGCCCGCTCGCGAAGCTCGATCAGGCCGAGACGATCGTCACGATCGATTGCGACCTGTTCGTCGAGCATCCGGCGTCGATGCGCTACTCGCGCGACTTCGCGCGGAGCCGTAGTCGCGATGGAGGCTCGTTGCCCGCGGGCACGATGAACCGCCTGTACTCGATCGAGAGCGTGTTCTCGAACACCGGTGCACTCGCCGATCATCGGCTCCCGATCCGCTCGGAGCTCTGCCTCCCGTTCGTCATGGCGCTCGACGCCGCGATCAGCGGTGGCGTGGCGCCGTCCGCGGAATTCTTGAAGGAAGCGAACGTCGCGCCGTTCATCGATGCGCTCGTCGAAGAGCTCAAGGCGAATACCGGCAAGGCCGTCCTCATCGCCGGTCGTCGCCAGCCGCCCGTCGTCCACGCCTTGGTCGCGAAGATCAACGCGGCGATCGGCGCGGTCGGTACGACCCTCGAGTACCTCAAGGATCCCTGGGAGGATCGTCCGACCCACCTCGACGCGATCAAAGAGCTGACGCGCGACATGAACGCGGGCCAGGTCAAGACGCTGATCATGCTCGGCGGTAACCCCGTCTACGATGCGCCCGTCGAGCTCGACTTCGCCGGCGGCCTCGCGAAGGTTGCCACGTCGATCCACTTGTCGGAGTACGCCGACGAGACCTCGCAGAAGACGACCTGGCACGTGCCGAAGGCGCACTTCCTCGAGGCGTGGAACGACTCGCGCACGTGGGACGGCACGATCACGATCTCGCAGCCGTTGATCGCGCCGCTGTACGGCGGTCTGTCGTCGATCGAGCTGTGCTCGCTCCTCCTCGGCAACGAGCTCGGTGGCGATGTCCTCGTCTCGACGCCGACCGATGATCACTCGGTGAAGAAGTTTGGCTGGAAGAAGTTCGTCCACGACGGCTTCGTTCCGAACAGCCAGCTCGAAGTTGCCAATGACCTCTCGCTCCAGCCGATCACGGCGACGGCGACCGGTACGCAGCTCAAGGGCACCGCGTCGCTCGCGAACAACGAGCTCGAGGTGACCTTCCACATGTCGAGCTTCACCTACGACGGTCGCTACGCGAACAACGCGTGGCTGTGGGAGACCCCGGACTACCTGACGAAGGTGACCTGGGACAACTACGCGCTCGTCGCGCCGCAGACCGCGACGCAGCTCGGCATCGAGAATGGCAGCATGATCTCGGTGAAGCTCGGCGGAAAGTCCGTCGAGCTCGCCGCGTACACGATGCCCGGTCAAGCGCGCGGCTCGATCGGCCTCGTGCTCGGTGGCGGTCGCACGCAAGCGGGTCACGTCTCGACGCACCCGCATAACGTCGACGGGGGCATCCCGAACAAGCGCGTCGTCGGTTGGGATACCTACAAGGTCCGCACCTCGGCCGCGTTCGACTTCGCGGGCGGTGGCAGCATCGAGCTCACCGGTCACACCTACGAGCTCGCCGAGGTCCAGGATCACTGGAGCTACAACCCCGGCCAGGCCAAGATGATGGGCTACGACGGTGGCTTCGATAAGGAGATCGTTCGTCGCGTGTCGACGAGCGAGCATCCGCTGATTCGGGAAGTCACCGCCGCCAAGCTCGCCGCTGATCCGAAGTGGGCGGCGGAGGAGACCGGCGAGTTCTGGGACGACTCGGTCACCACCGCCGGCCAACCGGTCGACGACAAGACCTCGGCGCGCCACCTCTCGCTGTTCCAGGAGCACGAGTACGCGAGCCACAAGTGGGGGATGGCGATCGACCTCTCGACCTGCACGGGCTGCAACGCCTGCATGGTCGCCTGTCAGGCCGAGAACAACATCCCGGTCGTCGGTCGCATCGAGGTGATCAACAACCGCGAGATGGGCTGGATCCGGATCGACCGCTACTTCACGGGCTCGCCCGAGAATCCGCACGTCGTCAGCCAGCCTGTCGCGTGTCAGCAGTGCGAGAACGCGCCGTGCGAGCAGGTCTGCCCGGTCGGTGCGACCCAGCACTCGGATGAAGGCCTCAACGACATGGCCTACAACCGCTGCATCGGCACGCGGTACTGCGCGAACAACTGCCCCTACAAGGTGCGGCGGTTCAACTTCCTCGACTGGAACAAGGAGTTCCGCGAGGCTCGCGAGAAGGTTCGTCGCCTGCTCTTCAACCCGGATGTCACCGTGCGCATGCGCGGCGTGATGGAGAAGTGCACGTACTGCGTGCAGCGGATCCAGAACGGCAAGATCCGCGCGAAGGCGCAGATTCGCGCCGGTCAGCGCGACGCCAAGATCGCCGATCCGATTCCGGACGGCGAGATCGAGACGGCGTGTCAGGTCGCGTGTCCGACCGAAGCGATCGCGTTCGGCGATCTCAAGGATCCGACCTCGCGCGTCGCGAAGCTGCACGAGAAGAACGGCGCCGTCGGCGACGCTCGCAGCTACGCGCTCCTGCCCGAGACCTACACCAAGCCGCGGACGCGCTACCTCGCGCGCGTTCGCAACCCGAACCCGAAGCTCGAGAAACCCGAGCGCGCCACCAAGCCCGAAAATGCCGCACCCGCCGGAGGTGAGCGATGAGCACTGCTGAAGCAACGGCTGACCACGGCCACGGCGATATCGACGAGCCGGGCAAGGCCCGCGAGACCTTCCGAGCGATCACGCGTGACGTCGCGTGGATCGCCGAGTCTCCGAAGCCACACAAGGCGTGGCTCGTCGCGCTCGGCATCGCGATGACGATGCTCGGCATCGGCACCTACTGCATCTACAAGGTGGTCTTCACCGGCATCGGCGTCTGGGGAAACTCGAACACCGTGTGCTGGGCCTGGGACATCACGAACTTCGTGTGGTGGATCGGTATCGGCCACGCAGGCACGCTGATCTCCGCGGTGCTCTATCTGACCCGCCAGCAGTGGCGCGTCAGCATCAACCGCTCGGCCGAAGCGATGACGATCTTTGCCGTCATGGCGGCTGGCCTCTTCCCGCTCCTCCACACCGGTCGCCCGTGGTTCGCGTGGTGGATGTTCCCGCTGCCGAACGACATGGGCTCGCTGTGGCCGCAGTTCCGCAGCCCGCTGATGTGGGACGTGTTCGCCGTCTCGACGTACGCGACCACCTCGATCCTGTTCTGGTTCCTCGGCATGGTTCCCGACCTCGCGACGTTCCGCGATCGCAACGCGATCAAGGGCAATAACACCAGGGCGATGATCTACGGGCTGCTCTCGCTCGGTTGGCGCGGCTCGGCTCGCCAGTGGCACCGCTACGAGCGCGCGTATCTGATCCTCGCGGGTCTCGCCACGCCGCTCGTGTTCTCGGTCCACTCGGTCGTCTCGTTCGACTTCGCGACCTCGCAACTGCCGGGCTGGCACACCACGATCTTCCCGCCGTACTTCGTCGCCGGCGCCATCTTCAGTGGCTTCGCGATGGTGCTGACGCTGCTCATCCCGCTGCGCTTCCTGTTCAACCTGCAGCACATCATCAAGCAGGCTCACATCCACGCGATGTGCAAGATCATGCTGGCGACCGGCATGATGGTCGGGCTCGCGTACGGCACCGAGTTCTTCATCGCCTGGTACTCCGGTAATCCGTTCGAGAGCTTCACGTTCATCAGCCGCGCGTTCGGTCCGTTCTGGTGGGCCTACTTCGCGATGGTGAGCTGCAACGTGCTCATCCCGCAGTTCTTCTGGTCGAACTGGGTCAAGAACAACAACGTCGTTATCTGGGTGCTCTGCATCTTCATCAACATCGGCATGTGGTTCGAGCGCTTCGTGATCATCGCGACCTCGCTCGCTCGGTCGTTCCTGCCGTCGGCCTGGAGCTACTACCACCCGACTCGCTACGACGTCGGCGTGTTCGTCGGCACGATCGGCCTATTCCTCACCATGTTCCTCCTCTTCTTCCGGTTCGCGCCGGTGGTTGCGATGAGCGAAGTGAAGGGCGCGAGCGATGAAGCTCACGCTACCGGCAAGAAGGGGAGCCACTAAGATGGCCACCGAAAACGAAACAGCGACTGCGGTTCCGGACGCGGCGACGGAGCCGCGGCCACCTGAAGACACGGGCGATGCCAGTGGCAAGCACGGCACGGCCGGCGAGCTCTACGGGTATCTCGCCGAGTACGACACGCCGGGCGAGCTCGTCGAAGCCGCACGCAAGATCAAGGACGCGGGCTTCACCGAGTTCGATTGCTACTCGCCGTTCCCGGTGCACGGCATCGATCCCGCGATGGGCATCAAGCGCACCATCCTCCCGCTGATCGTGTTCGTCGGCGGCTTCTCCGGTGCCTTCGGCGGCATGCTGTTGCAGTGGTACTGCAACGCGCACGCGTGGACGTGGAACATCTCGGGCAAGCCGACCTGGTCGATTCCTGCGAACATTCCGATCGCGTACGAGTGCGGCATTCTGCTCTCGGTGTTCGCGTCGTTCTT
>JAYWCI010000300.1:0-1831 GCA_043780895.1 Kofleriaceae bacterium | reverse complement strand
CCGTTCGACCACACGAACGGCCCGATCTGCGTGATCGCGAGCGTGTCCGGATCGACGCGATACAGCACCGAGTCGGTGTGCGCGTAGACGTAAACCGTTTCGGCAGTATCGCTACCGCTGCCCGTATTCGAGCCCGTACTCGAGTCGGCGCCGCCATCGGCGGTTCCGAAATTGTCGCCGTCGCGTGGCGCTGGACCACACGCTGCGCAGAGCGCCACGATCGCGATCGTCCTCATCATCGGCACGGACGATACGCCGAGTCGCGGCTCGGTTGAAAAAAACGATCGTGGACTCGCGCCCCAGCCTGAGAATTCCGCGTCGAGTCCCGAGGTCGACCTGAGGAGCCTACGCTGCCGCGCGTAGGGTAACCTTGCCAAGGGCTTCATATTCGGCATGTGCAGCGCGCAGGAGGTGACTCATGCCGATGGAGCCGACGCCGTCGGCCGCAAGATAAGCAGCGCGTACGACGGCATTCTTGACGTATCCACCGCTCATCGCGAACTCGCGACCGAGACGCTCGAAGTCGAGGTTGTGCTCGACCTCGGCCTGGTCGGGAATCATCGCCTTCCATAACGCCGAGCGTTGCGCCTCGTCGGGCATCGGGAAGCGAACGTGCAAAGCGAGCCGGCGCCGGAATGCTTCATCGATCGCCGTCTCGTGGTTCGTCGTGAGGAGCGAGATGCCGGTGAATTGTTCCATCCGTTGCAGCAGATAGTTCACTTCGAGATTCGCGTAGCGGTCGTTCGAGGACTTCACCTCGGAACGCTTTGCGAACAAGGAGTCGGCCTCGTCGAACAACAGGATGCCGTGACCGGATTCGGCTGCATCGAACAGAACTGCGAGGTTCTTTTCGGTCTCGCCGATGTACTTGGACACGATGCGCGAGAGATCGACTTGATAGAGATCGAGTCCGAGCTCGTTCGCGATCAACCCTGCGACCATCGTCTTGCCAGTTCCGGGCGGGCCCGACAGCAGGGCCGAGATGCCGTAGCCCTTTCCGATCTTCGCTCCGAACCCCCACGTCTCCAGGACTTTCCGGCGATGCCTCACCCGCGCGACGAGCTCGACGATCTGGTCGAACTGATCCGGCGGCAAGACCAGATCGTCCCAGGTCTGCTTCCACTCGATCCGATTGGCGAGCTGACCGAGTTGCTTGCTCAGATGTGCACGAAGCCCGTCGTGAACGTGGGACATCTCGATGGACAACGTGTTGCCACCGACGCGAGCCGCTGCATTGGCGGCTGCGACGAGGATCGCTCGTGGCGTGATCGCGTAGCGGCGGCTTGCTTGTTCGATGATTTCCGGGTCAGCGCCGGGCAGGGCGGTGCTCCAGATTGCTTCCGCCGCCGCGCTGTCTAGTTTTGGCATCTCGTACGTCACGACCGTACGAGCCTTGATCCAGTCCGGGCTCGTCGTCGCAGTTGCCAAGACGACTCCGGTGTACGACCTGAGAAATACGCGATCGATTGCCACCGCCAGCGTGCCGATTTGATCCGGCAGGTTGCGAAGCACGGGCGTGACACCGAACAGCAACGCTTCGCGCGCGACGACGCGGAGCTGCCTCGATGCCGCACCGGGTTCAGTTGCGAGCTCCTCCAGCGCAAGTTCGATCACTCCGCGTTCTCTCGCGCCCCGAAGGATCGTCGCGCGGCCCGACCCGACCATGCCAACGGCGACGATCACTGGCGACGGCGTCGCGCCCACAGCACGCTTGATAGCCGCCGGCGTTTCGCCTTTGTTCGAGGCAGGCACCACGTTCACGACTCGTTCGATCTCTCGGTCGATTCGAAGCTCACCTCGCGCGAGCTCGATGACGCGATCATTCGCCCTG
>JAYWCI010000299.1:0-11224 GCA_043780895.1 Kofleriaceae bacterium | reverse complement strand
GCGATCGCGAGCCCGAGCAGCACGAGGTTGGTTACGAAGATTCGCGCGACGACCGCAAGGACAGTGAATCCGCGGTCTGTCGCACGTTGGTAGAAGTGTGTGCGATGCGCTTCCCAGACGCGTTCGCGTCGCACGATGCGGCGAGCCAACGTGATCGTCGAATCGGCCAGGTAGTAGAGAGGAAGCAAGATCGCCGCGACGAGATGGCCCGAACCCGCGACAACAAGTAGTTGCCAGCCGAGTAAGAGCCCGAACGGCAGGCTACCAACATCACCGAGAAAGAGTTTGGCGACGGGACGATTGAGCGGCGCGAACCCGAGGGTCGCACCGCCAATCGCAATCGCCACGACGAACGTACTCTTTGGTGCGAGTCCGAGAGCAGCCAACACGGCGAGGCCAGCCGAGACAGGAACGACCTCAGCAACGGTGATCCAATCGATTCCGTCCATGAAGTTGACGAGGTTGACAAACCAGACGAGCGAGAGCACGAGCAGGACCTGCTCGAGCAAGAGAGGCATGAATGGGAGGAGCCTCATTTGCGACGTCAGGATGGCCACGACGACGCTCGCTGCTGCCAGTTGAAGAATCAATCGTGGAGGTGCGCTCAGCAAGATGATGTCATCGGCAGCCCCGACCACCGCCAGGACGGTCGAAGCCCCGAGGATCACGAAGAACGAGCTGGGAACGTCATCGCAGATGGCGAGAGTCGCGAGAATACCGGCAGTCGCCACGATCACGATCGCCATGCCACCACCCTGCGGCGTTGGCACTGTGTGCGAAGACCGCGCGTTGGGGCGCGCGAGTGCGTAGCGTACGAGCGCAGGCCGAAGTAGGTGGAGCAATACCCTGGTGAGGATCGCGCTCGAAACTCCAAGGATCGCACCGACGAGGAGGAAGCTACTGCCGCGCATCGCGGATCTCGGATAAATGTTGGTACAGAGCGCCGACTTGTTTCGCGATCGCCGGTGCGCCGAATTTTCCGACCGCTAGTTCGCGCGCCGCCATGCCGTACTGTTTGCGAAGCTCTCGCGATTCGGAAAGTCGAGTGATCGCTGCCGCTAGCGCTGCAACATCGTCAGCTGGCACCAAGATTCCGGTGACATCGTGGATCGCCACTTCGCGGCATCCCGGGACGTCCGCGGCGATCATCGGCCGGCCACATGCCGCCGCTTCGATCAGGCTCTTTGGCAGGCCCTCACGACGCGACGGCAAGACAGCGATGTGCACGCCACACCAGAATCGAGCGATGTTAGCTACCTGTCCTCGAAGCCCCACGCCTGGAAGGCGACGCCACTCGTCGAGGACCTCGGGCGCGATCGAGGTCGGATTCGCCCCGTCGGGCTCACCTGCGATCTCGAGCTGCAGCGAGAGCATTTGGCGTCGGGCAATTTGATGCGCGGCAACAAGGGTGTGCACCCCTTTATCTCTCAGCAGACGCCCCGCGAAACCGATGACGATCGGTTCTGCTGGCTCGGGGGTCGGGGCGAAGCGCTCGAGGTCGACTCCGGACCCTGCGATCGTCCGGATCCTCTCCGCAGGAATGCCGAGTCCGATCAGCGTCGCAAAATCGTCTGGATTCTGGACAAGCGCGACATTCTCACCGTGGACGAGCAGCAGCTTGAGCACGCGCGCCAGCACCGCACGAAGCAGGCGTGCCTTCGGGTCGTCGGAGGTGAATGCATAGCCAAACCCGGTCAGCGCATTGAGACAGACGACGTCATGCCCTAGAGCGGCGAGCGATGCGAGCACCGAGGCTTGGAGCGCGACGTGGTGCGAGATAGCCGGTTTCACTTCGCGCTGGATCCGACGAATCGCACCCACCGCTTTGAGTGCGGCGAGCGGAGAAAGTGTTCCGCGGGCGAACGGTACTTCGTGCAGGATGAATCCCTCGGCGCGGATCGCGTTGCCACCCGCTACGACGCGCGTCGCGACGTGGACCTCGAATCCGAGGTTTCGCGCAGCTCGGGCCATAGGGAGGCGGTGGGACAGGAAGTACCAGTCCTCCGTGACGACGAAGAGAAGCCGGAGCGGTGCCACGCTCAGTTCGAAACAGCGCTACGTGGATCGTGTGGCGGACCAGGATCCGCCTCGGGCGTGCCCTCTTTCAGCGTCTCGCGGGGGCCGGTCTCGTGTTCGATTCGGGCAGAGGGACGAGATGGATGGGCCTTGAGATATTCGGGCACGAGATCTGCGAGCAGGGTGCGCAGCCGGTCGACGGTCGGGGCGCGGGCGCCGGCGAGGAGCGCATCCACCCCCATGACAACGTGCTCGAGCTCGTGCGCTCGAATCCGGCCGATGAAGACCTTCGGATGCTTCGTCTTGTCGGCGTGCTCGACGTCCGTCGAGAGCTCTTCGACCAACTTTTCGCCGGGGCGAATACCGCTGAACTTGATCTCGATATCCTCGTCGGGACGGAAGCCAGAGAGGATGATGAGGTCGCGCGCCAAATCCACGATCCGAACCGGAGCGCCCATATCGAGAATGAAAATCTCGCCGCCGAGGCCCATCGCACCGGCCTGCAACACGAGCTGACTCGCCTCGGGAATCGTCATGAAGTATCGGAGCATGTCCGGGTGCGTGACCGTGACGGGACCACCGCGCGCGATCTGGTCGCGAAAGATCGGGATCACGCTGCCATTCGAGCCAAGCACGTTTCCGAATCGCACGGTCACGAAGCGCGTGCTCGAGTGCTGAGACAACGCTTGGAGATAGATCTCGGCGACGCGCTTGGTCGCACCCATCACGGATGTTGGATTGACGGCCTTGTCCGTCGAAATCAAGACGAAACGTTGAACGCCGTACTTGCTCGCGAGGTCCGCGACGGTACGCGTGCCGCCGATGTTATTCTTGACGGCCTCGCCAGGATTCCACTCCATCATCGGCACGTGTTTGTGCGCTGCTGCGTGGATCACGAGCTCCGGACGTGAGGAGTCCATCACCTGGTCGATGCGTACAGCATCGCAGACATCTGCCACGACCGGCTCGATCGGCACATGAGGGAACAGCGACGTGAGCTCGCGGTGAATTTCGAATAGCGCATTCTCGAAACGCTCGACGAGCACCAAGCGTGACGGACCGAACCGACATACCTGGCGACAGAGCTCCGAGCCAATGCTGCCGCCCGCACCCGTGACGAGCACGACGCGACTGCGAATGCTCGCGCCGACGATCTTTTCGTCGAGCTGCACAGGTGCGCGGCCGAGGATATCTTCGATCGCGACTTCGCGAATGCGCGAGAGATTCACCTTGTCGCCGACGATCTCGTAAATACCAGGGATGATCTTTGCCTCGAGCTGCGCATCGCGGCACATCTCGGTGATGCGCCGAATCTGTTGCCCCGAGGCATTTGCGATCGTGATCAACACGCGAGTCACGTGCTTGCGCTCCGCAATCTCGGCCAGATCCTTCGTAGAACCAAGGACGGGTAAGCCGCCGATGCTCGTTCCGATCTTCACCTGATCGTCATCGATGAAGCCAACCGCCTGCAACGCCAGATCGGGGCGGCGAATGATCTCGCGAGCAACCATCACGCCCGCCTGTCCTGCCCCGATCAACAGCACGCGGTGGCGTTCTAAACCTGTCGACTGACGGCGGCGATCGAGGTTCTCACCGTGGATCCGTCGCAGGGCGCGTACGGCGACAAGGCCGACGAACGCCAAGACTGCGTTCATCAGGATCACGCCGTAGGGGATCACGACTGGTTCGTCGGCGATGTGCGGCCAAATCCACCGACGTAGCGCGAGCAAACCGGTCGACGCAGCCACAGCAAAACCAACGCGCCCGACATCGCCAATGCTCACGTAGCGCCACGACATCTTCGGGACGCCGAACGCGACAAGCCCGCCGTAGTGAAGGACCACCACGTAGGGCCACGTCGCCAGCAGCACGCCCAGCCACGGCGAGCGCAACGAGAATTCGAATCGGAATAGAAACGACAGCCAGTACGCGAGCGACAGCACCAGGATGTCGAGGGCGGCCTGGAGGCTTCGATTGAGCAGTCGCAACGTCATACTTCGGCTGTTAGTGGAGCTGCACGGCCTGGCCGTTCAAACGATCCTTTACCGCGATTGCGGCCAGGACGGTGATCTCAAATCGTGGAGGCGAGTAATGCCTCGACACGAATTACGTTGGAGGCGAGGCGTAGGCGGGTGGCTCGAACGTACCGAATTCACCGTCGCCAGGAACGTAGCCGTTGGGGTCGTCCGGGATGATCGGTTGCTGCATCTCCGTACCGGACTCTTGCTTCAAGAGCTCGGGCGCACCGATGCAGGCCTTGGCACCCTCGCGCAGCTGCTTCATGCTCGCACCGGCCTCGTTGAGGCCCTGAAAGATCGTTTGGCGATCGTCGCTGTTCTTGTCCAGCGCGACCTGAAGCTGCTCGTTGGCAGAGTCCGCGATGTTGATCTGCGCGTTCGCCTCGACGAGCTTGTCATTCACGCAGTTGAGCTTGATGACGTCCTTCATCTTGCGGGCTCGCTCGCGGAGCACGAGGATCGTCTGGTGATCGCTATGAATGGCCGAGCGCAGCGTTGCCGCGCTCGTGCGCATCTCGACGCTGCTGAGCGGCTTCGACGCATCGCCAGCAGTGTCAGCCTGCAGTGCGCTCATCCCGCCGAAAAAAGCGAGGACCGATAAAGTTTTGGCAAACGTACGCATGGCGGGGACCTTGATAAGGGTACGGAATGGTTGGGGCAGAGTCAACCATCGAGGCGAGCTGACGGGTTGGTTGCTCGTGCTTCTAGCAACGTTCACCAGGATCTGGCATGAACCCTCCGGCTGTGTCGAGCAACCTACCCATGATGCGAGGTTGGGCTGTGCTCGTCGTCTCTATGATGATCGGGCTCGTGGCGTGTGGGGATGACCCACCCGTGACCTACCCCACGACGGCCCAATTCAACACGAATCAGTACGTGTTGGGGCCCGGTGATAAAATCGAACTCACCATCTTTTACGGGACGAAGGAGCAGAAGGCGACCTACAGCCTGGACGCCTCCGGCCAGATGGAAGTCCAGTTCATCGGGAGTGTTGCCGCCGGTGGCAAAAATGCCACGGACGTCAAGGAGGAGATCCAGAAGCGGCTCGCGGACGGATATCTCAACAGCCCGGTCGTCTCTCTCAATATCATCGAGATCAACTCCCTCAAGTGCTCGGTATTCGGCCAGGTGGCGAAGAACGGGACGATCAAGTACGTGCCGGGCATGACGATCGTCGAGGCGATCGCGGTCTCGGGCGGGTTCTCCCCGCTCGCGCGCAAGAACATGGTGCGCGTGACGCGAACGATCAACGGAAAAAAAGAAACCTACAAACTTCCAGTCGAGATGATGGGAGAGGGCCGTCGCCCTAACTTCCCCATGATGCCAGGTGACGAAATCTTCGTCCCCGAACGAAACTGGTAAATGCGCTGGCGGGATTGGGTGTCGGGGCGGCTGGCGGCACTTGCGATCGCAATCGCAGTTCTGGTGCTTGGCGGCAGTCCTCGTTGGGTGCAAGCGATCGTTGCGTTACTCATGGTCGCGGCTTTGTTGCCCGTCGTGACGTCGCGTCGCGTCTTTTCGCGACTCTCGCCGCTCGTGTTGTTGCTCGGCATTGCGATCGTCCTCTGCTCGATCCAGATCGTACCGTTGCCGCACCGCCTCGTCGAAGCGTTGTCGGCGACAGAGTCAGGGCTCCGGGACGATGGCGTCGAGCTGATGCATGTCACCGCTCGCGCGACGCTGTCGTTCGATGTGCCAGGTACCCTGCGAGCGCTCGCTTACTTCCTGATCCTACTCGGTGTGGCCGTGCTCGGGCTCCGCGTGTCGGTGACCGAGCGTGGACGGTATAACGTCCTCGCGTTGGTGGCAGGCGTGTGCGGTCTCGGCGCCCTAGTGATCGGAATCAACTACATCTTCGGGATCCGCGAGCTCTACGGCGTGTTCACGCCCACCAACGGGCCGCATGTCATTGGTCCCATGTTCAATCCGAACCATCTAGGGTGCCTGATGGCGCTCGGTGCGAGCTGCTCGATCGGCTTGGTCGCGTATCGCAAACAACGCGCGTGGTTACGTGCGCTATGGCTGCTAGTCGTTGGAATGTGCTCGTTGTCGACGCTCGCGACGCTGTCGCGCGGTGGCAACCTTGCTCTCGCCGTTGGCGCCTTCGTTACGGTCGCGATCCTCGTAGCTCAGCGCTGGCTGGCAAAAGATGGAGAGGGTTCGCGCGAACGGGCGAGTGTCATGACGAGCTCGCTACCGATCGCAATCGTGGCGGCATGCATGATCGTAGTCGTGCTCTATGCAGGCGCGGGTGGTGTCTCACAGCAATTCTCGCAGACGTCGTTCAACGAGATCGAGGCCCCCCGAAGTAAGTTCGCCGCCTGGAAGTCTGCGGCAACGGTGATCGACGAATCTCCGTGGGTTGGAATCGGTCGCGGGGCGTTCGAACCGGTGTTCACCCGCGTGCATCCGGCGAGTGGCTACTCCACGTTCTCCCATGTCGAGAACGAATACCTACAGGCTGTAGTCGACTGGGGAGTGCCTGGGGCGCTCCTTCTCGCTTGTGCGGCTATCTGGCTGGTCGTGGTCGGAATTCGCCGATGGCGCGACGGACCGCTAGCAGCAGCTGCGATGGGCGCGGTTGTAGTAGTTGCGCTGCAAAGCAACGTCGACTACGGCGTCGAGCTTCTTGGCATTGCGATGCCGATCACAGCGGTCATCGCGACCTTGACCTACGTCCCGCTGGTCGAAGCCACCACGAAACGAACGTTGCTGATTCGCCGCGCCTCGAGAGTCGTGCACGTACTCGCATTGCTCGCCGTCGGGTTCTTGTTGTGCAGCGATTCGACAACCTCGCTCGACGAAGATCATATCGCGCTGAGTGATCAGCGTAACCTCACGCTCGACCGCCTGCGCAAACCCACCGAGAGACACCCGTTAGACTATTTCAATTATGCGTTAGCTGCGCAGCTGATGATTCGAGAGCGCGACCCTTTGGCGATTAGCATGCTCAATCACGCGATGACGCTGCATCCCAGCCACTCTGGGCTACACCTCATTGCGGCTCATTTGTTGTACGACACACATCACGCCGAGCAAGCCACGGTCGAATACGAGATCGCGCTACCGCCATCCAAGAATCATCGCAAGTTGATCGAGGAGATCGCGCGCAAATTTCCGGCAGCGCAGGCTGCGCTCGCGCTGCCTACAAATGCGACCCTACTCGATGAAATCGCGCGCGAGCTCGCCGACATGAAACGTGACGATATTGCGATCGCTTGGCTCGACCACGTCCTCGATCTCGCGCCGAATCTGCCGCGCGCCTGTGACCTTCTGTTTGCGATCGCTGCGCGAGCGCAGGACCGAACCTTGGAGATCGTCAGTGGTCGGCGCTGCGCCAAGTACGAGGCAAGTCGAGAGAACAAGCTGGCGCTCGCGCGCACATTTGATCGCAAACGCGACTTCGTACAGGTGATACGGATGACTGACGGCGTGGAATCCTGGACGGGCCAAAGCGAACAGAAGCTCGAGGGCTGGTTGCTGCTCTGCGATGCCGAGACAGGGCTTCAGAAGTGGAACGACGCGCGCCATTGTCTTCGCCGCCTCGACGCTGCGGGTCTCCTGCCATCCGAGCGCGCTTCGGAGATTGCGAATCGACTCGAGCGGATCCGCCAAGCTGAAGCGGCCGCGATTCAGCCCTGAGCGCGGTAAGCGCCCGAGCGAATCGCATCGGTCCACGCGCGATTCGCGAGGTACCACTCGATCGTCTTGCGTATACCTTCCGCAAAATTGATCTGTGCGCGCCAACCGAGCTCGCTCTCGATCTTCGTTGGATCGATCGCATAGCGAAAATCGTGGCCCGCGCGATCCGTGACAAACTCGATCAACTCGCGCCGTGGTCGTGCCGCAGGGGCAAGCTCGTCGAGGACGTCGCAGATCGTGTGCACGACCTCGATGTTCTTGCGTTCGTTTCGCGAGCCGACCAAGTACGTTTGGCCGATCGTCCCCTTCGTAAGGACGCTTAGAATCGCGGCGCAGTGATCGGTCACGTAGATCCAATCACGAACATTCTCGCCCTTGCCGTACACCGGGAGGCGCTTCCCTAGTAAGGCGTTCGAGATCGTGAGCGGTATGAGCTTCTCGGGAAACTGGTAGGGCCCGTAGTTATTGGAGCAGTTCGTGGTGACCGAAGGGAAATTGTAGGTGTGGGCGTACGCACTAACGATGTGATCACTCGCCGCTTTCGATGCCGAGTACGGCGAACGCGGGTCGTATGGGGTTGCTTCGGTGAACACTCCTGTCGCACCGAGCGCGCCATAGACCTCGTCGGTCGAGACGTGCAAGAAACGGAAGCTGGGATCCTGATTTTTGCTGAGGTAGCGCCGACATTCCTCGAGCAAGTAAAACGTTCCGACGACGTTCGTCTGGATGAAGTCCTCGGGCCCATCGATCGACCGATCGACATGGCTCTCCGCAGCGAAGTGGACGACTGCGGCTGGCTTGCTCGTCGCGAGCAACTCACGGACTACCTCACGGTCGCCGATGTCGCCATGGACAAAGCGCAACCTGGGTTCTGTCGCTAGCTGGGCGAGCGAGTTGCGATTGCCTGCGTACGTGAGCTTATCAAGGATGATGACGTCGATGGACTTCTCGCGAGCGAGTAGTTCGCGAACGAAGTTGAAGCCGATGAAACCAGCGCCACCGGTGACGATCATGCGACGCATATCAAACCTCCGACATCACTCGAGCCAGGCCGATCGTCCAAGGCGGTGGAACAATTCCAAGCAATCGAATCTTGCTGGTATCCAGCACCGAATAAGCAGGTCGCTTCGCCGGCAGTGGATATTCATTCGTCGTGATCGGTTCGATCCTTTCGCACGCGATCGGGCGACGTTCACGCAATCGATCGACGATCTGCTCCGCAAACGTAAACCACGTAGTAGGGCCGGAATTGCAATAGTGGAAAATTCCCGAAGTGTTCACGTTGCCGAGCACGAATAGCGCATCCGCCAAGTCGTCGGCCCATGTCGGGCATCCGTGTTGATCTGCCACGATGCGAAGGAGCGGACGCTCGGACGCAAGACGGACGATCGTATGCACGAAGCTCGGACCCCGCTGTTCGAACAACCACGACGTGCGAACGACGGTCCCGCCAGCTTCTAGCACGAGGCGCTCACCAGCCTCTTTGCTCTCGCCGTAAGCCGTCTGAGGATTCGTGGCGGCATCCTCACGATACGGTTCGTGCGCGGTTCCATCGAACACGTAGTCGGTGGAGACGTGAAGGAATCGGATCCCTCGAGACTCACAAGCACGAGCGAGATTTGCGGCGCCATCGCGATTCACGGCGAAGGCCTGGACGCGTTCCGTCTCCGCCTTGTCCACGGCAGTATACGCAGCGGCGTTGATCACGAGGCTGGGTGAGACCTCGACGAGGCGCGCCGTGATAGCCGTGGGATCGCGGAGATCCAGCTCGGGGAGATCGAGAGCGACGATGTCGCCACCACCTCGCCGACTCAACGCACGACCGAGCTGGCCGCGACCTCCTGCAACGAGAATCGTCATGGCAGGAACGTTGGCAGTTCGGATTCGACAAGACGTAGAGCCTTCGCGTCGCGACCCGAAAGGGTCGGCGCCCCCGCAAGTGGCCACACAATTCCGATATCAGGATCGTTCCAATGGATCGAGCGCTCGTCGGCGGGCATGTAGTTGGCCGTCACCTTGTAGCAAACATCGGCCTGCTCCGACGTTGCAACGAAGCCGTGTGCGAAGCCAGGTGGGATCCACAGCTGGCAATGATTGTCCGCCGATAGCTGGGCGCCAAACCACTTCCCGAAGGACGGCGAACCGCGCCGAATATCGACCGCCACATCGAAGATCTCCCCACGTGTGACGTGCACCAGCTTGCCTTGCGGATTCTCGAGCTGATGATGCAGACCGCGAACGACGTCGCGCGCCGACGACGAAAAGTTGTCCTGCACGAACTCCAGCTCTAAGCCGAGCTCGCGGTAGCGGTCGCGCCGAAACGTCTCCATGAAACGCCCTCGCGCATCGCCGAACGAGTCGAGCTCCAACAGCAGGACTCCCGGCAACGTGGTGGGGAGAGACTTCATGAGTCGCCGAGCATACCGAGCAAGTAGCGCGCGTACTCGTTGCCTCGAAGAGATTCCGCCAAGGTACGAACGGCTTTCTCCTCGATATATCCGAGTCGGAACGCGATCTCTTCTAGGCAGCTAATCTTCAGACCTTGACGCTTCTCGACGAGAGCAACGAAATCGCCTGCCTCGAGCAGCGACTCGTGCGTACCGGTATCGAGCCACGCATTGCCCCGCGACAACACGTGCGCGTGCAGCCTGCTACTTGCAAGATACGCACGGTTTACATCCGTGATCTCGAGTTCGCCACGCGGTGATGGCGCGAGGTTCTTCGCGATCTCGACGACACGGTTGTCATAAATGTAGAGCCCCGTCACCGCGAAGTTTGACTTCGGATGCTTCGGTTTTTCCTCGATCGAGATCACGCGACCGCCCTGCCCCTTAGGACCGTCCGCCGCGAACTCCGCGACGCCGTACCTTTCGGGATCGCGTACCGGATAGACGAAGATGGTTGCGCCCGTGTTTTCGGCAACGCGTTGCTTGAGTTGCGTACCAAGGCCCTGACCGTAGAAGATGTTGTCGCCGAGAACGAGCACCACGTCGGAGCTACCGATGAAGTGCTCGCCAACGAGGAATGCCTGCGCAATGCCCTCGGGCCGCGGTTGTTCGGCGTAGCTGATCGAGAGCCCCCACTGAGACCCGTCGCGAAGGATTTCGCGAAACCGTGGCAGGTCGTGGGGAGTCGAAATCACGAGAACATCCCGCACGCCGGCCAGCATCAGCGTACCCAACGGGTAGTGGATCATCGGCTTGTCGTAGACAGGCAACAACTGCTTCGACATCACCTGCGTGAGCGGGTAGAGCCGAGTGCCGCTGCCACCGGCAAGGATGATTCCCTTCATCGTCATGATCGTGCCGAGGTTACCAGCTGTCGTAAGTGTCCGAGCGACTTCCGCGCGTTCACCTGAGCACCAATCCCTGTTAGAAGATCTTGACCGTGGTACCGAAAATTGGTGACGAGCGATCCCACGGCGTTCTGGGTAGTTCGAACCAGCCGGGTGCGATGACGCCTTCCATCGTCATCTCCCTCGACTTCGAACAGCGGTGGGGCTCGCAGCACCGGCTCGGCGATGACTTCGATGCCTCGCGCCCTAGCTT
>JAYWCI010000298.1:0-12432 GCA_043780895.1 Kofleriaceae bacterium | reverse complement strand
GTGATGGTGCTCCACGCGCTGTGGCTCGCACTCGGTGTCGCGGTGTGGGCGCGCCGCAAAGAAGGCAGCGATCTCGGCGCCCTGACGATGGGCGTCTTGATCGCGACGACCGGGCTCGTCACCTCGGCCGCGTTGCGCGGCGCGCTGCCGGCGCTCGCACATCTGCCGTGGATCGGTTGGTGTGCCTCACGCCTGGCCGTCGCGGAGAATCGCCGTGAAGCAGCGCGCGATGCGACGTTCCTCGGCGCGCTGATCGCGCTCGTCGGGGTCGCCGGGCAATTCGCGGTGCTGCTCGATGCGGTAGCGATCGCGCTCGTGCTCGGGCTCGTGCGGCGCACGTGGCGCTACACCGCACTCGCGATCGTCGGTGGGCTCGCGATCGCGTGTGCGCAGTGGATCCCGGCGTTCGCGCTGCATACCGCAGGCGCGCAGATCACTGGCCTGTCGCCGGCCCGCTTGATCGAGCTGGTCGTGCCAGGCAGCTTCGGATCACGCGATCCGGCGTACGCAGTCCCGGCGCTCGCGAGCGGCGGATGGCCGAGCCTGTTCTGCGGCGGGGCATTACTCGGCTTCGCGTTCATCCCGAAGGGCAAGACCCGGCGCGGCATGGCACTCGCGATCGGCTTGTTCGTCGCGGCGATGATCGTCGGGCGCGGCGGTTGGCCGGCGTGGATCGGGGCCCCCGAGGTTCATCTCGCAGCACTCGTGATCGTGCTGTCGATCCGAGGCGGGGCGGGCGTCGATCGCTTCGTCGCCGCCGAGACGCGCGCTCTCGTCGTGCTCGCGATCGCGGCCGGGACCGCGGCGATCATGACGTGGGTGATGGTCGCGCTGCGTGACACCAGCACGGGTGGCGCGGGTGGCGCGGTGCTCGATCGCGTGATCTGGCGCGCCGTCACCGACGGTGGCATCGGTGTCGCGCTGGTCCTCGGCGCGATCGCGCTCGCGAAGCTCGCGCCGAAGTTGCGCTTCCTCGCGCTCGCGCTCGCGGTCGCTCCGAGTGTCGGTGCGTTGCACTCGACTGCACCCGTCATCGATCCGATCGAGCCACCGAAATGGGCATCGGTGATCCAGGGTCCTCAACCGCGGCGGCTCTATCGCAACGCGATCCTCGAGAAGGCGGGCGAACCGAGCGCGGAAGAAGCGATCGAGACGCTCGCCGGTGAGGCGCCCGCACGCTGGGAGATTTCCTCGGTCCGCACCGACGATCCAGGGCGGTCGGTTCACGACGACGATGCGTGGAAAGCGTCCTCGCACGGTGGTGGCGAGTTGCTCGAGCGGTTCGGCATCCAGTTCGCCGTGTTGCCCGCGAGCGTCGCGACCGCGCAGACCCTGCAGGAGCTCGATCGCCGCGCGCTGTGGTCGCTCGCGCGCTATCCGGCGGCGTCGCCTGCGAGCGTGATGACCGATTGGCTGTGGATCGCGGATCCGGCCGCGGCACTCGCGCGGTTGTTTCCGGCGGCCGGTGGTCGCGGCATCGCCGCGGGCAGCGTGATCTTACAAGGCGCGGGCGATCCGCCGGCCGAACAGATGGGTCACGCTTCGGCGTGCGACATCGTGAGCTGGGAGCCGGGCGCGATCGATCTCGCGTGTAACGCGCCCGCGCAGGGCTACGCGGTCGTCTCGTCCTCGGCTGCGCAAGGCTGGACCGTCGAGGTCGATGGCGAGCAGAAGCCTTGGATCACGGCCGACGTGTTGCGGCGCGCGGTCGCGATCCCACAAGGCACGCACGCGGTGCGCTGGCGCTACGTCATGCCCGGCCAGCGCGCCGCGCAAGTGCTTGCCTTTGTCGGCCTCGCGATCCTCGCGTTCCTCGGCCTCCTGGCGAGGAAGCGATGACGCTGCCCCGAGGTCACCACCGAGCGCTTGATCTTGCGCGCTCACGTCGCCTCCGACTTCGATGCGCTCGCCGCGCAGTGGGCGGACCCCGCGGTCGTGCTCCATATCGGCGGGATCCATACGCGCGAACAGAGCTGGGCGCGCCTGCTGCGCTTCACCGGCCACTGGCACCTGCTGGGCTACGGCACGTTCGCCGCGGTCGAGCGCGCCACGAATCGCTACGTCGGCTCCCTCGGGATCTCGAGCTTCGAGCGCGACCTCGATCCCGCCGCGTACGCCGCGCTCGCAACCCACGAAGCGGGTTGGGTGCTCGCGAGCGAGGCGCAAGGCAAGGGCTACGCGGCGGAGGGCATGCGAGCCGCGCTCGCGTGGCACGAAGCCGCGTTTCCCGGCGTCGCGACCGGCTGCATGGTCGATGTCGATAACGCCGGCTCGATCCGCATAGCCGAGAAGCTCGGCTATCGCGAGGTGCACCGCACGCACTATCGCACACCGATCGTGATCTTTCGCCGCTAGTCTCCCGGCGGAGTGCAGATCCGATCGAGCGTCTCGCGCGAGGACTTGATCTCGCCGTTCGCGATCGCCCACACGGTCTCGACCGCGCGATCGTTGTGCGGCGTCGCGATGCCATGGAGCGTGCCGCGGCTCGAGACTTCACCATTGAGAAAATCGATCGCCGGCGTGCGCCCACGTTCGATCGCCGCGAGCATCGAGCTACGCATCCGGCGATAGCGCAGGCCGACCGCGAGCAAAAGGGCATGCTTCGCGGTCAGCCCGGCCGACATCGTCGCTTTGCGATCGGCATCGGTCAGCGCGATCCATGCGAGGTCGAGCGTGCCCGAGACCTTCTCGAGCGCGACCCTCTCCGCGAGCGCGACCTCGACGGCTTCGCTCATCAGCTCGAGTGCGAACCGGCGATAGCGGCGCACGCGCACGAGCGGGCCGAGGGTCTCGCCCGCGATCGTGCCGAGCGTCGAGACCGCGCAGTTGAGTGCGAGCTTGCTCCAGCGCGCACCGCGCAGATTCTTCGTGATCGTCACCGGGCCGATCGATTCGAGTAGCTCGGCGACGCGATCGAGCGCCGGATCGCTCGCCTTCGCATCGAGTCGGCCGATCTGGAAGCCACCCGCAGCGGTACGCTCGTAGCGGCCGGGCTCCTTCATCGAGGCGCCCCACGCGACGATCGCGCCGATCACCCGCTCGGCACCGACGACACCGGCGACGCGCTCCTCGCACAGGCCGTTCTGGAGCACGATCACCTCGCCGTCGTTCGCGAGGTGGGGCAGGGCCGTGCGCGCGGCGTCTTCGACCTGTGGCGGTTGGGTCGCGAGGATGACCAGGTCGTACGAGCCTTCGGGTGCCGGCGAGACCCAGCCGCGAATGACGCGCTCTTCTCCGTCGTCGGTGACGCGATAACCGGATTTGTCGACCGCGGCGCGGATCTCGGGGTTCGTCGAGACCGCGGTGACGGCGGCTCCGATCTCGGTCAGCGTCGCCGCACAGATGCCGCCGAGCGAGCCGGCGCCCATCACGAGGATTCGCGGCTGGGAATTCATACAATCTGAGCTTTAACAGAACTTTGGAAGTACGCGTAAGGGGGCTAGAATTAGCGTTCCCAATGCAGATCACTTTCTGGGGGGTCCGGGGCAGTTACCCGGTGCCCGGCGCCGCCACCGTTCGCTACGGTGGCCAGACGTCGTGCGTCGAGGTCCGGTCCGCATCGGGCGAGGCTCTGATCGTGGACGCCGGCACCGGCATGCGCGCGCTCGGCAACAAGCTCGCCGGCGAGGCGCAGGGCCGGCCGGGGCACTATCACGTGCTGCTCTCGCACGTGCACTGGGATCACATCCAGGGCCTGCCGTTCTTCTCGCCCGCGTACATCCCGGGCACGCAGATTTCGGTCTATGCGCTGCTCACCGCCGCCGACGAACTCAACCAGGTGATCGGCGGTATCACGCGCGCGGAGTTCTTTCCGCAGCCGCTCGCCTCGGTGCCCGCGAACTTCGATTTTCATCAGGTCGAGCCTGGCGTCGAGTTCACGATCGGCGCGTTCACGATCTCGCCGATCGCGCTCAACCATCCATACGGCTCCGTTGGTTATCGCATCGATGGCGACGACGCCTCGTGGGCGTATGTCTCGGATACCGCGCCGTTCGACCAGGTCCTCCACAAACAGCACTTCCTCAGCGGGCCCGAGCCGCTCAGCGATGCAGACCAGACCTCGCTGACCACGATGCGCGCGGCGCTACTCGAGCGGCTGCGCGGTTGCGACACCGTGGTCTACGACACGCACTTTCTCCCCGAGGAGTACGCGAAGTTTCCGCACTATGGTCACTCGACGCCGGATCAAGCGCTCGACATCTGTGTCGAAGCGAACGTGCGCCGGCTCGTCCTCTATCACCACGCGCCTTCGCACACCGACGATCAGATGGACTCGATCGCCGCGCGCTATCTCGCGAAGGGTGCGCTGCGTGGTGTCGAGGTGTTGACCTCGTTCGAGGGCATGTCGATTCCGATCGGCTCGGCGCCTTCGTTCGACGAGCCGACTCGACCCGGGACCGGCGTGCACGATGTTCCGCAGGTGCCGAAGTGAAACTGCGGTTCTGGGGTGTACGAGGCTCGTTCGCGATGAGCGGCCGCGAGTACCTGCGCTACGGCGGGAACACGACCTCGATCGAGCTCGTGAGCGCCGCGGGTGATCGCTTGCTCGTCGATCTCGGTACCGGCGCGACCGAGCTCGCGAAGCACTTGATGGCGAGCGAGTTCGGCAAGGGCGCAGGCAAGCTGCCGATCCTCCTCTCGCACACCCACCTCGATCACATCCAGGGCCTGCCGTTCTTCACGCCGTTCTTCATCAAGGGCAACGAGATCCGCATCATGGGCGCGGATCCCACGTCGGGCATCTCGCTCGAAGCGACGCTGCAGAACCAGCTCGCACCGCACTACTCGCCGCTCAATGGCCTCGAGAACCTCGCTGCGGGTGTCTCGATCGAGAGCTTCGTCCCGGGCGCGACGTTCCAGTTGCCGGGCTTCTCGATCACGACCGCCGCGGTGCCGCACGGCTCGATGATGACCACCGCGTTCCGGATCACGGCGGACGGCAAGGTCGTCACGTTCCTCTCCGACGTGGAGTATCCGTCGCCCGACGAGCCGCTGCCGCAAGCGCTCGCGCTCGCGCAGGATGCCGACCTGGTGATCCACGATGCGATGCACTCGGATCTCGATTACGACCTGCGCAAAGGCTGGGGCCACTCGCCCGCGCGCGCGGGCGTCGTCGTCGCCGAGAAGGCGCGCGCGAAGAAGCTCGCGCTGTTCCATCACAGCCCCGATGCGACCGACGAGATGATCGACGAGGTCGTCCAGCGGACCTCGGCACAGACCGCCGTACCCGTGTTCGCCGCCGCCGAAGGCGCGTACCTAGACGTCTGAGGGAAACAGCGCGCGTTCGATGAACAGCGCGAGCGCGCGTTGGGAGCGCTCGCGATCGATCGAGACCGGCACGAGGTGCACCGCGAGGCCGTACGCGCATTGTGTGGCGCTGCCGTACAGCACATACGCGAACGCCTCGGGGTCCGGCACGCTCGAGCGCGATGTGATCGCGGTGACGAGCTCGCCGAGCCGCTTCACGCTCAGCTGATCGAAGGCGCGGCGCAGCTCTGCGACATCTGGGAAGCGCAGCGACATCTCCATGAAGCTGCGCGTGAGCTCGGGTTGCTCGAGCACGTGATCGAAGAAGATCCGCACGGTCTCGGCGATCGTCTGCTGGCGAGTCTTGGCGACGAACAGCGCGGGCGTGAGGCGCTCGAGGATCTTGGCGTACGCGGTCGAAAGATTTCGCCGCATCAGCTCGAGGTAGACCTCGTGCTTGTCATCGAAGTAGCGATAGAACGTGCCGACCGAGACGCCAGCGCGATTCGCGATCTCCGGCGTGCCGACCGCGTTGTATCCGTCGCGCGCGAACAGCGCGGTCGCGGCCTCGACGAGCGCCTCGTAGCTCCGCCGCGATCGCTCCTGCCGAAATTCCGGACCTTCGACGGCGCGCAGGATCGTCTCCGGTGGTCGGGTCGGGGGTTTCGCCGCGGCGCGTCGAGCCATCCGCTCTAGTTTACGCTTGACCGCAGAGACCGCGTGAGCAAAACTTGAAACAAGTTTCACTTTACTCTTGGGGGATCCATGGTCACTACAGCGGAAAAATTTGTCGGCCCGTCGATCGAGATCCTCGAGACCGTGCTCGATACGACCTACACGTGGGGTTATCAAGACACGCGCCAGAAGCTGCGTGACCTCTATGACAAGGCCGTGCGCGGCCAGTGGATCTCCGACGACATCCTGCCCTGGGACACCGATGTCGACCTCGAGCGACCGAACGCCCCCGAACAGATGATGCCGCTGTTCGGCTCGGACATTTACAACAAGATGAATGCGAAGGAGAAGCAGAAGCTGAACGTGCAGACGTTCTCGTGGACGCTCTCGCAGTTCTTGCACGGCGAGCAGGGCGCCTTGCTCGCGACCGCGCAGCTCGTCGATTCGGTCCAGGATCTCGACAGCAAGCTCTACGCCGCCTCGCAGGTCGTCGACGAGGCGCGCCACGTCGATGTCTACAACCGCTATCTCCACAAGAAGATCGGGTTCTCGTACCCGGTCAACCGCCACTTGAAGTCGCTCCTCGATCTCGTGCTCAAAGATTCGCGCTGGGACATGAAGTTCCTGGGCATGCAGATCATGGTCGAGGGCCTCGCGCTCGCCGCGTTCGGCTTGATCCGCAACACCACCCAGGAGCCGCTCCTCAAGGCGCTCACCGCCTACGTGATGGGCGATGAAGCGCGCCACGTCGCGTTCGGCGTGCTCTCGCTGCGTGACTACTACAAGGAACAGAACGAAGCGGTGAAGCGCGAGCGCGAGGACTTCGTCTACGAAGCCGCGGTGCTGATGCGCGATCGGTTCCTGCTCCAGGAGGTCTGGGAGCACGAGGGCATGCCGGTGAAGGAGTGCATGGACATCACGTTCCAGAGCCAGGGCCAGCAGATGTTCCGGCAGATGCTGTTCGCCAAGATCGTCCCCGCGCTCAAGAAGATGGACCTGCTCTCGGATCGCCAGCGCGAGCGCTTCCAGAAGCTCGGCATCCTCCAGTTCGAGAACTGGGCCGATCCGCTCACCGACATCGAGGCGAGCCCGACGGGCGCGACCTCCGCACGCATGTGAGCTAGTGCTATAGATCGAGGATGCTGCGCACCGCTCTCTCGGTTCTCCTCGTGTTGATCTTCTCCTCCGCTGTCGCGGTGACCGCTCTGACTGGTTGCAAGAAGGACGATGTCGGGGCCAAGGCCAAGCCGGCCGCGGTGACCGCGGGTCTCACCGCCGGAACGGTCGGCACGGACGGTGTCCGCAAGGTGCCGGTGACCGCCGATACCTCGGGCTACAAGCCGGAGCGGATCGTGGGCAAGCCCGGCGAGAGGCTGCTGCTCGTGTTCACGCGCACCGCGGACTCGACCTGCATCGCGCAGCTGGTGACGCCGGACAAGAAGACGATCGAGCTGCCGATGAACACGCCGGTCGAAGTCGCGGTCACCGTGCCGGCGACGGGCGAAGTGGGCTTCGCCTGCGGCATGGACATGTTCCATGGCGTCGTCGTGGCCGATGGCGCGAAGAGCTAGCTCAGCTTCTCACTTCATACGCATCGTCACGACGAAGCAGGCGCTGAGCGTCGTGCCGGCCTGGACGTACGGCGCGTACTTCCAGGTCTTCAAGGTCGACGACAGCTCGCTCGCGATCTTCGCGTCGATCTTGCCGACGAAGTCGACCGAGGTGACGTTGCCTTGCGGATCGATGCAGAGCTTCGCCGCCGCGACCGGCGGAACGCTCTGGCCGATGAAGCGCGAGATGTTCGGGGCATCCCCCGAGCGCTTGGTCACCGCGTTCGGCGCGACGGTCACGGGCCCGACGGGCATGACCGGCATGACCGGGGCGGGCGGCGTAGGAACGGGTGCAGGTGTCTGGATCACCGGCATCGGTGCGCGTGGCGGTGTCTCGATTACCACCGGTGCGCTCGCATCGCTCGTCACTGCGCTGGGCGCGCTGGGCGCGCTGGGCGCACTGGGCGCACTCGGCGCCGGCGCGGGCTCGTCGGTGATGAAGGACTCGGTCGCCGATTTCTTCGGATCGGTGCCAGCGGGCGCGGCCGGCACGAACGACGGGTTGAACTCGTAATCACTCGCCGCTTCGGCGTTGACGGTCTGGCGCCAGACCTCGATGCCACCGCGCTTGACGATGATCACGTGCGTGCCCGGCGTCACCGCGAGCTTGATCGGTGTGTGCTGCGGCAGCGGCGTGCCATCGAGCTCGGCATCGAGTCCCGACGGCGTGGTCTGCACGGACAGCGTGGCGTCGCCGGTCGCGCCGGTCGTGCCGAGTGGACGGAGCTCGATGTGGAGCGAGTGCTTGTCGCCGGGCGAGAGCTCGAGCGCGGTGAGGTACGCGGTGTAGTTGCTGCGACGGATCTCGACTTGATGCGTGCCGGCAGCGAGCTCGGTCTTCCACGGCACACCAATGTGAGAGACGCCATCGACGCGAATCTCGGCATCTTTCGGCGTGACGTCGAAGTTCACCATCGCGGGACCGGTCGCGACCGCAGTCGCGGACGAAGACGCTGCGGACGACTGCGAGTGCATGCTGGTCGTGATGTAGACCGCGACCGCGGCGCCGCCACCGGCGAGGAGCAGCAGGCCGAGCACGAGCGGCCAGTGCGGCGGCGGCTTGTTGCGCTCGACCATCGAGGCGCCGATCACGAGCTTCTGGGTATTCGGCGACACCCTCGCGGAAGGCGCGCGCGCGGCAGCGGGTTGCACGCCGGGTCGGGTATGCGGCACGCGCTGCGGTGCGTGCGCGGGCTCGATATCGTCGAGCGGAATCGCGATCGGTTGGCTCTTCGAGAACCGGACGACCGGCTCTTGCGTCATCGCGCGCCGCATCGCGATCGCGGGACGCCGATCGCCGGCGAGCGTCTGTGCGTCCTCGTCGTCGTCGTGAGCGCCGAACCGGTCGTTCGTCGACAACCCGCTATCGCGCGCGGGCGCACCCGGGACAGGATTCGTCGACGGGCGCGACAACCCGAGGTCGGGCACGACGTCGGACGTCGGCGCGTGCGCACGCACGAGAGTCTGCGAGATCCGCGAGGAGCGCTGGGGGGCGATCGGGTGAGGAATCGATCCGTGGCTCGGACGATGCACCGGAATTTCGTCGGCACTGTCGCCGCCCGTGATGAGGCTGATCGCGAGGTGCTTGCCCGAAACATCGGGCACGTCGTCGAGGACGATCGGGCCGCTGTTCTCGCCGATCTCGCCGTCGCTGTTGCCCCAGACCATCTCGACGGCTTCGTCGTCGTCGCGATTGCGCACCGGGCGCGGGGTCGGCGCGCGGACCGAGATAGGCGCCGAAACCGGCTCGGTGGTGTTGCCCGAGAAGCCCGCGGGCAGCTCGAGCGCGAACGCCAACGCGAGCCATGTCGCGACATCGCGATGGCTGGTCTGCAGCGAGTATTGCGAGCGCACGCGCATGAGCTCGTCGCGCATCTCGAGCGCGCTCCCGAACCGATCATCTGGATCACGCGCGAGCGCCTTGAACACGATCGCATCGAGCTCGGCAGGGCAGTCCTGGTTGAACGTCGACGGCGGCATGATGTCGCCGCGCTGGACCTTCATCAGGGTCTGGTACTCGTTCTTGCTCGCGAACAGCGGCCGCGCGGTGAGCAGCTCGTGCAGGATCACGCCGCACGCCCACACATCCGAGCGCGCATCGAGATCGCGACTACCGGAGATGGCCTCGGGCGCCATGTACGCGAGCTTGCCCTTCACGCGACCGGTCTGCGTGCGGAGCTGCGATGACTGCGCCTTCGCGATGCCGAAGTCGATCACCTTGAGATGGCCGGAGCCCGTGACGAGCAAGTTCGACGGCGAGATGTCGCGATGGACGAGGCCGAGGGGTTGGCCTTCGTCGTCGAGCTTGGTGTGCGCGTAGTCGAGCGCTTCGCACAGCTGGAGCGCGAGGCCGGTCGTGACATAGAGCGGCGCGGGACCGGTGACCTTGCGCGCGTGGCGCAGGATGCGCCGGATATCGTGACCCTCGATGTACTCCATCGAGATGAAGTACTCGGTGCCCACGCGACCGAGCTCGTAGATCTGGACGATGTTGACGTGCGCGAGCAGCGAGGCGAGCTTCGCTTCGCGCACGAACGACTTGATGAAGCTCGCATCTTCCGCGAGGTGCGGCAGCAACCGCTTCAGCGCGACGATGCGTTCGAAGCCTTCGACACCACGCTCCAGCGCGCGGTGAACGGTTGCCATCCCGCCCACGCCCAATCGCTCGTACACGAGGTACGGGCCGAAATCTTCTTCCACCGCGCTGTCCGCAGCCATGGCTCCCGCCCGGCAAAGCCTCGCACGGAACAGCGTGCGACAGGCTCAGACTTTCTTCGTTTCTTCGGGGGTTTTTACGTCGAGCGTGAGGGCATGGATAGGCCCCTTCAGCTCCTCGGCCAGGGCCGCCATGACCATGCGATGGCGCGCCATCATGGAATGGCCGACAAATCCTGCCGAAATGATCGACGCTTTCCAGTGGTCTTCGGTGCCCGTGAGGTCGGAGAGCTCGACTTCGGCGTCCGGGAGTGCCTCCCGGATCTTTGCGATGATCGCGTCAGGCTTCACGTCTTGGACTCCAGGCCGAGCTGCTTCGAGACGGTGATGAACGCTTCGAGCGCGCGGTCGATATCAGCCTCGGAGTGGGCGGCCGAGATCTGAACGCGGATTCGTGCGGCGCCCTTGGGAACGACGGGGTACGAGAACCCGATCACGTAGATCCCGTGGGTTAGCAGCCGGGCCGCCATCTCGGCTGCGAGCTTGGCATCGCCGAGCATCACCGGGGTGATCGGGTGCGTGCCGGGGCGGATGTCGAGCCCGGCCTTCGTCATGCCCGCACGGAACCGCGTGGTGTTCGCCTCGAGCTTGTCGCGCAGTGCCGTCGATTCGGTCACCAGGGCGATCGCGGCGAGCGAGCCACCGACGATCGGCGGTGCGAGCGTGTTGGAGAACAGGTACGGGCGCGAGCGATTGCGCAGGAGATCGATGACCTCCTTCTTGCCCGAGGTGAAGCCGCCCGAAGCACCGCCGAGCGCCTTGCCGAGCGTCGAGGTGAACACGTCGACGCGATCGAGACAGCCGCGGAGCTCCGCGGAGCCCCGGCCGGTCTTGCCGACAAAGCCGGTCGCGTGGCTATCGTCGACCATCACCATCGCGCCGTATTTCTCGGCGAGATCGCAGATCTGATCGACGCGCGCGATGTCGCCGTCCATCGAGAACACGCCATCCGTCGCGATCATCCGCAGGCGCTTGCCTTGGGTCGCCTTCAACTTCGCTTCGAGGTCATCGAGGTTGTCGTGCTCGTAGCGCAAGCGCTCCGCTTTGCAGAGCCGGATGCCATCGATGATCGAGGCGTGATTCAGCGCGTCGCTGATGATCGCGTCTTGTTCACCGAGCACGGTCTCGAACAAGCCACCGTTCGCGTCGAAGCACGAGCCGTACAGGATCGTGTCCTCGGTGCCGAGGAACGCGGACACCGCTGCCTCGAGCTCCTTGTGCTTGTCCTGCGTGCCGCAGATGAAGCGCACCGACGACAGTCCATAGCCGCGATCCTCGAGCGCCTGGCGCGCGGCCGCGATCACGCGCGGGTGCGACGACAGGCCGAGGTAGTTGTTCGCGCAGAAGTTGATGACTTCCTTACCGCTGGTGATCACGTGCGCGGCTTGGGGCGAGGTGATCAGCCGTTCGTGCTTCCACAGGCCCGCTTGTTCGATCTCGGCGAGCGACGCGGCGAAGATGGATTTCGCGTTCGTGTACATGGCTAGTGCGATAGCACGGCGCCGAGATCGAGCATCCGGCGAACGCGCGGAACCAGATCATCGGTCATGGCATCGAGGGTGTAGGTCGGCTTCCAGCTCCAATCGCGACGCGCGGCCGCGTCGTCGATCGCCTTGGGCCAGCTATCGAGGATGCCCTGGCGCACGGGATCCGGGACGTAGGTGAACTGCGCATCCGGAAGCGCGCGCCGGACCGAGGTAGCGATCTCGTCGGCGCGCGGCGAGAATGCGGCGATGTTGTAGATCGTGCGCGACAGCTTCTCGCGATCGGCGAACGCGAGCTCGAGCAACGCGCGCACGCCATCCGGCATGTACATCAGCGGGATGCGCGTATCGGCGCGCGCGAACGCTTCGTACGAACCCTTGCGCACGGCATCGACGTACATGAACAGCGCGTAATCCGACGAGCCGCCGCCGGGCATCGCCGCGGAGATCAGGCCGGGGAACCGCACGCCGCGGCAGTCGATGTCGTAGCGCTTGCGGTAGTACGAGCACAGGAGCTCGCCCGAGACCTTCGTCGCGCCGTACATCGTACCGGGGTGGAGCGCGACGTCGTCGGGGCAGGGGTCGGGCAACGGGCCGCTCGGCGGCGGCCCGAACACCGCGATGCTCGAGGTGAACATCAGGCGCTTGACCTTCGCGCGGCGGGCCGCCTCGAGCACGTTCCACGTGCCGGTCTGGTTGAC
>JAYWCI010000297.1:0-4915 GCA_043780895.1 Kofleriaceae bacterium | reverse complement strand
GCGAGACCTGTGACGACGGCAACACCGCGAGCAACGATGGTTGCTCGGCGGACTGCCAGATCGAGACCGGCTTTGCCTGCGGCGATCCGGGCACGATCTGCGTGTCGACGCACACGTGCGGCAACGGCATCATCGAAGCGACCGAAGGCTGCGACGATCACAATACCCACGCCGGCGATGGCTGCGGCGCGGACTGCCAGATCGAGGCGGGCTGGAAGTGCCCGACCGCGGGCATTCGTTGCAGCGCCGCGCTGTGCGGCGATGGCATCGTCGCGGGCACCGAAGAGTGCGACGACGGCAATGGGTCGGGCAGCGATGGTTGCAGCGCCGCCTGTAAGGTCGAGCCAGGCTGGGCCTGTCCCGACGCGAACATGGCGTGTCACCACACGACCTGCGGCGACAACGTCAAAGAAGGCCTCGAGGAGTGCGACGACGGCAACCACGACCTCGGCGATGGCTGCAACCCGCTGTGTCAGCGCGAACCACAGTGTCTCGACGGCACCTGCACCGCGGTGTGCGGCGATGGCGTGCTCCAGACCGGTGAAGACTGTGACGACGGCAACCTGAACAACTTCGATGGGTGTTCGAGCACGTGCACCGTCGAGACCGGCTTCGCATGCACGACGGTGACCCCGGGCGATGCGGCGAGCGTCGCGGTCTCGATCGTCTATCGCGACTTCAAGGGCTACTACCAGGCCGGTACCAGCACCTTACAGAACGGCGGTCACACGGACTTCGAGCACGCGAACGGTGCGGAGTTGGGCATCCTCGGCGCGCTCTACACGCCGATGGTCAGCCACAAGCCGGTCTACGCACTCACCGCGGCGACCAGCACGACGACGCACGGTCAATCGACGTTCGACCAATGGTACCGCGACACGGCGGGCGTCAACATCAGCTACGCCGACACGTTGTCCATTCCGCATACCGGTGCGGCCAACTCCGGGACGTACCTGTTCGCGAACGATTCGTTCTACCCGCTCGACGGTCGCGGCTGGGCGACGCAGACCCCGGCCGAGGTCCTCTACAATAACCACAACTTCAGCTTCACCTCCGAGCTCCGCTACTGGTTCACCTATACCGGTAACGAAGTCCTCTCCTTCTACGGCGACGACGACGTGTGGGTGTTCGTGAACAACCGCCTCGCGCTCGATATCGGTGGCGTCCACGGCAAGACCGCTGGCTCGATCACGCTAACGACGATGGCGGCGACGACCAAGCTCAACCTCGTCGTCGGCCACACCTACGAAGCGGTCGTGTTCCAGGCCGAGCGCCACACGTCGGCGTCGAACTACGAGCTCACGCTCAAGGGGTTCAACGCGCCGAAGAGCGTCTGCACCGATCACTGCGGTGACGGCGTGACCTCGACGAACGAAGTATGTGACGACGGCGTCAACATGGGTGGCTACGGCTCGTGCGCGCCCGGCTGTCTCGGCTTCGGTCCGCGCTGTGGCGACGGCATCGTCCAGGCCGATCACGAGCAGTGCGACGACGGCACGAACGTCGGTGGCTACGGCCACTGTCTGCCGACCTGCACACTCGGCCCGCGCTGTGGCGACGGCATCGTGCAGTCCGACCACGAACAGTGCGACGACGGCAACAACAACCCGAACGACGGTTGCGACGCCTGCCAGACGCCTATTCTGTAACGCGTGACGGATCGGACTCCACCGGTTTCGGCTTGTCGGCCACGATGAACGACACGCCGATCACGTTCGGCTTGTCGACGCCCGCCGGCTTGTTGTTGTTGTCGTAGAAGATGACCTGGAGCGGGCCGCGGAGCTCGAGGCCCTGCGAGGCGGTCGGCGTGTCGCGGTGATGGTCGTCGAGCCTCACCGTCTCGCTGACCGCGTAGACTTCCACGTTGCCGGCCTTGATCGAGACCGTCGTCCCGGCCGCCGGCGCGAGTGTGCCGCGCGAGGGCCCCTTGTCCTTGGAGCCGGCCGGGAACACGTAGAGCTCCTTGATCGTGCGGTCGGTCTGGTTGACCAGCGATACCGTCTGGAGCTGTGCGCCACCGCAGGCGGTTAACAGCGCAAGCAGGAACAGGGACTTCATGTCGCCACTCGAAGCACGAGTGCGAGGATCGCGAGCAAGCCGACGATCACGACGAACGCGGTGAAGAACGTCGCGTTGCTCATGTGCCAATCGACCGGCGAGTAGCGACCGTTCGGCAGCAGGTGGACGCGATCCGCCATGTCCCGCGTTTCCGTCTTCATCAAGCGCATCTGGGAGACCGTCATGGGTCAAAAATTGTCCCGCGATCCCAGGGGTGATCGCAAACTTACGGTCGAACGCGAATCGGGCCAGCCCCACCACAGAGCGGGCAGCCCTCGGCTACTACCGCGTGATCGCACGCTTCACACGCGAATGCGACGACGTGATAGCCGGGGTCACCGAGCTCGGCGAGGGGCTGCGGCTTCGGAGTCTCACCGCCACCACTCCTCGCGCTCGCCGGCACGAGCGAGATCGCGAGCAGCTCGAGCTCGTTGCACTTCGGGCAGCGCTTCGGCACCGCGAGCGTGCTCGGTTCGCCGAGCGCGGTCGCGAGCTTGTCGGGTGCGTTGCAACGCGGACACATGTCGCTCGAGAACGCGACGTGTTTGCACGTCGCGCACGTGATGCGATAGGCGCCATCGACGAACTTCTCGCCGTCGTGAGCCCACTTCCCGGCGGTGGTCGCCTCCGCGAGCATGATACCGACCGTACGATCGATGAAGCTGTGAATCTCCAGCGTCGCGCCGCCGCACGCCGCGCAGCCGGCTTGAATTGCGAGCTCGAAAGCCGGTTGGTCGAGTGCACCCATGCAGTCCTTCTACCGCGTCCGTGCGCTAACGTGCACCCATGCGACTCGTGATCCTCGGCGCCGGTGCGATCGGCGGAGTAGTGGCTGGTCATCTCGCGCGTGCCAAGCGCGACGTGCTCTTGCTCGCGCGCGGCGAGCACCTCGCAGCGATCCGGGCGACCGGGTTACGCGTCGACACGGTCGATGGTGGGTTCACCGTCCAGGTGCCGTGTGCCGCGCCGACCGATGTGATCGCCTGGCGCGACGACGACGTGCTCGTGGTAGCGATGAAGACCCAGGATGTCAGCAGCGCCCTCGAGGCCCTCGCTGCGCCCGCGAGGATCCCGATCGTGTGCCTGACAAACGGCCTCGAGGCCGAGCGGATCGCGTTGCGCCATGCGCGCGAGGTCTACGGCTGCTGCGTGATGATGCCGGCCGGCTATCTCGTGCCCGGGACCGTGCAGACGTTCGGGGTGCCCGTCCCGGGGCTCCTCGATCTCGGGCGCTATCCCGATGGCACCGGCGAGCTCGCCGATGCGATCGCCGGCGAATTGATCGTCGCCGGTTTCGGCTGCGAGGTCCGCGCGAACATCATGAAGTGGAAGCGCTACAAGCTGCTCGACAACCTCGCGAACGGCGCCGAAGCGCTGAGCGGTACCGCGGCACGTACGTCGACGATCGCGGAGCTCGCGAAGGCCGAAGGTCGCGCGGTGTACGAAGCCGCAAATCTAGCGTGCGTCACGCCGGACGAAGACCGCGCGCGCCGCGGCGACTTCGAGCACGGCGAGATCGCGGGCGTGCCACGCGGTGGCGGCTCGACGTGGCAGAGCCTCGCGAAAGGTGGAGGCCTCGAGACCGACTACTTGAACGGCGAGATCGCGATGCTCGGTCGGTTGCACGGCGTCGCGACGCCGATCAACGTAGCCCTGCAAGCGCTCGCCGCCGAGGCCGCGCGGACTCGGCAGCCCGCCGGAGCGTTGCCTCTGGGCGACCTGATCGCGCGCATCGTCGCGTAAGCAACTCGCCGTCGCACACCGCAGTCACACGGCCTTACACCACCGCGCGACGTAGTCAGAGCGTGCCTGCGGGTGCCCAACACGCGTGCGTGCCGCTCGAGATGCGCTGTGGCAACGCGACCTTCGCGATCGGGCCTGCATCGATCTGCGAGGCGTCGAACACGTGGCACTCCGAGCGATCGCGCTTGATGTCGGTCGTGAACGTGATGAGCCACCCCGCATCCTCGGCACTCGCGCCCGGCTTCGGTGCCATCGGCGCTTCCGAGGCGTACACGCCCTCCTCGTACTGGAACCGCTGCTGCGCGCCGGTCACCATGTCGTAGCGCACGAGGCCGTCGAACAAGAACCACCCCTTCGGTGCGGTCATCGACCACGCGAAGCGATGCTTGCGGCCGGGCTTGTTGTAGTTCAGCGACGGGAACTCCGAGATGTCGTCGAACAGGCGCTGTTCCGTGCATTTGCCCGTGCGCAGATCCAGGCGCCAGCGATGCGGCCGCGCAATCATCGCGTGCAGATCGACCATCTTCTTGAGCCCGGCGTATGGACCATCCGCCGGATCGGGGCGCGGCATCGGCTCGGCTTGGAAGTAGCCGTCGAGGATGATCGCGTCGCCCTCTTCGTACGCGTTGATGAAGTGCAACACGTACGTCGGGGCCGCTTCGAACCAGCGGACCTCGCCGCCTCTGCGCGGCACCACACCGAAGCGCGAAGGTAGGTCGTGCATCTTCGGGCGATACACGCCCTTCGCGATCAAGTCGGCATCCCACGCGAGCGGGAAGTCATTGAGGATCGCGTAGTGCTCGGTGAACGCCATGTCGTGCGGCAAGCGCGGACCGGGCAGAGGAATCGGCTGGTGATGGACGAGCGTGCCCTTCGGATCGACGAGCCCGTAGTGCATGTACGGCGCTTCGGTCGAGTAGCTGAAGAACATCAGCTCGCCGGTGACCGGATCGAGCTTCGGATGCGCCGAGATGCCGGTCGGCGGTACCCACGGTGCCTTGCCGCGATCGTCGAGCGCCTGCGGCGTGAGCTGATACGCATCGCCGCACTGATAGAACGTGGTGAGCGCCATGCCGTTGTGAACGATCACGTCGGTCGACGACGCGTCCTTCAT
>JAYWCI010000296.1:0-3715 GCA_043780895.1 Kofleriaceae bacterium | reverse complement strand
AGGCAGTCGGGTGTGTTCATCGAGCCGCCGGTAGCACTCGAGAACGTTCGTTGGTAGGTTCCCGCCATGCGTGTCGCGTTCCTCACCATCGGCCGGTATCCGACGACGGTTGCTCATGCTGGAGGCGATGTCCGGATCTGGCAGGACCTCGCCTCCTTGAAGGCGCTCGGCCACGAGATCCATCTCGTTGCCTGCGATCCGCGAGGCGAGCTGGAGGCTGGGATTCGCGCGATGTGCTCGAGCGTGACGAAGCTGGAGTCCCATGTTCCGGCGCGCTACTCGCTCGATTGGCTCCTCACCCGCGGCTTCAATCCCGAGACCCTGTTGATGCGTATGCCGGACGTTCACGGCCTGCGTTCGGCGGTCGCGATCGAGATCGACCGTGTTCGTCCTGATTTTGTCTGGGCGGAGGAGCAACTCACCGGTGTGCTCGTGCCTCGGGGCGTACCGTTTATCCTCGGACACGTCGATTTCTACTTCCGCTTGATGCGTGTGCGAAGCCAGTTCCGAACGATTCGGCGGCCGAACACGATGACGAACGCGGGGCTCGAGAAGTTCGAGTACGAGCTCAGCCGTCGTGCTCTGATGACGCTCGTTGCATCCGAGACAGATGCGGAGTTATTCCGAAGGCGCGGGATCGCAGCGCAGTACATCCCCGTGGTCGGCGCGACGTTGCCGCCCCCGGATCCGAAGAAGTTCTCGTCAGGCCGGTTCTTCCTGTTCGGCAAAGCGAACACCGCGATGCGTGCTGCGCGCCACCACCTACGAACCGAGCTGTGGCCAGCCCTCGACGACGAGCTCCGCCGCGACTGGCATCAGGTGGGAGATCCGCCGAGCAAACCTGGCGAAGACCCTTCGTGGCAGTGGATGACCGAGCGGTTCACCAAAGTCCACGGGTTCATCAGCGATCTCTTCGGGCTGTTCGAACCCGGAGACGCTTCCATGATGCCGTATCCGATGGATGCGAGTGGCCACGCGAAGTACGCGACGTGCATGGGTTACGGGCTCGTCAACATCGGCTACGAGGCCGGCTTCGTGCAGACCCCCGAGCTCGTACCGGAAGAGAACTGTCTGGCTCCTAAGACCACAGCTGGCCTCGTCGATGCGATGCGTCGATTCCGTTCCGACGCGAAGCTTCGTCGGCGACTCGCCGATGCGTCCCGTGCGACGTACGAAGAGAAATTCTCGTTCGAAGCGAAGGTGCCCGACTTCGAGCGAATGTTGGCGGCCGCGTTTACCAACCGAGTGCGGTCAGCAGCGAGCTGACCTGCGCATCGGTAAGTTCGGCTCCGGCACCGTACCAAGCAGCCATGTAGAGCCACCGCCCTTCGGGAGCTGTGTGATTTGCCGCTGCAAGCAACAACCCACGGCTACTCGCCAAAGGCGCGTACGTCCCGATGATCTTCTCGTGGTCCACGTACAAGACTTGCTGGCTGTGATCGACGTCCATCTTCAGGATGATCGGCACGACGTCGGTGCCGTGGTCGACAGTGCCCGTCGCGTTCGAGCTACCGACGGACAGCTTGAAGTGGCTCGCTGAATCGAGCCCCACCTCTGCGAACCCACCGCCGGAACCGCCAAACACGATCGAGCTGGTCTGGTTCGGGGGCGTCGGCGTCGCGTAGTACGCGAGGATGGTCATCGACGAGGTCGAGACATTAGGCAGCTCGCTCGCAGTATTGTTGCCGAACGCGGTGTTCTGGTTCGCGGTCGTCGCGATCGCGAACCTCGTCCAGCCCGGTACGGCGCGGCGATACGTGCCGGCATTGGTATTCGTTCCCGGAATCATGACGGCACCAATGGCTGGAGTGATCGGGCCGCTCTGCGCCTGCATCAACCACAGCCCATTCGGCGGTGTGATAGAAAGCGCGTTGTTCGTGATCAGGTCTTGCCACTGCGCGGCGGAGTTCGGAACGCCATGGCCACTCGTGCCGTCGAGGTCCCACGTGACCGATAGCCCGGTGTCCGGCATGACATCCGGATCGACAACGGGGGCATCCACCACTGCCGGCGTGGATCGGGGCTGAAACCCACAGCCGCTCACGAGCACTAGGAGAGCCAACCTCACCGCAGAACTATACCATTGGGGAATCGGGCGCCGTGATATGAGTCCCCCCTGATGGTTGCGGCCCGGATACTGGTCACACATGACCGGTAAGGAAGACCTAAAACGCGCTTCTGCGCGCGGCGTCGCCTGGAACCTGGTCCAGAACCTGATCGGTCGACTTCTGTCCCTTGTCGTGGTCGCGATTCTCGGCCGGATTCTCGATCGTTCTGCGTTCGGCGCGGTTGCACTTGCGCTCGTGGTGACGGGCTTCGCGGAGCTCGTCATCAATCAGGGCTATGGCGAATTCATCACGCAAAGTCCGAAGCTAACCGACGAGCATCTCGATACAGCGTTTTGGTTCAACGGCGCGCTCGGTGTGATCTTGACGGGCATCGTCCTAGTCGGTGCCGGCCCGCTGTCAGCGCACTTCGCGGAGCCGTCGGTTGCCCCGATTGTTCGATGGGTTTCCCTCTCGATTTTCTTCCGCTCGTTCGCCGTTGTTCCAACTGGACTGCTCGTTCGCAACCTCCAGTTTCGGTCACTTTCGCTGAGAAGTGTCGCCGCGTCTGCACTCGGCGGAGCCGCCGGTATCGGTGGCGCGGTCGCCGGGCTGGGGATCTACTGCCTCGTAATTCAGATTCTGGTTGGTGATCTCGCCGCGATGGCGATCCTGTGGCGTGCGACGGAGTGGCGCCCGGGGCGGCGATTCTCACGCGCGTGTCTGAAGGAACTGTCATCGTTCGGTGCACCCGTATTTGGCGCAACCGTGCTCGCGTTCGTCAGCCGTCGTCTCGACACGATGATCGTCGCGCAGGCGCTGAACATGACCTTGCTCGGCGTCTACTCGATGGGCCAGCGCGTTTACCAGATCGTGATCCAGCTCCTGAACAAGTCGACGATCGATGTCGCGTTCAGTGCGTTGTCGCGGCTCAGCGAGGAGGAGGAACGGCGACGGGCCTTCTACCGGGTCATCGAGTTCACCGCCGTGTTGTGCTTCCCGATCTACGTCGGACTCGCGATCGCGGCCGGGCCGTTGACGATCAGCTTGTTCGGTCCGAAGTGGGCCGACAGCGCTCCGGTGCTCTCGATGTTCGCGCTGTCGGGGCTGCCGTTCTCGTTGTCCTACGTCCACGTCGCGGCAATCAAATCCGCCGCGCGCACCCGCTACCTCGTCCTCATCCAGATCGTCTTCTTGTGCGTGTACCTGCCGACGATGATCGTGATGGTCAGTCACGGCGCGACCGCGGCTGCGACAGCGTACCTGATCGCCTGTTTCGTGATTGCTCCGGTCGAGATCGCTTTCGTTGTCGCTGCGTTGTCGCTGAAGCTCGGCGAGTATACCAAGGCGCTCCTGGGCCCCTCACTCGCGACGATTGCCATGGCGGGCGTCACGATCGCCGTCGCAATCGCGATGCGTCCAATGCCGCAACTAGTCCGCGCCGTGGCCGAGACCGTAGCGGGGGGCATCTCTTACGTCGTTGCGTTGCGCTTGATGGCGCCGCGAACCTTCCGGCGCTGTCGAGATCTCGCCCTCACTACGATTCGAAAGCGAACCGCTAAACCGCAGCTTCAATAGCTGCGAAGTCGTTCCAGACACGGGCCTGGACAGCGCCGAGCTCGCAGTCTGCGGGCAGCGATGCGTAGAGTGCGGCGCGCCGCGCTTCTAAC
>JAYWCI010000295.1:0-11329 GCA_043780895.1 Kofleriaceae bacterium | reverse complement strand
GCGAGCTCGTTCGTCGTCGCTATCGCTCTTGGCGGTGCCACGGTCGGATTCGCGCCATTCAATCGCCCGGTCGCGAAGCTCTTCCTGGGAGACGTCGGCAGCCTTCCGCTCGGTTTGTTACTCGGGTGGCAGCTTCTCACCATCGCGGGATCTGGACATTTGGTTGCTGCTGTCCTCCTACCGCTCTACTACCTCGCTGACGCAACCATCACGCTCGTGCGGCGGGTCGGTCGTCGAGAACGCGTGTGGGAAGCTCATCGCACCCATTTTTATCAGCGCGCGACGGATCGTGGCTTCTCGGTCATGGAGATCGTGATGCGAGTCTTTGGCACGAATATCGTCCTGCTCGGACTCGCGATCGGTAGTGCGGTCGTGAGATCAGCGGAATTCCAGATCGTACTGCTTGCGGCCGGGGGGACGATCGTCTCCCTGCTACTTCGAGTGCTTTCGAGAGGTCGGCAATGAGAGTTCTCGTTACAGGAGCCACCGGCTTTGTCGGACGGGCGCTAGTTCCACATCTCGTACGCATGGGGCACTTCGTTCGTGCCGCCGTCCGGAAATCCCAAGCGATCGAAGGCGTTGACGTGTTGCCGCACGGAGATCTCTCGAAGGCCGTCGATTGGCGACCGTTCTGCGCGAACGTTGACGCGATCGTTCACCTTGCCGGTCAAGCGCATGCGACGCGCGCGCTACCGGATAGCCACTATGAACAGATCAATCACACGACGACGTCGGATCTCGCACGCGCAGCCAAAGCTGAGGGTGTCCGCCGGTTCGTGTTCGTCTCGAGTATCAAGGCGCAAACAGGCTCGACGTCGAGGTCAACGATCACGGAAGCTGATGTAGCACGCCCCGTCGATGCATACGGTCGGTCGAAGCTCGCCGCCGAGAATAGTCTTCGCGAACTCGGAATTCCGTACACGATATTTCGTCCAGTGTTGATCTATGGAGGCGAGCTGAAAGGCAATCTCGCGACCCTTCGCAAGATTACCGCGCTGCCCGTTCCGTTGCCGTTCGGTGCGTTTCGAAATCGTCGCTCGTTGCTAGCCCTCAGCGGGTTCACGAGAGCGATCGAACTAGCGCTCTCCTCGTCAACCATGCTTGATCAGACGTTCGTCATTGCCGATCGCGAACCGATCGCGCTGCGCGACCTCATCGTCGCGTTCCGTAAGGCTCGGGACCGCCGGCCGATGCTTGTTCCTATTCCGGTTGCGCTGATGCGGTTAGGTCTACGGCTCGCAGGCGGCCCCGATCTGTGGGAACGCCTCGGAGGTGAACTTGTGGTCGATCCGGCTAAGCTTGTCGCCGCTGGATGGATACCAGGGGACAGCACGGGAACAATGCTCGAGCAGGTGCTCCGCGCGGATCAGCGTGAACAGACGAAGATCGTCTGATTCTCCGCTAGCCCGTGGCGCATGCGCACGGCTGGAGAAATACTCGCTGCTGGCTTGAAAGTCGTGACAGTAAAGCCCGCGCTGTTCAGTAGATCGACAAAATCTTGGCCGTATTCACGTAGATGGTCGATCTCTCCGAAGCGTTCCTTCCGAACCTCGGGAGAAAGCTCGGACAGGTCTTCTCGAGTCTGCGCAGCATCTGACTGCGGCACCATGATCAGAACAGTCCCGCCCGGACTGCACACGCGATGCATCTCGCGCATCGCCAATCGGTCGTCGTGGATATGCTCGAGAACGTGCGAGCACAGCACCAGATCGAATTCCCCATCGGCGAAGGGCAGCGCCTGGATGTCGACCTGGACATCCGCCTTCGGATTACGAAAGTCAGCCGTCACGTAACCTTGGAGACGACTGCGTCGCAGGTTCGCTTCGAGTGGAATTTCAGGTGCGAAGTGGAGTGTCTGCTTGTCCCCGAGTTTGACCTCTTGGGCGAGGTACCACCAGAGCACGCGTGTCCGCGTCGCACACCGACATCCCGGGCATCGACCTGCGTACCTGCCGTAGAGCCATGATCGCGACGAACGCTGGCAGATATTGCAGGTGACCGAGTCGCCCGCGTACCACACACGCTCGACCCTCGCTCGCGCCTTGCGCGCAACATCTTTGAGTAGAGCGGTGACGATCATGGTGCGGGCTCTCGAACACGAACGAGGTGACTCTGTGGTGAATTCGGGACCTCAGATTTGCGCGCAAGCTTACGTGGTTTGAGGGCCAGAAACACAGCTAGCAAGACCCATAACATCGTGAAACGCAGACCTTGATGCGTCACCGTGTAAACCAGGATCGGAACGACCAGCAACATGTCTCGCAACGGCGCGCCGGCGAGAGTTCGTATGACGAATGCGACGAACAACGTCGCGCCTACCAACCCGTAGCTGAAGAGTACGGTCGCCGCAGAGGAGTGAATCTCCTTGGACTGACTCGGACTGTCCGAGAATCGGTCGAAATCGCCTTCGCCCGCTCCGAGGAAGATGTACTCCTTGAACTTCCACAATCGATCGTAGCCGCGTGATTCCACGAGGCTTTCGTGTTTGCGGTATTCGACGCGCTTCTCTGTCGCGTCCAGAAGGTGATCGATCGGACCGCCGAGAAAGCTCGTGGCGAATACGACAACAATCGAAGCAATCAGCACCTTGCGGTTGGTGAAGGTCAGCAGAATAAAGAGAATTACGATGCCGCCGACGGCTGCCCGTGAGGCCGAAATGAATGCGAGGTAAGCGCAGCCAAGGAGGACCGCACTCGTGCGGACCGTGCCGAGCTTCAGCCTCGGCTGACACAGCGCGATCAAGCATGCGACCAGTAGCGCGTAGTACCCGAGCTGATTCGGATTGTTAAAGAACATCGAGCCGCGGATATCGCCGGTGCTGCTGCCAAAGAAGAACGACGCGACAACTTGGAACACGACCAGCAACGACAGCGCGTCGATGGTGAGCTTGAGGAACATGTCGCCGTAGCGCTGACACAGAATCAGGACGACAAGAAAAACGGACGCGTTGTAGATGTAGTACGCCGGGTAGATCACATAGTCGGCAAAGCCGAACTTCTGGGTGACGAGCGCCCAGCCATAGTCGACTGCGCAGACCCACAACGTAAAAACAAGCAGCAGCATGAACGGCCCACGCACCTGCTTCACCAACCGACCATTCCACTTCATTAGCGCCATCGGCACGAGCAAGAAGATCAGAACGTTCCCGGGCTGCGGTACGCCGCTCTGGCCGACGTAGAACGGGATCGAAAGCACGAACAGCACCCACATCACCAGAACAGGTGATTGCCAAAAAGACGGTGTTCGCTTGGGAGAAGGCATGACTATGAGTGCGGGCAGAATTTCACGCTGGAGCGGCCCCAGCAAGCTGTGTTTGAGGTCCGGCGAGACGCGAACGTTCACGATTGACCGTGCTAAAACCCTGACCACCCGATGAAAGCGTATGTCTTTCTCTCGGTACACCAAGAGCTGTTCCACCGTGTAGCGGAACGCCTTCGCGCGTACGGAGTCGATGAATTTAGTGGCTTTGCCTGGGGCATCCAGCAAGTCGAATCCATCTCGAACCGCGGAATCGACTACGCCCCGATGACCGTGTTCAGTCGTGACCTCCTTCCGGAGATCGACGATGGCGCGCCTCCGGACCTTGTCTGGCTCGAGCAGCGAGAGCGAGAGCTCGGCGTGTCGATCAATCGCATGCTGACGGCCGAGAGGCATCTGCTAGCCGGCCGAACGTTCACGCAACTCCAGCGCATGGCTGAAGTTGCGCTTCGTAAGATCGCCGCCGCGTACGACGAAGCGAAACCCGATTTCGTGTTCTCGGAGGATGTCAGCTGCTTTCTCAGCTACGTACACTTCGTTCTCGCGAAGGAGCGCGGAATTCCGTTCTGGTGCATCAGCAGTGGCCGCTTGCCGAAGACGTTGTCGGTCTATTCATCCGGCTTCCAAACGCTCGATCGCGCGAATCACAAATACGCGGAGCTGCTAGAGCGTGGGTTGACCGAGGAGGAAGCCGCTGAAGCGGATCGCTACATCGACACGTTCCGCACGAAACCTACACGGCCGTCCGGGATGGAAAAGCGTGACACGGTGCCCAGGATCCAGCTGACGGATCTCGGACGCTTGGGCACGGCGATGAGCCACTACTTTGGCGATCGAGATGACCCGACCGCCGTGTCGCCATTGCGAGCAATTCGACAACGGCTGCAACGCATCGCTCGAGTGAGGGTAGCCGCCGCCATGCACGTCTTCGAGTCACCAGTTCCCGACGAGAAATACGTCCTCTACCCGATCCACTTCCAACCGGAAGCATCGACGCTCGTCCAAGCTCCATTTTATCTGGACCAAGTTGTGCTGCTCCAAGACATCGCGAAGAGTCTGCCAATCGGACATCGGCTCTATGTCAAAGAACACGTCAGCAATCGTGGTCGTCGGCCGATCGAGTTTTACGAGGCCATCCGGCGTATTCCGGCGGTCCGGTTGCTGTCGCCGAACGAAGATGTCTGGTCCTTGATTCGCAATGCAGGCGCGATTGCAGTGATCACGGGAACGATGGGGTGGGAAGGTCTGCTTTTCGGCAAGCCGGTCATCACGTTCGGAGACGTGTTCTACAACCGAGTACCGCAGGTGTATCGTGCGTTCGAAGTGCCAAAGGATCGTTGGTACGAGATCTTTCGGCGCGCACTCTTCGAGCACGAGACGAATGAAACCGCACTCCGGACGTTCGTCGCGGCGCTCCAGCAAGCAGCTCTTCCCGGCTCGATTCACAATCCGAAGGTGTTTCCGTACGTTCTCGACGAAGAGAACGTCGAGAACGTTGCGCGCGCGCTCGGCGCAGCGGCGCATGCTCGCGCGCTTAGTTGATCGCTATGCTACGGGCAATTGTCAGAGAGCTCGCGAAGCTCTGTGGCGGTATCTCCGAAGCATTCTGCGAACAGACGACCAACACCAAGACAGGGCGCATTGAGCGTCCAGGCGCGGGACATCACCGCAGATGTCCGCTGTCAGTCGAGAAAACAGTACTAACGCTCCCAGAGTTGACGACCCTCGGCCAGGTACCAGTCGATCGTCTTTTGAAGTCCCTGCGAAAAGGAGACCTGGGCCGAGAATCCGAAACGTTCCTTGGCCTTCGTCACGTCAAGCCGTCGACGCGGCTGGCCGTTTGGGCTGGTCTTGTCCCAGACCATCTCTCCATCGTAGCCAATGATTCGAGCGATGGTCGTGGCAAGGTCTCGAATCGAGATTTCTTCGCCAGATCCGACATTCACCGGCTCTGACGAATCGTAGCTCTCGGCGGCACGTACCACAGCCTCTGCAGCGTCTGTGATGTAGACGAACTCTCGGGTCGGCGACCCATCTCCCCAGAGCGAGACGGATTGTTGACCCGCATCCTTCGCCGCTTTGAACTTGCGAATAAGCGCCGGGATCACATGGCCGCTCTGCAGATCGAAGTTGTCGCGCGGGCCGTAGAGGTTGACCATCAAAAGGTGGACGCCGTTGAGGCCGTACTCCTGACGGAATGACTCCGTCAGTACGAGCATCATGCGCTTCGCAAGCCCGTAGGCCGCGTTGGTCTCCTCAGGGTAGCCGTTCCACAGATCCTCCTCGCGGAACGGCACGGGAGAAAACTTGGGATAGCTGCAGACCGAGCCAACACCTACGAATTTTGCAACGTTGTACTGCCGGCACGCCTCGATCACGTGTGTCGCCATCAACACGTTGTCGCGCGCCATCAACCCTGGATGTTCGCGCGAGAAGCCGATTCCACCGCCGTTCCACGCGGAGTGAATGACGACCTCGGGCTTGTGGTCTTCGAAGAGAGCCTTCACTCCGTCCCACGTCCGCAGATCGTATTGCTTCTGACGCGGAACGACCGCTTCGACTCCCCGTGCTCGAAGCGTGGCGACAATTTCGTGACCCAAGAACCCTGCGCCACCGGTAACAACGATGCGCTTCTTCGAATCGAGTTGCATAACTTAGCTCCGCTGTGAATCGACAAGCCGAATAGCTTGCTCGAGATCCCACGCGACCATCCCTTTGACCAGATCGGGGAATTTAACCTTCGCTACCCAGCCGAGTTTGGTTCGCGCCTTCGTCGCATCACCCAGAAGCGCATCGACTTCGGTTGGCCTGAAGAGACGAGGATCGATTCGGATTACAGGTTTGCCCTTGGCCGTGTCGATGCCGACCTCGTCGACTCCTTTACCTTCCCATACGATCTCGACACCGACCTCCGCAAAGGCTGCGACGGCAAACTCGCGAACCGTGTGACTGATGCCGGTGGCGAGCACGAAGTCATCTGGTTCCGGATGCTGCAGGATTTGCCACATTCCCTCGACGTAGTCCTTGGCATGCCCCCAGTCGCGGCGAGCATCGAGATTTCCAAGGTAAAGGAGATCTTCGATTCCGAGCGAGATCCGAGCGACCGCACGCGTGATCTTGCGGCTGACGAACGTTTCTCCACGGCGCTCGGACTCGTGATTAAACAGGATGCCGTTGCACGCGTACATCCCATATGCTTCACGGTAGTTGACGGCGATCCAATACGCGTAGAGCTTGGCAACGCCATAAGGACTGCGAGGACGAAATGGCGTGTTCTCATCGAGCATCCCCCCGAGCTTCAATGCGTTGCCGTAGAGCTCGCTCGTCGAGGCCTGGTAGAACCGCGTACGTTTTTGCATTCCGAGGATGCGGATCGCTTCGAGAATGCGCAACGTACCAACCGCATCGGCATTGGCAGTGTACTCGGGCGTTTCGAACGAAACGCCGACGTGGCTCTGCGCAGCGAGATTGTAGATCTCGTCGGGTTGCACCTCTTGAACAACGCGGATGATGTTCGTCGAGTCGGTGACGTCGCCGAAGTGAAGGAACAGGCGAGCGTGTCCGGAACGTGGATCAGCGTACAGGTGATCGATCCGGCCCGTGTTGAACGACGAGGATCGACGTTTGATGCCGTGAACCTCGTAGCCTTTTGCGAGCAGGAGCTCTGTCAGGTAGGCGCCGTCCTGTCCCGTGACACCGGTAATGAGAGCCTTTGGCATGACTACGATCCGATCACCTGAAGGTCTGGAAGTGGCAGGATGAATTTCCCGCCACGTTTCAAGAAGTCGACTTCACGACGATAAAACTCGTTGAAGAAGTGCCACGGGAACACGAACAGGTAGTCCGGCTTTGCGGCCCGCATCTCTTCCTCGCTAACAATGGGCACCCACGAACCAACGGTGAGTTTTCCAACCTTGAAGGCTTGGCGCTCTGCGATCGCGGTAATCAACGATGAATCGATGCCGTAGTACTGGAGCAGCGTGTTGCCTTTCGTACTTGCGCCGTAACCGTAGACAGTCTTGCCTTGCTTCTTGAGCGAGGTGAGCAGGTCGACGGTCTGCTCTCGACGCTGCTCGATGCGTTGCCGGAAGTCATATACGGCCTCGGGTCGGTCCGCCCCGATCTTGTTCTCGTACGCCATCACGGCGTTGTACTGGTACTCGCCGATGTCGCGATCGAACAGCGTGGTGTCGCGACCGTCGTAGCGATTGTGCGCGACAACGACGCGAATGCTTCCCGCGTTCACGTCATTGAAATCGACCGAGAGCACCTTGAGGTCGTGCTCGCGGATCACCCGATCGATCGTCGTGAGCGTGTAATACTCGATGTGCTCGTGAACGATGTTGTCGAACGCATTCTGCTTCAACATCAACGGCGTGTAACTGAGCTGAAGAATCCACACGCCTCGGTCGTCGAGGCATTCGCGGATATCTTCCACGAACGAGTGCGGATCCTCGAGATCATAGAACATAGCGATCGAGGTGATGACCTTCGCTTTGACGCCGCCGGTCAGCGCTAGATATGCGCCCTTGGTGAAGTAGTCATTTGCGTGGAGATCGCAAACCTCACGGCCGAACGGCGCGATGTTCTTCGCCGGGTCGATGCCAACCTTCACGATCTTCGGCTCGACCGGATATTGCTTTAGCAGCGTCCCGTCGTTGCAGCCGATGTCGAGAACGTGATCGCCAGCCTTGAGCCGGACCCACGCGGGGACGTGGTTGACGATGTCTCCGAGCTGGCGCGGCATCGTCGAGTTGGTGCCGGAGCGGTACCAGTACTGCCGATACAGCATGTCGGACGGCACCGACGTCATGAGCTGGAGCAGACCGGAGGTTTCCCCGATGCCCAGCTCCAAAGGACTTCGAGGTGCCTCCAAGTTGATGTGGTCGACAAAGTCGTTGATGTACTGATTCCCCAGATCGAGCACCGGCGTCAGCGCTCCTCCAGACACTCGACATTTAACGGCCATAACGCCCGAGAGCATACACGTCTCCGCGTCAGACACCGAGGCTGCCACGTGTGTTCATCGAACCTCCGGTAGCACCGGAGAACGTTCATTGGTACGGTCCGGTCCGTGCGTGTTGCGTTCCTTACGATAGGCCGGTACCCGACGACGATCGCCCATGCCGGAGGCGACGTGAGAATCTGGCAAGACCTCGCTTCGTTGAGCGCCCTCGGGCACGAACTTCACCTGATCGCGTGCGATCCGACCGGTGAGCTGCAGCCAGAAATTCGCGCGATGTGCGCGAGCGTCACGAAGCTCGAGTCGAGCGTCCCCGGACGTTACTCACTAGGTCGGTTGCTCACCCGTGGATTCAATCCCGAGACGCTGCTGATGCGCCTTCCGGATATCCATGGGCTGAAGTCAGGAGTGGCGCGTGCGCTAGATCGCGTGCGCCCCGACTTCGTTTGGGCCGAGGAACAACTAACCGGTGTTCTCGTTCCCTCCGGTACACCGTTCATTCTCGGTCACGTGGATTTCTACTATCGCTTGATGCGCGTGCGTAGTCGCTTTCGAACCATCCGTCGCCCTAACACGATGACGAATGCGGGGCTCGAGAAGTTTGAATTCGATCTGAGTCGACGCGCAAAGATGACCCTCGTGGCATCGGAGACGGACGCGGAGCTGTTGCGCAAGCGCGGCATTGCGGCTCGATACATTCCGGTCGTCGGCGCTACGCTTCCGCCTCCGGACCCGAAAAAATTCTCTGCAGGAAGGTTCTTCCTGTTCGGCAAAGCGAACACGGCGATGCGCGCAGCACGACATCATCTTCGCACCGAACTGTGGCCTGCGCTCGACGATGGTCTACGTCGGGATTGGCATCAGGTCGGCGACCCGCCCAACCGACCCGGTGAAGATCCGTCGTGGGAGTGGATGACACAACGCTTCACGGTGCACGGCTTCATCAGCGATCTATTTTCGCTGTTCGAGCCGGGCGACGCGTCGATGATGCCGTATCCGATGGACGCAAGTGGTCACGCAAAGTATGCGACGTCGATGGGCTACGGCCTCGTCAATATCGGCTACCAGGCCGGGTTCGTCCAAACGCCAGAACTAATTCCCGACGAGAATTGCTTGGCGCCGAAGACCACCGCAGGCCTCGTGGACGCGATGCGCCGGTTTCGCTCGGACGCCGCGCTTCGACGTCGTCTCGCAGATGCGTCGCGCGCAACCTACGAGAAGAAGTTCTCGTTCGAAGCCAAAGTACCGGACTTCGAGCAACTGATCGCTGCCGCCTTCACCAACCGAGGGCGGTCAGCAGCGAGTTGACCTGGGTGTCGGTCATCTCGGCTGACGCCCCGTACCACGCTGCCATATAGAGCCACCGACCTTCGGGATCGGGATGCACGGCGGCTGCAAGTAACAACCCCCGGCTGCTCGATAGCGGAGAGTTCACGCCGCTGATCTTCTCGTGATCCACGTACAGGACTTGTTGTGCGTGGTCGATGTCGAGCTTCATGACGATCGGAACGACATCTCGCCCATGAGCGAAGGTGCCGGTGTTGGTGACCGAGTTTGCCGTGAGCTTGAAGTGGTCGGCTGCATCGATCCCGACTTCTGCGTATCCGAGACCCGATCCGCCGAAAAAAATCGAGCTCTGCTGAGTCGGAGCGTTCGGCGTCGCGTAATAGAGTAGGGTCATCATCGACTTGCTGGAGACATCAGGCAGCTCCGACGATGAACTGTTTCCGAACGTCGTGCTTTGATTTGCCGTTGTCGCAATTGCGTGGCGCGTCCAATCCTGAACCGCGTGCTGGTACGTGTTCGCGTTCGTATTCGAACCAGACAGCACTACGGTACCGATCGTCGGGACCAGGGGACCGCCAGTCTCCTGCATGAGCCACAGACCATCGGGTGGACTGATGGAGAGGCCGTTGTTCGCGATCAGCTCGTTCCATTGCTGGGCGGAATCGGGAACCCCGCGTCCGCTCGCGCCGTCGACGCTCCACGTGACCGGGATAGACATGTCGGGCTTGATGTCAGGGATAGCGATTGCCGCATCCTGCGGCGTTGCAGCTGACGGCTCAAATCCACAACCGCTCAAGAGCACCAGTAGGGCCAACCGCACAGGAAAACTATACCAGGGGCAGCCCGAGCACGGCGCGTTCGACAGAGCTCATCGATCCAGTTGCCAGGTCAGCGTAGGGACCAGGCGTGTGGGTCGAGAGCCGCAGTGGTAGTTTCATCCCGTTGGGCGTGCAGTATAAAGCAACGGCGACCATACGTCGCCGGTCGGGAAGAACGATCCGGCTTCCTTTGTGAAAACATCTGCCGGTGTCGACGACAAATGCGGAGCCACGAGCCCCTTTGATCGATAGCTGTTTGGAGCGGGATACGTGCGTGTCCATCTCCGAATCGGCAACGCGGTAACGGCGGCCTGCATAGCGATATCCGAGGCTCGTACGTGCTTTCGTCGAGTCACTCGCGCGAATCATCTCGAACGGGCCGTTGTCGTCTCCAACGTCATCGCAATACAAGAAAATCTTGAGCTGACGGGGCGCATCGTCGTCGCAATGCCAGAGCTGGCTCTTCTTCCAGGGGGCTGGACTGGGCAACGACATGAAGTAGTCGAGATCGCAAAGCACCGGTAAGACGCCGAGATAGTCCGATACCATCGCGACGATCGCAGGACCGAGGGCGAGTGAAAGGAGTGCTCGACGCTGCGCCTCATCTGCGAGCTGATTGCGGTGAAACGACTTGCCTCCGGGCCCGGATTTGGATGCGACGAGGTTGCTCGCGATCTCTCGACCTGTTGCGGCGATCGCCGACGTGTCAGGAATCGAGGCAGCGGGAAGCTGGAGAAAACCGTCCACATCAGCAACCCTGAGTGACGGGTCGAGCGTCGATGCGAGCTGTTTCGCAGCTCGAACTCGTGCTCGGATCTCTGCAGATTGAAATAGCGCGCGCGCGCGAAAGCCGAGACGCCGGTTCTGTTCGCTCGCGAAGACGCCGCGGACCTGCCAAGTGACCTGGTCGTTGAGGGAGGTGATGTTGGCAAGTCGGCGCGAGCTTTTGAGGGCTTTGAAAAAATGGCTGGGTTCGATGTTGGCGATGCCCTGGTCGGCATGG
>JAYWCI010000294.1:0-4953 GCA_043780895.1 Kofleriaceae bacterium | reverse complement strand
GTTCCCTCGAGCGCTGCCCCTTCGGTCGGGATCGGGTAGAGCGCCACATCGTCGCCCTCACGACGTATCTCGGCCACACCCGCATCGAGAGCACGTACTTGCGGTTGTCAATCACCTACCAGGCAGGAACGGCGGACGCATTTCGCGGTGTGAGGTGTGAGGCGTGAGATGCCAGATGTGAGGCGAGCGGCCGTTGCCTCGCATGAATGGCCACGTGATTTCGGATCGTGGTTCTCGATCAGTTCGTTGGCGATCGACTCGCGCCACCGACCGCGCGTTATTCGAGCGGCCAGAGTCGGCGTAGGAGCGAGCGCGCGAGGTGATTGCGGTCGCGCGTGGAGCGACGGAATGCGGCATGGATCCATCTCGCGGCGCGCTGCGCGAGCGTGACGCGCTCGGCATGTTCACGCGGCGCGAGAAGCGCGGCGGCGGCATCGAGCCAGACGTGTCGATCGATGGTGTGCTCTGCGAGTATGAGACGATCGACGAGAGCGATGAGTGTCACGCCGACGTCAGTTCCAGCGGCAAGAATCGCGTCGCGTTCGACGACGAGCGGCTCGAGGAATCGGTCGCGAGCAACGAGTCGCTCCCGGATCAGCGCTTCGGTGATGGGCTCGGCCTCGTGGACGTGGTGGACGTTCTTGACGATGCCGAGCAGATATCGGGCGTCGACACCCTCGGGTAACGTGCCGGCGTTGCGCTTACCGATGAAGATCGCGATCCCGTCGACGATGGCGTCCCGTGGATAGCAGGCGATCGCGTCGCGAAAGTTGCGCTCGGGATCGAGCAGGCAGAGACGCGCGAAGGCATCGTCGAGGATCGCGCGAACGACGGGGTCGAGGCGAGCTTCACGCGTCTGTCGCGCGAGTTCTTGCGTGCGCATGCGTTCTTGCAGTGCAGCGCGCGCGGCCTCACGTTCCTCGGGCGTGACGCGTTGCCCGTAGAGCTCGACGCGTGTCTTGCCGTCGCGGTCAAGTCGAGGTGCGCGATTGAGGGCTCGGAAGAAGGTCGTCGCCACGAGCCGCGCGATCGTCTTCGCGAGCGTGTATGGGTTGCGCGTGTCGAGCTCGATCGAGGGCACCTTCTGGGCGAAGAGACCGAAGGCTCCTTCGACGTGTGCCTTGTTTTCCGGACGGAACGGCGTTGCGCGGATACGCATCGTGTCGTCGAGAGCAGCATCGACCTCGGCGGTGTGGTTCGAGGGACGGTTGTCGAGCAGCATTGCGAGCGGTGGTTCGCCGGTCGTCTGTTTGCCCTGGTCGAACGCTTCGACGACGGCGGCGCTGTCCTCTTCGTCGCGCACGCTGATGCCGACCGCGGCGGCACTCGCTGCATCGACGATGAGCTCGAGATTCACGTGGAATTTCTGGCCGTCGATCATGACCTCGAGCTGCTTGCCGTCGCCGACCCACTGCGCGCCAGGGAAGAAGGTCTCGAAGGTGTTGCGTAGTGCCTCCTCGTCACGCGACCGACCACCGCGGCGCGCGGGTGTGCGTTCGCCGTGCTCGAAGAGGACGCTCGCGATGAGCGTCTTGCCGAACTCGATCCGATGGTCTCGGCGCACGTAATCGCAGAAGGCGCTGAAGTCTCCACTCCACGCACGCCATGCGATGAGCACGGTCTGGATCTGCGCGTCCTTCGCATCGTGTTCGGTTACGTGAGGTGCGTCGTCGTCGGCGTCGGCCGCGCGCTCTTCGACGGGCGCGGTCCGCATCCAGTCTTCCAATGTGCCGAGCGGTATCTGTATCGCCTTCGCGAAGTCGGACAGCATCACGTCGGCGTGTCGTTCACGTAGCTCGATCACGAAGCGCCGGTAGAGTTCCGAGTAACGTGCGCGGTCGCCACCCTGAACGCATCCGGGGTGCTGCATCACGAAGCGGAGCGCCGTGGCGGTGAGCTCGACGACCAGTGGTGGCTGGGCGAGATCGTGCTCGGCACGCGGTCGGCCCGGCGGTCGATCGAGCGTCACCAGCAACGCGACGATCGCGTCCCTGACCTCGTAAGCGCGAGAGCGACCCGCCCCGGTCGTCTCAAGGATCTGAGTGACTGACCACCTCTCGAGGCCGTGCCGCGCAGCCTCACCGCGCGCGGCCAACAGCAGGCCGGCCGTCACGAGCGGTGTGATGGCCGGTCGTGGATCCGGAATCGGCAAGGCGGTCTTGAGCTACGTGTGTTTCGTATCGGCCGAGCGCTCGTCGAAGTTCGGTGCACACGTCGATGCAAGTGCTGGGGGGCCGGATTGCAGCCATTCCTCCAACGCCCCGACCGGCAGCTCGAGGATCTCGGCGATGCTTGACCATGCGAGGCCGTGAGACACGGCCACGTCGCGTGCGGCCAACAGCAAGGCGGCGGCCACGACAGCCGGTGAATCAGGGATCGGGAGGGGCGATGCTTTGGGGTCGAGGGCGAAGAAGCTCACGGAGATCCTTGTGCCTCAGACCTCTGACAAAAGCCGTGGGCTTGATCCACTCCCGTGGATCAAGCCCACCGCGCCTCTTCTACGGGTGCACCGGCACCGTCAGTCGTTGCCCGAGGAGCCACACCTCGGGCACGCCGTTCTTGCTCACGACCTTGAACAACTCGAGGCATCGCTCGCGTAGATCGAGATCGTCGCCGTCGCGTTGTGCGCCGGCTTCGATCCGCGCGAGCACTTCCTCGGCGCGACCGTAGAACCGATCCGCCGGCACCAGCAGCCCGCCGAGCGCGTGATGCGTACGCGCGTGGTTGTACCAGTGAAGGTGAGCGGCGAGCCGTCGCTTCATCTCGGCGAGGTCGTAGAACCGGTGCCGATCGAACAGCTCCTTGTGCAAGTTCGCGTTGAACACTTCGACCTTTCCGTTGTGCTCCTTCTTCTCGGCAACCACTTGGTCGATGCCCATCTCGGTCAGCAGCGATGTAAACCGCGAGATTCCGCGCCACGACCAGAACGCCGACCCGCGATCGTGCATCACGCTCTCGGGTTTGCCGTGACGCGCCACCGCCTCCTCGAAGGTGCGGATCACCATCTCGGCGCGCTCGGCGTCGTCGACGCCATGACCGGTGACAAAGCGCGCGCAGTCGTCGATCAGGATCAACGTGAACGTCGACGCCTTGTGGATGTGACGATGCACGAAGTCCAGATGCCACATGTGATTCGGCCGCACCGCCTCGAAGCGCTCATCGTGTCGCTCGCGCTTCACCTTCGGCGGCCGATAGCCGGCATCCTCCATCACATGCCGCGCGGTCGAAACCGAAACCTTGATGCCGCGACGACGAAGCTGGTTCCGGATCTGACTCGGTCCCAGCCCCGGGTGCTTCCTCCACTCGCCGAGGATCTCCCGATCGCGTTGTTCCTCGATCTCCTTCGGCGCTGGGCCGCTCGTCGGCGACGGTCCCTCACCGGCGTTGGCCTTCTCGAGCTTGCGCTGCCACTCGTAGATCGAGAACCGGCTCATCCCGCCCTTCTTCGCCGCTGCGACCACGCCGTCCGCCGCTGCGTTCTCGAGGGCGACCGCCTTCTCACTCGGCGTGTAGCTGCGCGCAACCCGCTTGCGCGAGATCTTCGGAAGTGCCGAGACCGTGACTACCGGCTCGGTCGGTGCCGACTCGGGCACCACTGGCGTCGACCGCTTCTTCCGCGTCGACGTCGCGACCCTCGCGATCGCCGCCTTCAGCACCTTCTTCGCCTGCCTCTTCTTCCCCGGCGACCTCGTCGTCGCCACCACCGTCGCCGTCGACCCCACTTTCTTCGCTGATGTCTTCCTTGCGGGCTCGCGCTCGGTCACCTTCTTCCCTGCAATCTTCGTCGCGTCGCGATTGAGCCAGTTGCTCACTGTCGTCTGCGGAACGCCGTGACGCCGCGCCGCCTCGACCACTCCCGCCTCGTCCGCAGCTTCAAGAATCTCGTCGCGCTCCTCTATCGTGTACTGCCGTCGCTTCCGCCGTTCACTCGCCTTGCCCATCTGCGTCCTCGTTGGGACGAGCACCCACCCTCAGTTCGTCCGGGGTTTCAGGTCTCGATCACCGTGGAAGATGTTCGGCAACAGCAGGTAGGCGATGCCGTTCTCGACGGAGAGGTCGTGGACGATCGAACCGGGCGAGGTGTAGCTGCCGAGGAGCTGTGCGGCCGCTGGATCGGTGACGTCGTAGATCGGGCACGTGCCGTTGTAGTTTCCGAAGTAGGCGTAGACCTTGTTGTCGCGGTGCTCGACGGCGAGCGTGTGGGCGTCCTGCGTGATCTGACCGGTGAGGACCGGTAATGCGGGGTTGGTGACGTCGACGATGTCGACCGGGAAATCGGCGATCAGGGCGTAGCGCTTGGTGCCGGTGTCGACGAGCTTGACGTCGTTGCTGTAGCCATCGCCGCTGCGCTGATAGTGACCGACCTCCACTGGATGCGCGGGGTCGGCGGTCTCGATGATGTGAAGGCCGTCGCCGCGGATGACGTACGCGAGGGTGCCGAACGTGCGGACATTGAACGTGATCCCGTTGTCCCAGTCGGGTCCCGTGAACACGCTGGCGAGCGAGATCCCACTGCCCTCACCTTCACCGGCGTTGCGTTCGGCGCGGATCATCCTGGCGGTGCACACGCGACAATCGGTGTTCTCGCACACGACACGCTCGGCGCGCAGGCTGCCGTCGGGCAAGCGGTTCGAGACCCGCTTGGCGATCACGTACGACGTGCCGCTGTCTTCGAACGCGACACGCTGGAAGAGTTCGGTGTCATTGATCGTGCCGGGCGAGTCGGCCTGGCGATCGACGATGACCGTGGAGCCGGTGCGCGCGAAGTGAAAGCTCGATGGCCCGACCCGCACGCCGGTCAGGAACCAGCGGCCGTCGGGATCCCAGCCGGCCAGCGTGCCGGGTGCCGCGGGGCTGAAGTCCGCGCCGGTCGCGTAGGCGTTCGCACCGGAGCCGACGACGGGGTGGCACTCGGCCATGACGGGCGGAATCTCGCCGCTATCGACGGCCGCA
>JAYWCI010000293.1:0-54150 GCA_043780895.1 Kofleriaceae bacterium | reverse complement strand
GGCGCATCGAACGTCGGTGGCGCATCGAACGTCGGTGGCGCATCGAACGTCGGTGGCGCATCGAACGTCGTCGTCGCGGCTAGTGGCGGAGCGAATGTCGGTGGCGCATCGAACGTCGGTGGCGCATCGAACGTCGGTGCCGCATCGAACGTCGGTGGCGCATCGAACGTCGGTGGCGGATCGAACCTCGGCGGCGGCGCGTCGGCGACCGGCGCCTCGAATGTCGGCGGTGGTGCAGCGGTCGGCGGTGTCTCGAACGTCGACGCAGGCGGCGCATCGAGCGTCGGCGGCGGATCGAACCTCGGCGGCGGCGCGTCGGCGGCAGGCGCATCGAATGTTGGCGGTGGTGCCGCGGTCGGCGGTGTCTCGAGCGTCGGCGCAGGCGGCGCAGCCGGCGGCGTGTCGAACCTCGGCGGCGCATCGAACCTCGGTGGTGGTGCCGCGGCCGGCGGTGTCACGAGCGTCGATGCAGGCGGCGCGGCAGGCGGTGCGTCGAACCTCGGCGGCGCGGCAGGCGGCGCGTCGAACCTCGGCGGCGGCGCAGCCGGTGGCGCATCGAACCTGGGTGGCGCATCGAACCTCGGCGGTGGTTCAGCCGTCGGCGGTGTCTCGAACCTCGACGGCGGATCAAGCTTCGGTAGCGGCGCACAGGGTGGGGTCGAGGTCTCGGACGCATCTTCGAATTTCACGGCGCCGGCGGCGACCGTGGGCGGCACCGCGAGCAGCGGCGGGGTCGGGAGCTCGAGCAACTTCGATACGGGTGGTGTGGCGAGCTACGGCGCCCCGAGCCTCGACAGCCACATGCCGGGGCAGCCGAGCGCACCGGCGACGCCGGGCACGGACTTCTCGGCGTCCGGCATGGTCGAAGGCCAGGCATCCGGATCCATCCCCGGCCAACCGAGCGCACCGACCGCGCCGACGCTCGACGCCAACACGGTCGCGTCGGTCAGTGGCAACGAGACGGTGCAATCGGGCGTGAACCTCTCCAACACGACCCAGTCAACTGCGGGGCAGGCGCAGGTCGCGTACGAGGATCCGACGGCTGCCGCCAAGGGTCAGGCCTCGGCCAAGGTGGCCGGCCAGGTCGACGAACGGACGCCCGAATCGATAAGCAACGCTCGCAGCGATGTCCAAGGCGGCGTCACCGTCTACGAGGATCCGCAGGCCGCGGCCCGTTCGCGGGCCCAGGGTGTGGTCGACGAACAGGTCGACGTTCGCCCGGCTACCCCATCAGCTGGTGGCAGCGTTTCGGCGAACGTGACCGTCACGTCGCCAAAGCCCGACGGTTCGAAGTAGTCAAGCCCGCGGGGGCAGACGTTCGGACGCTGCCCGGATGGACAGAAGACCGCGTTTTAATCCGCCGTTTCGTTGATCGGATCGGCATGTGTTTCCTATGATTTGGTCTGCGTTCGAAGGGGTCGAAACGAAAGGGTTCTCGCGCGTGGTGCGCGCGAGAAACGCGGAAAAAAATGTCGGACGACGAAGAAGCTCTGATCGCATGGCAAGACGTGCTCGACATGGTGGTCGCAGGGCGACCGGACGACCTGTCGTGTCCGTATTGCAGCCATCGTCCACTCACCGTGGAAGAGATCGACAACACCACGCGAATCTCGTGCAGCAAGTGCAAGAAGTTTATCCAGGGCCGCTTCGCGGCCTCTTGATCTAGATGGCAAACGATCGCGATTTTCTCGGTAGGGGCCTCCGGTTCCCCGTCTCCGTCAATCTCAACGGAGGAGTCTCGAGCAGCCAGCTCGAAGAGAACGTGCGGCAATCGATCTTCATCATCCTCGGCACCGCGCCGGGTGAGCGGATCAACCGGCCGTACTTCGGCTGCCAGATCCACGATCTGATGTTCGCGCCGAACAACGATCTGACGTCGGCGCGCGCGGAGATCTACTGCGAGGAGGCGATCTACAAGTTCGAGCCTCGCATCCAGAAGGTCGTGTGTCGGGCGGCGCCGAATCAGGACGAACCAAATCGTCTCGATGTTCGCATCGAGTACGTGATCGCCGGCAAGAACGACAAGCGGAACCTCGTGTTCCCGTTCTATCTCAAGAACGAAGATGAACCGCCAATGGCTGGCCCCAACGGCAATGCCGGCACGAACGGTACGAACCCATGATCCCACCGCCGAAGCTCGACGACCGGTCTTTCAACGACATCGTCGAGGAAGCCATCTCGATGATTCCGCGCTACGCGCCGGAATGGACGAATCACAACGCGTCGGATCCGGGCATCACGCTGATCGAGCTCGCGGCGTGGATGACGGACCTCCTGATCTATCGGCTCAATCAGGTCCCCGATAAGAACTACGTCGCGTTCTTGAACTTGCTCGGTATCAAGCTGCACGCGCCGCGTGCGGCGAAGGCGCTGATGAAGTTCACGCTCGTCGAAGGCGCGGCGAAGCAACGCGTGCCGCGAGGGACGCAGGTCTCGACGCCGCAAGCGACCGAAGAGCACACGGTCACGTTCGAGACCGCGCGCGACGTGATCATCTCGATCGCGAAGCCCGACCGCTGCTTCTCGTACTACGACGAGGCCTACTCGGAGAACAGCCGCTACATCGATCCCGAGCCGGGCGCCGTCGCCGACGCGTTCGAGATCTTCAACGGTGCGCAGCGCATCGAGCGCTACATCTATCTCGGTGATCCCCGGTTCGCGAACACCGGAGAGTCGGCGCTGCTCAAGGTCTTCCTCGGGACCCCCGAGCGCGGCGGTCGCGACATGGCACGGTTGCTCGAGTGGGAGCACTGGGACGGCACGCGCTGGAAAGAGCTCCAGCCGGCGCAGATCGATGTCGATCGCGGCGAGGTCGCATTCATGGGCCCGATCCGGTTCGAGCTCACCACGGTCAACCACATCGAAGGTCTGTGGTTGCGCGGTCGGCTCGCGGAAGTCCCGCAGTCGCCCGAGGACACCGAGATCGATACGATCCGCACGAAGGTCGAAGTCGTCGGCGAGGGCCTGTTGCCGACCCAGGCGTACGCGAACCTAGACAACGCCGCGTTCCTTCAGCTCGATCTGTCGAAGAATCTCTATCCGTTCGGCAAGGAGCCGAAGGTCGATTGCGTGCTGTACCTCGCGTGCGACGAGCTGATGCAGACGCCCGACGCGTACGTCTCGGTCGAGATGCTGCTCGCCGATTCGACGATCATCCCGCGCCCGAACCCGAGCGACCAGCTCGTGCTCGCGTGGGAGTACTGGGACAACAAGCGCTGGCGCCACCTCGGTCGCACGGCCGTACGCGGCGTGCTGCCGGGCGCGGGCGACGAGTATGGTTTTCACGACGACACCAAGGCGATGTCGCAATCCGGCACCGTCAGCTTCCGCCGCCCGCGCGACATGGAGACGCTCGAGATCAACGGCGTCGCGAAGAAGTGGATCCGCGTCCGCATCGAAAAGGGCGATTTCGGCGAGCAGGGCCAGTACACGCTCGAGAACGAGAAGTGGCTGTTCAAGGACGATCGTCCGCTCAAGCCGCCCGCGTTGCGCACGCTGACCTTTCGCTATCGCGAGGACTATCGCGACGTGCGCCACGTGCTGGCATTCAACGACTTCCAGTTCACGGACTGCACGGACGTCGCGCGCACCGAGTTCACGATCTTCCAGCCGTTCTCGGCGAAGGCCGAAGAATCGCCATCGATCTATCTCGGCTTCACCGCGAAGCCGCCGAACGATCCGCTCGGCTTGTTCTTCCAGCTCGAAGAAGAGCTCGGGCTCGGTTCGTTGCCGACCGACGAAGCAGAGGTCGCGACCGCCGAGCTCGAGAAGTACGAGAGCTCGCGCCGCTCGTCCTGGGAGGGCGGTCAGCGCGTGGTGTGGGAGTACTTCGACGGCCGCGACTGGGAGCCGCTCTCCGTCGACGACGAGACCCAAGGGTTCACCAGCTCGGGCTTCGCGTTCTTCGTCGCCCCCGAGGATTGGATGCGCTCTTCGAAGTTCACCGAAGATCGCTGGTGGCTGCGAGCGCGCCTCGAGCAGGGCGGCTACGTGAAGCCGCCGCGCGTGAAGATGCTCGTCACGAACGCGATCGATGGCTTCAATCAAGAGACCATTCGCGGCGAGACGCTCGGCAGCTCCGACGGCACGCCGCGCCAGGCCTTCAAGTTCTTGCGCGCACCGCTGCTCGATGACGAGCTGATCGAGGTTCGCGAGCGTCAGGTCCCCGGCGCGGAGGAGACCACCGACCTCGGCACCGACTACGTCCGCAAAGCCGAGCCGGAGAACACGCAGTCCAACGAGGTCTGGGTGCGTTGGAAGCGCGTCGATAGCTTCTTCGCTTCGAGCCCGCGCAGCCGCCACTACACGCTCGACTACATCACCGGCACCCTCCAGTTCGGCGACGGTCGACGCGGTCTCGTGCCGCCCGAAGCGAGGAACTCGGTCGTCGCGGCCTCGTATCGGATCGGTGGCGGTGCACCGGGCAACGTCAACGCGAACACGCTTACCTCGCTCGGTCGCGCGCTCGCGTACATCGAATCGGTGACCAATCCGATTCCAGCGACCGGCGGCAGTGATCGCGAATCGATCGAAGACGCCAAGAATCGCGCGCCGTACACGATCAAGAGCCGCGATCGTGCAGTGACCGTCGAGGATTACGAGATGCTCGCGCTGCGAGCCTCGACCCAGCTCGCGCGTGCGCGCTGCGTCCCGGATCGCAGCAACCGCGGGCATGTCACGCTCGCGTTGGTGCCGAAGGCGGAGACTCGTGGCGACGAGCTGACCCGCCGGCTGGTGCCCTCGAACGAGGTCATGCGCTACGTCAAGCGCTACCTCGAGGAGCGCAAGCTCGTCGGCACGGTGCTCAACGTGGTGCGCCCGCGGTACAAGGACCTCTCGCTCCGGGTGGTGCTGATCCGTCGCTCGGTCGGGACCTCGGATCGCCTGCGTCGCGACATCGAGCAAAAACTCCGCAAGTTCCTCCACGCGCTCACCGGTGGGCGCGATGGCAAGGGCTGGGAATTTGGTCGGCCGGTGCTCAAATCCGAGATCATTCACCTCGTGGAAGAAGTCCCGGGCGTCGAGGGTGTCGACTCGATCGAGATCCGCGACGAGGTTCGCAATGTCGGTGTGGAGCACGTCCGCATCGAGGATGACGAGTTGCCGTTCCTCGTGCACGTTCATCTCGCGGAGAAGGTCCGCGATGACATCAAGTAATGGTTCCCTGATGGTCCCCAATGGTCACTGAGGCGCTCAACCGCCGTGTCGTGCGCGTCCCCGATGTCTCGGGTAAGGCGCTCGAGAAGGCGCGCATCCTCCTCGAGGATGGAGGCCTCACGAAGATCGTCGTGCTCTATCGCGAGAGCTACGAGGATCGCGACACCGTGCTCGATCAACGTCCGGCGCGCGGACAGATGGTCTACGAGACCACCGAGGTCACGATCTGGGTCGCGCGTCGCGGCTACCTCGAGCACTTGCCCGCGATCTATCGCCGCAGCGATGCGGTCGGTCGCAACATGGTGCGCGACCTGTGCTTCGTGTTCGAGCACATGTTCGATTCGGTCGACGCGAACCTGACCGATGGCTGGCGGTTCTACGATCCGCACGTCGCGCCGCCGGAGTTCCTGCAGTGGTTGTCGCACTGGACCGCGTTCTCGGTCGATCTCGATTGGCCGGAGGCGCAGAAGCGCGCGCTGGTGAAGCGCGCGGTCGACCTCTACCGGATCCGCGGCACCAAGCGCGGCCTCACGCTGTTCTTGAAGCTGTTCACCGGGCACGAGCCCGACATCGCCGAGAACACGTGGCCGTTCAAGGGCTTTCGCGTCGAGGGTGAAGGCGCCGAGCAGGGCGCTCGCGTTGGTCTCGATTCGGTGGTGTTACCGCCGGTCGACCTCGCGCACTGCTTCGTCGTGACGATGCCGGTCAAGTACGAGCACGTGACGCCCGAGCTCGTGATCCGGATCCACCAGATCATCCAGCTCGAGAAGCCGGCACACACGCACTACTACCTGAAGTTCGCGGAAGAAGAGGGCGATGTCGAGCTGCGCGAGTTCTTCGCGATCGGCCTGCGCTCCGGCATCGGCATTGGCGCCGAGGTCGTGCAAGCGGTGGAAGAAGCGGACCCGCCGGGTGCGACCCGGAATGACACGACCGGAGATAAGCAATGAGCGACGCAGTCCAAGGGTTCAAGCGCATCAACTTCTTCAAGGGCTTCCTGACCACCGAGAAGGATTGGAACGACGCCGAGCGCTATCACATCGACAAGCGCCGCCTGCACAACCGGATGATGCATTCGCCGGGCGTCATCCTCGGCTATCAGGGGGACCTCCGCGTGCAAGCGCGCGCGCGTGGTGACCTCGCGGTCGAGGTTCAGCCGGGCTACGCGATCGACGGCATGGGTAACGACCTCATGATCTTCGACGCGACGATCCGCAACATCAACCTCGAGGAGTTCAAGCTCCCGCAGACGATCTACATCGTGCTGCGCTACTACGAGGAGCTCACGGACTTCATCGCCTACAAGGAGAACCTCGAGTACAAGGGCCATCGCCGCGTCCTCGAGAGCTGCAAGATCGAGCTGTCGCAGACCGAGCCAGATATCAGTCGCGAGGTCGAGCTCGCGCGCGTCTACCTCGAGAAGGGCGTCAACCGCGTACGCGATGCGCGCGATCCAGCGAACCCCGCGGCGAACGAGATCGATCATCGCTACGTCCAGCGCGGCGGCCTCGCGGGCTCGATGCTGCCGGGCTTCTTGCGGCTCAAGCTCGAGAACCTGCTCAACCTGGTGCGTCGCGCGGGCATCGAGTACACCCGCCGCGGCGTCGTTGCTGGCCACGACGTGGTCCAGGCGTGCAACACGGCGCTGATGCTGGTCTACGCGAACCTCGTCGATCTGCGAAACGTGTTCGACATGTTCAAGCTGCTCGTCGATTGCGAAGGCGAGCTGTCGCTCGACGTCGACGTCCATCACCCGATCATCGCGCAGAAGAAGGAGTTCTCGGAGTACCGCCGCCAGGTCGAGATCCTTCGCGGCCTGCTCGGCGAGAACAAGAACAACATGGAGGCATTCCAGAACCTCCTCGCGTATCAGGCAAAGACCGCCGAGATCGCCTTGTCAGCGGTCGCCGATTTCAAGCCGGTGATCATGGCGCCCGAGGAGAAGAAGGAAGAGAAGGTCGCCAACATCAGCGATTGGGAGGGCGTCAAGGTCATGCCCCAGCCCAAGCCGCAGATGGATCTCGAGGGCATCACCTGGGTGCTCGTCGACGAGGTCGAGATCCTCAACAAGGAATCGGAAGACAAGCACATCTTCACGATCAAAGAGGCGAAGGACTCGTACCGCTCGCGCCAGAAGCTCAAGTACCCCGACGGCACCACCGTCGAGGATACCGGCCGCGCACACGTCGACGGCTACAGCGAGTTCAAGCTGCTGAACATCTCGCCGAACAAGCCGATCGTGATCTTGCGCCGCATGGACTACGTCTACGGCGACTACGAGATCGAGATGTCGATCAATGGCAAGAAGGTCAGCGTGGTCTCGTGTGTCGGCACCGACCGCGTCCATCGCTGGCGCAACTGGCCAGCGCTGATCGCGGCCGAGCACGTCAAAGACGGGACCCTGTTGGTCCGCCAGCAGTCGATCACCGCAGGCCGCGACATCAACATGTTCCACATCTGGATCTATCAACCGAAGTAAGCACGGCAACCGAAATGGCCCGCCGAAGTGAGCGGCTTTTCTGTGCTCATCCGGCTCTCTGTGACGACGTGCTAGACTACCGACCCGAGGAGGAAGTCCATGTTCCTTAAATACATCGACTTCATCTTTCAGCCGTTTCGCGCGATCAATAACAAGATCCTTGGTGTCAAAAACATCAAGGGCAACATCCAGGTCGACATCAACCGCGCGAAGGCCATGGGCAAGCGCGGCAAGCAACTCGCCGGCGAAGCGAACCAGAAGGTCGCGGGTTTCGGCGCGCAGCCGGGCCACGTGCAGGGGCAAGCACCGGCGCAACTCGCGCAGCAGGGCTATCAACCGCAGATGGGCTACCAGCAGCAGGGTGCTGGCGGTTATCCGCCGCAACCGCAACCGGCCTACCAGCCGCAGAGCGCGCCTCACCAGCAAGCGCCTTATCAGCAAGGAGCTCCGAACATGCAGCCAGGAATGCCGCCCTCCGGGGGAATGCCGCCAGGACAGTTTCCCGGAATGCCGGGTGCGCCGATGGGTGCGCCCCAGATGCCCGGTGGTGGACCGAATCCGAACCCGCCGATTCGCACATCGGGGTTCTGGATCTTCAAGCAGAAGTTCTGTTCGCAGTGCGAACAACGCCTCGACAAGACTTGGGATAGCTGCCCCTATTGCGCGCAGATCGCACAGCAAGCCGCGATGGCGCCGCAGAAGCTGCAGAAGCTCAAGACCCAGGCGTTCGTCCTCGATTCGAGTGGCGGCCCGGGCAGCGTGCAGTTGCTCGGCTGGCTCGTGCCGCTGCAAGGCCATCACCGCGGCGAGCTCATGACGCTGCAACCGAAGAACGTGATCGGCAACGGCTCGGATGCAACGGTCACGCTGGTGCTGCAGGACAAGTTCATGTCCGGCAAGCACGCCGAGATCGTGGCCGAGAACGGCCTGTGGATCCTGCGCGACATCGGCTCCACGAATGGCACCTACGTCAATAACCGTCGCGTCGATCGCCACGAACTCGTCGACAACGACTTCATCAAGTTCGGCAGCGCGATGCTGAAGTTCAAGAGCCTATGAAGATCAAATCGCTCGGCTTGGCGTTGGTCGTCTGCGCAGGCATCTGCGCCGCGAAGCCAGTCCACGCCGATAGCAACGTCGAAGTGTTCTTGCAGGTCCAGGCCCCGGATCCGAAGGACCCCAAGACCGCCGGCAAGGCGCCGTTCATCGAGGCCACGGTCGTCGGTGGTCCCAAGACCACGCTCGACAAGTTCTCGATCTCGACCACGAACGGCAACCAAAAAGTCACGATGAAGGCCGACCACCTTCACGACTACACCGAGGGCAAGGAGACGATCGCGATCGCGCTCGTCATCGAAGGGCAGGAGATCTGGATCGGTAACGATGACCTCCCGGACGTTCAGGAATTCGAGAAGTACCAGGGCGTCCTGAAGAACCTCGAGGCGGCGATCGACAAGCTGCAGCTCGGAAACGCAGGTCCCTTGGGCTCGAAGGGCATCGTCGTGTCGTACGCGACAGGCGCCGAGATCAAGGTGCCGATGGGCGACTTGAAGCTGATCACCGGTGGCGCGCTCGGCAGCCAGAAGGACTACCAACACAAGATCAGCACCGACATGGTGCAAGGGATCACGATGGGGCTCGCCGAGCTGTCGAAGGTCTCGACCGCACGCAAGGCCCTGATCGTCATCGGTGATGGCACCGATACGAACAACGAAGCTGCGAAGGCCGCGCTCATCGACCTCAAGAAGCAAGCAAACGGGCAACGCATCCAGATGTTCGGCATCATCTACAAGTCGGCGGTGTCGAGCGAAGGCGCGGTCATCACGACGATGGTCGGCAACGCCAAGGTCGTGAACTCGGTCGACGGCATCGCCTCGGAGCTCAACGCGATTATCGCGCGCATGGCGGACCGCTACTACCTCGACTTCCCTGGCTGGGACGACAAGACCGGCACGGGGCTGCCGTGGGATGGCAAGGATCACGACCTCGTCGTCAAGATCGACCAGACCGACCTCGATCCCGCATCGCTGACGCTGGCGCCGGTGTGGAGTAAGCCCGTGCACAACGGCTTCCCGTGGCTCGCGGTGATCCTCACCCTCGTCGGCTTGATCCTCCTCTACGTGATCATCAAGCTCGCGACCCGGAAGAAGGAAGAGCCGATGCCGATGCCCGTGATGCAGCAGGCGCCGGTCGAAGCACCCAAGCCGATGGGTCCGTCGAAGACCGTGATGATCGGCGCGGGCGGCGATCAAGAAGGCTTCCCGATCGTCGGCTGGCTCGTGCCGCTCAACGGCGTCAACGCGTATCAGACCTGGCGGTTGAAGCCGGGCCTCACGAAGATCGGCACCGCACCACCTTCGGACATCGTGGTCAACGACGGCTTCATGAGCACCGAGCACTGCAGCATCACGAGCTCGCCCGCAGGGTTCACGCTCCACGACGGTGGCTCGACGAACGGCGTCTACGTCAACGATCGCAAGGTCGCCAAGCAAGACCTCGTCGACAACGACGTCATCATGCTCGGCAAGACGAACTTCAAGTTCAAATCGATCAACTAGACGCCTCGTGTCCAACTCGGCCTTGGCAGGTATCATCGTCGCGGGCGCGCTCGTCGTGCTCGTGATCATCATCGTCGCGGCGAAGAAGAGCTCCGCGCCGATCAGTCAGCGCAATTGCGGCAACTGCAAACGCGTGATGATGCCGCAGTGGCAGAAGTGCATGTTCTGCGGCTGGGCGCCGGTCGCGCGCCTCGAGTTCATCCTCGGCCCCATGGCGAACCAGACGCTGCCGCTGACCGAAGCGGTGACCACCATCGGCTCGGTCGCGGGCAATACGGTCGTCCTCGCGGATCCGGCGGTCTCGCGCAAGCACGCGGGTATCCGCAAGATCGAGAGCGACTACGAGCTCGCCGACCTCGGCTCGACGAACGGCGTGTACGTCAACGGTCAGAAGGTCCCGAAGCGGACCCTCGAGGCTGGCGATATCATTCGGGTCGGCAACACTGAAGCCGTCTTCAAGCGCGAGTAGGAAATGCTGGTGCTGCGACGCGGGTTAAGCCATGACTCAGCGATGCGTGTCGTGTGGATCCTCGTGTTGGTGCTCGCCGCGTGCCAGACCAAGAGCGATCCGAGCTCGAGCACGCCGGCCGCCGGCAAGCCCCACATACTTGCCGGCACGATACAGGGCGAGGACGACGCGTGCGATCCGAAGCAGCCGAAGGTCTGCATGGGCCAGGACGTCGTCGAGTGTCGCGACGATGGGCACCTCGGACGTCGGCTGCGCGCGTGTCATCACGGCTGCACCGACGGCAAGTGTGAACAGACCTGCGAAGACGACAACACCAAGCTGATCTACTTGGTCTCGACGAACAACGACTTCCTCAGCTTCGATCCGCGCAAGCTGCCGAACGATCCATTCCACTTCATCGGCAAGTTGCACTGCCGCGCAGGCGGCAGCCCGTTCTCGATGTCCGTCGATCGCAACGGCGTCGCATGGGTGCTCTATGGAGATGGCCAGATCTTCCGGGTCAACATCACCGACGCGAAGTGCGAGGCAACCACGTTTCGCGCCGGCTCTGCGGGTTCGCTCACGTTCGGCATGGGGTTCGCGACCGACAAGGCGGGTGGCGATTCCGAAAAGCTCTACGTCGCGGACAACGACTTCTCGAACCAGCTCTCGCGCATCGACACCAAGGATCTGGTTCCTCATGCGATCGGCACGCTGAGCGCGGTCGCATCGCCAAACCCGGAGCTGACGGGCACGAGCGAGGCACGGCTTTTCGGGTTCTATCCGGCCGATGAAGAGCCCTCGTTCGTCCAGGAGATCGACCGGACCAATGCCAAGCCGATCGGAAAAAAATACCAGCTCGGGTCGACGCCCTTGGGCACCGTGTCGGCCTACGCATTCGCGCAGTGGGGCGGCGTCTTCTATATCTTCGCGACGATCGACAACATGGACACCTTCGAGGAGAATTCGACAGTGCGGACCATCGATCGGACGACCGGCAAGTACCGGACAATCATGACGCATGTCGGGTATCGGATCAGCGGAGCTGGCGTTTCGACCTGTGCGCCCGAGCGTGATGCGAGCAGTCCGCTGCAGAGCCCAGGCCCGTAATTCCCGGCCAATCCTGATATGCTTTCGTCACGCAATGGCGAAGCTGCTGTTCAGGGACAGCCAAGGCCGCGAAGGTACGGTCGAGTTGTCACCGACCGAGACGGTCTATGTCGGTCGTGGTCTCGAGTGCGCGGTCCGCACCGACGACGGCATGGTCTCGCGCAAGCACGCGCAATTTCGGATGGAGAACGGTCGCTTCGTCGTCGAGGACCTCGGCAGCGCGAACGGCACCCATCTCAACAGCACTCGAATCCAGAAGCAGGCGATCGGTCACGCCGATGTGATCCAGTGCGGCTCGCTGGTGATCCGCTTCATCGACGAAGGCGGCGTCAACGTCGTCCCGCAGCAGATCAATCCGGGCGCGAGTCCGCCGCCGAAAAAGGGCGGCACGATGGTGCTCGATCGCGGCGATGGCGGCGGTGCCGGCTCTCAAGCGGGCGGAGGTTTTCCGTCACCCGCGGGCGCCGCGCCCGCGGGCTTCAACCTCCCGCCGGGTCAGCCGATCTCGCAGGGCTTTCCGCCGCCTGCTTCCACCTCACCGGGGTCAGCTCCGTTCGTTGCCCCGCCTGCGATGCCGAATCCTGCACCTGCACCTGCACCTGCGTTGCCGTATGGCGGGCCTCCGCAGATGCCGAGCGGCGGCACATTTGGCGGTAGCCGCGGTGGTTTCGGTGGGTCTGCCGGTGCGGCGTCGGCCGCGCCCTCGGCGTCCGCGATGCCATACGGTGGCCCGCCGCAGATGCCGGGTGGGGCCAGCGGCCCGCCGGGCATGTCGTATGGCGGTCCACCGCAGATGCCCGGCGGTGGCAGCGGTCCTCCTCCCGCCGCGAACCCGAGCATGTTCGGACGTGGTGGGCCGATGGGCGCGCCGCAGAGTCAGCCCCCTGGCGGCTCGCCAGCCGGACTCTCGGATCCCGAGCAAAAGGTGCTCGTCGATCTCGGGCTGCAGGTCGATCCTGGCAAGGCGAGCAGCGAGCTCAAAGTGGCGAAGGCCGAGCTCGAAAAGGCCAACGCGAACTACGAGCGTGAGGTCGCCGATGGCAAGCGCATCCGCGCCGAGTCCGCGACCTTGCGGGAGCGCATCGAGGAGTTGCGCGCCGCGGTCAAGGATCGCGAGGAGCAAGCCGCCGCGCACGATCGCGTCGCCGACCAGCTGCGCGAGGAAGTCCAGCAGACCCGCGACGAGTACAACAAGCTGCGCGGCGAGATGGGCGAGCTCGCCGAGAACATGGCGGCGCGCGAGCGACAGGCCGCACGTGCTCAAGAAGACGCCGTCAAGATCCGCGAGGACATGCAGGACCTCAACCGCCAGCTCATGGAGCTGTCGCGGACCAAGGACGAGGGCTGGAAGAAGCTCAACGAGCAGCTCACCGAGATCGATCACCTGCGCGAGGTGATCAACGAGCAAGAGCGCATGCTCGAGGAACGGCGCATCGGGTTGATCTCGCAGGAAGAGGTCATCAAGGAGCTGCGGCTCGAGAAAGAGAAGTCGTACAAGACCGTCGCGCAGCTCAAGGCCGAGCGTGATGAAGCGGCGACGAATGCGAACCGACTCGCCGCGCAGATCGGCGCGATCGAGGACGAGAACAAGCGGCTCGGCCGCTTGCTCGTCGAGTCGCAGACCGAACAAGGTCGGGCCACGCCGGGGCAAGGCGATCACCTGATGAAGATGACGAGCGACATCCGCGACGTGCGGGTGGAGCTCAAGAAGGTCGAGGCCGATCGTGATCAACTCGAGGAACGCTACGAGCGGACCGAGTGCGATCGCGAGAAGCTCGAAGGCCGGCTCGCGCAAGTCGAGGTCGAGCTCCAGGAGGCGATCCACGCGAAGCTCGCCGCCGACAGCTCGCGCGGCGTCGCGCAGGATGCGCTCGCGAAGGCCGAGGTCGCGCGCCATCGTTCGGCCGAAGAAGCGCTCCACGCCTCGAAGGCGCGCGATGTCGCGTCGACCGGCGGCGACGATGCGCGGCGCGAGCTCGATCGGCTCCGCAAGAAGGTCGCGGACCTCGAGAAGCTCAAGACCGGTCCGCAGAGCGTGATCGATAGCGCCGAGCAGGGCCGCCAGAAGGAAGCTGCCGAGCGCAAGGTCGCCGAACTCAACGCGAAGCTCGAGCAGACCGAACGCTCGGTCAAGGCGATGCAGCTCGAGATCGAGGCGGCGAAGTTCGATGCGCAAAAAGCTCGCGGCGAGGCCGCGCGCGCAAAGGCCGCCTCCGACGCGCATGCCGAATCGGTGCTCGACGGATCACCCGCGACATCACCGGCGACATCGCCGGCCCTGGCCGAGCGCGCGCGCGAGGTCTACGAGGCGATCAACGACATCTTGTCGGAGATGCGCAACAACGTGGTGCTCCTCCAGGGTGAGCTGCCGAACCTTTCCGCCGATGCCGAGACCAAGCAGGCTGTCGGCGACGCCATCGACGCGCTCGTCGATAGCGCCGAGACCGCCAAGGGGGCACTGCGCGGCTTACGCGACCTCGCCGAGAACAGGTAAAACATGACCATCGAGCACAAGCGAAGTAGCAAGGCCGAGATCGAGGACCTGATCAAGGCGCGCTATTCGCTGATCTGGATCAGCTCGCCGGAAGAGACTCGCGTCGAAGAATCGCTGCGCAAGCTGTGTGTCGAGCGCGAGATGCGGCTCGAGGTCTGGTCGATCACCGAGGGCTTCAAGGTGATCGCGAACGGGCAGGGTGTGCGCGACGTCAAGGATCCGATGAAGGCGATCGACCACGTGCTGCGCGCCGAAGGTCGCGCGCTGTTCGTGCTTCGCGATTTCCATCCGTTCTTGAAGGAGCCCGCGGTCGTGCGCCGCCTCCGCGATGCAGCGACCGAGCTACGCAAGACCAAGAAGAGCCTGTGCGTTCTGTCGCCGACGACGAAGATTCCGCCCGAGCTCGAGAAGAGCATCTCGGCCGTACTCGATTGGGATCTCCCGAACCGCATGGAGATCGAGCAAGCCGCGCGCAAGGTGATGCCGAACTTGCCTGCCGCGACCCAGCAAGTGATCGAGAGCGATCCGACCTTCATGGAGCGCGTCGTCGAATCGGCGCTCGGGCTCACGCTCGTCGAAGCCGAGAACGTCTTCGCGAAGTCCGCGGTCCGCACGCACACGTTCGATCTCGAGACCATTCTCGAAGAAAAAAAGCAGATCATCCGCAAGAGCGGTCTGCTCGAGTACTACGAGCACCGCGAAGAGTTTTCCGACGTCGGCGGCATGGAGATCCTCAAGGACTGGCTCGTGAAGCGGCGCGCCGCTTTCGGATCGCGCGCGAAGGATTTCGGACTGCCGCTCCCGAAGGGCATCTTGTTGATCGGCGTACCTGGCACCGGTAAGTCGCTCACCGCGAAGGCGGTTGGCGCGCTGTGGCAGATGCCCCTGTTACGTCTCGACGTCGGCAAGATCTTCGCCGGCCTCGTCGGAAGCTCCGAGGAAAACGTGCGCTCGGTGATCAAGACCGCCGAAGCGATCGCTCCCGCGATCCTGTGGATCGACGAGATCGAGAAGGGCTTCTCGGGTACGCAGTCGTCGGGCTCGACCGACGGCGGCACCACGTCGCGCGTGTTCGGTACGTTCATCACCTGGCTCCAGGAGAAGACCTCGCCGGTGTTCGTGATCGCGACCGCGAACAACGTGAGCGCGTTGCCCCCGGAGCTCCTCCGCAAAGGTCGCTTCGACGAGATCTTCTTCTGCGATCTTCCGGATCGCGAAGACCGTCGCCAGATCATCGACATTCACCTCCGCAAGAAGAACCGCGATCCGGGTCAGTTCGATCTCGACAAGCTGGTCGATGCGACGATCGACTACTCGGGCGCCGAGCTCGAGCAAGCGGTGATCGCCGCGCTCTACGATGCCTTCGATACCGGCGGTGACCTCACGACCGAGGGTCTCCAAAAAACGATGAACGAGATCGTGCCGCTCGCGATCACGATGCGCGAGATGATCGACAACATGCGCGAGTGGGCGCGCACTCGCGCTCGCATGGCCTCGTCGCGCAGCAAGAGCGCTGCGAAACCTGCTGGATGGATGGCGAGGTACGGTGCGCCCACAGCAAACCTCGGAGATAAAGGTCCCGAGCCCGACGACGATGGCCGGAAGCTCGAGCTCTAAAGAAGGGTATAACGGGTAGCTCATGTCGCATTTCACCAAGTGCGCGCTGAAGATGACGAACCTCGCCGCCATCAAGAAGGCGCTCGAGGACATGCAGCTCAAGTTCACCGAGGCTGAAGAAGGCCAGTCGGTGAGCGTGCGCGGCTATCGCGGCGACAAGCTGCAGGCCGCGATGTCGATCGACATGGGCCGCTACGACATCGGCGTGATCCAGAACGAGGATGGCACCTTCGGCGTTACCGCCGATTGGTGGGGCGTCGAGACGACCAAGGGCGTCTCCGAGGCCGAGTTCCAGGACCAGCTCGCCCAGAAGTACCAGTATCACAACGTCAAACAGGCCTGCGAAGAGAAGGGCTACGCCGTCGAGGAAGAGGTCAACGAGGAGGACGGCTCGATCCGCCTGGTCGTTCGCAAATGGGTCTCGGAGTAAACACCATGCACAAACAAGACATCGAGATCGTCATCAACGCCAAGGGCGAGGTCACGTACCAGGTCAAGGGCGTGAAGGGCGGCAGCTGCTTCGATGCGACCAAGTTCCTAGACCAGGCGCTCGGCGGCGATGCCGCCATCGTCGCGCAAGAGAAGACCTCCGAATTCTACGAAGGATCAGAGGGTTACACCTCGGCCTACCAGGGCTCCGGGGAAGGTAAAGACGAGTAAGCTCGTAGAACTAAGCGACCATGAGTAGGGAGGACGACGAAGAGCGCGAAGAACGCGAGCGCCGCGAAAGCGAAGCGAACAGCGAAGCTCCTCCCGCCGACAGGGTCGAAGACCTCACCGACGAGCTCGCGCGCAAGTACGACCCCGAGCGCATGATCAGGATGATCGGTAAGCGTGCCGGTCGAGGTGAATCGCTCGAGCACAGCGTTCGCGCGAAGTACGAAAAACGCCTCGGCGTCGACCTCGGACACGTCCGCATCCACACCGGCGAGTTCGCCGAAGAGTTCAACCGGCAGCGCAACGCGCACGCCGTGACGGTCGGCGCGACCGGTATCGTCATGCTCGGCAACTCGGCCGAGAAGTCGCTCGGTAGTGCCTCGGGCCAGGCCCTCCTCGCCCACGAGCTCACGCACGTCGCACAGCAGGCCAAGCACGCCGGCGGTGGTCTCCATCGCAAGGCCGCGTTCGAAGATGCGATGCCGTTTGCTGCCGAGCACGAGGCCGAAGCTGATCTCGTCGAGCAGGCGGTGTTGCACGAAGAGCTCGGGGGTGGCGTCGGTCCGCAGGCGCTCGATAGCCACGAGGCCGCGATGCTCGGTCAGGCGCGCATCCAGGCGCAGGAAAAGCTCGAAGAGACCATCGAGCTGATCAAGAAGCGGGTGCTCGATATGTTGGGCGATACGGCGCGCGATCAGTTTCACCGCAACGGCAGCTCGCGCCGCGCATAGCGCGCGTAAGCTTGCTATCCTCCAGGGGATGAGTGACACGAGCGCCGACGCAGGTGTCGTTCAATCGCGCGTCCAGCTCGAACGGCTGATCGCCACGAACGAGCTGGCGGGCCGCACGATCGCGGGGTTCGCCGCGATCGGGATGGGCATGCGCTCCGTCGATCTCGATGGCGTGACGATCGATTCGCTCGATCTGCAAGGCGCCGACGGTGACGACAGCCGGCTCGAGCGCGCCGAACTCAAGCTGTGCGACCTGCGCACATCGCAGTGGAAGGGTGCGCTGTGGCATCGCGTCACGGCGAAGGATTGCGATCTGACCGAGCTCGATTTCACCGGCGCGCAGCTGCTGCGCTGCGAGCTCGGGCCGGTGCGCATGGCGCGCGTGAAGTTTCATCGCGCGCGGATCCAGCACACGAAGTTCGTCGGCAGCGAGCTGTACTCGGCGGACTTCGCGGGCGCGGTGCTGATCAAGTGCGAGTTCGACGGCTACGACGGCGCGACGGTGTCGCTGTCGCGTACCGATTGGACCGGCGCATCGGCGTTCGAGGTCGATTTCAAGCGCGCCAACATGTACGGCGCGGTGCTGCGCAATGCCTCGTTCGTGCGTTGCGATCTGCGCGGCGTCAATCTGTGTAATGCCGATCTGATCGGCGCTCGGTTCGTGGGTTGCGAGACCCACGGTGCCGATGTCGATGGAGCTACGTTCTAGGAGTCACCATGCCGAGCCGTCCCGACCTACGCGAGATTGCGAGCAACGTGAAGGAGGCCTTCTCCGAAATGGATCGCGAGGCCCTCCTCGAGATCCTCACGTTCGTGGTCAAGGAGTACGTGGTCGAAGGGCCACCGCCGATGCTCGTGCACCAGGCCGAGACTCTCGCGGATCTGAAGAACATCTCGTTCGCGCAGCTGATCACCTCGTTGCAGACCCGCTTCGATTTTCCCGAGCTCGGCATGTTTGTCGTCGACGGCGAGCAGGTCGGTGTGCGCATCGGTGGCGTCGTGCAGCCGTTGCTCGCACCGCGAATCCCGCCCTCTGGTGGCTTGCCAGCCGGGCTGATCGATACGCGCCCACAGCCGGGCATCCGCGTCGTCGAGACCACGCTCGCGCAACAGCCGCGGACGCTGGGGCCCACCAATCCATCGACTCAGCCGGGGAGCTTGCCGGCGCGACCCGCAGGCCAGATTCCTGCGCCGAGCACGACCGCCGCGGCCACACCACCGCCACGCGCGGGGCTCTCGGTGCGCGGTGCGCCGACCGGTGGTGAAGCGCCGCGCCCAGCGCCGGCGCCTGCCGCCGCGCCCGCACCGCCTGCGCCCGCCGTACCGGCCGCACCAGAAGAGAAAAAGCCCGAGGGCGGCGGCGACGATGCATCCGCGCGGTTCTCGCTGCTGGAGCTCGACTAAGTGTCCGCGGTCGCGCGTCGCTACTACGAGCGTGGCGTCGCAGCGCTCGCGACGAACGATCTCGAGACCGCGCAGGAGTCGCTGCGCGCGGCGCTCGATCTCGCGCCCGGGTTCAATAATGCACGTTGTGCGTACGCTGTTGCGCTTGCGAAGGCAGGAGATGCACCTCGTGCCGCGACCGTATTGCGGGCGGGCATTCCTCGCGCGACCTCGCCGATCACCGCGGCGGCGCTGTACGCCACGCTCGGCGATGTTTGCGTGATGGGAGGCGATTTCTTCGGCGCTGAAGATGCGTTCAACGCGGCAGCAAATACCCCCGGCTTCGAGGCGCGTGTTGCCTCGGGCCTCGCGCGTGTGCAAGCTCGCCTCGGTCGATATCGCGACATGGCGCAATCGCTGCGCCGCGCCGCAACTACAAAGTAGGACACGTCCTACACCGCCGGGAAACACTGGCTAACAGCAGACCCGCAACGATTGCAGCGGTAGCTGCGCCAGCTTACGATCATCCGATGTACGAGGCGGGCCAGATCCTCGCGGCTAAATACCGCGTCGATTTTCAGCTCGGCGAAGGCGGCATGGGCATCGTGCTCGCTGCCACCCACCTCCATCTCGGGACGCAGGTCGCGTTGAAGATCCTGCGCGCCGACATGGCGAAGGGCACGGTCGTCGATCGCTTCATGCACGAGGCGCGTGCGTCCGCCCAGTTGCGCAGCGAGAACGTGTGCAAGGTCTCCGACGTCGGCCTTCTCGAAGGCGGTGTGCCGTACATTGTCATGGAGATGCTGGTCGGCCAGGATCTTCAAACCCTGCTCCGCAGCAACGGACCGATGCCGGTCTCGATCGTCGCCGAGTACATCCTGCAGGCGTGCATCGGTGTCGCCGAGGCGCATGCCGCCAAGATCGTCCATCGCGATCTCAAGCCCGGCAACTTGATGTGGACCCAGCGGCCCGATGGCACGACGCTGATCAAGGTCCTCGATTTCGGCGTCGCGAAGGCGGCGCCGGATAGCGTGAACTTCAGCCTGACCCAGACCTCGAACATCATCGGCTCGCCGGGCTACATGTCGCCCGAGCAGCTCAAGTCCTCGAAGGAGGTCGATGCACGCAGCGATATCTGGTCGCTCGGCGTCGTGCTCTACGAGCTCGTGTCGGGGCGCCCGCCGTGGGATGGCTCATCGATCACCGAGCTCGCGCTGCGCGTCGCGATGGATCCGATCCCGCGGCTCGAGAACCTCGGTCCGTTCGAAGCGGTGATCGCGCGTTGCCTCGAAAAGGATCCGGCGCGGCGATTTCAGGATCTCGCCGAGCTCGCCGCCGCGCTCGCACCCTTTGCCGAGGCTGGCGGACCAGACCTCGCACGAGCGGTGACTCGAGTCCTCCGCGGCTCGAGCACACTCGTGCAAAGTGGGCCGCGCTCGATGCAGCATCGGGAGACTTCGACCCCCACGACGTTGCGGGGTGCGAGTGGCGTTGTCACCGCAGCACAGCGTGCGTTGCCCATGCGACCGCTTTGGGGGTCGCCAGCGATGCTGGGCATCGCCGCGGCAGCAGCCGTCATCGGTGTGGTGGCTGCGTTGAGTGGAACCAAGTCGACCGTTGGTCCATCTCCTGCACAGGTGCCTGCGGTCGCACCCGTACCGGTGCAGCCACCGGTGCCGATGCCGGAACCACTTCCTTCGAACGTGACGATCACTCCTATCGATTCAACGCCAACGCCAACGCCAACGCCACCCCCGTCGACGCCGACGCTCCAGGTCGCGACCCCACCCGTCAAGGTCACGCCGTCGCCCGTCGCTCCTCCTGTCGTTCCGAAGAAACTCGTACCCGTGAAGCCCGCGACTGCACCCGCCACCAAACCGAAAAAGAAACCGACCGAGGATCCAGGTGAAAGTCGGACCTGAGCACGTTGCCCTCGGATTGGCGGCATTCACGACCCTCGCGCACGCTGACAACTCCTCGGCGGACGACGCGTTCAGGCAAGGGCGCGAGCTCCTCAAGGCGGGAAAGTTCGCGCAGGCCTGCGAGCAATTCGAGAAGAGCCAGGAGCTCGATCCCGCGCTCGGCACGCTCTACAACATCGCGCAGTGCGATGCGGAAATCGGCAAGCTCGCCGAGTCGCTCGCCGCGTACAAGGAAGTCATCACGCGCGATACCAACGCCACGCGTCGCCAGGCCGCGAGTGACGCTGCTGCGAAGCTCGAGCTTCGCGTTCCGCGCGTGATCGTCATCGCCGAAGTCGGCGTCACGTTCGAGCTCGATGGCCAACCGATCACGGCGGATGCGCCGATTCCTGTCGATGTCGGCAAGCACAAGCTCGTCGCGTTCAAGGGTCGGAAGCGCGGCCCCGTCACGACGGTGAAGGTGCCCGACGAGGGCAAGACCGTCTCGGTCAGCGCGAAGCTCCCCGCCGAAGAAGGCGACGTGGAGATGCGGACGCCCGAGACGAGATCCGACAAACCGGATCTCAAGGTCAAGGATCCGACGGAGCCCGGAGATCCGGAGAACGACCACGCGGGCCTGTGGGAGACCCATCGCAAGGAGATCGCGATCGGTACGATCGCGGTCGGTGGTGCGGCGCTCGCGACCGGGCTCGTGTTCGGTGCGCTCGCCTCTTCGAACTGGAACGACGCGAAGGCGCTGTGCAACGGCATGACGACCTGCTCGAGCCAGATGCTCGCGGATCAGGCGGCCGCGCTCGGCAACTCCGCGCAGGGGAAGGCGACGACGTCGACGATCTTCGTGATCGCTGGGATCGGCATCGCGACCGCGGGTGTCGTGATCTACGCGACCGCGCCGCGCAAAGAGCACCAGATCGCAGTGACCGCGATGCCGGCGCTCGACGGCGGCTCGTTCGCTCTGTCCGGCAAATTTTAGCCAGGCTAGTAACGAACTTCGGGCGCGTACGGCTGCGGGGGAACCCACAGTGGATCGATGAACGTCTGCACCAGCACCACTGTGATGTTGTCGGTACCGCCGTTGTTGTTGGCCGCGCGGATCAGGTTCTCGGCCACCGCTTCGAGCGATTCGCCCGAGGTCATGATCTCGCGGATCATCCAATCGTCGACGAGATCCGAAAGGCCGTCGCAGCACAGCAAGTAGACATCGTTGTGCTCGGGCACGCCTTGGTTGTGCTCGATGTCGACACTTGCATCGAGACCGACGGCGCGAATGATCACGTTCGAGGTCGCGGGCCCGAGTGTACCGACGAGATCGGGGCGATCTTGATAGAGATTGCGCAGCGAGTGGTCGCGCGTGATCTGCGAAAGCATGCCGTTGCGCAGCAGGTACGCGCGCGAGTCGCCGCAGTGGCAGACGTGGACGAGGTTCTCCTCGAACCGCAGGCCGACCGCGGTGGTGCCCATGCCGTGACACGCGGGATCCATGAGCGAGCGCTGGAACACGGCGGCGTTCGCGGCCTTCATCGCAGAGGTCAGCGGATCGACACCCGGGCCGGGCGGCGGGTCGCCGGTCTTGAGCGAGTGCACGATCGTGCGAATCGCGATGTCGGACGCGACCTGGCCCGAGGCGTGACCACCCATGCCGTCGCAGACGACGTACATGCCGAGGAAGTCGTCGTAATACATCGCGTCTTCGTTCTGCGTGCGTTGCGCACCGACGTCGGTGCGGCCCACCGCGCGCAGCAGGAACTTCTCGACCGGAATGGTCCTGGGTTGATCACTCATGGTCTGACTTCTGGTCGGCCCGCCGATTGCGAAGGGGGATGTTGGTCCAAGGAAGGAGGCGATTCGCGCGATCGCGTACGAGCAGCTCGTGCTCCTCGGTGAACGGCGAGCGAGCGAGCGGCGGGAGCTTGAGGTTCATCTTCATCGCGCGATCGACCTCGGCAACGATATCGAGGCGCTGTTCGGCGGAGTAGTCGATGACCTCGAACAGCTTCTCGAACACGAGCTCGGGGCGGTGGAGGTCGCGGAGCAACGCCTGGGGCGCGCACTCCTTGAGGTCGTCCTTGAGCTCTTCACTGAGCTCGACCTCGCGCGGTTCGGCGATCTGATACGCGCGATCGGCCATCGCTTGATCGAACTGCGCGATCGACGGATCGACATGCAGCTCGACATGATAGTCGTGCTTGAGCAGCGTCGCCGGTTCGACTTCGGTCCGCACGTGGATCAGCTCGAGCAGCACCGGATCGACGGCGGCACACGCCTTCGCGCGGCGCTCGATCACCGCGAGCATCTCGGGATCCTGGATTCCGGCCTGGGCGTGGTCCTCGGCCACCTTGTCGAAGGACGGAAGGGCGAACCACTTCGCGAGCTCGCGCTGCGTCGCCGCATCGACGACATCGTCCAGCGTGGCGGCGCCGTCGAGGAGTTGCTTGACCTTGATGTCGTCGTCGCCAGGCATGTGCGGAGCTACATCTGCAGGACGATGACGTACGCGATCACGCCGACCGCGATGCCGATCGTGAGCGACACGATCCAGAACAACATCGATGCCCCACCACCCGCGACCCGATGCGGTGCGGTGCTCGGTCCGGCGCCCATGCCCATCTGGCCGGGCCCCATCTGGCCGGGCCCCATCCGGCCGGGACTGGCCCCCGAGGGCCGACCCGCCACCGACACGATGCCGTCGGTCGGTTGGAGCAGCACGGTCTTGTTCGGTCCGCCCTGCTGCGGTGGCTGTTGCAGCTGCGGGTTGTAGCCCTGCGGCGTTCCCTGCGGCTGCTGCATCATCTGTCCGCCGACGATCGGCGGCGCCATGCCCGCGACGATCGTCTTCTGCATCGGGTTGCTCTGGACGAAGTTGCCTTGCGGCTGCGGCTGTTGCTGCATTTGGGGCAGCTGACCGTTCGCGAACGGGCTCTGGCCCGCGATCATGGTCTTAGCCTGCGCACCGGCCGGCGCATAGTGCTGCTGCGGCGCGAGCCCGCTCTGTTGCGGTTGCTGTTGCGGCGGGAATCCACCGTACTGCTGTGGCTGCTGTCCCATCTGCTGCGGACCGGCGATCATCGTGCGTGGCACGCCACCTCCACCGACCGAGACCGCGCCATGATTGAGCTCGGCAAACACCTGCTGGCAGTGCTGCATCATCTCGCCCGAGGATTGGTAGCGGCGCGCCGCATCCTTCTCCATCGCGCGCCGCACGATCTGCTGGACCGAGTAGGGGATGCTGTCGGGCATCGGCGGGATGGCGCCGTGCAAGTGCATCTGGATCACGGTCATCGGGTTGTCGTCGTTGAACGGCACGTTGCCGGTCAGCATCTCGAACGCGAGCACGCCGAGTGCGTACAGATCGCTGCGCGCATCGAGCGGCGCGCCGCGGCCCTGCTCGGGCGACATGTACTGCGGCGTGCCGAACACGACACCCGCCTGCGTCTTCATGCGATCGCCTTCGAGCAGCTTCGCGACCGAAAAGTCGAGCAGCTTCACGAAGTCCGGAGAGCCCGCCATGTTCAGTAGGAACAAGTTATCGGGCTTGATGTCGCGATGGATGATGCCGATCGAGTGCGCTTCGGCGAGCGACGCACAGCATTGGATCAGGATCTTCACCACGCGTTGCGGCACGAGCGGGCCGCGCGCGAGTGCATCGCGCAGCGACAGGCCGTCGAGGAACTCCATCGTCATGAACAACCGGCCATCTTGGGTCTGGCCGAAATCGAACATGCGGATCGTGTTGGGATGCTGGAGCCGCGAGCAGGCCTTCGCTTCGTTGTAGAAGCGCTGGACCCACTGCTGATCGCCCTGCATCTGCTGGTTCAGCATCTTCAGCGCGATGGTCCGATCGATCGACATCTGGCGCGCCTTGTAGACGACACCCATGCCGCCTTCACCAACGCGCTGTTGGATCTCGTAGCGGCCGTCGATGACCTTCCCGACGAAAGGATCTACTTCGCTCATTTCGGGGGTGGCGTCAGCTTCACGCGCGGGTTCGCGCTGACCTGATCGGTGGTGAGGTGAACTTTGCCGACGGTCTCGCGCTTGCCCACGCGAATCACGATGACCTCGCCCCCATCCATCGTGGCATCGCCATCGCCGCGGAGGACGTGGCCCTTCCATGCCTTCGACACGCCCTGATCACTGCCCGCCGCGATCGTGATGATCGTATCGGAGCCTTGGACTTCATTCTTGATCACGCGACCGGTGACCGGCGGCGCCGTCGCGTCATCGCAGTTCGGGTTCTGCGGGTCGGGGTTGTTGATGTCCATGCACTTGGACCACTTGCTCTTCGGGCACGACCGCACGCGACGATCCGGCGGGTTCGGGCACGGCATCGTGTTCCAGCACGCCGAGTTGTTGACGTCCGGCGGATCGGGGCACTTGCCTTTGCACGCGGGCCAACCCGGCGGTGCATTCGACGTCGGGCACACGTTCTTGCAGGCCGGAACCTTCACGTCGAACGTGAACTCGTCGCAGCCGATTTCGATCTCGGGGATGGCCGCGAGCTTCGGCGGATCGAGAATTGGGACCTTCGAGAGATCGAGTGCGATCGGACCGTTGTTCTCTTTGAAATCGACGGTGAGCTTGTACGTCCCCGCATCACCTCGACCGACCGCGTAGACGCGAATGAAGTACTTGCCCTTCGCGTTGTCGATCGTGGCTTCGCGAACGCGCGAGGTCGAGCGCTTGCGGCTCGTGCGCTTCGACTGGACGATCGGTTGGTTGTACTCGTCGAACACGTCGAACGCGAGCTGGAGACCCGGCCGCGGCGGTTGCCACTGGAGCCGAACATCGAACTGGCCGCGCACGTTCGGCGGAAGCTCGACGGTCTTCCAATCGACTCGATCACCACCTGGATAGGTGACAACGCCTTTGGCTTTGCCCTCCCCATTCTCCATGTTGATCGGGCGCGCGCCCTTCACCTTGCCATCGTTGCCGGTGGCCGAATCTTGCGGCACGTTGTGCGCACAACTGAGGCTGATGAGCGCCGCGAGCGCGCTGATCAACAGCAGTGCGGCGCTCGCCGATTTCCCGAACATAACAGGATGTTATGCCCCGGGTTTTCCAGTTACAAGGGCTAGCTACGGCGGTGTGAGGCGGAGGTTCTGGTTCGCCTCGACGCTACTGGCCAAGGGTGACCTGACCAGAGCCTTTGATCTGGTCCGGGGTCACCCCTTGCAGCACGGCAGTGCACGCGCGCTCGTTACAGTTACCGAGCTGGAACGAGCCGTTCGCAACCCCGGTGATCTTGCCCTTCATGCCCGAGGTCGCGCCACTCGAGGTGCCGCGACCGACGGTGATCTGGGTGCCGCCCGAGACGATCGCGACGCTGATGATGCGCGCCGAGATCGCGGTGACCGGGGGCGGGGGAGGTGGCGGCGCCGGACCCTTGTGCACGACCTTCTTGGTGGACGTCACGACGGCGACGGGCGGATGATAATTCTTCGGCGTGTCGTCGGTTGTGGGCACGACCGGCAGCGCCGGCACGAACGCCACCTGCGCGGGGAAGTCACTCTTGACCTCCGCAGGTGCCGAGCCCTTCATCACCGCGTGCAGGATGTAGTCGGCCGTGTCGAGCCGACCCTGCAAGTAAAGGTGGACGTAGTAGCGCCCGGGCGGTTGATCTTTGATCGCGAGCTGCTTGTTGAGATCACCCTGGCCGTCGCCCTCTTCGTTGTCCTTGCGAACGAGCATGCGATAGCCGGCGTCGAGAACCTCGACGCCGAGATCGAACGCATCGTTGACCGCGTCGCCGGGCGGCGTGACCTCGATCCGGAAGCCGACTTCGCCGGGGCCGGCCATGTCGATCGCGAACCAGGCCGAGCGATGCTGCGCCGGATACGAGAGGTCGCCCTCGGCCTTCGCCTCGTTCTTCTCGTCGAACTTGAGCGTCTTGAACTTCTTCCACGGCTTGGCGTTCGCCTTGTAGCCGTTGTGTTGAGGAATCTGCGTGCCACCGCATGCGGCAAGTGCGAGCAGCGCGAGTAGCCCGAGACGTCTCATCGGCCGAAACACTAGCATGCCGTTCGGGGCGACCGGTTCCTGCGGCACTCGGTCACACGACAACAGCGGCGGGTTGTGGCACACCAACCTTGTGAAGTGGCTCGTCGCCGCGTTGGTCGTCGCACTCGGGCTCGGCGCGTGTGACGCAGGCGACCCGGGCGACGGCATGGTCGTGTACGAGAAGGTCTGCACGACGTGCCACGGACCGATCGGCACGCCCGACGCGACGATGGTCGCGAAGCTCGGCGTGAAGGATCTGCGGTCGCCGGAGCTGCGCGCGCGGATCACGACATACCTCGTCGAGAATCAGGTCAAGCACGGCTCGAAGAACAAGCTGATGCCAGCGTTCGAGGGCGCGCTCAGCGACGTCCAGATCAAGGCCGTCGCGGACTACGTGTCGTCGAAGCAATTTCTCGAGCGTAAGTAAGCTCGGCGCGGACCTCGGGATCCGGATCGTGCTCGGGCAGCGGCCCGCCGAGCACGCCGAGCGCCCACACCGCGTGGAGCCGGACGATCGCGTGGGGATCGGCGAGCAGCGCGGTGAGCGCAGGAATCGCCTCGGGCGAACCGGTGTTACCGAGCGCGATCGCGATGTTGCGGCGAAGCAGCGGGCGCGTCGTCCGGCGCAGCGCGGTGCGCTTGGTGAACTGGCGGTACTGATTGCCGTTGAGCGCTGCGAGCGCGACGAGATCGGGCAGCGCGTGTGCGCCGCTGCGCGGCCGGAGCAGAGGCTCGGGCTCGCCACCGGCACCGGCATTGAACGGGCAGACCTCCTGACAGATATCGCATCCGAAAATCCACGTCCCGATCGCCGGCCGGAGCTCGCGCGGGATCACGCCGTGAAATTCGATCGTGAGGTACGAGATGCAGCGCCGCGCATCGAGCACGTACGCATCGACGAAGGCCCGGGTCGGGCACGCATCGAGGCACTTCGTGCAGCTGCCGCAGCGCGGCTTCGGGAGCTGCTCGGGCGCGGTCGGTTCGATCGCGACATCGAGCAGCAGCTCGCCGAGCACGACGTACGAACCGAGCCCGGGGGCGATCAGCATGGTGTTCTTCGCGACGAACCCGAGGCCACCGCGCTCCGCCCACTCGCGCTCGAGGATCGGTGCGCTGTCGACGCAGGGTCGCGTCGCGACGGGATGGCCGAGCTCGCCTGCGATCCGGTCGGCGAGCGCGACGAGGCGATCGCGCATGACCCGGTGGTAGTCCTCGCCGCGGGCGTAGCGCGCGATCTTGCCGGTCAGCGCGCCCACGGGAATCGGGTTGTCGCGATCGTAGGCGAGCGCGACGACGACGAGCGTCTTTGCGGTCGCCAACAGCTCGCGGAGATTCGCCCGCGGTGCGACATGCGATGGCTCGGCGAGGTACGCCATGCCTCCGCTGTAGCCCTCGGCGAGCCAGCTCGTATAGAGGTCGTGGCGACGCGCGGGTTCGATCGGCACGATCGCGGCGCGGTGAAAGCCGAGCTCCTTCGCGAGCTCTGCGATCATCTACTGACCTGGCCGGTCGGGCTGAGATCCTTCGCGGTCGTCGTCGGGGGGATGGTCTGCGAAGTAGATGGAGTCGTAGGGGACGGTGCAGTCGCGTTCGCGCGGTTGCGGATACTCGATGCGCATACCGCGATACGTCGAGACGATCACGCGATCGTGATCGATCGCCTCGATGTAGTTCGGCACGAGCGGAACCTTGCCGCCGCCGCCCGGTGCATCGAGCACCAGCATCGGCACGGCCATGCTGTTCATCCAGCCGCGCAGGCCCTTGTAGAGCTCCTGCGCCGCTTCGACCGGCGTACGCAGATGATCGGTGCCGATCACGGTGTCGCCCTGGAACAAGTAGTACGGCCGCACGCGCGAGCGCAACAAGCCACGCATCAGCGCGCGCAGCGACGTCACCGACGAGTTGATCCCGCGCAACAGCACGGTCTGATTGCCGACGGGCACTCCCGCATCGACCAGCTTCTCGCAGCCCCGCCGCGCTTCGGGCGTCAGCTCTTTTTCGTGATTGAAGTGGGTGTTGATGAACAGCGGATGGTGCTGGCGGAGCATCGCGCACAGCTCGTCATCGATCCGCATCGGGCACACGACAGGCATCCGGGTCCCGATCCGGATCGTCTCGACATGCGGAATCGCGCGCAGCCGCGACAACAAGTGCCCGAGCCGGCGCGTCGACAGGAGCAGCGGATCGCCACCCGAGAGCAGCACGTCGCGGATCCGCGGCGTCTTCGCGATGTACTCGAGCCCGGCCTCGAGCTCCGCGGTGGTCGGCGGCTCGTCGCCACCGACGAGCCGCCGGCGATTGCAGTGCCGGCAGTAGATGCCGCAGCGATCGACGACGAGGAACAGCACGCGATCCGGATACTTGTGGATCACCGACGGCGCGGGGTTGTGGGTGTCCTCGCCGAGCGGATCGCGGAGCTCCTCGGCGCGAATGTTGGCTTCGGCTGGATGCGGTATCGCCTGCATCCGGATCGGGCAGCTCGCGTGCACCGGATCCATGAGGCTCGCGTAGTACGGTGTGATACCGACGCGAAACAGCTGCGCGGAGGCCGCCATGCCGGCGCGCTCCGCTGGCGAGAGCTCGACCGCGGTGGCGAGCTCGTCGGCGGTGGTCAGCATGTGCCCGAGCTGCCAGCGCCAGTCGCTCCACTGTGGCTCGCTGACGTCCGCGCGCCGGACCGAGCGCACGGCGAGCGCGGGCTGATGCATCGGCAGGTGGACCACGGCGCTGTGTAGCATGGCGCGCCACGACCGCGCGCGGGCAACCGGCGCGCCAAACTGGCTCGCGGGCGGTGCCCGGCAGGCAGGCGCGCGATGCTCCGCTCGCCGTTGGTCGCGCCGCTTGCAGGTGCGCCTTTGCTCGCTTGTTCGGCCGCTTCCGGTACGTCGTACCGCTGACGTCGCGTGTTGGACGTCGCGCCGTTGCCGCGTTCAGGGCCAGCGTTGGGTACGTGCGCGGGCCAAGACCTCCAGTAGCCCCTCGGTGTGCGGCAGCGCGGCGAGCTCTTCATCGGTGACCCATCGCGCATCGCGAACATCACTCGCGGCGGCGAGCGTTCCGCCGATCGAGCGCGCGAGATAATCCAGGATCACGAAGTGGTAGCCGCCACCCATCCGCTCGACCACGCAGGCAAGTGGCCCGACGTCGACGACAAGCCCCGTCTCTTCTCGGACCTCGCGAGCGACGGCGTGCGCGAGCGTCTCGCCCGCTTCGAGCTTGCCGCCCGGCAGCGACCACGAGCCTTGACCCGGTGGCGTGCCGCGCTGGATCACGAGCACGCGATCTCCGTCGAAGATGAACGCGGCGACGGCGCAGATCGGCGTCACGCGCGCTTCGCTTTGGACGTCTTCGCGACGGGCTTGGATGTTGGTGCGGGCTGCTGCGCGGTGGCGACCGCCGCTTCGGTGCCTTTGCGGGCGGCGCGTTGCTTCGCGTTCCAGTTTGCCCGCGGCGAAGGATCCTTGGGCTGCACCGCGGCAAACGCACTCGGGCAGTGCGGCGCGAGCGTGCAGTGATCGCAGTCGGGCTTCTTCGCGATGCAGACGCGGCGGCCGTGCCAGATCATGCGATGGGCGAACGGCGTCCATTGCGCCTTGGGCAGGATCGCCATCAGGTCGTGCTCGATCTTGACCGGATCGGTGTGCGTGCTGAGCGCGAGGCGCGCCGACAGCCGCGTCACATGAGTATCGACGACGACGCCGACGTCGATCCCCATCGCACTGCCGAGCACGACGTTCGCGGTCTTGCGGGCGACGCCGGGGAGCCCGCACAGCTCTTCCATCGTGCGTGGAATCTCGCCGCGGTGCCGGGTCACGACCGCCTGGGCCATGCCGATGATGTGCTTGGCCTTGTTGCGGAAGAACCCACTCTTTACGATCAGCTTCTCGACCTCGGCCTGCTCGGCTGCCGCGAGCGCGTTCGCGTCGCGGTACTTCGCGAACAAGGCGGGGGTGATGGTGTTGATCGTCTTGTCGGTCGATTGCGCCGCGAGGATGGTCGCGACCAGCAGCTGGTACGGGTTCGTGTGGTCGAGCTCGACGACGGCGTCGGGGTAGGCCAGGCCGAGCAAGACTGCGAGCTGGGCGGCACGAATGCGCGTCGCTTCGGCCGGCTCGCTCGTCACGGCATGTTTTGCCCCGGTGTTTCGGGAACCGATTCCGGCGCTGGGTGTGCTATTTCGAGGGCGTCCTCCCATGGCTCGAAGCGACCGTATCATTTTCCTACTGCTGGCATTCGCGCTCACCGGTGCGTGCTCGACGAACAAGAAGGACGTCAAATCCGCGCAGCACTCGCTGTACGACGCTGACTTCGCCCTCGTGTACACGGCGGCACTCACGGCGACGCGCGATCTCTATCCCAACCTCGACGACAACCCGGGCCCCGGCAAGATCTCGACGTCGTGGCATCAGGTCCAGTACTCGAACTGCGCCGGTGCGGGATCGACCTGCGATGACTCGATGGTGAACCAGCAGGTGCTGTCGCAACAGCAGGGCATTCAGAACGGCATGGGCACCGCGACCCCGAACACCGCCGGTGGCGCGCCGACGCGGCTCGCGTACAAGCGCTACTTCATTCGCTTCGATGTCCACGTCCTCGGCGGTCGGCCGTGGCGCGTGAAGGTCACCGGTCACGCCTCGTCGTGGGACCCGGGCGCAGCGATGCCGGTCGAGATGAGGGGCGCCGACAAGCCGCACTGGCTCGAGGGCCGCACCGAGGCGCTGCAGGTCGCGATCTGGAAGCGGATCAACCGGTACGCGATTCCGATGAAGGACGAAGCAATCCGCGGCGAAGCGACCGAGACCGTGGCCCATACCGATCCGAAGGCGTTCAAGAACGTCCCGGCCGGTGCCGCCGTGGAGCTCGCCGCGATGAAGGACGTGCTCGCGAAGCGAGACTACAGCGCGCTACGCACGCATGTCTCGGAGGATGTGGTGTGGAGCCTCGGCGGCGGCGCGGGTGCGGATGCCGCATTGGCGATGTGGCAGGCGGATCCGACGACGCTCGAAGCGATGGCTGGCACGCTCGGAGCGTGCGGCTCGGATGGTGACAAGCGCGTGCTGTGCCCGGCAGGCCAAGCCGCACCGGGCGCGTGGCAGCTCACGCTCGAGCCGGGCGGTGCCGGCTGGAAGATCACGTCGTTCGTGAAGGCCGAGTAGTTGCGCTTCGCGTGGCTCGTCGCAGTCACGTGCGCGTGCGGCGCGGGCGGCTCGGATCGGACTCATCGCTCGCTGAGCGCAGCGCGCACGCTGCCGGCGTACGACCTCGGTGCGCTGCACATCAGCGGTGCGCCGGGCATCGATCGCGCGATCGGCACGCAGCTCGATCGCTACGGCGCGATCACGAGCTCGCGCTTGCTCGACATCTCGGATGACGGCACGCAGCTGCTCGTCGACCAAGGTGGCGAGGCGATGATGGTGCCGCGCCCACTCGCCGCGCCGGTGACGAAGACCCGCGGTGTCGATGTCCAGTGGGCCGCGTTCGGGGCGGCCGGTGCGGTCGACTACGCCGGCGATCATGACGGGACCGAGGACGATCGGCTCTACCAGGTCACCGGTGCGACCGTGAAGACGCTCGTCGCGAAGCATCGCATCGCCGATCCGATCGAGCGCCATGGTCGGCTCGTGTGGGCCCAGCCCGAGCCCGGCTCGACCTCGATCTGGTTGCTCGACAACGGCGCGCCGAAGCAGGTGTTCACCGACGAGGGCGTGTGGGCCGTGATCGATCTCTCGAGCGATGGCACCCAGCTGCTCGCGCGCAGGACCGTGTCGCTGCAGTCCTCGACCCTGTATCGCATCGCGACGAGCGATGGTCACGCGGTCGCGCTGACCTCGGTCGATCCGCGCGTCGCGGCGCCGGGCGCGCAGTTCGGCGCCAGTGGCGAGCTCTACGCGATCGCGTCGGCAGGCGATCGCTTGAACGTATGGCAACTGATGACGCGTGGCCAGCGCCTGATCGCGCCGGAGCTGGCGTGGGATGTCACGCAACTCGCGGTGGCGCCGGATGGTGGCACGGTCGCCTTCACGACGAACGAGGACGGTGCCTCGGTGCTCTATCTCTACGACACCGCCACGCACACCCATCGGCTTGCCCCGAATGCACCGACGGCAGGCGTGATCACGGAGCTCCGATTCGCGGCGCACGCGCAGGTGCTCGCGTTCTCGTTCAGCGATGCGCATCACCCGCGCGACGTGTTCACGTACGACATCGCGAGCGAGACCGCGGTTCCGTGGACGCACGCCGACCTCCCCGCACTCCCACTCGCGACGCCCGAGCACGTCAAGATCGGCGACGTGCCCGCGCTCGTGATGCGCCCGAACCGCGACGAAGGCCGCGCGCCGGTGATCGTCGAGCTCCATGGTGGGCCCGAAGATCAATGGTTGCCGAAGTGGGCGCCGTTCGAGCAATTCCTCGTCGCGCGCGGCTTCGCGATTATCCAGCCGAACGTGCGTGGCTCGGTCGGGTACGGGCAGCGCTACGCGGCCGCGGACAACGCCGCGAATCGCGACGTCGCCGTCCAGGATGTGGGGGCCGTGCTCGCGTGGGCCGCGGCCCAACCGGGCTTCGATCCGCGTCGCATCTCGGTGATGGGCACGTCGTATGGCGGGTATCTCGCGCTCGCGTCGCTGATCGCGTTTCCCGAGCGGCTGCACGCAGGTGTCGATATCGTCGGCATCGCCGATCTCGTCGCGTTCCTCGAGGGAACGGCGCCGTATCGCCAGGCCTCCCGACGCACCGAGTACGGCGACGAGCGAGATCCGGTGATGCGCGCGCGGCTCGCGCAGCTCTCGCCGCTGACGCGTGCCGCGACGATCAAAGCCCCCATCCTCGTCGCCCACGGGCGCAAGGATCCGCGCGTGCCTTCGGCGGTGAGCGACAAGCTCGTCGCGACGATTCGCGCCGGTGGCGGCACGGTCTGGTACCTCGCTGCCGATGACGAGGGTCACGGCTTCACGAAGCCGGACAACCTCGGTGCGCTGCAGACCCTGATCGTCCAGCTGCTGGGCCCATAGCCGGGGCTACCGCTTCTCGATCACGATCAGGCAGTTCGAATCGGGGAGCTCGGTCACGACATCGTGCTCGTCGGTCAGCGCGATCGTGGGTGCGAGGTGATCGCGATAGCCGGGCTGGAGATAGCTGCGCAGCGGCGCTGGAAGGGCGACGACGCCCGCGCCCTCACCGCACCACCGGAGCAGTGCGGCGACATAGTCGTCGTACGTGAGGATGCCGTAGAGCTCGCGGATCTCGTACGGGAAGCTCGCCGGTCCCCACGTGTACGTGTAGAGAAACTCCATCGCATCGGCACTCGACAGCTCGACCCGGTGATCGCCGAGCTCGCGATAGCGGATCGGTCGGCCCTCGAACTGCGCGACATACAGATCGAACACCGCGCGTGCATCCGGCGCGATGAACTGGATCCGACGCGTGCCCGCGGCCGGCATCACGCCATCACGGACAACGATCCGGCCACCCGGCCGCAGCGCCGCGAACGCCGCGGCGATCACGCGCTCGACCGAGGCTAGCTGGAACCGCGGCTCCGTGTACGAGTAGACCTCGTGGAGGATCGAGCAGAACACGACGGTGTCGACATCGCGCGCGTACTCGGGCAGGGACTCTGCGGCGCCGAGGACGACGCGCCACGTGCGACCGTTCGCACGCGCGCGCGCCTCGAGTGCGGTGATCACTTCGCGCGACAGATCGACGCCGATGATCTCGGCGGTCGGAAACCGCGCTTCGAGCAGATCGAGCACGACGCCGCCGCCGGGCCCGATCTCGACGATCCGTCCGGGCCGCACGAAATCGAGCATCCGCTCCTTGTCACTCCGCGCCGAGTTCATCGAGGCGAGGTAGCTCGCTTCGTTCGCGACGCGATCGAACTCGTCCTTGCGGAGCCCGTAGAGGTCGCATAGCGCCTTCAACATCTGATGGAACGCGACCTGCGAGCGGGTCTCGTAGATGCCGAGCAACGTGATCAGGGCGGCGCTCTCCGGCGTGTCGGCGTAATCGAGGACGATCGCATCCGGATCGCCGGCTGCGGCCAACCGCGCGGACAACGTGCCGAGGGGACCGAGCGGCGTACCGCCGGCTAGCAGCTCGCGAATTGGCCGCTGGGCGAGCGCCGCTTCGACGAGCCGCAGGCGATAGCGCGCATCAGGACCTGCGAGCTGCGCGACGAGCGGACGGAGCTGGGCGTGCCAGGGCCGCGTGACATCGACGCCGATCTTGCGCGCGGCACCGACCGCCGCCGCGAGCACACCGAGTTGCGCCGCGGGAGACAGCGCACTCGTCGCCGCTTCGCAGTACCAGAGCTGACAGGTCGCGAGCGCGGGTGCGAGCGCGGCGAGCTCGATCTCGCCGAGCGCCGCGACTGCATCGTCGGCGGCGGCCACCGGTTCGCCGGCGCGTTGCCGACCCGCGCGCAACGCGCGCAAGCGTTCGGCGAGGTGCGCGCGATCGGGCGGTGGCGCGAGCGTTTGCAAGGCGGCGAATGGATCGACAAACGGGGTCTGCGCGGTCACGACCACGAGTTGATCTCGAACGCGCGCTAGCTTCGCGAGCAACCCATCGTCGAGCAGGCCTTCGCGCACTGCGGCCGTGTCGCATGCATTGAGCACGTGCAGGCCATCGAGCGCGAGCTTCGTCGCCTCGTGCGGCTCCAGCGCCAAGAGGCGCCCGAGCGGCGCGGCGATGTCGCGCAACGCGGTGACGAGCGGCGCGAACATCATGATCGGACCTTCACCACGCACGTGCTGACCGGCGAGGCCATGCGCCTCGACCCACGCGATCGCGAGCTTGCCGAGCGGCACGGTCAGGTTCCACGAGCGCGCACGATCGGCGCGCCGCAGGATCGCCGCGGCGGCTTCGTTGTGGACCTCGAGTGCAATGCCCAGCGCTTGCCACGCGACGCGGTGATTCGCGCTCGCGGTCTTCGCGATGTCGAGGTGGAGGATCGCGGCGCGCAAGGCAGGACCCAGGCCCGCGGCGAGCACGCGCGTGGTCGCGTCCGCGAGGTCGTGGAACGCGCGTGAGCTCACGCCCGGCTCGCGCTGGAACACGGTCCGGTCGCGCGCCTCGAGTCCGCGCAACTTCGCCCCGAGCAAGCGCGTCGCGATGTGGTCGAGCAAGGGCCGCGCCTCGCAGGCGATCGGCGGCGGGTCGTGCTCGATTTGCGCAGGCGCGGGCGCAGCGAGTGCGGCGAGCTCAGGGAACGCCGCCGTGACCTGGATCGCACCGGGCGAATCGGGCTGGCGCAGCAGCTCCAAGGCGGCGGTCGCGAATTCCGTATCTCCGAGGACGCATGCGATGATCGCCCGCGGGGACAACCAGCTCGCGATCGCGGCGGCACCCGCGCGGTCGACGAACCGGCGCCAGGTCGCCAGATCTTCGGTCGAAGCACCTGCGAGCGTGTGCGCTAGGTTATCCACTGCTCCACTCTAATGCGATACGATCATCTGGTGCGAGCACGCGCTACGTTGCTCTTCGCGCAGGTCGCTCTGGCGGCTCTCGCAGGATGCAGCTCCATTCTTGGCATCGATGGGTTCTCGGTCGGCGATGCCGGCACCGGGAGCGGTGATGCGCGCGATGCGGCGCCGTCGGGGATCGTGCAGCGCGCGTATCTCAAGGAATCGAACACCGCCGCGACCGACGCACTCGGCACCGCGATCATGCTGTCGGCGGATGGCAACACGCTCGCCGTCGGCGCAGATGCCGAAGCAAGCACCGGCGCGGTCTATATCTACACGCGCAGCGGCACCGCGTGGGCGCAACAAGCGGTCGTCAAAGCGATGAGCGGTGACGCTGGTGATCTGTTCGGTCATGCAGTCTCGCTCTCGACGGATGGCAATACGCTCGCGGTCGGTGCCGATGGCGAAGCGAGTGCATCGAACCAGATCAACGGCACGCAGACCGACAACACCAGCCCGGCGAGCGGCGCGGCCTACGTGTTCACCCGCAGCGGTACGACGTGGACGCAGACGACCTACTTCAAGGCGAGCAACCGCGACAGCGACGACCACTTCGGGTTCTCCGTCGCGCTGGCGGGAGATGGCCTCACGCTCGTCGTCGGTGCTCCCCAGGAAGACAGCAGCACCTCGACCATCAACACCGGTACGGGCAACGCGAACAACAACGGCATGGACAACGGCGCGGCCTACGTGTTCCTCAACAACGGCGCGGCGTGGACCGCGCAGGCGTACATCAAGGCCTCGAACAGCGGCACGACGGACCTGTTCGGCACGGCCGTCGCGCTCTCGACAGATGGCTCGACGCTCGCGGTCGGGGCGAGCGGAGAATCGAGCGCGGTGAAGAATGTCGGCGGGCTGCAGACCGACAACTCGGCGGCCGGTGCCGGCGCCGTGTACACGTTCACGCGTGCGGGCACCGCCTGGTCACAGCAGGCCTACCTCAAGGCGTCGAACACCGAGGCCGGCGACGCGTTTGGCTCCGCGCTCGCGGTGTCGGGCGATGGCAATACCGTCGTCGTCGGGGCACCGAGCGAGGACAGCCTGACGGGACCCGGCGACAACAATGCGCAGGACAGTGGCGCAGCGTACGCGTTCAGTCGCAGTGGGACGACCTGGACCGCGGTAGGCATGCTCAAAGAATCGGCACCGGCGGCGAACGACAACTTCGGCGCGGCGGTCGCGACCGATGGCCTCACGGTGGTCGTCGGCGCGCAGGGCGCGGGCGGCAAAGGCGCGGCGGACGTGTTCACGCGCGCCACCAGCGGGACGAGCGTGATGTTGACCTCGCACCTCACCGCCGCGAACGCCGGCGCGACCGACAACTTCGGCGTGGCGGTCGCGGTCGGCGGCGCGGGCATGACCCTCGACGTCGCGATCGGTGCGCCGGGCGAGGATTCGAACGCGACCGGCATCAACGGCGACGGCGCGAACAACGCGGCGACCGATAGTGGCGCCGCGTACGTGTTTCAATAGCCACTACTCGCTGCAGCGCTTCTGACGTTCGGGCAACCGCTTGCCCGGATTCAATAGCCCCGACGGATCCCACATCGCCTTCCAGCGATGCTGCCATTCGATCAACTGCGGGCTCTGCTCGAGCGTGACATACGGCTTCTTCGTGAGCCCGATGCCGTGCTCGCCCGAGAGCGTGCCGCCGAGCGCGACGGCGTGCGCGAAGATCTGACCCGCCGCATTCCACAGCTTCTCGCGCACCGCGGGATCCATCGGATCTTCGTTCGACAAGAGGTTCGTGTGCAGGTTGCCGTCGCCGGCGTGACCGAAGACCGCGATCGGAATCCCGGTCTCTGCGGCGATCCGATCGCAGCGCGCGATCATCTCGACGATCTTACCGCGCGGGACGCAGATGTCTTCGTTGACCTTGATCCTGTAGGCCTCTTTCAGTGCACCACTGATCAACCGGCGCGCCTCCCAGACCTTGTTCCGCTCGGCTGGCTCGCTCGCGGCGAGCACGTCGATCGCGCCGAGCTCGTCGAACGCGAGGCCGATGCGCTCCATCATCATCTCCATCATGTCGGCTTCGCCGTCGACCTCGCACAGCACGATCGCGCCGGCGTTCGCAGGGAACCGATAGCGCGCCTTCGCGCGAACCGCATCGATCGAGAACTTGTCGGCGATCTCGAGCACACTCGGACGCACGCCGGAGCGCAGCAGTGCTTCGATCGCCAGCCCGGCCTTTGCGAGATCGGCGAACACGCCGAGGATCGTCGCGGCGGCGGGAGGCTTGGGTACGAGCTTGACGCACATCTCGGTGATCACGCCGAACGTGCCCTCGGTACCGACGAAGCCGGCGACCAGATCGTAGCTCGTCACGCCCTTTGCGGTGCGCCGGCCGCAGCGCAGCACTTCGCCGCCCATCAGCGCGACCTCGAGCCCGAGCACGTAATCGCGGGTGACGCCGTACTTGAACGCGCGGGGCCCGCCGGCATTCGTCGAGGCGTTGCCGCCGATCGAGCAGTACTCCAGCGAGGCCGGATCCGGCGGATAGAACACGCCGGCCGCTTCGACCGCTGCTTGAAACGTCCCGGTGATGACCCCGGGCTCGACGACCGCGACGAGGTCGGCCGGATCGATCTCCTTGATCCGCTGCATCTTCTCGGTCGACAGCACCACGCCGCCGCGCACGGGCAGGGCTCCACCCACCATGCCGGAGCCCGCCCCGCGCGGCGTGACCGGCGTGTTTTGCTCGAGGCAGATCCGGAGGACGGCGGCGACCTGTTCGGTCGACTCGCACAGCACCGCACAGGCCGGCGGATAGAACTCGGGCAATGGACTCTCGTCACGCCCGTAGACCTCGAGCCGCTCATCGCCAGGGCCGATGACGGCTTCCTTGCCGAGCTCGCGCTCGAGCATGCTGACGATGTTCACGACGGCTGCTCGGAGGGATCAGACGCTGAACGAAGAGCCGCAACCGCAGGTCGACTTCACGTTCGGGTTGTTGAACTTGAAGCCGGCGCCCTGGAGGCCTTCGACGTAATCGATCTCGGTACCGACGAGGTACATCAGGCTCATCTCGTCGACGACGCAGCGGACGCCCGCGGTCTCGAATTGACGATCGACCTCGGTCGGCTCGTCGAAGTAGAGGTCGTACGAGAAGCCGGCGCAACCGCCACCGACGACGCGGAGCCGGAGCGCCATCGCGTTCTCGATGCCTTCGGCGTCGCGGATTTCGTTAACCTTCACGGCAGCGCCGGAAGTGATGAGCAGCATCGACTCCGGACCCGGCGCGTAATCGGGCGCCGAGGTGAAGGAGCTAGCGGAGGTGGCGAGGTCAGACATCGCGTGGACCTTACCCTCACGTGAGGGTTACGGCAAGCTCTGTGGTAGGTTCCGTCCGTGATCGGATATGACGCTCTACTGAAGGACTTACGCAAGTCGCTTCCCGAGATCGATGTCGCGAGCCTTGCGAGCATGCCGACGGCGACGCAGCCCGTCATCATCGATTGTCGCGAGGCCGACGAGTGGGCGCAAGGCGCACTCGCGAACGCGGTGTGGATCCCGCGCGGCTTTCTCGAATCGAAGATCGAGCGCGAGGTGCCGGATCTCGACGCGGCGATCGTCGTGTACTGCGCTGGCGGGAATCGCTCGTTGTTCGCGGCGCGCACGCTGCGCGAGCTCGGCTACACCAACGTGAAGTCGCTCGCCGGTGGCTTCGGCGGCTGGAAGCAAGCCGGCCAGCCGTGGATCACGCCCGCGACGTTGCGCCCCGATCAAGAGACGCGCTACTCGCGCCACGTGTTGCTGCCCGAGGTCGGCCTCAAGGGCCAACAGAAGCTGCTCGCGGCGAAAGTGGTGTGCATCGGTGCAGGTGGGCTCGGCTCGCCCTCGAGCATGTACCTCGCGGCAGCCGGCGTCGGCACGATCGGCTTGATCGACGACGACGTCGTCGACGTCTCGAATCTCCAGCGCCAGATCCTGCACGGTAACGATCGCCTGCAGACCCTCAAGGTCGACAGCGCCGAGCGTACGCTCAAGAACCTCAACCCCGACGTCAACATCGTCAAGCACAAGACCCGGATCGTCGCGGACAACGCCGAGGCGCTGCTCGCGCCGTACGACGTCATCATCGACGGCGCGGATAACTTCGCGACGCGCTACCTCGTCAACGACATCGCGCTCCGGCTCGGCAAGCCGGTCGTCCACGCGTCGATCTTTCGGTTCGAGGGCCAGCTCACCGTGTTTCCGGCGAACGGCTCGCCTTGCTATCGCTGCCTGTATCCGCAACCGCCGCCGCCCGAAGATGCGCCGTCGTGCGCCGAGGGTGGCGTGCTCGGGGTGCTGCCCGGCACGATGGGCACGCTCCAGGCGACCGAGGCGATCAAGCTGATCCTCGGCATCGGCACCACGCTCGCCGGCCGGCTCCTCATTTATGACGCGCTGGCTGGGAAGTTCCGTGAGATGAAGCTGAGGCGGGATCCGAAATGCCCGACCTGTGGTGATGGCGTCGATCGCAAGGCGATCCAGCTCGTCGATTACGAGCAGTTTTGTTCGGCGCCGAAACGCGCTGAAGCTCGATAGGCTAAGCTAAGCGCGAACTGATCGCGCCCGGCCAAACCATCGGGAACTACCGCATCCTGACCAAAATCGGGACGGGCGGTATGGGAGCCGTTTATCTCGCCGAGCATCCGACGATCGGTAAGAAGGTCGCGCTCAAGGTCATCCATCGCGAGCTCGCCTCGAACCGCGAAGTGGTGCAGCGCTTCTTTCTAGAGGCGAAGGCGGTCAACCAGATCGGCAGCGAGCACATCGTCGAGATCCACGATTTCGGGGTGACGCCCGAGGGCGACCATTACTACATCATGGAGTACCTCGAGGGTTCGAACCTCGCGTCGGTGCTCGGCCGCGAAGCGGTGCTCGACACGCGCCGCGCGCTTCACATCGGCGCGCAGATCGCGAGTGCACTCGCGGCCGCGCACGCCGCCGGCGTGATCCATCGCGATCTCAAGCCCGACAACGTGATGCTCACGCTGCGCCTCGGCGATCCCGACTACGTGAAGCTGCTCGATTTCGGGCTCGCGAAGATGTTCGCTGGTGGACCTTCGTCGGTCAAGACCGCGGTGGGCGTCCTGCTCGGGACGCCGCAGTACATGTCGCCGGAGGCGTGCGAGAGCCGGGTGACGATCGATCACCGCACCGATATCTACGCGCTCGGCATCCTGCTGTTCCAGATGACGACCGGTGCGCTGCCGTTCGATGGCGACTCGATGGGCGAGGTGCTCGTCAAGCAGGTGACCCAGCTGCCCCCGCCGCCGCGCGGCTACAACCCGAATATTCCGCCGAGCGTCGAGCAGATCCTGCTGCGCTGCTTGATGAAGCAACCGGACGCGCGATTCCCGACGATGACTGCGCTGCGCGAAGCGCTGCTCGATCCGGAGCGCTATCTCCATCAATCGCCGCCGATGTCGCCCGCTCGCTCGCTCGCACCCGGGGAGCTCCGCGTCGACGCGAAGGCCGTGATCGCGTACGCCGCGCAGCAGCAACGGAACAACGCGGCCCAGCAAGCGACGCGGATCGGCATGGCGAACGAGTTGCCGCTCGCTGCCCCTGTGATGTCGATGTCGGGCGCGAGCTCGAACGCGACGATGATCGGCGACGGATCCTTGATCCCGCCGTGCCCGGCGCACGGACAGGGACCCGACCTCGCGACGCCCGCATTGTTGTCGACCAACACGATGCGGATCGCGACGCCACTCGGGTATTCGTCGCGCCAGCGGCGCAAGGTGTGGCCGATCGTCGTCACGTTCGCGCTGATCCTCGGGCTCGGCGGCGGCCTCATCGCGGTGTCCTGGTATCGCCACGCACAGTCCGCGATCGCCGCGATCGAGCCAGGTGAGCCCCAACAGCCAGTGGCGGTGATGTCGGATGCGGGCGTCACGCACGCAGCGGTGCTCGTGCCCGACGCCGCGGAGGCACCGACGACGGCCTCGGTCGAGATCGATAGCGTTCCCTCGGGTGCCGAGATCTTTGGTCCCGATCAGAAGTCGCTCGGCGTGGCGCCGGTCAAGCTGCTGATGCCGATCAGCAAGACCCCGATCCCGATCGAGCTCCGGCTCGCCGGCTTCAAGCCCAAGCCCAAGCAGCTCCTGGTCAGCGGTAACGTGATGATCCAGGTCTCGCTCGATGCCTTGCCGGTCCCGCACACGGCCACCGTTCATGACGGCCCGAAAACTCATCCAAAGCAGTGCGATACCTGTCTCGAACGCCCCGATTGAGTGCTGCTCGGCGCGTCCAGGCGCTATAGTCACCCGGTGTTCGTCGCTATCGCCGTCGGGCTCGTCGCGCTGATCGCGGCGGGAGTCCTCGCTGCCCGCACCGCGGCTGCCGATGCCGCGCGGATTCGCGATCGCGCGTTGATCGATGCGCGCGTCGAAGCGGCAGCGCTGACGAAGGCCGCGAAGCTCGAGGCCGCCGCGACCACGCAAGCGAGCGATACCGCGGCGCGTGTGAATGCGCTCGAGCAACAAGCGGCGGCGGATCACCAGCTCGCCGAGACCGAAGCCACGATCCAGGCGCGTGAAGATGCACTGTCGGCGCGCGAGGCCGAGCTCGCAATGCTGCGCGACACCGTCGAACATCGCGAAGCCTCGCTCGACCAGATCCATCAGGAAGTGCAGTCGCGTCGCGACCGCGCGAGCGGGCTCGAGCAAGACATCAAGCGCAAGCGCGAGGCTGTGCGCAGCGAGCTCGAGACGCGAGCGGGCCTGCCGGTCCAGGAGCTGATCCGCGAGATGTCGCGCGCGTGGATCGAAGATGCACGTGCGAGCGCCGCGGCCGCGGTTCGCAACGTGGAACAGAACGCGACCGACCCGGCGTATGATCGCGAAGCCAAGCGCGTGATGGAGATCGCCGCGGCGCGCTGCTCGATGCACTTTCTGACCGAGCGCAACGTCTCGAACCTCAAGGTCGGCTCGGACATCGTGGCGATCGTCCTCGATAACAACAACGCGATCCACGGCGCGCTCGAGCGAGTCAGCGGGATCCAGCTCCAGATCAACGACGACAAGGATGCGATCCGGCTCGAGGGGCTCGATGGCGTCGGCAAAGAAGTCGTGCGTCGCGCTCTCCACCGCTTCGTCAAGAAGCCGGAGTCGATCGACGACGCGAAGAAGGATCCCGAGGCCTGGGCGGCCAAGGCGCGCGAAGGGCTCAACCAGGAGATCCGCGCGCTCGGTAAGAAGGCGTTCTCCGTGCTCGGCGTCCCGAAAGCGCATCCCGAGATCGTCGAGCTCGTCGGCGCGCTCAACTTCCGCACGAGCTACACCCAGAACCAGTGGCTGCATGCGGTCGAAGCGGCGTTCCTCGCCGGCATGATGGCAGCGGAGCTCGGGCTCGATGCCGGGCTCGCGCGGCGCGCCACGCTGATGCACGACATCGGCAAGGCGCTGACCCACAAGATCGAAGGCAGCCACGCCGTGATCGGCGCCGAAATCGCGCGTCGCGTCGGCGAGAGCGAGCTCGTCGCGAACGCGATCGGCTCGCACCACGCGGACGAGCCGTGCAACTCGGTCTACGCGTACCTGGTCGCGGCATCCGATGCGATGAGCGGCGCGCGTCCCGGCGCGCGCCGCGAACAGACCGAAGGCTTCAACACCAAGGTCGAGGACCTCGAGCGGATCGGCATGGATCGGCGTGGCGTCATGGGTGCCCATGCGGTCCATGGCGGTCGCGAGCTGCGAGTCTATGTTCGCGAGACCGAGATCGACGACGCGGCGTGTGTGGAGATGTCGACCGAGATAGCGGCACGGGTCGCAGACGAGCTGACGTTCCCCGGTCAAATCAAAGTCACGGTAATTCGAGCCTTTGAAGCCACGTCGACCGCGAACTAGCGACCTTACGTAAAGGTTAGGGTTGTCCTTGACACCCCCTACCTACACCGTCATAGTCCATCCAGAACTAGCAACCTTACGTGTACGTAAGGGTTATTCTATGGATGGCAACGAACTCAAACTGATGCGCGTCGGAGAGCTCGCCAAGGTGGTCGGTAAGACCGTCCGGGCGATGCACCTCTATGAAGAGCTCGGTTTGCTCGAGCCGCGTGCGCGGTCCGAAGGTGGCTTCCGCCTGTACGGTCCCGAAGCGGTGGACCGCATCCACTGGATCGTGAAGCTCCAGGCGATCGGCTTCACGCTCGCGGAGATCCAGGGCTTCGTCAGAGACTTCCAAAATGCGAAGTCGGCTCCTGCGGCGACCGCGCGGGTCCACGCGATGTTCCAGGAGAAGCGCCAGCAGATTCGCGATCAGATCACGCAGCTGCAGGTGATCGAGAGCGATCTGGTCGAGGCGCTCGGCTATCTCGATTCGTGCCAGCCATGCTCGACCGAGCACGCGCCGTCCGAGTGCGGCACATGCGACCACCACGGCCATCGCCGCGGTGAGGCTCCCCCTTTGTTTGCAGGTCTGTCCAAGCGTGGGTCGCAGGCACAAGCGACCGCTACCTCATCGACCCCGGCGTCCGCGGACTTCGATGTTCCGGTCGCCACGCTCTTTCGTGAAGGAAACAACTGATGTCGGAAACTGAAGTCAAAATCCCGATCTTCATGGATAATCAGTCGACGACGCGCGTCGACCCGCGGGTCGTCGAGGCGATGCTGCCGTTCTTCACGGAGCAGTACGGCAACTCGGCGAGCCGGAACCACGTGTTTGGCTGGACCGCCGAAGCCGCGGTCGAGCATGCGCGCGAACAAGTCGCCGCGTTGCTCGGTGGCGATGCCAAGGAGATCGTGTGGACCTCGGGCGCGACCGAGTCGAACAATCTCGCGATCAAGGGCGCCGCTAGCTTCTACAAGAAGCAGGGCAACCACATCATCACCGTCGAGACCGAGCACAAGTGCGTGCTCGATACCTGCAAGCGCCTCCAGCGCGAGGGCTTCGAGGTCACGTACCTCCGTCCGCAGAAGGACGGCATCGTCACGCCGGAGATGATCACCAACGCGATGACGGACAAGACCGTCCTCGTCAGCGCGATGGTCGCGAACAACGAGATCGGGGTCGTCCAGGACGCGAACGCGATCGGTGCCGCGATCAAGGCGAAGAACCCCAAGACGCTGTTCCACATCGACGCCGCCCAGGCTGTCGGCAAGATTCCGTTCGACGTCGAGAAGGCCAAGGCCGACCTCGTCTCGGTCTCGGCGCACAAGATCTACGGACCCAAGGGCATCGGCGCCCTCTGGGTTCGTCGCAAGCCGCGGATCCGGATCGATCCGATGATCGATGGCGGCGGTCACGAGCGCGGCATGCGTTCGGGCACGTTGCCGGTCCCGATGATCGTCGGCTTCGGCAAGGCGGCCGAGCTGGCGAAGGACGAGATGGGTGGTGAAGCGATTCGCCTCACCGCGCTGCGCGACCGGCTCTATCGCGGCATCACGTCGAAGCTCGATGAAGTCTACGTCAACGGCACGATGGACAGCCGGCTGCCGGGCAACCTCAACATCTCGTTCGCCTTCGTCGAGGGCGAGTCGCTCTTGATGGCGCTCAAGGATGTCGCGGTGTCGTCGGGCTCTGCCTGCACCTCGGCGTCGCTCGAGCCGAGCTACGTACTCCGCGCGCTCGGCGCCGGTGACGACCTCGCGCACTCGTCGATTCGCTTCGGCATCGGCCGCTTCAACACCGAAGCCGAGATCGATTACGTGATCGACATCGTCGTGAAGTCGGTCGAGAAGCTGCGCTCGCTCTCACCGCTCTGGGAAATGCACCTGGACGGCATCGACATCAACTCCATCCAGTGGACCCCTCATTGAGCAGCAAGCCGGACTTGCTCCGGCGCTCAGCACTGCCGAGGCAGTGCGACGTTAGGCAAGCGGGACTTGCTCCTGGCGTGCAGCACTGCCGAGGCAGTGCGAAGTTAGACAAGCCGGGACTTGCTCCCGGCGCGCAGCACTGCCGAAGGCAAAGCGAAGTTAGATAGTAGGAACCTTTATGGCGTATTCAGAAAAAGTTCTCGATCACTACGATAACCCCCGCAATGTCGGAACCTTCTCGAAAGAAGAGGGCGATGACATCGGTACGGGGCTCGTTGGCGCGCCGGCCTGCGGCGATGTGATGCGTCTCCAGATCAAGGTCGTCGACGGCAGGATCGCCGACGCGAAGTTCAAGACGTTCGGCTGTGGCTCGGCGATCGCGTCGAGCTCGCTCGCGACGGAGATGATCAAGGGCATGACCCTCGAGCAAGCCGCCACCATCTCGAACACGCAGATCGTCGAGGAGCTCAACCTCCCGCCGGTCAAGATCCACTGCTCGGTCCTTGCCGAAGATGCGATCAAGGCGGCGATCGAGGACTACAAGAAGAAGCACGCTGCGAAGTCGTAGGTGACCCATGAACACTGCTGAAGCCCAGACCTCTACCAAGCCCGCTCCTGCGCCCTCGTCCAAGCGAGAGGTCGTCGTGACGGAGTCGGCTGCGCAGGAGATCGCGAAGCAACGCGCCAAGCGTGGCACGCCGGGTTCGCGAATCCGGGTGGGCGTGCGTGGCGGTGGCTGCACCGGGTTCACCTACGTGTTCGAGTGGGCGGACGAGCCGAAGCCGACCGACAGCATCTTCTCGGCGACGACGCCCGAGGGTGAGCTGGTTGGCATCGTCGTCGATCCGAAGTCACTCGTGTACCTCGGCGGCATGACGCTCGATTTCGTCCGCGGCATGATGGGCCACGGGTTCAAGTTCAATAATCCGAACGCCAAGGGCGAGTGCGGCTGTGGAGAGTCCGTCCAGTTCTAAGCAGCCTGACGCGTTCGATCTGCTCGGCTTGCCGGCGCGGTTCGATCTCGATGGCGATGTGATCGAGCGCGCGTTCTACGAGCGCTCGAAGGAGCTCCACCCCGACAGGTTCGCGTCTGCACCTGCAGCCGAACGCGTGGTGGCATTATCGCGCTCGCGCGCGCTCAACGATGCGTATCAGACGCTGAAGAAGCCGGTCGGGCGCGCGGAGTATCTGCTCGAGCGCGCCGGGTTCTCGATCGGCGAGAATGAACGGCTCGATCCGGTCACCATCATGGCGGTGCTCGAGATGCGTGAAGAGCTCGCCGAGGCCCGCGCCGCGAAGGCGACGGTAAAAATCGAAGCGCTGCAGGCGGATATGCAGCAGCGCCGTGTGCGCGATCTGACCGAGCTTGACCGGCTGTTCGCGCAGCAAGACCTCGACGGGATCAAGCGGGTCCTGATCGGGTTGCGCTACGTCGATCGCTATCTCGAAGAGTGCGATACCGCGCTCGATGCGGACGAGGACTAAATAGATGTTGCTCCAGATCTCGGAACCCGGTGAATCGACGATCAAAGAAGCCTGCAAGCAGCGGGTGATCGGGATCGATCTCGGCACCACCAATAGCCTCGTCGCCTGGGTCACCGATGGCTCGCCCGTCGTGATCGGTGAAGATCCGATCGTGCCGTCGGTCGTGTACTACGGCCCCGATGACACGATCCTCGTCGGTCGCGAAGCCGCGAAGCACGGGCTCGACTCGCCGCGCGAGACGCTCGCCTCGGTCAAACGGCTGATCGGTCGCAACCTCTCGGACGTCGAGAGTGTTCGCAATCTGCTCCCGTACGAGCTCGTCGGTGATGACCGCGCGGTGCGCGTCGTCGTCGGCGGGAAGGAAGTCTCGCCCGTCGAGGTCTCCGCCGAGATCTTGAAAGCCCTCAAGCTGCGCGCGGAAGCCGCGCTCGGCGGCACGATCGAAGGCGCGGTGATCACCGTGCCCGCGTACTTCGACGATGCTCAGCGCCAGGCGACCCGTGATGCGGGCCGGCTCGCCGGTCTCGAAGTGATGCGCCTGATGGCCGAGCCGACCGCGGCGGCCGTCGCGTACGGTCTCGACAAGGGCTCGCAAGGCACGTACGCCGTGTTCGATCTCGGCGGTGGCACGTTCGATATCTCGATCCTCAAGCTCGTCGATGGCGTGTTCGAGGTCAAGGCGACCGGCGGCGATAGCGCGCTCGGCGGCGACGACCTCGATCGCTCGATCGCGACGGCCGTGGTCGGCACCTTGGCGAACGGCTCGGACCTCGCGCATCGCAAGCACGTCGCCGCGGTCGTCGGCGAGGCGCGTCGCGTGAAGGAAGCGCTGACGACCGCCGAGACCGCGCTCTACAAGGTTCAAGGCACCGAGCGCCAGATCAGCCGCGCGGATCTGCGCGAGTACGCCAAGCCGCTGCTCGATCGCTGCGCGAAGGCGTGTCGCCGCGTGCTCAAGGATGCCGAGCTCACCAAGGACCAGCTCGACGGCGTGATCCTCGTCGGTGGTTCGACGCGCTCGCCGATCGTGCGCGAGTTCGTCGCCGAGCTGTTCGGCAAGCAGCCGCTCTCGGATCTCGATCCCGATCAGGTCGTCGCGCTCGGCGCGGCAGTCCAGGCCGACGTGCTCGGCGGTGGCGAGCAGCAAGTCACGTTGCTCGATGTCATCCCTCTCTCTCTCGGTGTCGAGATGATGGGCGGCATCGTCGAGAAGCTGATCCATCGCAACACCACGATCCCGAGTGGCGCGACCCAGACCTTCGCGACGTACGCCGACAACCAGACCGGCTTCGTCATCCACGTCGTGCAAGGCGAGCGCGAGACCGCCGACGCGTGCCGCTCGCTCGCCACGTTCACGCTCAAGGGCGTGCCGCCGATGATCGCGGGCATGGCGCGCGTCGAGATCACGTTCCTCGTCGACGCCGATGGCCTGCTCAAGGTGATGGCGAAGGAGCTCACGACCGGCATCGAGACCTCGATCGAGGTGAAGCCGAGCTACGGCCTCACCGACGAAGAGGTCGAACGCATGCTGATCGAGTCGTTCGATTTTGCCGAGACCGACCTCGCGATGAGGAACCTGCTCACCGAGCGCGTCGAAGGCGACCGCATCCTCAATGCGACGCGTGGAGCGTTCGCGAGCGATGCCGCCTCTGCTGACCACCTGCTCGATGACGACGTGCGCGCTGCGGGCGTCGCTGCGATGCAGGACCTCGAGCGCGCCATGGCTGGCGATGACCACTTGAAGATTCGCGCGATGGTCGAAGCTCTCGATCTCGCCACCAAGCCGTTCGCGCAGAAGCGCATGAATCGGGCCGTCGAGGCCCAGCTCCACGGGCTCACGCTCGAAGAAGCCGAGTCCCAGGTGAGTCACTGATGCCTAAAGTACGTTTCCTCAATCCGCATGGTCTCAAGTCGACCGGTCCCCTCGAGGTCGAGGTCAAGCGCGGTGAATCGATCCTCGATGTCGCCGAGCACTGTGGTGCGCGCGTCGGGCATGCCTGCGGCGGCAACCTCGCGTGCTCGACCTGTCACGTGTGGGTCGAGCAAGGTCTCGAGTCGCTCGCCGAGGTCCACGACAAAGAGAACGACATCATGGACAAGGCGTTCGACGTGCGTCCCGAGTCGCGGCTCGCCTGTCAGGCCAAGATCGGTAACGAGGATCTCGTCATCGAGATCACGCAGGAGTCGCTGCAAGCGTGGCTCGACGAAAATCCCGACGAGCGCAAGCGCGAGGCGGCGGAAGCGCAGGCACGTCGTGCGGCCGCTGCCGCGAACGGCTGACCGGTCTCGCGGCGCCTGCGCCTTCGGCGAATAGAGCTGCGGCTTCGCCGCTGCTCGTACGGGGTGCCCGGACGGTCACGTCTGGGCACATCGGTCCGCATGCGACGATGCCGGTCGACTTACCAGGCAACGACGTGGAACTGGTCGCTAGGGACGCCGCAGCTATCCGAGCCGCGATAAGCGATCTGGACGACCACCACCGAGAGCTCCGGCGCGTGGAACACCGAGCGCAGGAACGCCGGGTTGTCGCAGTTCGGGTGCACGGGCGCGAGCCACGCCTTGCCCTCGACGGTGACGACCTGGCGATCGGAGTCGTGGCGAAACACGTGGACGTGATCGCTGCTCCAATCGACATCGAGCCCGTCACCGATCGCGAGGTGCGGGAACGTGTTGTCGGTCGGCGCCTGGATCTCGAGCCGCTTCATCGCGACGAGGTCGTGGAGATCGTGCAGCCGCGCCAGCTCGGTGTTCGCCACCTCGATCCGCTTCTGCAGCTCCGGGCCGGCGATCCCGCCCGGCGCGAGCTGCTCGTACTCGTTCGAATTGAGGATCGGCAGGGTCTGGATCGTCTTGTCGCTCCGATCGCGGACCTCGATGCGGAGGTTCGGGAAGCCGCGCTCGCCATCGATCTGGCGAACCGCGACGATCGCGACTTCACCGGCACGCGCGACAACGGGCAGGGCCTCGGTACCGAACGCGTTGTCTCTCCACGCGAGGTGCGGCGCCGGCGTGCCGCGATGCGGTAGATCGCTCGACCCGATCGGGTCGCTCTTCTCGTGCGTGGCGCCGTTCGGACCACATGCCGCCGCCGCCGCCGCCAGCACCACCAGCAGAACCGGACGCATTATTCGACGAGCTTCAGGTGGCCAGTGGTGCGCTTCGCACGCGGCGCGGGCTCGACCGCCGCTGCCTCCCTGACGTCGGGAATCGCGTTACCGTGCGACGTCACGGCCGGCTGATCGCCGGAACCGGTGAGCACGTCCTCGGGGACATCCTCTGGCCACACCGTGCCGCGCTGCTCGCCCTCGACCATCGCGGCGTAGACCGCGGTCCACGGCAACATCACGTGGAACGGCGAGCCGCCGAACGTGAGCGTGCCCGAGATGCCCTCGTCGTCGATGCAGAGATCGCGAATCGCCGGCTGGAGCGTGTAGCCGAAGCGCAACACGAGCGAGGCATCGGCGCGGAAGCGGGGCGGCACCGCGACTTCCGTGCGGCGTGCATCGACGTGAACGAGCACCGGGCCACGCGCGAGCAGTTGCTCGAGCGTGCGGCGCTTGTCGGGGGCGCTCGCATCGTCGTCATCGCGCAAGGCGCCGATGGTCTCGACTTGGTCCGGCTGCTTGCCGACGAGCTCGACGAACTCCTCGGCGTTCATCAGGCCGGCATCGACCGCATCGCGCAGGATGCCTTCCGGACGATCGCCCGCGGCGGCGGTGACGCGCTCGACCGTGCGTTCGCAGCGCGCGGCATGACGGAGCACCGCACCGTGAGCTGCGAGTGCGGAGTGCGCACCGGAACGCCAGCGAGCCAGCGCGCGTTCGACGTCGACGAGCGAGGTCGAGACGCGGTGCTCGATGAGCGCTGTCACGACGGTCTGGAGCCGGGCCAGGGTCTTCGGGTCGCGCTCGATCACTGCTCGGTCCAGGGCATCCGGGGGGCTTAGCCCGGTTACGCCGCGCGCTCAAGAGGGAAAACCAGATCGAAGGATCGGTCTTTTGCTATGCGACGCGCGGTGCCAGGTGCAGCCGCACACCGCACGCCGCGGGAACGCCGGGGCAGGGCGGCGCGAGCTTCTCGAGCTCGATCGCGACGCCTGCGCGCGGATACAGATCTTGGATCTTCTCGGCGATCGTGCCCGCGAGTGCCTCGAGCAATTTAAAGGTCGATTTCGTCCCGACCGCGACCACGATCTCGGAGACCTTGAAGTAGTCGACCGTGTCGGCGATGCGGTCGGAGGCGGCGGCGGCGCCGAGTGCGAGCTCGAGCGTGAGGTGGACGCGAAACCGCCGCGTGCCGCGTCGCTCGGCCGCGGAATAGCCGTGGTTGCCCTCGAACTCCAAGCCACGCACGAAGACGCTATCGGTCATGCGCGACGCTAGGCTTCCGCGTCTTCGGCGATCGCGTCTTTGACCTTCTGCAGCTTCTTCTTGATCATCTGGCGCTTCAGCGGCCCGACGAAATCGACGAGCAGCTTGCCGGTCAGGTGATCGTTCTCGTGCAGCAGGCACCGCGCGAGCAGCGCCTCACCGGAGATCTCGAAGATCTTACCGTCGATCCCGAGCGCGCGAACGTGCGTGCGCATCGGCCGCTTCACCTTGATGTAGATATCGGGGAACGACAGGCAGCCCTCTTCGGAGTCCTGCACCTCGTCGCTCGACTCGAGGACTTCGGGATTGATGAACGCGATCGGGAGATCTTTATCGGTGAAGCCCGCGAGCTTGGGCTCGACGATGAACATCTTGCGGTTGTCACCGATCTGGACCGCGGCCATGCCGAGGCCGTTCTCGGCGTACATCGAGTCGCAGAGGTCTTGATACAGCTCGCGAACGCCGTCATCGATCTCCACAACGTCGACGGTCGGCTCGCGAAGCCGCGCATCGGGCCAGATCACGGTCGCACGCACTGCCATAGCCCCTCAACCTTAGCATGTTCGGGTGCGGCCGCCGACGATTGACAAGGGCCACACGGGGGGTCATACACGGCCCAGCAGATGCTTTCGAGGTACTCCGAGGCCCGCCTCCCGACGCCCTACGGAGAGTTCCGTGTGGTGGTGTACCGGACGGGCCAGCGCGGCAACCTCGGCTCGACCACGGTCGGCATCCCCGATGAGGAGCACGTCGCCATGGTGCTCGGCGATGTCACCGGCGACAACGTCCTCACCCGTGTCCATTCGTCGTGCTTCACCGGCGAGGTCCTCCATTCGCTGCGCTGCGACTGTGGTGCGCAGCTCGATGCGGCGCTCGAAAAAATCGGCCGCGAGGGCCGTGGCGTTGTCTCGTATCTCGTTCAGGAAGGCCGCGGCATCGGCCTCGGCAACAAGATCCGAGCGTACGCGCTTCAGGATCACGGCAAGGACACGGTCGAGGCGAACCTCGAGCTCGGGTTCGAAGCCGATTCTCGCCACTACGATCTCGCGGCCGCGATGCTGAGTGACCTCGGCGTGCGTTCGGTGCGCTTGATGACAAACAACCCCGCGAAGCGGCGTGGACTCGAGGAGGCCGGCATCGTCGTCGCCGCGCTCGAGGCTCACCGCGTCGGTCTGACCGAGCACAACGCGCAGTACCTCGAAGCCAAGCGCGAGAAGATGGGCCACCTACCGTGATCACCGAAGACCAAGTCAAAACTGCACTCGCGACCGTCATCGACCCGGTGTTCGAAAAAGACATCGTCAGCTATCGGATCCTGCGCAGCGCGGAGGTCCAGGGCGATGACGTGATGGTGCGGCTCGATATCCCGACCCATGCGTACTCGCTGCCGATGCGGCGCGAGCTCCAGAACCGGATCGAAGCGGTGATCAAGCCGCTCGGCGCCAAGCGCGTGACCGTGATCGCCGACGTCAACACCGCGTTCACGCCGACGCCGAGCGACAAGGCAACGCTGAAGGGCCCCAAGAACGTGCTCGCGATCGCGGCCGGTAAGGGCGGCGTCGGCAAGTCGACCGTCGCGGTCAATGTCGCGCTCGCGCTCCTCAAGCACGGCGCGAAGGTCGGCCTGCTCGATGCCGACGTGTTCGGTCCGTCGATCCCGACGATGCTCGGCGCACCCGAAGTGCCGGCCCGCGCCTCGGAAGATTCGAAGATCATCCCGGCGCAGATGCACGGCCTCAAGGTCGTCTCGGTCGGCTTCTTCGTCGACAAAAATGAAGCGGTCGTGTGGCGCGGCCCGATGGTCCATCGCCTGCTCCAGCAGTTCCTCGGCGACGTCGATTGGGGTGACCTCGACTACCTCGTCTGCGATCTGCCGCCCGGTACCGGCGACGTCCAGCTCTCGCTGTCGCAGCTCATCCCGATCGCGGGCGCCGTGATGGTGACCACGCCGCAAGAAGTCTCGATCGTCGATGTCGTGAAGGGCATTGCGATGTTCGAGAAGGTCGAGATTCCGATCCTCGGCATCGTCGAGAACATGAGCTACTACAAGTGCCCGGCGTGCGGGCACCACGACGAGATCTTCAGCCACGGCGGCGGCAAGCGCCTCGCGCAAGAAGTCGGCACGAAGTTCTTCGGCGAGATTCCGATCGACACGCGCATCCGTTTCGGTGGCGATGCGGGCGTGCCGGTCGTGATCGCGAGCCCGGATTCGGAGAACGCGGCGCTGTTCATGGATATCGCAAGCCGTGCGGCGATCGAGATCGCGCGCGGCGTGCTCGGCAAGCCGAAGCGATCGCCTCGGCTCGCCGTCATCAAATAATTCGAACGCACTCCGGACAATCTGCTGCGGCTTTCGTTAGGCTTCGACCGTCTTGGGGGGTCGGCGCGGTTAGCGTTCTCGGATCTCGAGCGAGCGATCGCAGCGAGCGATCCGCTGCTTGGCGAGCTGATCGCCACGATGCGGCGATGTTCGGCGCGATCGCGTGCCGCCTCGATCGCCAGATGAGCGGCACGGGCGAGGTCTCGGCC
>JAYWCI010000292.1:0-9146 GCA_043780895.1 Kofleriaceae bacterium | reverse complement strand
GTCTATCCGATCAAGGTCAACCAGAACCGCACGGTCGTCGAAGAGATCATCGAGTACGGTCGCCCGTTCCACTACGGTCTCGAAGCCGGCTCCAAGCCCGAGCTGCTCGCGATCATGGCGATCCATCAGGACGAAGAGTCCCTGATCATCTGCAACGGCTACAAGGATGAGGAGTACATCGAGACCGCGCTGCTCGCGTCGAAGATGGGCAAGACCGTCATCCTCGTCATCGAGAAGCCGACCGAGCTCGAGCACATCCATCGCGTCAGCGAGCGGATCAAGATCAAGCCGCAGCTCGGCATGCGCGCACGGCTGTCGTCGCGCGGCGCCGGGCGCTGGGAGCAATCGGGCGGAGACTTCTCGAAGTTCGGCCTCTCGGCCGCCGAGATGGTCGCAGCCGTCGAGCGCCTCAAGTCGTGGGGCGAGGTCGATTCGCTCAAGCTCATGCACTTCCACCTCGGCTCGCAGATCTCTGCGATCAAGAGCGTGAAGAATGCGCTGCGCGAGGCCGGTCGCTTGTTCTGCGAGTGCTACAAGCTCGGCGCGAAGGGCCTGTCGTACATGGATGTCGGCGGCGGTCTCGGCGTCGATTACGATGGCTCGCAGACTAACTTCGCCTCGTCGATGAACTACTCCGTGCAGGAGTACGCGAACGACGTCGTCTACGCGATCAAAGAGATCTGCGACGCCGATCAGGTCCCGCATCCGAACATCGTCTCGGAGTCCGGTCGCGCGATCGCCGCGCACCACTCGGTGCTCGTGGTCAACGTGCTCGGCGTGACCGAGTTCAACACCTCGATCCCCGCCGCGATCACCAAGCCGGTGCCGCCGCTCGTCACCAACATGTGGGACACGTATCAGGCGGTCTCGCAGAAGAACCTGCTCGAGAGCTATCACGACGCGGTCGAGTACAAGGACCAGGTCCTCCAGCTCTTCAACCTCGGCCACCTCTCGCTCGAGCACCGCGTGACCTGCGAGAACCTCTTCTGGGCGACCTGCGAGAAGGTGCTGATGCTCGTCAGCCGCCAGGCGCACGTCCCCGAGGAGCTCGAGGGCCTCGAGAAGGCGCTCAGCGATACGTACTTCTGCAACTTCTCGATGTTCCAGTCGGTGCCGGATGCGTGGGCGGTCGATCAGCTGTTCCCGATCTGCCCGATCCATCGCCTCAACGAGGAGCCGACCCGGCGCGCCACGCTCGCCGACATCACGTGCGACTCCGACGGCAAGATCGATTCGTTCATCGATCTACGCGACGTCAAGCACGTGCTCGAGCTCCATCCGAAGATCGATCACCAGGACTACTACCTCGGCATCTTCCTGGTCGGCGCGTACCAGGAGATCCTCGGCGATCTGCACAACCTGTTCGGTGACACGAACACCGTGCACGTCCAGCTCTCGCCCGAAGGCGACTACGACGTCAAGGAAGTCGTTGCCGGCGATACCGTCAGCGAAGTCCTCCAGTTCGTCGACTACTCGCCGAGCGACTTGCTCGGCCGCATGCGCAACAACGTCGAGCAGGCGCTGCGCAAGAAGCTGATGACGATCGAAGAGAGCCGCACGCTGATCAATCGCTTCCGCCAGGGCATGATCGGCTACACGTACCTCGATCGCGAGTAGCGCGCAGCTGGCGGGGCTCGGCCTGCATCGGCTACGATCCCGCCATGAAGCTGCTCGCTGGAGTGTTGGTTGTCCTCGTGGGTTCGGTCGCGTTCGCGGACACCGAGCCCACGCCGCAAGAACAGGTCGCGAAGGTCATCAAGGACGCGACCAACTTGCAGGCCTGCTACACCGACCGCGTGAAGGTCAACACCAAGCTGGCCGGCAAGCTCGGCGTGGTCATCACGATCGAAGAGAAGGGCAACGTCAGCGCGGTGGCGGTGACCGCTCCGCTCGACGACAAGGTCGATGCGTGCGTGGTGAGTGGCATCAAGGCGCTGACGTTTCCGTCGCCCGGCCAGCAGGTCAAGATGAAGTACGCGTTCGACTTTCATAAGTAGCTCGCCAAGCACACCCGCCTACATCAACAGCTACCTGGGTCGGCCGAACCACTCGGCATGCCCGAGACCGTGATCGGTATCGATTTCGGTACGAGCTGCACGTCAGCCGGCACCCTGATCGGCGACCGGGTCGAGCTCGTGCGCGACAATAGCGACCCGGTGGTTCCGACCGTCGTGTACGTGCCGGAGCGCGGCGATGTCGAGGTCGGCAAGCGCGCGGTGCTGCGCCAGCAGAGCCAGCCGAATCGCGTGGTGCGCTCGGTGAAGCGCGTGCTCGGCATGGAGCCGGGCAACGAGCTCGTGCGGGGCTATGCCGCGAGCTCGGTTGCGAAGCTCGAGGCGACCGGCGACAAGCTCCTCTACAAGATCGGCGCCGCGACCTATGCGCCGGAGCAGATCGCGGCTTCGGTCTTGACCAGGATCCGCGAGCTCGCCGAGCAGCGGTTCGGCGGCCAGATCCGGAAGTGCGTGGTCACGCTCTCGGCGGCCGCGCCAGCCGGCTATCGCGATGCGATCATGTGCGCGGCGAGGATCGCGCACCTCGACATCCTCGAGTTCGTCGCCGAACCGATCGCAGGCGCGCTCGCGGTGGGCCTCCACGCGACCTCAGCGCAGCGCCGCTTGCTCGTGCTCGATTTCGGTGGCGGCACGTTCGATGCGTCGGCGATCGTGCAAGCCGGCATGAAGTTCTCGCCGGTCGCCACGTACGGTGATTCGCTGCTCGGCGGGGATGACCTCGACGACGAGTTCGCCGAGGCGATCTCGGGTGCGGTGCATCGCCAGTACGGCGTGGACATGCATCGCGATGTCTTGAAGTTTGCCGAGCTGCGCTACCGCTGCGAGCAAACCAAGCGCATCTTGTCTTCGCGCAAGGATGCGCAGTTCACGATGAACGAAGCCTTCACCATCGCAGGCAAGCCGCGCTCGCTCGATCTCAAGATCGATCGGCCCTGGATCGAGGCCCGGTGGAAACCGCTGTTCGATCGCGCGATCGACGTCGTCGACGAGGTGCTCCGCCAGGCCGGTTGGGCGCCCGGAGATGTCGGTGCGGTCGCGTTGATCGGCGGCACCTCCCTCGTGCCGAGATTTCAGGAGCTGATCGCGGCGAAGTTCAGCCGGGAGCGCGTCTCCGTGTCGCCGGATGCAGACCTCGCGGTCTCGATGGGCGCGGCGCTGCTTACCGCACGGCACGGCTCGACGCCGCGCCACGTGCCGGTGCTCACGAGTGATCGGGCTGCGGCACCGTAAGCACCGGGCACTTGCTGGTGCGGACGACGCGTTCGGCGACACTGCCCACGAGGAGATGAGCGAGGCCCGTACGCCCGTGCGTCCCCATGATGATGAGATCGACCTGGAGCTCCTCGGCGAGCTTCGTGATCTCTTCGTGTGGGCGCCCGAACCGGATGAACTTCTCGGGCGTGACGCCATCCTTCGCGAGGCGTGCCGCGATGTCGTCGAGGTGCTTCTCGGCGCCGTTCGACGCGTAGTCCTTCACGCTCAGCGGCTGGCCTTGATCGCCGAGCACGATCGCGGACTCGGGCGACATCTGATAGGGCAGGTCGATCACGTGGACGAGGATCACGCGCGCCTTGTGCGCCTTGGCTTCGTCGCGTGCGACCGCCGCAGCGTGATTCGCGGAGGACGAGAAATCGTGAGGCACGAGGATCGTCTTCCAGAGCATGGAGGCGAGCTTCGGCGAAGACTAGAGCGCCGGCAAGCCCCATCCTGCAGTCAGTGCGACGTAGTCGTCGTGCGGGAGTAGAACGAACACCGGATGCTGTGCGGGGTCGAGCTCGGCGAGCAAGCGAGCGAGCTTGTCCTCGGGCATCGCGGTGCAGCCCACCGTCGGCGTCGCTGCGTCCTTCCAGACGTGCAGGAAGATGCAGCTGCCATCGCCGGGCTCGTGCGACGGGTTGTGGGCGACGTCGATCACCCACGTGTAGAGCGTATCCTTACGGTGCATCTGCTCGGCGGAGTGCCAGTCGAGCTCGGTCGCGGCCTTGTCGACGATCGTCGTGTAGTGCAGCGAGGCCGGATCGTCGATGCACAGCGTGTCGTCGTCGGTCGGCGTGTACGGCAAGCGCGTGCCTGCCGGCGGATTCGGCGCGTATCCGTAGGCACCGCGCAGCGCGAAGCTGCCGGCCGGGCTCTTCTTGTCGCCCTCTTGCTTCAGCGGGCCGGTGCGGCCGATCGGCAGCGAATCGCCGTGCAGGCCGATGCCCCAGGCCGAGCCCGTCGCACCGATCACGGCAGTCCACGGATCACCGACGCGCTGCCACGCCGCGGACTTCTCGCGATGCCACAGCTGGAGTGTCGCGGTCACCGCGTTCCAATCCGCCGGCACCGCGGTGAGCAGCTGCGTGGTCGTCTCGGGCAGCGCTTGCGGCACGGGCTTGCGCAGGTCGAGGGAACGGACCGGCTCGGCCGCCTGTGGTGGTTCGCTCTTCGCGCGGTTGCACGCGGCAACGACGAGCGCGACGAGCAAGAACCTCATACCGACATGTCTAACATGCGCTGGATCGGCTGGAGCGCGCGCACGCGCACCGGCTCGGGCACATCGACCTGCGGCGCGAGATCACGCAGCGCGAGGTAGAGCTTCTCGAGCGTGTTCATCCGCATGTACGGGCACTCGTTGCACGAGCAGCTCTCGTCTTCGGGCGGGGCCGGGACGAGCAGCTTGCCCGGCGCGGCTTGCGCCATCTTGTGCAGGATGCCGGCCTCGGTCGCGACGATGAACTGCTGCTTCGGGCTCGTCCGTGCCCGCTCGATCAAGCCGCTCGTCGAGGCGATGAAGGCGGCGTGGCGCAGGATGCCGTCGTGGCACTCGGGGTGTGCGATCACCTCGGCGTCGGGGTACTGCGCCATGAGGAGCAGCAAGCGGCGCTCGCTGAACGTCTCGTGGACGATGCACGTGCCTTCCCACAACACGAGATCCGGACGGTTCGCCTGCTTTTGCACGAATGCGCCGAGGTGGCGATCCGGCGCGAAGACGATCTTTTGATCGCCGAGTGCTTTGACGATCTTCACCGCGTTCGATGACGTGCAGATGACATTGCTCAGCGCCTTCACCTCGGCGGAGCAGTTAATGTAGCTCACGACCGTGTGACCGGGATACTGCGCGAGCCAGTGCTCGAACGCCTGTGCCGGGCAGCCATCGGCGAGCGAGCAGCCCGCCTTCATATCCGGAATCACCACGATCTTGTTCGGGTTCAAGATCTTCGCGGTCTCGGCCATGAAGTGAACGCCGCAGAACGCGATCACGTCGGCGGGCGTCTTCGCCGCGGCTTGCGAGAGCTGGAGCGAATCACCGACGAAGTCGGCGATGTCCTGGATCTCCGACTCCTGGTAGTAGTGCGCAAGGATCACGGCGTTGCGCTCCTTCTTGAGGCGCTTGATCTCGGACTCGAGCTCCTCGTCGGACATATCCAAGGAAGGTGTCGGGGTGCCGAGGACGGGGAGCTTGTCCATGACCCCTCTCTAGCACGACCCAGACGAGCCAGACGCCGACGATGCGAGCGCTCGATCGATCGTCGGCGGATGAGACAGGGCCCGTCGATCTGGTAAAATCGCGGGGCGTGCCCGCCGCCATCTCCCCGCACCTTGCCGCCGGAATGCAGCTCGGCAAGTACAAGCTGGTCAACCAGCTCGGCCAGGGCGGCATGGGCGGAGTCTGGCGCGTCACCGATCCGGAAGGCCGCGAGCTCGCGCTCAAGTCTCCCGCGTCGGGGATGAATCCTGCCGCCGAACCGGTGAAGCGGTTCGCGCGCGAAGCGAACGCGGTGCGCCTGCTCGATCACGAGAACCTGGTGCACGCGGTCGATGTCTTCGTCGAAGAAGGCTTCCTGTTCCTGGTGATGGAGCTCGTCGAGGGCCACACCCTCACGAAGGAGATGCAGCACGGCCCGATCGGGCCGCGCCGCGCTCTCGTGATCACGCGCCAGCTGCTCGATGGCATCGCGCACGCACACGACCAAGGCATCATCCATCGCGATCTCAAGCCCGACAACGTGATGCTCGTCGACATGGGCGGCTGGCAGCGCGCGAAGATCGTCGACTTCGGGCTCGTCAAGCTCGTCGGAGATGCGGAGATCTTGATGGGCGGCGGCAAGCTCACGAACATGGGCGTCGTGTTCGGCACGCCCGCGTACATGTCGCCGGAGCAAGCGCTCGGTCGGCCCGTCGATGACCGCGCGGATCTCTACGCGCTCGCGACGATGTTGTTCGAGATGATCGTCGGCCGCGTGCCGTTCGAAAACACCGATCCGATGATGGTGATGCGGATGCAGATCAAGTCACCACCTCCGCGGCTCGACATGTTCGCGAAGGGCAAGCCGTGGTGTACGCCCGAGCTCGTCGCGCTCCTCGAAGGCGCGCTCGTGAAGGATCCCGAGCACCGGTTTCCGAATGCGGCCGCGATGACGAGCGCGGTCGATATCGCGTTCGTCTCGATCGATCATCTGGTCTGAAGAGCTACGGCCGGTCGATCGTCAGGGGATGGGCCTTGTCGCCGGTGAGCTGCGCGGATCGAAACGATGGCGCTGCTGATCGCGACGATCGCGAAGGCGAGCATCTTGAACGCCAAATAGCTGGTCACGGCAGCAGCCCGCGGCGAATCTCGACGACCGAGTGACTCGTTGCCCGCAGTGCACGCTTGAGGTCTTCGAACGCGAGGTACGGATCGACCTTGTCGCCGCACGTAAACAGATCGACCGCCGCGAAGCCATGCTCGGGCCAGGTGTGGATCGCGAAGTGCGATTCGGCGATCACGATCACTCCCGTCACGCCGTGTGGCGAGAAGGCGTGGACGACCTCGTGCAGGGGCGTGGCACCGGCGAGCTTGACGGCCGCGACGAGCGCCGCCTGGATGCTCGCGGGGTGGTTCAGGAGCTCGCGATCACACCCGTGGTATTCGCAGAGCAGGTGCCGACCCAGTGCTTGCACAGCACCTATCTACAGCATAAGGTCCGGCGAACATAAGGGGGAGCTGAAGCCCGCTGGGCAAGGCTGAGAGGCACGATGACCGTGCGACCCCACGAACCTGACCCGGGTAATGCCGGCGTAGGGAGAGCAAATGAGCACCAAGCTTCCTGTTGTCACCGACCCCGTTGCGAACCTGCCGGTCATCACCGACTTTCCGGCGTCGCAAAAAGTGTTCATCGAAGAAGGCGGCCTGAGCGTTCCGGTGCGCCGGATCTCGCTCTCCGGCGGCGAGGCGCCGCTCGATGTCTACGATACGAGCGGTCCGCAGGGCCACGATCCGCACAAGGGTCTGCCGAAGCTGAGGAAGCCCTGGATCGATGCGCGCTTCAAGGACGGCGATGACGGTAACCGCAGCCAGATGCACTACGCGCGGCGCGGCATCATCACGTCGGAGATGAAGTTCGTCGCGATCCGCGAGAACATGCCCGCCGAATTCGTCCGCGACGAGATCGCGCGCGGTCGCGCGATCCTGCCGGCGAACATCAACCACCCCGAGAGCGAGCCGATGATCATCGGCTCGAAGTTCCTCGTGAAGATCAACGCGAACATCGGCAACTCGGCCGTGACGTCGACGATCGGTGAAGAGGTCGACAAGCTGCGCTGGTCGGTCAAGTGGGGCGCGGACACCGTGATGGATCTGTCCACCGGCAACAATATCCACGACACCCGCGAGTGGATCATCCGCAACTCACCGGTGCCGATCGGCACGGTGCCGATCTATCAGTGCCTCGAGAAGGTCGATGGTGATCCGGAGAAGCTCAACATCGATCTCTTCATCGAGACCCTGATCGAGCAGGCCGAGCAGGGCGTCGATTACTTCACGATCCACGCGGGCGTCCGCATGGCGTACATCCCGCTGACCGCGAATCGCATGACCGGCATCGTGTCGCGCGGCGGCTCGATCATGGCGAAGTGGTGCCTCTCGCACCACAAGGAGAACTTCCTCTACACCGAGTTCGAGCGGATCTGCGAGGTGATGAAGAAGTACGACGTCGCGTTCTCGCTCGGCGATGGCCTGCGCCCGGGCTCGACGGCGGACGCGAACGACCGCGCGCAGCTCGCGGAGCTCGAGACGCTCGGCGAGCTCACGCAGATCGCGTGGAAGCACGACATCCAGACGATGATCGAAGGTCCCGGCCACGTCGCGATGCACAAGATCAAAGAGAACGTCGAGCTCCAGATGAAGCTGTGCGGCGAGGCGCCGTTTTACACGCTGGGACCCCTGGTCACCGATATCGCGCCTGGCTACGACCACATCACGTCAGCGATCGGCGCCGCGATGATCGGTTGGTTCGGCACCGCGATGCTCTGCTACGTCACGCCGAAGGAGCACCTCGGCCTGCCGGATCGTGACGACGTGAAGGCCGGCGTGATCGCGTACAAGATCGCGGCGCACGCGGCGGATCTCGCGAAGGGTCACCCTGGCGCGAACCTGCGCGACGACGCGCTCTCCAAGGCCCGCTTCGAGTTCCGCTGGCAGGATCAGTTCCACCTGTCGCTCGATCCGGATACGGCGCTCCAGTATCACGACGAGACGCTCCCGGCCGACGGCGCGAAGGTCGCGCACTTCTGCTCGATGTGCGGCCCGAAGTTCTGTTCGATGAAGATCACCGAGGAAGTTCGTGAGATGGCCAAGGGCATGGCCGCCAAGTCCGAAGAGTTCAAGCAGACCGGCAGCGAGATCTACGTACCTCGCCCGCCTGGCGCGTGATCCAGGGCTGCGTCCGCCGCGCGAACCATCATCTTCTGGATCATCGTCGACGGCGCCGACCCGACGACACCCTCCGGCGCCTACGAGATCGACACGATCCTGCAGTGATACGGGCTCGGATGTTGTTTATGGACATCCTTGGCAGAATCCGTATCATTACCGCAGGGTAGCTATCCGGTGACCGTCCAGCAAAAGCGAAGCCTCAAGGTCGAGAAGCTCGCGCGCATCTATGACGAAGAGATCGCGCCGGTGTGGGGCACTCGTTTCGGCAAGATGCTGCTCCGAAACCTGCGGGTGCCGGAGCGCGGACAGGTGCTCGACGTGTCGTGCGGCACGGGTTGGCCGACGATCGAAATCCTTCGCCGGATGACCGATGGCTCGCGCTTGATCGCGATCGATGCATCGAGCGCGATGCTCGATGTCGCGCGTCGCAAGGTCGCGGACCTCGGACCGCTCGG
>JAYWCI010000291.1:0-4861 GCA_043780895.1 Kofleriaceae bacterium | reverse complement strand
TGACCAGGCACCGGCGGTGATGGCGTTTGATTCGCCGACCATCAACCAGCCCGCCTCAAAACTAGCCGTTCTCCATCGATGGAGATGCTCCCTAACAACAGTGCCGCACTCGTCGCGCCGCCGTTGAATGGTGCGTTCAAGTCGTAGACGTGAGAGGTCGCAACCACTTGCTCGCCCACATCCCACTGGGCCGGCAAGTACGAAAGCCGCGCGAGCGACGGGGGCGGCGGTGGCGATGAAGAATTCTCTGCCTGATTCGGGTCAGCGACGACCTGAACTGGAGTCGACTGCTTTTGTGCGACTGAATTACCCACTGGCTCACCGCCCCTTCGCTGAATTTGATTGGGCCGCGCGACGACGCGCGTCACCGAGAAATGCGATCAGGCGCGCGCGCCGGTCGGACGTCATGCGTCCGAACTTCGCGGCGAGCGTGTCCCCGGCCTTAGGATGCGAGAGCCGGGTGTGCAGCGCGCGCTGATCCATGATCGGCAGCGCCGCGAACGTCTCGCCGAGCTCGCGCTCCTTGCGCGCGAAGCCGACGAATGCCGGTTCACCCGGAAACAGATCGGCATCGATGAGCGCGCCGAGCTGCGCATCGTACGAGCAGGCGACGATCGCAGAGGTGTGCATCGTCGCTGCACCGATACGCGGCATCGGCCTCGTGCCGGTCGCGAGGCGCGTCGGCGCCGGTGATTGGTGAATGCCGGCAGCCGCTGCCGGCTGCGCCGAGTTGGAGACGCGCGAGGCGTCGGGCCAGGACATCTGGTGGGGCTGGGCGAAGATCGTTTGGCTCATGCCGGTCGTATCGACGCGACCCGTCCGCGGTTGCGTGAAATCGCTATCTATCCTGGACTGCCCGGTTTTTATCGCTACGCAACCCGGCGATGAGCGGGCCGACAGCACGCGCATGGACCGCGAGAAGGAGGTCGAACTCGGCAGCCAAGGCGCTGTACCGCCGCTTCACGATGCCCGCGAACGAGAACCTCGTCGCGGCACAGTTCGCTCGTCTACCCTACGAGGCGCGCAGCCGACTCACGCAGTTTCTCGCGGATGCACGGCGCCGCCAGGCGCACGACGTCGTGGGTTATCGCTAGCCGCGGGCTTCGGAAACAGCTGCGTGATCCGGCAGGCGAGCGCAGCGCTCGCGAGATGCCGCATCACCGTGCGTGCGGACATCGCTTGCTTCACCGCGAGGTACGCGCGTCCACGCGGCCGGCCCTTTGGCGAGAACGAGCACTCGCACACGATCTCGAGGTCCGCGCACGCTCGGGTCAGCGCATCGAAGCACGGATCTTCGTCGTCCTCGCCGTCTTCGGCATCCTGCGGCGCGTACTCGAGGATCATCGCCCAGCGGCCGCCGTCCTCGAGGATCGCGCCCGAGCGATCCCAGGTCGGCACACCGCGGCGCGGCGTCACCACGATCACGTCGCCCCAGGTGGGCTTCGCGTGCAAGAACGGCACGTTCACGAGCCGCACCTTGCGCGAGCCTTTGGGTCCGGACGCCGGACCGAGGTCGTGCGCCCAGGGCGTCTCGTGATCATCGCCTCCGTTCGTAAGACACACCTTGATCGTCTTACCCATGCGATGACGATAGCGATGGCGCGATCGATCAGCGAGCAGTTTTTTTTAGAACGCGACGAGAGAAATTTTTACGCGAGGGCGTGCAGCGCGTGTGCGAGTTGCGCGGGCAAACGATCGTTCGCGAAGCGCGCCGCCGCGCGAATCGCAGAGGCGATCGCGGTTGCATCACTGCGACCGTGCGCGATCACGGCGGGCTTCGAGACACCCGCGAGCAGCGCGCCGCCGATCTCGGAGTAGTCGATCCGTTTCGCCAGGCCGCGCAGGGCTGGCGCGACGAGCGCAGCACCGATCCGCGAGCGCGTGGTCTGCTCGAGCTCTTGCTTGACCAGGCCGAACATTCCTTCGGCGATGCCTTCGCAGGTCTTCAAGACGATGTTGCCGGTGAACCCGTCGGTCGCGATCACGTCGACCACGCCGCGAAAGAGATCGCTGCCCTCGACATATCCGACAAACTGAAACGCACCCGTCGCCTTCGAGAGTAACGCGTGGGTCGAGCGGGTCAGCGGGGTGCCCTTCCCCTGCTCGACCCCGTTCGAGAGCAGCCCGAGGCGCGGCCGCGCGCGACCGTGCATCACGCGATCGTAGGCAGCACCCAGCACGCCGAACTGCGCGAGCTGCGAGGCCTTCGGCTCGGTGTTCGCACCGGCATCGCACAAGACCAGCGGTCCCGACGGGGTCGGTAACACGGTGACGATCGCAGGCCGCTCGATCCCCTCGATCCGCCCCAACACCAACATCGAGGTCGCGAACATCGCGCCGGAGTTGCCGGCGGAAACCACGGCATCGCCATGGCCATCAGCAATTCGCTGAACGGCAACGCGCATCGACGAGTCGGGCTTGCCCCGAAACGCCTGGCCGGGATGGTCGTGCATCGTCACGATCTCGGTCGCGTGAACGACCTCGATGCCGGCATCGAGCGCAGCTGTTAGGCGCGCACGATCACCGACGAGAGTGACATCGATGTCACCTTCGCGAACGATGCGAAGTGCGCCGGCCAGCTCTGGCTCGGGCGCGCGATCGCTTCCCATCGCATCGACAACCACTCGCGCACGCACGCGCTGAGCCTAGCCGAAGCGCGGGAGGGTTACTCTTCGGTGGCTTGCTTGGCGACGATTTGCTCGCCGCCATACTGGCCACAGGTCATACAAACCCGATGCGGAACTCGCGGCGCACCGCAGTTCGGACAGGCTTGAACCGTCGGGCGGTTCTCGCCGGACTTTTTGCTCCATGCGGAGCGCTGATGTGCAGTGCGGGCTGGGCCGCGTCGTCGTTTTTGCAGGGCCATGGCGAACTCCGAAGAGCGGCGTTAATGCCCGATCACGAGGGCAATTTCAAGTCTTTGAGTGCAGCTAGCCGCGGGTCGATCGGCTTTTCGCACTTGCAGGTGCTTGAATTCAGGTCGGTGCCGCACTGACCACACAAACCCTTGCAGTCTTCGCGGCACAACGGGGCGTACGGGACGGCGAGAACGAACTGCTCCCGGAACAGGGGCTCGAGGTCGATCCGGTCCTCATCCCACGGAAACAGGTCGAGATCTTCGGTCGCGACTTCGGCGCCATCTTCGTCGGCAGCGACGGTGTCATCGTCGGCCGGCATCTCGCTCGGCGGCATGAAGGTCACGTGGAGGTGCTCGTCGAGGTGCATCGTCACGTCGGTCAAGCAGCGGCCGCAGGCGACGTGGAGGTGGCCCTTGAACGTGCCGACCGCAAAGGCGTGCGTGTCCTCGCAGTAGAGCTCGAGCTCGGCGTGCCCCGCGCCCGCGTCGGGATCGGGCGCCTCGAGGGCGTCCCGCATCGGCAAGCCCTTGAGCCATTGGCCGACCAGCGTGCCGGGAATGTCGAACGAGCGATTGACCGGGAGGTCGCGCGCGAGGACGACGTAGGGGCCTAGCTGTTCTTTCGCCACGGGGCGCGCACTATACGTTCGCGATCTCGACTGTCAAGCCGAGTACGATGGCGGCCATGAAGCGCGCTCTGGTCTGCGTGGCGATGGCTGCCTGCGGCGGCGATCCAGGGATCGATACGTCGCCGGTCACATACGCGACGCTCGGTCCGCTCGTCGGCGATGCCGGCAAAGGCTCCTGGCGGTTCGGCGTGGCCAGCGCGAGCTTGCAGATCGAGGACATGAACCCGAACACCGATTGGTACCAGTGGACGGCACCGGTCGATCAGGGAGGGCTCGGGCACGGCTCGTTCGTCGGTGATGCGGTCAAGGGCTACTCGCTCGACCTCGACGACGTCAACCTCGTCAGCGATCTCGGTATGGACAGCTATCGGTTCTCGATCGAGTGGGCGCGGATCGAGCCGCAGAAGGACGTGATCGACGAAGCCGCGATCGCGCACTACCGGGCCGAGCTCGAGGCGCTGGTCGCGAAAGGCATCCGCCCGCTCGTCACCGTGCATCACTACTCGCTGCCGCGCTGGGCGTACGATCTCGGCGATGTCTCGTGCGCGAACGGGCCGAACGCGACGAACCTGTGCGGGTTCGGCGGTCCGGGAGGTCCGCAGCTGATCCAGGAGATGGCGGATCACGCGGCCCTACTCGCGCAACGGTTCGGCGATCTCGTCGACGAGTGGGGCACCGTCAACGAACCGGTGACGTGGCTATTCGCGGGGTACGGGGCGGGTTACTTCCCGCCTGGCAAGATCGCGTTGACCGATCCGGTCGCCCAGTTCGTGCCGCCGCTGCGCGACTACATCGCCGCGCAGGCGGCGATGTATCACGCGATCAAAGCGAACGATCTCGTCGATGCCGACGGTGATGGCGTCGCGGCGGCGGTCGGGTTCTCGATGTCCGTCGCCGATTGGGAACCGTCGCGCCACAACTCGCCCTCGACCGAATCCGACGATGTCGCCACGCGCGACAAGCTCGTCTACCTGTTCCACTACATGTACGTCGACGCGGTCACGAAGGGAGAATTCGACTCCAACCTCGACGGCATCCCCGACGAGATGCACCCCGAGTGGGCGAACACGGTCGACTGGCTCGGCCTGCAATACTATTTCCGCGCCGGCGTCTCGGCGGATCGGCCGCTGTTCTTCGGCATCACGCCGTGCACGAGTGGCTTCGATCTCGGCTCGTGCTTGCCCGCGCCGGATCCCACGTACTGCTCGCCGCGCATGGGCTACGAAGCGTGGCCCGATGGGATTCGCGCGGTGATCAAGGGCTACGCCGATCGCTATCCGACGCTGCCGCTCGTGATCACCGAGTCCGGCATCGCGAGCAATGTCGGCAAGCGCCACGCCGAGACCGTGGTGAGGATCCTCGAAGCGGTCGAACA
>JAYWCI010000290.1:0-7169 GCA_043780895.1 Kofleriaceae bacterium | reverse complement strand
CGATCGCTGCAGCATGTCGATAACGTCGCGTCCATACTCGCGAAGGTGGTCGGTTTCGCCAAAGCGATCCTTGCGGACCTTCGGCGGAAGTTCCGAGAGATCTTCGCGCGTCTGTGTCGAGCTCGAAAGCGGGACCATGATCAGCACCGAGCCATTCGGGCTGCATACACGGCGCAGCTCGCGCATCGCTAACTTGTCATCTCGAATGTGCTCCAACACGTGCGAGCACAAGATCAGATCAAACTCGCCGTCTGCGAACGGGAGCGCCTGGATATCGACCTGAACGTCGACCTCGGGATTTCTGAAATCTGCGGTGACGTAGTTTAGGACTCGCGTACCGCGAATCTTCCTCTCGAGCGGCACCTCTGGAGCAAAATGGAGCAGTTTGCGATCCGCAACCTGCACGTTCTTCGAGAGGTACCACCACAACACGCGCGTACGGGTGGCGCATCGGCAGCCAGGGCATCGACCCGCGACGCGCCCGTGAAGCCACGAACGTGACGAGTAATCGCAGAGATTGCAGGTGACGTGGTTCCCGACGTACCAGAGGCGCTCGAATCGCGACCGAGCCTTGCGAGCGACGGCTTTCAGGCGTGCGGTGGCAGTCACGTTCCTTGCTCACCTTCGAGGATTGGACGACGTTTCGTCAAGGGGACGGGCACACGCACGCGGGGAAGCTTGCGCGGTTTGGTCGCCAAGAACACGGCTAGTAGGATCCACAGCATGGTGAATCGCAAGCCCTGGTGCGTGACGGTATAGACAAGGATCGGTACGACGAAAAGCATGTCGCGTAGCGGCGCGCCCGCGAGCGTCCGTAACACGAACGCGATGAACAGCGCAGCGCCCACCAGGCCGTAGCTGAAGAGCACGGTCGCGGCCGAAGAGTGAATCTCCTTGGACTGACTCGGGCTATCCGAAAATCGATCGAAGTCACCCTCGCCGGCGCCGAGGAACATGTACTCCTTGAACTTCCAAAGCCGGTCGTATCCGCGCGATTCGAGCAGGCTCTCGTTCTTGCGATACTCGACGCGCTTCTCGGTCGCATCCATGATCTTTTCGAGCGGCCCACCGAATAGGCTCGTCGCGAAGATCACGACAACGGACGCGATCAATACCTTGCGGTTGGTGAACGTCAGCAGCACGAAGAGAATCGCGATGCCGCCGACTGCGGCGCGGGAAGCCGAGATAAAGGCGAGATACGTGCAGCCGAGAAGCGTCGCGCTGGTGCGCGCTATGCCGAGATGGAGTCGCGGCTGACACAACGCGATCAGGCAGGCGACTAACAATGCGTAGTACCCGAGCTGGTTCGGATTGTTGAAGAACATCGACCCTCGAATCCCCCCGTTCCCGAGGAAAAACGAGGCTACGATCTGAAACGCGATGAGGAATGAAAGCGCATCGATCGTGAGCTTGAGAAAGTTATCTCCAAACCGCTGATACAAAACCAGGACGACCAGAAACACGGACGCGTTGTAGATGTAATACGCGGGATAGATAACGTAGTCGGCAAAGCTGAAGTTCTGGGTGATCGCTGCCCAGCCGTAGTCGACAAGAAAGACCCACGCGGTAAAGCCAAGCAACAGCACGAACGAGGCGCGAACTTCTTTGCCGAGACGCCCGTTCCACTTCACGAGAGCCATCGGAACCAGAGCAAAAATCAGAATGTTGCCTGGTTGCGGAACCCCGCTCTGCCCGACATAAAATGGGATCGAGAGCACGAACAAAGCCCACATCACCAAAACCGGTGACCGCCACATGGAGGGTGTTCGCTTTGGTTTCATGAGTCGTAGCGCCGGGGACAATTTCACGCTCATCCCGCTCCAGCAAGGTGTGTTTGACGTGCAGCGAGGCGAGAACGTTCATGATGGCCCGTGCTAGAACCCTGCCGACCCGATGAAAGCCTATGTCTTTCTCTCGGTGCACGAGGAGCTGTTCCACCGGGTCGCGGAACGGCTAAGTGCACACGGAGTCGATAAATTCAGCGGCTTTGCTTGGGGTATCCAGCAAGTCGAGGCCATCTCGAATCGGGGCGTCGAGTACGACTCGATGCTCGTGTTTAGCCGCGACCTCTTACCCGAGTGCGACGACGGCACGCCGCCTGATGTGACGTGGTTGGAGAGGCGCGAAGGCGAGCTCGGCATTTCGATCACGCGGATGCTGACCGCCGAGCGTCATTTGCTAGCCGGCCGCACGTTTACGCAAATCCAGCGGATGGCCGAGGTCGCGCTCCGCAAAATCGCCGCGGCTTACGACGAGATCAAGCCAGATTTTGTGTTCTCCGAAGATGTCAGCTGTTTCCACAGCTACGTTCATTTCGTGCTCGCGAAAGAGCGGGGAATTCCATTCTGGTGTATCGGCACAGGTCGGCTCCCGAAGAGCCTGGCGGTCTATTCGTCCGGGTTTCAGCAGCTCGATCGTGTCAACCACATTTACCGGCAGCTCCTCGAGCGTGGACTGACCGCGAGCGAGACAAGCGAAGCGAGTCGTTACATCGAAACGTTCCGAACCAAACCCGCACGTCCGACCGGGATGGATAAGCGTGACACGGTGCCGCGAATCCAACTCTCGGATCTAGGCAGGCTGAGCACATCGATGCGCCGATATTTCGGCGACCGCGGGGACCCGACAGCTGTCTCCCCGTTGCGGGCCGTCCGACAACGGCTGCAGCGAATTACGCGCGTGAAGCTCGCGAACGCACTGCGCGTGTTCGAGACGCCGGTCGCAGGCGAGAAGTACGTTCTCTATCCGATTCACTTTCAGCCCGAGGCCTCGACTCTCGTCCAAGCGCCGATGTACCTCGATCAGGTTGTCTTGCTTGGAGACATCGCGAAGAGCTTGCCGATCGGTCACCGGCTCTACGTCAAGGAACACGTTAGCAACCGTGGCCGCCGGCCTATCGGGTTCTACGAGGCGATTCGAGCTATCCCGGCAGTTCGCTTGCTATCACCGAATGAAGACGTGTGGCTGTTGATTCGCAACGCGAGTGCGATCGCGGTGATCACTGGCACGATGGGATGGGAAGGCTTGCTCTTCGGTAAGCCGGTCATCACGTTTGGCGACGTCTTCTACAACCAGGTGCCGCACGTCTACCGCGCCTTCGAGGTTGCAAAGGACCTCTGGTACGACGTGTTCCGCCGCGCCTTGTTCGAGCATTCAGCTGATGAAAATGCGCTGCTCGCGTACGTCTCGGCGCTGCAGCAGGGCGCGCTACCCGGGGCAATTCACAACCCGACCACGTTTCCTCATGTTCTCGAGCCCGACAACGTCGAGAATATCGCTCGGGCGCTAGGCGCCGCGATCCACGGTCGCGCTCTCAGTTGATCGTGACGCTGCCCGTGACGCTCAGTGCGTTGACGAACGCTTGCGCCGTCGTCGACAACGCCGAGTTCGACGAAATTCGCAGGTTACCGCCGACACGGGTGAACCAGCGAGGTGAGATGGCTATTCGCTGCGACTACCCTTCGGCGCTGCCAGTGACCGTCGTCGCCGCGATCGCCGGGAGGTTGATGTCGTCGAGACTCGAGATCAGGAGGTCGGCGTCGATGCAGGTGACGCCGGCGAGCTGGGCGAAGTCCGCGAGGCTCGAGATCGATCCGGCAGCGAACCGTCGTCGTGCCATTGCACACGTACTGCGTGGCGCTGACCTCGGAATCTTCGAGCGTGCCGTCATCGTTGGCATCCGCGCCTGTCTTGATCGCGACGCCGCCAGCCGTGCAGTTGCTACCTGCGGCTTTCCGGGCCTACGCGAACGAGCGAGTCGTGCGTATAGATGACCGAAGAATCGCTCGCGTTGGAATGGACACAACCGGCGAACACGACGACCAACACCGAGCGATGGCGGATGGCCCCCAAAGTATCGCTAGCATCACGCCGAAGTCGGAAAAAGCCTTCCTAACGCTCCCAGAGTTGACGGCCCTCGGCCAAGTACCACGCGATGGTCTTCGGAAGCCCCTGTGCAAAAGGGACACGGGCTTCGAACCCGAACCGTTCCTTCGCTTTCGTGACATCGAGTTTTCGACGCGGCTGGCCATTCGGGTTGGTCTTGTCCCAGATCAGCTCGCCTTCGTAACCCACGATTTTTGCGATCAGCGTCGCGAGGTCTCGAATCGAGATTTCCTCGCTCGAGCCGACATTTACGGGCTCCGACGAATCGTAGAGCTCGGCAGCACGCACGACCGCCTCCGCAGCGTCGGTGATGTACACGAACTCGCGAGTAGGTGTGCCGTCCCCCCAAAGCGAAACAGATTTCTGACCTGCATCCTTCGCTGCTGCGAATTTGCGGATCAGTGCCGGGATGACGTGACCACTCTGGAGGTCGAAGTTATCGCGCGGTCCGTAGAGGTTGACCATCAGGAGGTGAACGCCGTTGAGGCCGAACTCCTGCCGGAATGACTCCGTCAAAACGAGCATCATCCGTTTCGCGAGGCCGTAAGCAGCGTTCGTCTCTTCCGGATAACCGTTCCAGAGATCCTCTTCCTTAAAGGGCACGGGCGAGAATTTCGGATAGCTGCACACCGAGCCGACCCCTACGAACTTCGCCACGTTGTATTGCCGACACGCCTCGATCACATGTGTCGCCATCAGCACGTTGTCGCGCGCCATCAAGCCAGGGTGCTCGCGCGAGAACCCAATTCCACCGCCGTTCCACGCGGAGTGGATGACGAGCTCTGGTTGGTGCTCCTCGAACAGAGCTTTGACTCCGTCCCACGTCCGAAGGTCGTGCTGCTTCTGCCGGGGCACGATCGCCTCGACGCCGCGCTGACGCAGTGAGGCTACGATCTCTTGACCCAAGAACCCTGCGCCGCCCGTAACGATGGTGCGTACTTTTGAATCGAGTCGCATGAACTAACTCCGCCCTGGATCGGCGAGCCGTTTGGCCTGTTTGAGGTCCCAAGCGACCATGGACTTCACGAGCTCTGGGAATTTCACCTTCGCCTCCCACCCGAGCTTGGTACGTGCTTTGGTCGCATCGCCTAGTAGCGAGTCGACCTCCGTCGGTCGGAACAGACGCGGATCGATCTTGATGATCGCTCGGCCTCGGGCCGGATCGATGCCTACCTCGTCAACGCCCTTACCCTCCCACCTGATCTCGATTCCAACCTCGGCGAATGCCGCGACTGCGAACTCTCGCACCGTGTGACTGATCCCTGTTGCGAGCACGAAGTCGTCCGGCTCGGGTTGCTGGAGCATCTGCCACATGCCTTCGACGTAATCTCTCGCGTGTCCCCAGTCGCGCCGCGCGTCGAGATTCCCGAGGTACAGGAGGTCTTCGAGATCTAGGGAGATCTGTGCAACGGCACGTGTGATTTTGCGGCTCACGAACGTCTCGCCGCGGCGTTCAGACTCGTGGTTGAACAAGATGCCGTTGCACGCGTACATGCCATATGCCTCGCGATAGTTCACCGCGATCCAGTACGCATAGAGCTTCGCAACACCGTACGGACTACGCGGGCGGAATGGCGTGTTCTCGTCGAGCATTCCACCTGGCTTCAGTGCGTTGCCATACAGCTCGCTCGTCGAAGCCTGATAGAACCTCACCCGATCCGTCATCTTGAGAATTCGGATCGCTTCGAGGATGCGTAGCGTACCGACCGCATCGGCATTCGCGGTGTACTCGGGTGTTTCGAACGAAACACCGACGTGGCTCTGGGCCGCGAGGTTGTAGATCTCGTCGGGCTGAACCTCTTGAATGATTCGGATGATGTTCGTCGAGTCGGTAACATCTCCAAAGTGCAGAAACAGGCGAGCGTGCCCCGACCGAGGGTCGTGATAGAGATGATCGATGCGTCCGGTATTGAACGACGAGGACCGCCGTTTGATGCCGTGAACTTCGTAGCCCTTCGAGAGTAGGAGCTCGGTCAGATACGCGCCGTCCTGACCCGTGACGCCGGTAATGAGTGCCTTGCGCATGACAACTATCCGATGATCTGAAGGTCGGGTAACGGTGTGATGAATTTGCCGCCGCGTTTCAAGAAGTCGCCTTCGCGACGATAGAACTCGTTGAAGAAGTGCCACGGCAACACGAACAGATAGTCCGGTTTCGCCGCCCGCATCTCTGCCTCGCTAACGATCGGGATCCACGAACCCACCGTTAGCCGGCCGACTTTGCCCGGTTGTCGTTCGGCAATCGCGGTGATCAGCGATGAGTCGATACCGTAGTACTGGAGCAAGGTGTTGCCTTTGGTACTCGCGCCATACCCGTAGATGGTCTTACCTTGCTTCTTGAGCGAGGTCAAAAGGTCGACCGTCTGGTCGCGACGTTCCTCGATCCGCTGCTTGAACGCGTAGATCGCTTCCGGGCGATCTGCTCCGATGCTCTGCTCGTACGCGATGATCGCGTTGTACTGGTACTCTCCGATATCTCGGTCGAACAGGGTGGTGTCGCGCCCGTCGTAGCGGCTGTGCGCGACGACAACACGGATACTTCCGGCGTTCACATCGTTGAAGTCGACCGAGAGAACCTTGAGATCGTGCTGCTTGATCAGCCGGTCGATCGTCGTCAGCGTGTAGTACTCGATGTGCTCGTGAACGATGTTGTCGAACGCGTTCTGCTTGAGCATCAGCGGGGTGTAGCTGAGCTGAAGAATCCACACGCCACGGTCGTCGAGACACGCTCTGATGTCGTCGACGAACGTGTGGGGATCCTCTAGGTCGTAGAACATCGCGATTGAAGTGATGACTTTCGCCTTGGTCCCGGTCAGGCCGAGGTAGGTCTCTTTGGTGAAGTAGTCGTTTGCGTGAAGGTCGCAAACCTCTCGTCCGAGAGGTGCAATGTTTCGCGCGGGATCGATGCCGACCTTCACGAGTCTTGGCGCGGTCGGATAGTGTTTGAGGAGCGTTCCATCGTTGCAGCCGATGTCGAGCACGTGATCGCCGTCCTCCAAACGCACCCAACACGGTACGTTGTCGACGATGTCTGCGAGCTGTCGGGTCATCGTTGCGTTGGTCCCGGAGCGGTACCAGTACTGGCGATAGAGCAGGTCGGACTGAACCGAGTCGAACAGCTGGAGCAGTCCAGAGCTACCCCCCATCCCCAGTCGAAGCGGGCCACGCGGCGCCTTCTCATCGACCTTCTCGGGAAAGTCGTTGAGATACAGGTTTCCGAGGTCGAGGACCTCCGTCAACACCTCTCCAGACACGCGACATTTTTCGCCCATCGAGCCGAGCAG
>JAYWCI010000289.1:0-83348 GCA_043780895.1 Kofleriaceae bacterium | reverse complement strand
AGGGTACTGGGTAGGTACGGCTCTGGCAAGCACTGCGCTTGACACGGCGGGCCGGTAGCGTAAGGTCCGCCGCCCATGGCGCGCGTTACCGTCGAAGATTGTCTCGAGAAGATCCCTAATCGCTTCGCCCTGGTCGTGCTCGCCTCCGAGCGCGCTCGCCAGCTGTCGCGCGGTGCCACCCCAGGCGTCGATTGCGACAACAAGCCAGCCGTCACCGCGCTGCGCGAGATCGCAGACGGCCAGGTGAAGTTCCGTGAAGATGTGAAGTCGGTCGTCGTCGAGTTCATCATCGAGCGTCGCAAAGCCGGCTTCATGTGATTTTGCTGCGGGTCGGCCGGACCGCTTGTTAATCGGTCCTCCCAGCAGCTGAAAACTGGCCCACGTCGCGCTTCGCCGCGATGGTCGGGCGGTGGACCCGAGACCTAACTCCACGCGCCAGCTCGGGCGCGGTGAGCTCGTTCGTTTTCTGTATCGGCTCGGCCGGCAGCAAGCGAGCGGCGTGCTCACGATCCGCGCTGCGAGCAATGGCACGAGCGCGCGCGGTGAAGTCTTCGTGCTGCGTCGCGGCGCGGTGATCCTCGCCGAGGGCGAGCTCGCGAAGCGCACGCTGGTGTCGCGGCTCGTGCGGCTCGTCTCTGTCGAGTACTGCAGCGCGCTGTTCGAAGGCGGCGTGACCGCGTATCCGCCAGGGCCGCAGCACCAGTTGCCGCTTGCAGGGTGGGCACGCACGCATCTCGAAGCGCAGCTCGACAACTCGCTCGCCGAGCGGCTCGTGCGCGAACTCGCTGGCATTCGCCTCTCGGTGCGTGCGGAGCTCGCGCCCGACGAAGCCTCGTGCGACGAGGCCGATCGCCGGATCCTCGCCGCGATGGCGCAGCCGCGCCGGCTCGATCAGATCTGGCCGCTCGCGCGGACGCCGCGGTTTCGGATGCTCGCGTTCCTGTGGTTCCTGCGCGCGATCGATGCGCTCGAGGTCGAGGGTGTGGTCGCGGAGCGCAGCGCGCCGACCGCGGTGCCGCGCGTCGTCGATCCGCAGCGTTCGGCAGCCGCGCGCATGCTCGGCCTGACGATCGATGCCGATGTCGAGACGATCAAACGCGCCTATCGCCGGCTCGCGCGTTCGCTCCATCCCGATCTCCAGCCCGAGGCCGATAACGCTCGCCGCCGCACGCTCGAGGCGCGCTTCGCGCAAGTCACCGCCGCGTACGAAGCGCTGATCTAAGGCGGCGCGAAGATCCAGCCGTCGTCGGTGAACACGCCTTCGGGCTGTTCCCAGCCTTCACGCGCCCAGCGGTAGGCGGTGTACGCCGAGATCACGGCATCGAAGCAGTGATCGTTGCCGAGCACTTCTTCGCGCGCCATCCGGCTCTGCGGCGCGAACGAAAGATCGGTGAGCCGCTCGAGGATCATCGCGCGCGTGCGCCACGGATCCGCGTCGTGCTTGTAGCCGCGCGCGGCACGCTCACCGCACAGCACGCTGATCGTGGCGGCGGGCGAGACCTCGAGCAGGTTCTCGTGCAGCGTGTAGCCCGCGCCACGCAAGCGACGGCGGAGCTGACCGGCGCGCGCGGTGATCGTCGAGTTCGCGGTGCCCAGCTGCGAGACCGGCAACAGGCCGCGCTGATACGTCATCACGACATCGGTCGCGCGATGCGAGTACGGCGCGAGCCGCGCTTGGGCCGCGTGCTGCAGGCGCGGGCGCTGCGGGCTCGAACCCATCTGCTCCGCGGCGACTTCTTGGACCATCGCGCGCCCGGTGGTGCGCAGCCAGACCACGGCCGGCACCGCGCACGACTCCATGCCCGGGCAGACCGGGATCTCGCAGCGGTTGCAGGCCGTCGTGGTCAGTGGTGCGTCGATCGCGATCACGCGATCCGAAGACGGCTCACCGAGCCGATTGATCAGCGTGTCGTCAGTCCACAGCTGCTTGGCCGCCGAGCGGGTCGCGACCTCGATGACCTCTGCCCCGTTCGAGCCGCTACGGAGCTCTGCCAGAGCGGTGGTCTTGCCTCGACCACCGCCAAGATCGACTCCAACAAAGCGTGAGAACGAGCGCTGCACCCGGCTTCTCAGACCTTTGTAGCACGTTACGGAAGTTCGAAATCTTGTTTAGGAGCTGGCATTTGGCCGAAAGTCTTGCGATATGAGGGCGCGCCTGTAAGGGCGCATAGCCGGCCGCGTTGTAGCTCCGGTTTTGTTCGCTTCCCCGTCAGTAGCTATGGACCGTCTCGCCACTTTTCGCGGCTTTATCGAGCGCACTCCGCAGGACCCGTTTCCTCGGTACGGCCTCGCGATGGAGCACCGAACCCGCGGCGAGCTCGACCTTGCATGGGCGGCGTTCAACGATCTGATCGAGAAGTTCCCGACGTACGTCGCGAGCTATCTGATGGCCGGCGGCACGCTTGTTAGCCTGGGCCGCAAAGACGAAGCAGCTGCCATCTATCGGCGCGGTATCGAAGTTGCCACTACGGCTCGCGATCAGCATGCTCGCGGCGAGCTCGAGTCGGCGTTGTCCGAGCTCGCCTCCTAAAGGACCTCACGTATGAAGAAGCTACTCATCGTCGCGATCATCGCGTTGGCCTCCGCCTGCGGCTCGAAGCCCGCGCCCGTCACGCCTGCGAACAAGACGACCGATGCCGACAAGAAAGCCGGCTCGATGGGTGGCACAGGCTACGGCGGTGGTTCGGCGATGAAGCCGCCCGCCACGTCCGGCGACCCCTGCGCGATGTAAATCGCGTCTCCACCAGTTGCTGTCTGGCATGCGCCGGCGGCGAGACAAACACCAGAGAAGAGGACTTAGAGTTATGAAGAAGATCGCGATTGTTCTGTTCGTCGTCGCTGCGGCTCTCACGGCTTGCGGCAAGAAGAAGGATGCAGCGACCCCGGCCACCGGTGGCGCTGGTTCGGCCATGGGCTCGGACATGGGCTCTGCCGCGCCGATGGGCTCGGACATGGGTTCGGGCGCCATGGGCGGCTCGGGCATGTAGTCGGCTCGCTGGCACTCCGGTGCTAGCGATCGAGATGAGCCGGTCTTCGGACCGGCTCATTTCGTTTTCGGCGGAGATGCAGTAAAAGTGGTGTCCCAAGCGCCGGGATGGAGAAATGGTAGACTCGGGGGTCTCAAAAGCCCCTTCCCCTTAAAGGAGTGTCGGTTCGAGTCCGACTCCCGGCACGGCTTTGAGTTCGAATGTTACCGAACGTCAGCGACGCGCTACTGAAGCGCGCGGCCGACCGCAGCGCGGATCGCTGCTGCGACTTCTTTACTGCCGGCGCTACCGCCGATATCGCTCGTCAGCGGTATTCCTGCCGTGACCAACTCGGCGACCGCCGCATCGATCGCACGCTTGCCGCGCGCGAGCCGCTCGTCGCCATAGCGCGTGCCGAGCCAGCCGAGCGCTTCGCCTGTCGCGAGCATCATCGCCATCGGGTTCACCTTGTCCTTGCCGGCGAGCGGCGGTGCCGAACCGTGGATCGGTTCGAACATCGCGTGGTGGTCGCCGACGTTGCAGCCGACCGCCATGCCCATCCCGCCCTGGAGCACCGAGCCGAGGTCCGTGACGATGTCGCCGAACATGTTCGTCGTCACGCACACGTCGTAGCGCTCGGGCTGAGTCAGCACGAACATCGCGAACGCATCGACGATCGCGAGCTCTGACTCGACGTCCGGATACCCCTTCGCGACTTCCTTGAACACGCTCACGAACAGCCGGCAGCCTTGCAGCACGTTGTGCTTCGCGATGCAGGTGACGCGCTTCTTGCCATCGCCGGGGGCGCCGTGACCGCGTGCACGCGACAGCTCGAACGCGGTGCGGATCACGCGCTCCGACGCGTGCCGCGTGATCACGCGCAGATCCGTCGCCTTGGCGATGCCGAGCTCGCCGATGCCCGAGTACAGCCCTTCGGTCCCCTCGCGAATGATCACCATGTCGACGTTCTCGGGCCCCCACACCGGCGTGAACTTTCCAGAGATGCCGTGCTTCATGCCCTCGAGGCATTTGATCGGGCGCACGTTCGCATAGAGATCGAGGTGGGTGCGGTTGCCGATCACCGGCGACCAGCCGGCCATCTTGCCATCGGCCATCATCACGGGCGTGCCGTCGGGTCCCGACCAGCCGACCGCACCGAGCAGGATCGCATCGGCTGCGCGGCACTTCTCTTCGCTGCCCTCGGGCCAGTCGCGGGTCTGGCCATGTTCGAGGTAGTACTTGCCGCCGCACTCGATCTCGTCGACTTCGAAGGCAACCCCGATGCGCTGCGACACGAGCTCGAGCAGCGCTCGCGCTTCGGCCATGACTTCGATCCCGATGCCATCACCGGGCAATGCGACGAGCTGATACGTGGACTTCGGAGCGAGCTGCGACATCGCGGCGGAGCGTAGCAGCTCGGCGAAACCCGAATGAAAGCCGGCGCGCGGTGATCTGCATCTGGGCTCGTACCGCCGTGCGGCAAAGCGGGCCAGACGTTCAAGCGCTCGTCGGGCGGTATCGCTGAAGGAGCGCGAGGCCGGCGCAGGTGCAGACGATCAGGTAGTGCGAGTACCGATACGGTGCGCCGGCTGCACCGATCAGATACGCCGCCTCGTAGAGCAACCCCGAGGTCACGAGCGCGAGCAGTAGGCCCTCGCGCTTCTTCACCGCATAGCCCGCGAGGACGAGCGCGACTAGCGCGTAGAGCCACGGGCGAAACAGGGGCGTTTTCGCGAACGCGTTGAACACATCGCCGAGAGCGGTCTGGATCGACGACAGGTCGTGCGCGAGCCCGAGTCGCTCGGCCTGGAGCGGTGTGCCGAACGTCTGGCACACCGGCTCGTCGGGCACCGCACCGTCGAGGCCGAGCACGGCGGCGAACACCGTGAGCCGATGCACGAGGAACGATCGCGGATGCGAACGCACCACGGTCGACCACGCCGTGCGCCGCGCTGCGCGCTCGGCGTCGTCGGGCTTGGCCTCGAACACGCCGACCTTGTCGTCGAGCAGCGAGAACCACCAGCGCGGGCTGTAGTCGGTGCACAACCACTGCTGGAGGTGATCTGGCTGGTGGAGCTTCATGCCGGCTAGCTCGGCGCGGAGCTCGTCGTCGCTCAGCGGGCCGGCCTTGCACAGCGTGCCTGCGATGTCGTGGATCGCGTTGGTATGGACCCACGGATGCGAGTGGCGCGTCGTGAAGTGGCTATTGACCGCTGCCGCTGCGAGCACGATCGCAGCGAACAGTGCGAGCGAGAGAGCCGCTGCCTTGAGCGCGCGCATCCCCGGCGCGACCACGATCAGCGCGGTGAGCGGCAAGAGCGCGGCGCTCGCGTTGTAGCGCAGCGCGATCGCGATGCAGAGCAGCGCGATGCCGAGCGCTTTGTGCCACCGACGAGGATCCAGCGAGAGTGCGAGGCCCGCGATCAGCCATGCGATCATCTGCGCGTCTTTCCAGACCACGGCCATCACGACGAGCACGGGCGGGAACACGAGGATCATGCTCGCGCTGACCGCCGCACGCCGATCGCCGAGCCGGGGCGCGAGCAGGCGATACAGGCCCCACAGAAACAGCGCGAGCTGGAGCAGCAACAGAGGCAGCGGGCCGGGCCAGACGTGCTCGATCAAGTGCCAGTACTTGGCCATCACCGGCGGATGCCAGTCGTCGAACACGCGCGCGCGCGCCTGCGCGAGCTGCGCGGCCGCGTCGTAGTTCATGTAGCCGGGGAAGGCGTAGGCGAGCGCGAGCGCGCCCGATGCCACCAGCACCAGGTGATGCCAGTGATCTGCCCACGCCCGCTTCAACTACGCGCCGTCGGACTTCGCGTGATTCTCGCGGTGCGCGAACGACGCCTTCGCGTAGTCTCGGTTCATCTCGGCGATCACGTCGCGCGAGATGTCCTTGGGGCACGCGGCCTCGCACTCGTAGTGGTTCGAGCAGTTGCCGAAGCCGGCGGCATCCATCGCCGTGACCATCGCGAGCGAGCGACGCGCGCGCTCCGGTTGGCCTTGCGGCAGGTGATGGAGCTGCGACATCTTCGCGGCCGTGAACAGGCTCGCCGAGCCGTTCGGGCACGCGGCGACGCACGCGCCGCAACCGATGCAGGCGGCGGCATCCATCGCGCGATCGGCTTGCTCCTTCGGCACGAGCACGTCGTTCGCATCGGAGGCCGAGCCGGAGTTCGCGGTGATGAACCCACCGGCCGCGATGATCTTGTCGAACGCGCCGCGATCGACGCAGAGATCCTTGATCACCGGGAACGCCGAGGCGCGCCACGGCTCGATCCAGATCTCGTCGCCGTTCTTGTAGAACCGCATGTGGAGCTGGCACGTGGTCGTGCCCTTGTTGCCACCGTGTGGCCGGCCGTTGATCATCATCGAGCAGCTGCCACAGATGCCTTCGCGACAATCGTGATCGAACGCGACGGGTTCTTCACCCTTGGCATCGAGCTGCTCGTTGAGGATGTCGAGCATCTCGAGGAACGACGCGTGCGTCGAAACCTTCTTGACCTCGTAGGTGACGAAGTTGCCTTTGACATCGCGCTTTGCTTGGCGCCAGACATGAAGCTTGAGATCGAGATCGCTCACTTGTAACTCCGGGTCGCGAGCTTGACGTTGTCGAACGTGAGCGGCTCGATGTTGCGAATCGCTGGCGCGTCGGCGCCAGCGTACTCCCACACCGCGGCATGGCAGAAGTTCGCGTCGTCCCGCTTGGCCTCGCCATCTTGCTCGTGCTCGACGCGGAAGTGACCGCCGCACGATTCTTCGCGCTCGAGTGCATCGCGGCACAAGAGCTCCGCGAACTCGAGGAAGTCGGCGACGCGGCCTGCCTTCTCGAGCGACTGGTTGAACGAGTCTTGCGTGCCCTGCACGGTAACATCCGACCAGAACTCTTCGCGCAGCTTCTGGATCTTCGAGATGCCGAGTGTCAGCGATTCTTTGCTGCGCGCCATGCCGCACTGCTCCCACATCGTGTGGCCGAGCTCCTTGTGGAACGAAGCCACCGAACGCTTGCCGCGGATGTTGAGCAGCTTGTCGAGCTTGGCCTTGACCTCGGTCTCGCTGGTCTTGAACGCGGCGCTCTTGGTATCGGCAAGCGAGCTCGCCTGGATGCCGGCGAGGTAGTTGCCGAGCGTGTACGGCGCGATGAAGTAGCCATCGGCGAGGCCCTGCATCAGCGCCGAAGCGCCGAGCCGGTTCGCGCCGTGATCGGAGAAGTTCGCCTCGCCGATGCAGAACAGGCCGGGGACGGTGGTCTGCAGGTGGTAATCGACCCAGAGCCCACCCATCGTGTAGTGGACGGCCGGGTAGATGCGCATCGGCACCTTGTACGGATCCTCGCCGGTGATCCGCTCGTACATCTCGAACAGGTTGCCGTACTTCTCGGCGACCTTGTCCTGGCCATCGCGCTTGATCGCGTCGCGGAAGTCCAGGTACACGCCGCGGCCGCCAGGGCCAACACCGCGACCGTCGTCGCACTGCTCCTTGGCAGCGCGGCTCGCGATATCGCGCGGCGACAAGTTGCCGAACGCCGGGTACTTGCGCTCGAGGTAGTAGTCGCGCGCGTCGTCGGAGACGTCGCCCGGCTTTTTCGGGCAGTCCGCTTTGTTCTTCGGGACCCAGACCCGGCCGTCGTTACGCAGCGACTCCGACATCAGCGTGAGCTTGGATTGGTAGTCGCCGGAGACCGGGATGCAGGTCGGATGGATCTGCGTGAAGCACGGGTTCGCGAAGCCAGCGCCCTTCTTGTGCGCGCGGTAGGTCGCGGTGACGTTGCAGCCCTTCGCGTTCGTCGAGAGGAAGAACGCGTTGCCGTAGCCACCGGTCGCGAGGATCACGGCGTGGGCCGAGTGCGACTCGATCGTGCCGGTGACGAGGTCGCGCACGACGATGCCCTGCGCGCGACCATCTTCGGTCACGACATCGAGCAGCTCGGTGCGCGGGAACATCTTCACCTTGCCGGCGCCGATCTGGCGTTCGAGCGCGGAGTACACGCCGAGCAACAGCTGCTGCCCGGTCTGGCCGCGCGCGTAGAACGTGCGCGAGACCTGCGCGCCTCCGAACGAGCGGTTCGCGAGCGTGCCGCCGTACTCGCGGGCGAACGGGACACCCATCGCGGCGCATTGATCGATGATGTCGACCGACACCTCCGCGAGGCGATGCACGTTCGCTTCGCGCGAGCGAAAATCACCGCCCTTGACGGTGTCGTAGAACAGGCGGTGAACCGAATCGCCGTCGTTCTGGTAATTCTTCGCGGCGTTGATGCCGCCCTGCGCGGCGATCGAGTGCGCGCGGCGCGGTGAATCTTGGAAGCAGAAACAGGCGACGTCGTAGCCGAGCTCGGCGAGCGTGGCCGCCGCGGAGCCGCCAGCGAGACCGCTGCCGACGACGATGACCTTGTACTTGCGCTTGTTTGCCGGGTTGACCAGCTTCATGGAGAACTTGGTGTTCTCCCAGCCCTGTTCGATCGGCCCAGTGGGGACGTGGGATTCCAACTTCACTTGATCACTCCTGCGAGCACCGCGGTTGGCGGGACCATGTAGCCGATGAACAGCAGCCAACCGACCACCGTACCGACGCGATCCGTCGGGTACTTCGGGTGACGGAGGCCAAGCGTCTGCATCCACGACGAGGCACCGTGGCCGAGATGCAACGAGAGCAGCGCGATGCCGACGAGGTAGATCACGTAGATCGCGGCGTTCTGGAAGCCCGCGACGTACATGCCGTACGCGTCGTAGCGCTTCAGCGGATCGGCCGCGGTGTCCATCAAGTGGAACGAGTACGGCTGCACCTGACCGAGCGTGAAGTGCAGGATGTGGAACGCGATGAACGCGAACACGAACAAGCCGGTCCAGATCATCGTGCGCGCGGCCGCGCTCGTGACCACGGGCGTGTACTTCGCATACTTGTGCGGCCGAGCTGCGCTATTGCGCGAGCTCACCGCGATGCCGCTCACCAGGTGAACGAGCAGGAACACGAGCAGCAAGAGCCGGGTCGGCCACTTCACTTCCCACAGCTCCTGCAGGAAGTGGGCGTACGCGTTGTACATGTCCCGACCGCCGAACATCTGAAGATGTCCGAGCATGTGGACGAGCGCGAACAGCACGAGCAGGAGGCCAGTTATGGCCATCACTTGCTTCACGCCGATCGAGGAGCGGGAATATCGATCGAACCACGTCACGATGGTGGGATGCCACCACAAGTCGACCCGTTGCGAAATGCTCGGGAGCGCCTAATCCAGCGCCAATCCGGCGAGAGATCGGGCTACTGAGCCGCGTGCGCCGCGAGGACGTCCGCCACACACAGCGTCAGCTTGCGTGCGGTCGGAATGTGCAGGAACTCGTTCGGGCCGTGCGCGTTCGAACCAGGTCCGAGCACGCCGGTGATGCAGAACTGCGCCTTGGGAAACTTGTCGCCGAGCATCTGCATGAACGGGATGGTCCCGCCTTCGCCCATGAACATGGCCGGCTTGCCGAAGTAGGTGCGCGAGCCTTCCTGGAGGACCTTCTCGAGCCAGGGCGCCATTTCGGGCGCATCCCAGCCGTTGTTCGAGCCGATGTCGGTGAACGCGACCTGCGCGCCGTACGGCGGGTCCTTCTCGAGCAGCTCCTTGACTGCGGCAGCCGCCTGCTTCGAATCGATGCGCGGCGGGATCCGGATCGACAGCTTGAGCTTGGTGAACGGGCGCGACACGTTGCCGGCGTTCGAGATCGGCGGCCAACCATCCGCACCGGTGATCGCGAGGCCCGGGCGCCACGTGCGATTGAGGATGAGCTCGACGTTGTCCTTCGATACCGGCTGAGCGCCCTTCTGGAACGGGAACTTGTTCCAGACTTCATCGCCGATGACCTTGGCGGTCTGCTCGGCCTGGAGGATGCGCGCGCGCGGAATCTGCGTCGCGAGCGCATCGAGCTTGATCGTCCCGGTCTGCGCATCTTCGAGGCGGTCGATGAGGATGCGGATCACGCGCTCACTGTTCGCGACGACGCCGGTGCCATCACCGGAGTGGACACCTTCGGTCAAGAGCGAGACCTCGAGGTTGCCGATCACGAGGCCGCGCAGCGACGTGGTCGACCACAGCTGGTCGTAGTTCGCGCATCCCGAATCGAGGCAGACGACGAGCGAGAGCTCGCCGATCCGGCCCTGGAGATGCTCGATGTACGCGGGAAGATCGTAGCTCCCCGATTCTTCGCACGCCTCGATCAGGATCACGCAGCGCGCGTGCGGTCGCTTGTCCTTGCGAACCGCGTTGACCGCGGTCAGCGACGCAAAGATTGCATAGCCGTCGTCGGCGCCGCCACGGCCGTAGAGCTTGTCTCCCTCGAGCACCGGCGTCCACGGGCCGAGGCCCTCGCGCCAGCCGGCCATCTCGGGCTGCTTGTCGAGGTGGCCGTACAGCATGACGGTGTCTCCGGCCTTGCCGTTGGTGGCCGGCACGTCGATGAAGATCACCGGCGTGCGCTGCTCGAGGCGAACGACTTCGAGCGTCGCGCCCTCGGGCAGGTTTTGGTTGGCCCATCCCGAGAGCAGCTCGACCGCGCGATCGACGTGGCCATTCTCACGCCACTTCGGATCGAACATCGCCGACTTGTTCGGAATCTTGATGTACTCGACGAGGGTCGGAACGATCGATTTGGTGAACAGTTCTTCGACCCACTTCGCGGTCGGTTCGGTCACGGCGCTCATGCGCGGGACTCTAGCATCAGGCTCGGAGCCGGACTAATGGCCTGCGGGAGGAGCGCCAGGTGCCGGCGTGCCGGGTGCAGGAGCCGGCCCACTGGGGTTCTGCGGCTGGCCCGGCGGCAGCGGCCTCGCGGGCCTGGTGTTCGAACCCTGGCCAGGGCCAGGGTTCTGGAGGCCGCTGCCACCGCCCGATCCACCGCCGGGGAGACGGCCTGAGCCCGCGCCCGAGCCTGGCCGGATCCCGCTGCTGCCCGAGCCCGAGCCCGCTTGCATGTCGAGCGTCTCTTCCGACGACGACGAACCTGTAGACGCTGCGGCGAGAGACGCGCCCGCAGCTGCGGTCAGAACTGCCACCACGAACAGATTTCGCAACTTCATGTCGTGAGGAGGTGCGAACGATGTGCCCGGCGCATGGGTGGCGATCTGCGTCGGGTAGGACGATCGGTCGTCGGCATGGACGTGCGATCACGCCCATCGTGCGGGCCTGCCCGAAATCGCGGTGGCTTCGGATACTTCCCAGATGCTCGTAACCTCGTACAATCTTCCGGCGATGGCGGACGAGAAGAAACCCCCGGGAACCCGGCGAGACAAAGAAGGTGGCACCGGCCTCGTTCTCGAAGAGCGCACCCGGACCAAGAAGCCACCGATGTACAAGGTGCTGCTCCACAACGACGACTACACGACGCGCGAGTTCGTCGTCTGGGTGCTGCAGACGGTGTTTCACAAGAGTGAGGGAGACGCGATCGCCGTCATGAGCCACGTGCACAACAACGGCGTCGGCGTCGCCGGCATCTTCACGTTCGAGGTCGCCGAGACCAAGGTCGGCAAGACCATGGCGCTCGCGAAGGAGCAGCAGTATCCGCTGCAGCTATCGATCGAACCGTCTGAATAGACTGACTAGTCAGGCAGTACCACCACGTCGAGGGCGACGTAGAATTAGAGAAGCCCATGCTGTCTCCTGAACTCCAAGCGACGCTTCAGCGCACCGTCGACGATGTCCGCGGCCGCCGCCACGAGTACCTGACCCTCGAGCACCTGTTGCTCCAGATGCTCGACGACCCGAGTGGTACCGATATCATCGTGAAGTGCGGCGGCAACGTCGATGCACTCCGCGGCGAGCTCGAGCGCTTCCTCGACGAGCAAGTCGAAGAGCTGCCCGTTGGCGAAGACTCCGGGCCCGATCAAACGCTCGCGTTCCAGCGCGTGCTCCAGCGCGCCGCGATGCATGTCCAGGCCGCCGGTCGCCAGCAGATGAGCACCGGCAACGTGATCGCCTCGATGTTCCGCGAGCGCGACTCGCACGCGGTCTACTTGCTCGAGAAGCAGGGCATCACGCGATTCGATGTCATCAACTACATCTCGCATGGCGTCTCGAAGGTCGAGAACGCGGGTGGTCCCGCGATCCAGCGCCGCTCTCCCGGTGCGCAAGAAGACGGTGAAGAGGACGGCAAGATTTCGAATCCACTCGAATCGTTCTGCGTCGATCTCACGCAGCGAGCCAAGGACGGCAAGATCGATCCGTTGATCGGTCGCGTCGACGAGCTCGAGCGCATGATCCAGGTGCTCTCGCGCCGCCGCAAGAATAACCCATTGCTGATCGGCGAGCCTGGCGTCGGCAAGACCGCGCTCGCGGAAGGCCTCGCGCTGCGTATCAACGACAAGCTGGTGCCGGACTCGATGCTCGGGTGCAAGGTGTACTCGCTCGACATGACCGCCGTGCTCGCGGGCACGCGTTATCGCGGTGACTTCGAAGAGCGCCTCAAGGCCGTGATGAAGGTCCTGATCGCGGATCCGAAATCGATCCTGTTCATCGACGAGATCCACAACATCGTCGGGGCGGGCGCGACCAGCGGCGGCACGATGGACGCGGCGAACATTCTCAAGCCACCCCTGTCGAACGGCGAGCTGCGCTGCATCGGCAGCACCACGTTCAAAGATTACCGCCAGGCGTTCGAGCGCGATCGCGCGCTGCAGCGCCGGTTCCAGCGCATCGATGTCGGCGAGCCGACCGTGCCCGAGGCGATCGAGATCTTGAAGGGGCTCAAGTCGAAGTACGAAGAGCACCACAACGTCAAGTACACCGACGCGGCGATCGAAGCCGCGGTCGAGCTGTCCGCGCGCCACATCAGCGAGTCGCACCTCCCCGACAAGGCGATCGACGTGATCGATGAAGCCGGCGCGAAGGTGCGCTTGATGAAACCGGCCGATCGTCCGGACGAGATTCGGCCCGAGCTGATCGAGCAGGTCGTCGCGAAGATCGCGCGCATCCCGACGCGCTCGGTCTCCACGGCCGATAAGACCAAGCTCGCCAACGTCGAAGCCGAGCTCAAGCAATTGATCTTTGGCCAGGACGCCGCGATCGAAGCGCTGTCGACGACGATCAAGCTGTCGCGCGCCGGCCTCGGGAGCCCGAACAAGCCGACCGGTTCGTTCCTGTTCGCGGGCCCCACGGGTGTCGGTAAGACCGAGCTCGCGAAGCAACTCGCGTCCGTGATGGGCATCGAGTTCATACGCTTCGACATGTCGGAGTACATGGAGAAGCACACGGTCTCGCGGTTGATCGGCGCGCCTCCGGGCTATGTCGGCTTCGACCAGGGTGGGCAGCTCACCGATGCGATCAACAAGCACCCATACTGCGTCGTCCTCCTCGACGAGATCGAGAAGGCGCACCCCGACATCTACAACATCCTCCTGCAGGTGATGGATCATGCGACCTTGACCGATAACAACGGTCGCAAGAGCGACTTTAGGAATGTCATCTTGATCATGTCGAGCAACGCCGGCTCGCGCGAGATGGCGCTCGGCAAGATTGGCTTCGGCGACTCGATCGCCGACGGTAAGGATGGCAAGAAGGCGCTCGAGCGCGTGTTCACGCCCGAGTTCCGTAACCGGCTCGATGCCACCGTGATGTTCGGCGCGCTACCGCCGGCCGTGATCAAGAAGGTCGCGCGGAAGTTCCTCGACGAGCTCGAGGGGCAACTTCAAGAGAAGAAGGTCGACCTCGAGGTGTCCGAGGCTGCACTCGACTGGTTTGTCGAGCACGGCTACGACAAAGCGATGGGGGCTCGACCGATGGAACGGCTCGTCCAGACCACGCTCAAGGCCCCGCTCGCCAACGAGATTCTGTTCGGCAAGCTAACAGCTGGTGGCACCGCCCGGATCGACGTAAAGGATGGCGAGATCACCGTCGAGGCAGAGGCGGGCGAGCCCGCGAACTAGTAATATTGCTCGCATGGCGAGTGAGCCCTGGAACGGGCCAGGTGAGTCCGACTCCGAGACGCTAGCGACGATCGCCGCGGCAGGAGATGCGACTCAAGATGCTCACCCGGACGGAGCGTTCGCGGCGACCCAGGCGCTGTCTGGCTCGCCACCGAGCGATGTCGTCAGCCACGGCAGCACGATCGTCCCGACCTGGGGACCTTCCTCCTATGCATCGCTGCCCGAACCTGGATATCAAGTCGGCGCACTGATCGGCCGCGGCGGGATGGGCGAGGTCGTCGTCGCCCAGGACCAGCGCATCGGTCGCGAAGTCGCGGTCAAACGGATCCGCGCGAAGCACCCGACCCACGATGCGGTCGAGCGCTTCCTGCGCGAAGCACGGATCCAGGCGCGCCTCGATCATCCGGCGATCGTGCCGGTCTACGAGCTCGGCACCGATGCCGAAGGCCTGCCGTACTTCACGATGAAGCGGCTCACCGGCGTGACGCTCGGCAAGCGGCTCGCCGACCGGGCGGCGGTCCAGCCGCTGCTCCGCGCGTTCGTCGATGTTTGTCTCGCGATCCAGCTCGCCCACAGCCGCGGCGTGGTGCATCGCGATCTCAAGCCCTCGAACATCATGCTCGGTGACTACGGTGAGGTCTACGTCCTCGACTGGGGTGTCGCTCGCGTGATCGCCGATCGCTCGCGCCCCACCCACCCGCTGCAAGCGGTCGTCGATCACGATGAAGTCGAGGACGGCACGACGGCCGGATCGATCCTCGGCACGCCGGGCTACATGGCGCCCGAGCAGATCAAGGGCCACGAGGTCTCGCCCGCCGCCGATGTCTACGCGCTCGGCGCGATCCTGTTCGAGATCCTCGTCGGCGAGCCGCTCCATCCCCGTGGTGAAGCCGCACTCGGTACCACGCTCACCCAGCCGCAAGAAGCACCGACCAAGCGCGCCGGGGAACGCACGATCGCGCTTGAGCTCGATGGCGTGTGCTTCGACGCGCTCGCCGAAGAACCCGAAGCACGCCCGACCGCGCGCGAGCTCGCGAACCGGATCCAGGCCTATCTCGATGGCGATCGCGACATCGAGCGTCGCCGCGCACTGTCCGCGAGCCAGCTCGAGAGTGCGCGCGCTGCGCTCGAGGAGGGTGGTCCCGAAGCTCACGCCGCAGCGATGCGCCGCGCAGGTCGCGCCCTCGCGCTCGATCCGGATAGCGAAGATGCCGCCGCTCTCGTCGGGAAGCTCATGCTCGAGCCGCCCGAGGACATGCCCAAGGGGCTGCTCGCGTCGATCGAAAAAGACCATGGTGCCGGCAATCGCGATCGCGCGAAGAAGGCGCTGTTCTCGTACATCGGCGTGCTCGCGCTCAACCTCGTGTTGTTGCCCGTCCTCGATGTCAAAGACTGGACGCTCCAGCTCTCGTTCCTCGGCGTCGTCGCGATCCTGTGTGGTCTCGCGTATCGCGGCATGGTCACGCGGGTCAGCCGACTCAAGTCGATGTTCGTGGTGAACCTCCTGGGCATCATCATGTTCAGCCGGGTGCTCGGGCCGTTCATGCTCACGCCGATCATGACGCTCGGCGTGCTCCAGTCGTTCTCGTCGAGTCCGCGGTTGCTAGCGAAGCCGCTCTGGATCTGGGCTTGGCTCGCCGCCGCGGTCCTCGGGCCGGTCGGGCTCGAGCTCTCCGGCGTCTTTCCGCGCACGTTCAACTTCCACGACGGCGTGATCTCGACGGTGTCGCAGTTCTACATCCTGCACGGCTCGATCTCCGAGCTCGTGCTCGTGCTCGCGAACGTCGTCGTGATCGCGATCTGCGTGCGCTTCATGATCGCCTTGTCCACGAATCGCGAGCTCGCGCACAGGAAGCTGCTGGTCCAAGCGTGGCACCTCGAGCAGATGTTGCCGGCGAAGCGCCCGTGGCAAACCTCGCCGGGCAGTGCCAAAGGCCCGATCCGCTATTAGCGGGCCAGTCAGGTCCGCGTCGAGTGAAAGAAGCGGACGCGCCACGCACCGGCGGTGTAGACGAGCTCCGCAGATTCGAGCCACGAGACCGGTTGCATGGCCGTCGCCGTACCGATCGCGCCGACGTTCGTGTACGTGACGATCGCGAGCTTGCAGTCGAGGTGGACCGTGGGCTGCGTGACCGACCAGTCGATGCGTTTGCCCTGGGTGTGCAGGCCGAACACCATCTGCACGAGCTCGTCGCCATTCAGCCGGACACCGCGCTCGAAGGCGTAGAAGTCCGGTGTGGTGACGGCATGAAACCCGTCGAGGCTATCGATCTTCAGGGCGGCGTACATGCCGACGATCGCCTTGACGGCAGCCGCTTGGTCACCCGGGGCACAGACCGGGCTCGCGGCAGCGGGAGGAACCGGCGGCGGATGGCTACAGGCGAGGAGCATGATGGCCATCACCGCGGCGGGCATTTGCATGCGGCGCACGCTACCAGCAGTCCAGTTCATGACTTCTGCGCCGAAGACTTCTGCGCCGAAGACTTCTTCGCCGTAGGCTTCTTCGTCGTAGGCTTCTTCGTCGTAGGCTTCTTCGTCGTGGGCCTCTTCGCCGTGGGCAGCTTCGTCGTGGGCTTCTTCTTGGCGGGCTGACGCCGGGCAGGCTGTTTCTTCGCTACCGGCTGCACCTTCGGTTTGGCTGGCGTGACTTGCTTCGTCGGCGCTCGCTTCGCTGGCGGTGCGGACTTCGTGTTCGCGGCTGCACTCTTGGGTTTCACCGGCGAGCCAGGAAACCAGGACCCGCGCTGGGGATCGAAGATGTTGAGCCCAGCGGCGTTGAGGACGCTGACCACGTCGATCATGACGTCGAGGACCCGATCCCCGCCACCAGTACCTTGGGTGACGAGCGCGCAGGTCGGCGCTACGTCGACGAAGACGTAGCCTCCCTCGTCATCCTTCCAGGTCAGCGTGCCCTTCGCCTTCCCCGTCAATCGCGAGCCTGCGAGCAGCGCCTGGCGTACGCCAGCGACATCGATCTCGGAGACGCCGGGCGTGGCTGTGCCCTCGACCAGCGAACTGATTAGCTTTCGATCCGCGGTCCTGATGCCGTAGTAGTTGATACTCACGGATGCGACTCTATCGCCGCATCGTCCGTTTGCAGCTTTTGGGCATCCGGATTTCCGAGCCACGGCGTGTCGTCGTCTGCCCATCGAGATCCGGCAGGGACGAACCACGGCAGCAGGTCGTTCGAGCTATGCCTCTACGGTGATCTGTTTCCACACCAGCAGCGCGCCGTCGCTCTGCTGAGCGTAGTTGGAGATGCCGACCGCGACCGGGAGTCCCTGCTGCACGACCTTGTCGGTCGCGTTCTTGGTGTCCTTGTCGCCGTGTGGAGAGTAGGTGGCGTGCTTGGCGTAGACCGCCGTGGTGAGCGTCTCGTCGAAGAAGATCTGCGAGGTCTTGGTCTTGGTCCCGTTGATCGCGACGGTGAAGTGGACGTGCGTGGTGCGGCCCGAGTACCAGCCGGGGAAGATGCGGTCGAACGTCACGCGACCCTTCGCATCGGTGGTCTGGTAGCCGCGTAGCCAGTTCGAGGCGACCGCCGCCGCGTCGTTGCCGGTGCAGAAGCCGACGTCGAGATCCGAGAGCGAGCCCTGATACGTGCCCGACTCCGCGGTCGCCGCCTTGGAATAGGTCCCGGTCGGGCTGGCGTACCAGACCTCGACGATCGCGTCGGCGACCGGGTTGCACGAGGCATTGGTGACGAGCAGCTCGAAGCGGGTCGGCAGGCCGACGAGCCCGGCGCTGATGTCCTTGTGGTTGTACGTGTTCGAGTGGCAAGGACCGGCGGTCGCCGCGTTGTAGACCGTGCAGGTCGTCGCGGTTGTCGCGAACGGGTTGCCGTAGTCCTTTCCCTCGAGGAACGAGCCATCGCCGGTAGCGAAGCCCGAGGTGTTGACGGTGCCACCGTCATGCCCGGTCGTCGAGCCGTCGGTGCCCGTCGACGCATCGACGCCGGTCTCACCCGAAGCGGACGAGCAGGCGTTCAGGAGCGCGAGCGCGCCAACGCCGCCAAGGGTGTGCCACAGAAAGTCACGACGTGAGGAGCTCATGTCCCCTGGTGCCTCGATGCGACGAAGCCTTCACCTCGGCAATACGCCGCAACACTTCGACTAATTTAGAAACGACCGCCCAAGGCGAATCCTGCACCATCGGACGACGTCGTAGGCACTACGTAGAATGCATGCTCGGTCGAGGACGCCGCCCTCGGTGCGATCACGTAGACGACGATGCCCGTGATCGTGGCCGCGGCGCCCACCGCGAAGATGATCGTCGCGGTGTTCGCCGCGGACCGCGCGTCGTGCGTATCGGTCAGGCCCTGCGCATCGCACGCGTTGGTCATGCCCATGCAGTGGGCGGAGAGCGCGTCGTTGTACTTGCTGCGGGCCTCGAGCCCGAGATACGCGCTCACGCCCATCGCGACGACTCCGACGCTCGCGACCGCAACGCCGGCGACGCGCTGACCGTGACCGGTGGTGTCCGGGGGATCTGCCTCGGCATCTTCAGCTGGTTTGGGCCCCGGTTTCTTCGGCGTGGCGTCGCCGTCGCCATCCGCCACGGGCTCGCCCTTCGCGTGTGGCAGCTCGAGCGTGACCTCGGAGGTCCCGCCGCGTTCGATTGGCACGAGCTTGGTCTTGGTCGGCGCGCCATCGATCGAGTAGACGACCTGCTTGGGGCCCGGATCGACGAGCTGCGGATCATCGAGCTCGTTCTTGCCGATGGTCACGCCATCGATCGCGATGGTGAGCCCCTTGGTGTTCGAGCCCGGCGGAATGTGGATGACGAGCCGCGGGACCTGCGGTTCGAGCTTCTGGACGAGGCCGTGGATCTTCGTCGCGCGGGCGTCGTTCGCCTCCTTCGCCTTCTTCTCGGCGTCGGTGTACGCGCGATACGCCTTGCCGAGCTTGCCCCAGTCCTCGTAGCACTTGCCGAGGTTGAGCTCGACGCCGATGCCCGGATCGAGCTTGTAGCTCTCCTCGAACTTCGGGCACGCCTCGCCGTACTTCTTCTCCGCCATCAACTTCTTGGCCGACTTGAAAAGATCGTCGGCCTTGTCGGCGAACGCGGGCGCACAGAGCGCGAGCAGGACGGGTGCTACGTACTTCATCATCAAGGTGCCGCCGCGGTGAACACACCGGAATCGAGATAGCCGACGGAATAGGGCAGGTTGCGATCCCAGAAGTTGCCCGTGGCGAACGACGGGTAGCCGCCGTTGATCGTGTGCGCGCGCACCCAGTAGGTCTTACCCGCGGTGAACGCATCGCTCGGGATCGAGACGTTCGGCTTGTCGCTGACCACGACATACGCGACGTGGGTCTCGAGCCCGGTCGCCGCCGCGTTCTCGCGCAGCTCGTAGATGTTGTACTGGTAGAACGTCGGCGCCGGCATCGTGTAGTCGGTGACCATCGTCAGCGTCACCGCTTTCGTCGGATCGATCATCACGGTGAGCCCGTCGGTCGTCATCGGCTTGGAGTTGATCGAGACGAGCACGGGCAGCGCCGCCGCGGGCTCGACGGTGAGGGCCGGGGTGAGCTCGTAGATCGAGTTGATCCCCGTATAGAACGTGCCCGTCAGGTTGCCGAGCTGCGGTATCGCGTACGCACGGGACTTGTTCGAGTTGTAGCTGAAGGTGGTCTTCCAGCCCTTCGAGGCGAACGGGTTGCCGAACGGCGCGGTCAACACCCCTGTATCGGTCGTCAAGAGCGCACCACCGTCGAGCTGCGGTCCCGCGGCGTTCGCGATCTCCCACCCCGGCGAGGCGTTCGTGCTCCAGCCGATGGCCACCGCGCTCGTCGCGGCGGGGGTCGGCATCGCGAGCCTCGATCCGATCGTCGAGGGCGAGGTGTGGACGTCCATCGCGGTGGCGGTCACGCTCGTCATGTTCGCGGTGATCGCAACATCGCCCGCGGTTTCCTCGAACGCGGGGAACTCCGCGACCGCGAGGAGCTGCCCGGTCGCGTTGTACTTGAGCCCGAGCATCGTGTCCGCGGTCGTGATCTTGGTGAACGGACGACCCGAGATGTTGCCCCAGTTCGCGACGTTGTACGGAATCATCGCCTGGGTGATCGAAGCCACACCGTCGGTGAACGGGAGACCGTGGTTCGCCCACGATCCCACGCAGTAGAGCTGGTAGCTCTCGACGGCCGGTCCCATCGGCACCGATGCTGGCGTGTTGAGGTTGAGCGTCGCCGTGATCGTTCCGGTAGCGGGGGCGGGCCCAGCGTCGGGCTGTTCGTAGAGCCCGTACAGGAGCTTGATGTTGCGTTGAGGTAGCGCGTAGAGCCGACGGAACTGATCGGGGATGTCGAGGCCGAGCGTGACCTCCATGGCGGGCGTGCCCTCGGGAATCTCGGCCGACCACGTATCCCCCGCGGCGGTCGCGGCCACTCGATGGAAGCCGATCGCCGAGCTATCGGGGACGAGGAAGTTTGCCGGCAGGGTCGACACGTCGTACGCGCTGCGCGTCGGACTCGGTCCCTCACTGATGCGCTGGACCTGCATCGTCACGCTGGTCGGGCTCGCGTCGGCGGAGACGCCACCGTCGTTGGAGCTCGTGCTCTCGATCCCTAATAGCTGCGCACAGCCGACTGAGCCCGACAGGCTCAGGCATAGCGCGGCCCGAAAAATGCCCATGTAAAAATCGTAACACCGAGCCAGGACGGCTGCGCGGTTACTTGTTGTCGTCGGGCTTGTCGGACTTGTCGGGCTTGTCGGTGGTCCGCTTGAGGCGTACCGACGCCTTGACGTCGGGCTCCGAGCCGATGAGCCGTTCGCTGTTCGGGATGAACCGAACTTCCGTCTTGATCTCGAACGACAGGGTCGTGAGAAGCTTCGCGATCTCGTCGGTGAGGTTCAAGTTCGAGAGGAATTCGCGGGTCTGGAGAGCGATGATCTCCCACACCTTGTCCTTGGCGTCGTTCGTCGACGAAGCGACGTACCCCACGACATCCGGCAGGTTCTCGCGGGCGAGCTTTCGGATGCCCTCCTCGGTCGAGAACACCGCGCCCATACCGGCGGCGAAGGTCTTCTTCACCAGCTCGGGGACCAGGTGTTCGAGCCGCGCGCGGATCGATTCGGTCAGCTTGTCGTCGTTCGACGGCGGCGGCAGGGTGCTGCCCGCGCGGATCCGTTCCGCCAACCGTTCGGCGAGCTTGTCATCAGGATCTCGCAAGGGCTCGTCGTCGGTCGCCATATGGTGTGCGTAGCACAGATGGTATTGTTCCGGGATGGTCGAGCCGCTACCTCCCACGAGTGAACCTCGTGCGGAGACCCGGCCGCCGACCACGGGGCTCGACTCGATCCATCGGATCGCGCGCGAGTCGCGGCGCTACACGCTCGATAAAGAGTCGCGACCGGCGCCGCTGCGCATCCGGAGCCTTCGTGCGTACTGGGCCACCTGGCGCGTGATCTGGAGCTATCTGTGGCTGCGGTTTCGCTCGCGGTTTCATTCGCCGGAATGGGCGACGCACAACCTCCGCACGGTGCACCTCCGCAACGCGCGCCGGATCGAGGGCACGATCATCGAGCTCCAGGGGCTGTTCATCAAGGTCGGCCAGCTGATCTCGATCATGACGAACTTCCTGCCCGAGGAGTTCAGGAAGGAGCTCGAAGGCCTGCAGGACGCCGTACCTCCTCGACCGTACGCGGATATCGAGAAGCGCGTGCGCGAGGAGCTCGGCAAATCACCGGATGACTTGTTCGCGAGCTTCGAGCGCCGGCCGATCGCGTCGGCGTCGATCGGGCAGGTTCACCTCGCGCGGCTCCACGACGGCGCGAAGGTCGCGGTCAAGGTCCAGTACCCCGACATCGATCAGATCGTGAAGCGCGATCTGAACACGCTGCGCCGGATCTTCCGGATCGTGGAGTGGTTCATCCCGTATCAGGGCCTCGAGGATCTCTATCGCGAGATTCGCTCGATCGTGCTCGAGGAGCTCGACTACCGCGCCGAGGCCGAGAACGCCGCGCGGATCGCCGCGAACTTCGAAGGCCGCACCGATGTCGCGTTCCCGCGCGTGGTCGCCGATCTCTCGACCGAACGCGTGCTGGTCACGCACTTCGAGAGCGGCGTGAAGATCACCGACAAGCAAGGTACCAAGCAGCTCGGCCTCGAGCGCGGACAGCTCGCGCGACAGGTCGTCGAGATCTATTGCCAGCAGATCTTCACCGACGGCGTCTATCACGCCGATCCGCACCCCGGAAATCTACTCGTGCGGCCAAGCTCGGATCCCGGAGCTCCTCCGCAGATCGTGTTCCTGGACTTCGGCGCGGTCGCACAGATTCCGGCGAACGTACGCGGCGGCATCGTCGAGCTGATCCAGGGAGCGATCACGCGCGACACCCGGCGGATCGTCGCCGCGATGAAGCAGATGGGCTTCGTCGCGCGGGGCGCGAACGAGCAAGTGTTCGAGCAAGTGATCGAGTACTTCCACGAGCGGTTCCAGGAGAACATCCAGCTCGATTCGCTCAACCTGAAGGACATCAAGTTCGATCCGCAGAAGGGGCTCGAGAGCGTCGCGGATCTGCGGCGGATGGATATCTCGCTGCGCGAGCTGTCCGAGAACTTCCACATCCCGAAGGAGATCATCGTGCTCGAGCGCACGCTGCTGCTCCTGATGGGCCTGTGCACCGAGCTCGATCCGACGCTCAATCCGATGACGGTGATCCGGCCGTACGTCGAGCGATTCGTGCTCGGCGACGAAGGCGATTGGTCGCAGCTGCTCGTCGAGACCTCCAAAGATCTCGTGATGTCGGTGACCGCACTGCCCGCCGAGATGCGCAAGTTCATGCGTGGGGCGCATGCCGGCGACCTGCAGATCAAGTTCAAGAACCTCGAGACCTCGACCCAGCTGATCTATCGGCTCGGGCATCAGGCGATCTACGTCGCGATCGGGATCTCGGGCGCGGTGCTCGCGACGGTGTTCGAAGGTCGCGGCGAGCTCGATCGTGCGACGTGGGGATGGTGGACGGCGCGGATCGCAGGCGCGCTGCTGGTGTGGAGCTGGTGGTCCTCGCGCAACCTGCTGAGGAAGCGCTGATCCAGAGCTCAGTGGCGACGCAGCAGCACGATCAGCGCGATGATCGCGACGATGATCGCGAGGCCGCCGACGGCGAGCGCCACGATCTTCATCCAATCGGTCGGTGACGTTCCGAACACCTGATCGGCGCGCTGACCGTTGATGATCGCGCGGTACGGCGAGCCGCGATAGCGATACGCGAGCACCCACGCGGGCAGGGCGACGCGGTCGGTGGTCTGGCGCTCGACCATGCAGGAGACGTGGATGTTGCGCACGTTGCTGCCCGGAATCTCGGGCTTCACGCGAACCTTCGCGACGGCCTCGATCGCGGCTTGCACGGTCGCGCGGGCCGCCGAGCGCTGCGCATCGAAGCTCTCGATCATCGGGACGTCGGCAGGCGCGGGCACTTCACCTTCGATCGAGCTCGAGAGCGAGCTCGAGACACTGGTGACCTTGCCGAGGTCGTAGTACGGGACGAGCCGCGCGCATTCCTGATTCGTCAGGCCGCGCGAGGCAGGGACCGTGATGTTGCCGAAATCGATCGCGACCGTGCCGGCGTGCGGCGCCCAGCTCGAGCGGTTCGCGCCTGCATCGGAATCGGCGGTCCACGAGACCTGCGCCGTCGCATTGACGATCCAGGCCGCCCAGCATAGCGGCTGGAGGGTCTCGATCACGGCCTCGTCGCCGAGGGTCTTCGGTGCGAAGAATCCGCGCCGGCCGAGCCACGTGCGGAGCGCGAGTTGTGCGGTCTGGCGATCGACCTCGAACGGCAGGCGCAGCCGTGCGACCTCGATCGGATCGATCGGTTGTTCGACCTTCATCACCGCACCGCAGAAGCCGCAGGCGGGAGCCTGCTTGTTCGCGTCGTAGCCGATCGCGGCGCCGCACTCGGTGCAGCGCAGGATCCGAGCGCGCGCCTTGACCCCTCGCTCGGCGACGATCGCGACAGGCAGCGCGCACACCGCGCAACGCAGATCTCCTTCTTCGAGCAGGGTCGCGCAGCGCGTGCAGTCATCGCTCATGGAGCGACTCCGCGTGACGCGCGTGGCGATGCTGCTCGTAGGCACGCAGCCCCAGCACGATGCCGGCGATCACGGCGAGCGTGCCGAGGATCGCGAACCCGATCTTCCACGGCGACAGCGGCACCTTGCCGGCGATCTGACCGGTCTGGCCATTGATCAGCACGCGCAGCGGCGGCTGGTCGGGGCGGTAGCGCACCGCGAACACCCAGACCGGCACGAGGATCGGATCGAGCGACTCCCAGCTCACCGTGGTCTTGTAGGCGAGGTCCGAGTACGAGTCGCCGGGCATGTGGCGACCGAGCCGGTGCCCGATCTGATCGACCGCTTCGCCGCGCGACATCTTGATGCAGTCTTCTCTGCTGCGCGAGAACTCCTCGGTGATCCACCCGGAGATCAACGGCGCCGCGAACCGCCGCATCTGCTTCAAATCGAAGGGCTCGACGCGCTGGAGCTCGTCGTTACCGAGGCCCGCCGACGCCGTGACGATGACGTCGCTGACGTAGCCGAGGTGATCACCGGCGAGGGCGCGATACTCGGTGCGCGTGACGGTCCGGGTCGCTGTCCGGCTCTTGCCGTCCGCGCCCGTGGTCGTGTAGGTCTCGGTCTCCTGGTAGTTCTCGCCGATCTGCGCCGTGTAGCTCGTGCGTGCGACCGTGCTGTACAGGTACGCCGGAACGTACACGCCGCGCAGATCCTCGACCTTCGCGTCGCGTAGCGCCGAGTCCGCGAACATCGAGCGACTCCCGAGCCAGCGATCGAGCGCGCGGTGCGCGACGACCTTGTCACCGACGAACGTGACCACGAACTGAGGGTCGGGCAAGCCCACCGTGGCCGGTCGCTGGACGAAGTTCGGGCTGTCGCAGAACGGGCAGCGCTGGGTGCGCGTGCCATCGAAGCTGAGGGTCGCTCCACACTGGCCGCACGCGAACGCCATCGCGTCACGCCCACCCGCCGGTCGGGCGGTCTCCTGCGCACCCGTCGCGGGTTCCATCTCGTGGGCCCGAGGTTAGCAGCTCCACTGCTGATTTTTGGACTCCGGGTGACAGCCACGCGACGATAGTTTTTCGACGGGGCGAGCTACGCAAGTAGCTCGAAGGTCTCGGGCGTTCCACTTGCAGGAGTTGTCATGGTTGCTGTTATCGGAAATGTGATCACGGCCCTCGGCGTTATCAGCCTGTTCACCGCGACGTTGCTGCTGACCAAACCCGCACCGCGCGTCGCGAAGTAGTAAACTCGGAGGCGGTGGCTACCACTGTCCTGCCACGCGTTCATCGGCCCCCTGCCGTGAACGAGCTCACCCCCGCTGATACCCAGCAGGTGCGCCTGCTCCTGCGTGGTGATTCGGTCATCGACTGGCATCGGCTCACGTTCGAGGACCACAGCGAAGTCGATCGCTTCCTGCGCCTGAACGAGTTCGATCCGGAATCCGACGAAGAGATCGGCCGGCTCGAAGAGCTGCGCGGTGACGCCGTCGACTACCTCGGCCGCGCGTTCAACATGACGCTGTCCGACGAGGTCGCCGAGGAGCTGCCCGCGCGCGATCTGTTCCTCGTCGCGTCCTCGACCGGCCCGCACCAGAAGCTCGCGTGTGTCGTGTTGAAGGTGATGCACATCCTGCATCACATCGCCGGCCGCGCCGCGCTGCTCAAGATGTCGGTCTCCGATGAAGTGATCTTTCGCGAGATCGAGCTCAAGGTCATGCAGGTCGTCGAGCAGCTCCGCGCGGCCGGCGCACCGATCGCGGAGTTCGAGTGGAGCCGCAAGCCGCTCGATTCGCAGATCACGAAGCTGCTCGCGAAGCGCTCGACGCTCGCCGCGAGCATCTACGACAAGCTGCGGTTCCGGCTGATCGTGCCCTCGGACAACGACCTCGTACCGATGCTGGTGACCTTGATCCGCAGCCTCGTGCCGTTCAACTACATCGTGCCTGGCGAATCGGTGAATCAGCTCATCGATCTGCGCCGCACGCTGTCGAGCACCAATCCGCGGGCACCGACCGCGATGCCGTACAACGAGTTCTCGGGCCCGGAGTATCGGATCGTGAACTTCGTCGCCGATCTGCCGCTCCGGGTCGAGCGCTTGCTCCCGCGCGCCGAGATTCCGCCGGAGCTGTGCCACGTGGTGTTCGTGCTCACCGAGTTCCAGATCTGCGACAAGGCGACCGCCCTGCGCAACGAATCTGGCGCGTCGAGCCACGAGGCGTACAAGCAGCGCCAGCACGACCGCGTGCGCGAGCGTCTGTTCCGCGAAGAAGACGTCGTCAAGGACGACTGAGCCGCGGTCTCTACGGCGAGGAGTCCCTCGGGACGACTGAGTCAAGCCGACAAGACGTGCTGCGCGGTCGGCGCGTCGAGCGACAGCGCGCAGCCCACTTCGTCCGCACTCGGTCGATCGCGCGGATCGGTCGCGAGCATCGCGTTCACGATCTCGCCGAGCGGATCCTTGCGATCGATCAGGTCGCGCGCGACATCGGGGAACACCCCGGTGAGGCCGCGATACGCGATCGCGCCGAGCGTGTAGAGATCCGCGCGGCCATCGATCGGCCCGTGGATGTGCTCGGGCGCGACGTACACGCTGATCGCGGGCGGATCGCTGAACGAGGGAATCCCCGGCGAGCGCAGCTGCGCCCAGCCGCCGACCGAGACCGGCACGAGCGCATCGGGCGCGTCGTCGATCACGATGATCTGGTGTGGGCGCAGATTGCCGTGCACGACCTCGTTCGCGTGCGCATACGCGAGCACGCTCGCGACACCTCGCACGAGGGCGGACGCTTCGTCATGCGTGAGCCGGCCCTGGACGAACAGCTCGCCGAGCGCGGCGCCGTGCGGGCGTTGCGCCGCGATCCACGGTCGATTGTCGTAGAGCGCGCCCTGATCGAGGATGCGCGCGAGGCCCGGGTGGCGCAGCGGCTCCAGGACCGATTGTGCGCGAATGAAGCACACGTCGACGAGCCGGCTGTCGTCGCGATCGCCGACCTCGACCGTGATCCGCCGACCGTTCGTGATGTCCTTGGCATCGTAGTAGCTGGGCGCGATCCGCCGCACGATCCGATAGATGCCGACGCGATCGCCGGGGAGGAGCTCCGCACCGGCGGCGCGCAGCTGCATCATTGCCGGTGGAGTCCCCATGGTCGAGTGGTTTGCACCTGCCGTGCCTCGGCCCGATGCGGGCAACGTGGTCCAACTGACCATTCTTGCGTCTGTGATCCCTAGGGTCGCTCGACCCCGCGTGACCAGCCGGCTATGCACTCGCGACCCCACCTGGGTGCGACATGGATCGGACACGCTTGGACAGCGGTCTGAGGCGGTTAGTGCCGGTCGTCGAAGAGGCCGTCGTCTTTGGGCTTCTTCTTCGTTGTGGCCGCGGTGGGTGTGGTCGTCTTGAGGGTCGTCTTGGCCGTGGACTTCGTGGTGTCGGCCTTCGAGGTCGTCTTGACTGGATCGACCTTGGTCGGCTTGGTCGGCTCGGTCGGCTTGGTCGCGGGCTTCTCGAGCTTCACCTCGGCGACCGGATCCGGCTTCACGGCCGCGCCGACCGCGGCGCCGATGTCGGGTCGCTCGACCGGCTTGGTCTCGACGGCCGAGCCTGCCGTCTCGACGACGACCGCGGCCGAGCCGCTCTCGCGCTTGTCGATCTTGTCCGTCGACATCGTGCGCTCGAGTGGATTTGGCGCGCCGACGTGGGTGCTGTCGCCCGTGTTGCCCATCGAGCTCGAGATCCCGAACCCGACCGCGCCAGCGACGACCACGAGCGCGGCGACGATGCCGATCACCATGCCGCGACCGCCGCGCACCATCTTGGTGCCGTGGCTGGTCCCGACGGTTCCCATCTGGCCGACGGCGCCCCCGACGGACGAGCCGCCGGTGTTGTGCCAGCTGTGCGGCGTCAAGCTCGGAGGCAGCGTGATCGCGCTACTCGATCCCATGTGGGCCGACGACAGCGAGAGCCTGTTGCTGCGGCCATCGCGCGCGAGGATGCGCGACGCGCGCTCCGCCGATTGCGCCGCGTTCAGCGGATCCGAGGCGTACGGCGCGATCATGCGCGCGAGCTCGCCGACGGTCTGGAACCGGTTGCGCGGATCCTTCTCGAGGCAGCGCATCACGATCTGCTCGAGGCCGCCCGGAAGCTGGATGTGCAGCGGCGTGGGCGGATCGCCGTTGACCTTGAGCACGAGCTCCGCGTAGGACTCCGCCTCGAACGGCGGCCGACCGGCGAGCATCTGGTACATCACGACGCCCATCGACCAGATGTCGCTGCGCGAATCCGTCGAGCGCGCGGTCCGCATCTGCTCGGGCGCCATATAGGTCGGCGTGCCGACGACGGTCTGCGTGCCGGTGAGCTCGCTCTCGAAGCCACCTGCGGAGCTGATCCCGAAATCGAGGATCTTCAACAAGTTCGATCCGTCGGGCCGACGCGTGATGAAGAAGTTCGACGGCTTGATGTCGCGATGGATGATGTTGATCGAGTGCGCTTCGGCGAGACCTTCGCACGCCTGCAGCATCAGATCGACGACCGGCTGCGCGAGCTGTGGACCGTGATGACGGAGGATCTGGTTGAGATCGAACCCGTCGAGGAACTCCATCACGATGACGGGCGTGCCATCGCCGATCGTGCCGACGTCGATCACGCGCGCGATGTGCTCGCTGCGCAGCTTCACGGTCGCCTGGGCTTCGCGCAGGAATCGCGCGACCGTGCTCGGGCTCTCGGCCAGCTGCGGCAACAGCAGCTTGATCGCCACCGGCGTCTGCAAGTACAAGTGGCTCGCGCGCACGACGCGACCCATCCCACCGACTCCGATCACGTCTTCGACGCGATACTTGTCGAGCAGGATGTCGCCCGGTGAACCAGCAGCCGCCGCAGGCATGCACTCGAAGTCTAGCAGGCCGCACACCCGAGATCCTGTAGGACTTCTCTCGGTCTAGATGTAGGTGAGCCGGCTCAGACGAACGTCAGCCAGTGGTCGTGCTTGGTGTCGTTGCCCTTCACGATGGAGAAGAACGACTCCTGGAGGCGGCGGGTCAGCGGGCCGGCCTCGCCGCGACCGATCTTGCGATGGTCGATGTCGCGGACCGGGGTGATCTCGGCCGCCGTGCCGGTGAGGAACACCTCGTCCGCGACGTAGAGCTCGTCGCGCGCGATCATCTCTTCACGAACCTCGATACCCTGCTCGCGGAGGAGCTGGATCGTGGTGTCACGCGTGATGCCCGCGAGGATCGCGGCCGCGAGTGGCGGCGTGCGAACGACACCGTTCTTGACGATGAAGATGTTCTCGCCCGTGCCTTCCGCGACGTTGCCTTGCGGGTCGAGCATCAGCGCTTCTTCGAAGCCGCTCTTCACGGCCATCCGCTTCGCGAGCACGCTCGAGACGTACTGGCCGCAGATCTTGCCTTTGTTCATGATCGCGTTCGAGTTCGCACGCGTGAACCCCGAGACCATGCACTTGATGCCCTTCTTGAGGCCATCGTCACCGAGGTAGCTGCCCCATTCGTAGCAGGCAACCATCGTGCGCACGGGCGGTTCGAACGAGCCGAGCCCGAGGGCGCCGTACCCGAGATAGACGAGCGGGCGCAGATAGCACGACGTCATCTTGTTCGACTTCACGACGTCGAGACACGCTTGCATGATCTGCTCGCGCGAGAACGTGCAGTCCATCGTGCAGATCGTGCAGCTATCGAGCAGCCGATCGATGTGTTCGCGAAGGCGGAAGATCTGGGTCTTCCCGTCTGCGCGTTGATAGGCCCGAATGCCTTCGAATGCACCGACGCCGTAATGCATCGTGTGCGCGAGCACGTGCTCCTGCGCGCTGTCCCAGGGGAGCAGCGTTCCGTCGAGCCAGATCGTGTCGACCTTCTTCATGGCCATATCCGCTTCGTACCAACCTCGCGTTTAGATCACAAGCGCGAGACTTGCTCACAGGTGACGCGGTGCGGCTGCGCACACCACTACGCACCGAGGACGAACAGTAGGCCGCGCGAATATCGCGTCGCCATCTTGCGACATGCTCGAGGAGCTCGCCGCCATCGGCAAAACTTGACCGACGGGCTAGCCGATCGAGCTCCAGCGCGGACTCCGGCGAGCGGTGGACGGGATGATCGTGGAGCACGCGCATGCGGTGCTCGATGTGGCGCAAGAACCGAGAGCCCTCGTCCAGCAGGCGGGTCACATCGCTCGGAGCGATCCCGTTGGCGCCCGCGATGCGCAGTGCGCGCGAAGTACTCGTAGTGCGCGGCTCGGGGTGCTCGTGACCGTGCGCGAGCTGGAGGACTTGCGCGGCAAACTCGACATCGATGACGCCACCCGAGAGGTCTCGAGGTCGTGTGGGCACCCGAGCTCGTCCTCGATCCGGCGGCGTACCGAGTTGCCGTTCGATGGCGCCGAGCGCGGTTTGCAAGCACGCCTCCGCGATCACGGTGAGCTCGCCATCCACCGCGAGCGGATCGAGCGCGCCGGCGAAATCGGCGAGCCGACGCGCAACACGTAGCCGTTCTTGACCTCGGCGACGGCGCTCCATTGCGCCTCGTAGACGCGCGGATCGCAGGCCTCCCACGGCCGGACGCTTGCAGCCGCGGCCTTGAACAGCCGTTTGGCGCGGTTTGTCGCATCGTGAGGGACGGGGCACCCAGAGCCAGCGTGGCTGCCAGATTGGCCGGGGCTGTCACTGCCCAGCCGGATACCTTGACAGCTGGCGCTGGCCGCATTACCCAAAGCCTTGAAAATCTTCGACGATGCGTGATCTCTACGAAGTACTCCAGGTCGAGAAGGGCGCGAGCCAGCCCGATCTTAAAAAAGCCTATCGGAAGCTCGCGCAAGAGTTCCATCCGGACAAGAACCCCGACGACAAGTCCGCCGAGGACAAGTTCAAGGAGTGCGCGAACGCGTACCAGATCTTGTCGGATGACGATCAGCGCGCGGCGTACGACCGCTACGGCTTCGAGGGCCTGCGTGGTCGTGGCCAGGGCGGTCCGCAGAATGTCGAGGACGTGTTCTCGGCGTTCGGCGATCTGTTCGGCGATTTCTTCGGCGGTCGTGGCGGGCAGGGCGGTCGTCGCCAACCACGCGGCGCCGACCTTCGCATCGATCTCGAGCTCGCCTTTCCCGAGGCCGTCTGGGGCGTGACCAAAGAGGTCAAAGTCTCGCGCGATATCCCGTGCACGGGGTGCCAGGGCTCCGGCGCTGCCGCCGGCACCAAGCCCGAGGTCTGCAAGACCTGTCAGGGCAAAGGCCAGGTCGTGCATTCGCAGGGCTTCTTCATGGTCCAATCCACGTGCCCGCACTGTCGCGGCGCCGGCAAGCAGATCAAAGAAGCGTGCGCTGATTGTCGAGGTCGCGGGGTTCAGCCCGAGACCTCGACGCTATCGGTCACCGTGCCGGCGGGCGTCGACGATGGCCAGACCTTGCGCCTCGCAGGCAAAGGCGAGACCGCACCGGGTGGCACCACCGGTCATCTGTACGTCGTGCTCCACGTCCAGGGCGACGGGCGGTTCAAGCGCGACGAAGCCGACGTCGTCACCGAGATTCCGATCAGCTTCGTCAAGGCCGCGCTCGGCGGTGAAGTCGAAGTCCACACGCTCGACGAGAACGTGACGGCCTCGGCGACGGTCGAGCTCAAGCCCGGCACGCAGCCGAACGATGTCACCGTCCGCCGTGGCCAAGGCATCCCGCGCATCGGTGGGGGCGGCCGTGGCGATCAAGTGATCCAGTGGAAGGTCGAGATTCCGAAGAAGCTCAGCCCGAAGCAGCAAGACCTGCTGCGCGAGCTCGCGACGGATCTCGGCGAAGACGTGAAGGCCGAGAAGCGCGGCCTGTTCGGTCGCAAAAAGTAGCTAGCGGCGAACGCGCGCGCGTCGGCGCTCTCCTCGCCTGCGCTTACGAACCGAGACTCAGCGCGGGATCATCAGCTTGATCTCGACGCGGCGGTTCGCGAGGCGACCCTTTGCCGTGTTGTTGTCGGAGACCGGATCTTCGGCACCGACACCATCGACGACGATCCGGCCCGCGGACACGCCCGCTGCGACGAGCGCCTGACGCACGGCTTCGGCGCGACCGTGCGCGAGCTGGGTCGCGATCGAATCGAGATCCGGCGCCGGCTGGCCCTGCTCGGGCGGAGTCGTGAATGCCTTGGCCTCGCGATCATCGGTATGACCGACGAGCACGACCTTGATCGACGGATGGTCCGCCATGATCTTGGCGATCTTGGCGATCGACGGCTGCGCCGAGTCTCGCACCGCGGTCTCGCCTTCGGCGTAGAGCAGGCCTTCGATCGTGCCCTTGAGCTGCTCGACATCGGGCGGGACGGTATCGGGACAACCGTCATCGTCCTCGAAGCCGTTCATGGTCTCGGGCTGCATCGGGCACTTGTCGGCGATATCGAGGACGTGATCGCCATCGTTATCGATATCCGGGCAGCCATCCTCGTCCTCGAAGCCATCGAAGTCCTCGGGCCGATCCGGGCACTGATCCTTCGCGTCGGGGATGCCATCGCCATCGCGATCGGGCGGCGGTGCATTCGCGATCACCTCGGTCGACGAGCGCGCGTGCTTCTCGCCGAGATGGAAGTCGATGCCGATGTTGAACTCGGCCTCGTAGCCGAGGATCGGCGGGTTCTCCCCGGGGATGATCGCGAACCGCGCATCGAGCCGGAACGAGAAACCCTTGTCGGTATTGATCCGGCCACCGGCACCGAGATAGCCCTCGCCGATCACGCCGGAGTTGAGGCTCTGCCGCTTCGAGGACAGCGCGACGGGGACTCCGCCACCGATCACGAGGAACGGCTGGACGCGTCGGCCCGGCATGAGCTCGAACCGAAACTGGACGCGCGGATCGAGCCAGAAGATATCGGCCTGGATCGCATCCATCGGTGTGGTCGACTTGGTCGAGCTGAACGCGAATTCGAGCTCGGGGAAGAACCACGAGATGCCGAAATTCTTCGCGACGCGCGCGCCAAAGGCGACGCCGTTCTCGAGCATCGGATGGGCCTTCTCGCCATCGATGTAGCCGAGCGCCGAGTGCTGGCTGAAGATTCGTGGACCGAAGAAGGCACCGAGCTGGGTCGAATCAGCCGAATCATCGGCCGCCGCGACGGCAGGTGTGACCAGGACGAGTAGCGCGGCGAGACCCCGAAGCATCCCGGACATCATAACCGCCTTACAGACGGCTTACACGCCGCGGGGTGACCACGTGACAATATGAGCTGCGCGTCCTGGTGGTCGAAGATGAACCGAGCTTGCGCGAAGGTATTTCAGACCTCCTGCGCGGCGACGGTCACACCGTCACGGCCGTCGGAGATGGCATTGCCGGCGTCGCTACCGGCTCGCGGAGGCCCTCGACCCGGTCGTGCTCGATCTGATGCTGCCGCGGCTCGACGGGACCGAGGTTTGTCGCCGTTTGCGTGCGGCACGTCCGGGGCTGCCGATCCTGATGCTAACCGCCATGGGGTTCGAGGACGACAAGGTGCGCGGGCTCTCGGAGGGCGCGGACGACTACGTCACCAAGCCGTTCTCAGCGCGCGAGCTGCTGGCCCGGGTGAGGGCGCTCGGGCGGCGCGCGCCGGCCACCGAATCGCTCGATGAAGTCGTGGTCGATGGCGTGACGATCGATCTGGCGCGCATGGTCGTCGTGCGCGGCGATCAGCGCAGCACGCTGACCCGCGCGAGGTCGGCCTCGTGCGCTGGTTGTTCAAGCACCAGGATCGCGTGGTCACCCGGGCCGAGATTCGTGGTCACGCTCGCGCGTCGCTCTTCACCCAACTTGGGGGTGCGACGACGATGCGCGAACAACTCGATGATGAAGCCGCAGATCTGATACGACTATTTGAAGTTATTTTTCCACTCACGGCGCTTGGCAAACTCGTCGGCGCTGGTCGCGCGCAAGAAGGGATTGGTGTCGCGCTCGAGCTTGATCGTCGAGGGCGTGGACGGCGTGGCGAGCGCTGCGATCCGGCTCTTGATCTTGTAGTTGTTCGGCTCTGCGGCGATCGCGAACGCGAGGTTCGCGGCGGTGTACTCGTGGCCGAAGTAGACCAGGGTCTCCGGTGGGAGCGACGCGAGCTTTTCGAGCGACGCGTGCATCATCGCGGGATCGCCTTCGAACACGCGGCCGCAACCGGCAGCGAACAGGGTATCGCCGGTGAACACGGCACCGGGGTCCTCGATGTGAAAGCTGATCGCACCGAGCGTGTGGCCCGGATTGAGGATCACGTGGGCCTTCACGTTGTCGAGCGCGACGAGGTCTCCATCGCCGACGAGCTTCGTGATGCAGCGCCGGGTCTCGGGCTCGAGCTTCTCCGCATCGATCGTGCTGATCACGACCTCGATCCCGGGGTGCTTGTCGACGAGCTCGCGGACCCCACCGGTGTGATCCCAGTGATGATGCGTGCACCAGATCGCGGCGAGCGTGACGCCCTCCTTCGCGAGCGCGGCCTCGATCGGCGCGGCTTCGGAAGGATCGACGACCGCGGCACGCGTGCCGCTGATCACGAGGTACGCAAAGTTATCGCTGAGGCAGGGAATGGCGATGACGCGCATGCGCCGAGGATGGCGTATGGTCGCTGCCATGTCGATGCTCGAGCTCACGGGGTTGGGCAAGGACTACGGCGACCGGACGGCGGTCAAGGCGCTGGATCTGGTCGTCAAGAAAGGCGAGATCCTCGGCCTGTTGGGACCGAACGGTGCCGGCAAGACGACCACGATCTCGATGGCGTGTGGCGTCGTCACGCCGACGAGAGGGCGGGTCGTGGTCAGCGGCACCGACCTCGCGAAGCAGCCGCGCATCGCGAAGGCCAAGCTCGGCTACGTGCCGCAGGATCTCGCGCTCTATGAAGAGCTGTCGGCGACCCAGAACCTGACCTACTTCGCGGCGCTCTACGGGATTCACGGTGCGCTCGCCGTCGAGCGCGTGACGTGGGTCTTGGGCGTGGTCGGCCTCGGCGATCGCGCGACCGATGTCGTGAAGACCTACTCGGGCGGCATGCAGCGCCGGCTCAACATCGCCGCGGGCTTGGTCCACAAACCGGAATTGCTGGTGCTCGACGAGCCGACCGTGGGCGTCGATCCGCAGAGCCGCAACCATATCTTCGAGACCGTGCGCGCGCTGCGCGCGAGCGGGATGACCGTGATCTACACGAGCCATTACATGGAGGAGGTCGAAGCGCTGTGTGATCGGGTCGCGATCATGGATGGCGGCGCGATCGCGGCCCTGGGCACGATCTCCGAGCTCGTCGCGAAGTATGCTGGCAAGGGCATCGAGATCGAGATCGCCGGTGATGTCGATGCGGCAGAAACCGCCGCGAAGGCGCATGCAACGGTGACGCGGGAGCACAGCGTGCTGCGCGTCGAGCCGACCGCAGGCCTCGCACCGGTGATCGCGGCGATCGAGGCGAGTGGGGTGACGATCGCGCGGATCGAATCGCGGCATGCGAGCCTCGAGACGGCGTTCCTCGCGTTGACCGGCAAAGCCTTGCGAGACGTCGCGTGATCGGCGCCTCGATTCGCAAAGAGGGCTGGTTGCTGATGCGCGATCGCGGGCGCTTGCTCAGCCTGTTCGCTCTGCCCGTCGTGTTCATGGTCGTGTTCGGCTCGATGTTCAAGTTCGGCCCCGACGCGGACGAACCGCAGAAGATCGGCATCACGCACGGCGCCGACGATGCGCGCGGCGCCGCGATCGAGAAGGCCTTGAACGAGACGCCCGGCTTCGTGGCCCAGCGGTTCGCGTCGGCCGACGAGCTGCGCGCCGCGGTCGCCCACGACCGGCTCGTCGCCGGCCTGATCATCCCGGTGGGCTTGAGCCCCGACCATCCGATCGAGCTCGCGATCGACGAAGGCGCGTCGATCCAGGTCCGGGCACCGCTCGAAGGTGCGTTGACCGGCGTGGTGATGCGTAGTCTCTCGCCAGTCCCGACCAACGGAGCGCCCAGGCCGCTCGTGCAACCGAGGACGCCACCGGGCATCTTGCACCCGCTCGAGAACATCTCGACGTTTCAGGTCACGGTGCCCGGCAACGCGGTGCTGTTCGCCTTCTTCTTGTCGCTCGCCGTCGCGATCACGTTCGCGCACGAGCGCCACACCGGGGTGTGGAAGCGGATGCTCGCGGCGCCGGTGCCGCGCTGGCAGGCGCTGATCGGCAAGCTCGTGCCGTATTTGTTGATCTCCCTCGTCCAGCTGACGTTCTTGTTCGGGCTCGGCGTCGGCGTGTTCGGCATGAAGATCGCGGGCAGCATCGGGGCGCTCGTCCTGATCTCGATCGCTCTGTCGTTGTGCTCGGTGACGTTCGGGTTCCTGGTGTCGTCGTTCGGCGGCACCGAGCGCCAGATCGGCAGCACCGTGCCGGTGATCGTGCTCGTGATGGGGCTCCTCGGTGGCTGCATGTTCCCGCGCATGTTCATGCCCGCGTTCATGAAGCAGATCGGCAACGCGGTGCCGCAATCGTGGGCGCTCGACGGCTACTACGACGTGCTGATCCGCGAGGGCACGGGCGTCGCGCAGATCGCGCCGCAGCTGATCGCGCTCGTCGGGTTTTCGGCCCTGTTCACGATGCTCGGGCTGTGGCGCTTCAAGTTCGAGAAGTAGCCGCTACTCGCGTCATTCGGCGACGAGCGCGGCGTCGCTCGCGATGAAGTATTCCTTCGTCGCGTTGTCATCGCGCACGTCGGCGTAGATCCACCCGTCGCTGCGAAAGTGCGGCATCAGCGCGTACTGACCGGGCTGCATGTTCGTGATCCGCTTCGGCACTCCCGTCGCGAGATCCATCAGGTAGATGTTCGCGGCGCCCTTCGTGAGGTACGGCGTGAAGCCTGGATCGCTCGCGCTCGTGAAGCCGAGCGAGACCGCATCGGCGGCGGTCACGTAGTGGTGATAGACGACCCAGCGCTCGTCGTACGAGAACCCGGGCTTGCCGCCCGAGAGGCAGTAGCGCGCGATCTCGGGCGCCTGGACCGAGTAGACGTTGTTGGCGAGCGTGGCGGTGATCTGGTGGAGCACGTAACCGATCTGCTTGCTGTTCGGATCCGACACCCGCGTGAGCTCGAGCGTCGCGGACGGCGAGAGCACCGAGTCGCCTTCATACGCCTGGTTGATCGAGACCTGCGTGCCGTGGACGTACGTGTGGTTCGTCAGCACGAACGGGTTGAAGTACGCCTTCGCCGTGCCGCTGAAGAACGCGTCCGGATTCTTGAGCGTAGCTTGATGGCCACCGTCGTCGGAGACGAACTGGCTATCGATCGTGAAGTAGTCGCCGCCGTTCAGGCCCTTGCCGACATGCTGGTAGAGGCCGATATCGTCGGCCTGTGCGCAGCCCGATTCGGTCATCGAGATCGAGCTCGGATTCGCGGTCAGCACGCTGATCGGGCACGTGTTCGTGGTGCCGCCCTGGAACACGAAGCCGCTGTTGTCGGGGAAGAAGCCCGGGTCGTAGAGCGCCGCGACCGAGATGTGCGTCGCCGCGCGCTCGAGATCGGTGATGTTCGAGGTGTGGGTGTTGCGCACGCCGTGGCCGATGAAGCGTCCATCCGGCGAGCTCCGGCTCCAGTACGACGATTGATACGTGATCGTGTCGAGCAGGCGCAGCGAGCCCGCGCCGGGCACGGCCCATCCGGTCGCGAACGCTTGATCGGTGATCAGCGGCTGGTTGGTCAGGCACTGCTTGGGATCGGTGGCGGTGCCACAATCGAACATCGCCATCGCGGCATCGCGATTGATCGCGCGCCACCCGGTCGTCTTCAGCGCGGCGGTGTGCGTGGCCACGTCCGCAGAGATGCCGGCGGTGCACTCGGTCGGTGCGTTGTCTTGCGGCAAGAAGTTATCGAGCATCGGCTGGCCGCGCATCGTCCACTCGGCGACGATGTCGAACTGCGCTTGCGTCACCGGCGGCACCGCATCGCCGTGCGGCATCGCTGCCATCGCGAGGAAGTTCGCCTTCTCGGTCGCCGCATCCGCGCCGTACGCCTTGTAGAACACGTAGTCGAACCAATCGAGCCGCGCGGCGGTCGCGTAGATGCCGAGGTTTTGTGGTGCGAACGCCGAGGTCGACAGCTCCGGCATCGTGCGCAGGCAATCGATCATGTGGACGGCGGACGCCTGCGTCGTCACCGCGAGATCGGTGAGGCAGGTGGTCATCGCGGTATCGCCGAGCGCGCGCCAGTAGCGCAGGTGCTGGCGCGTCATGCCGTGGCAGTTGTTGCACGAGGTGTTCTGCGCGCCGGTCGCGCCGAGGATCACGAGCGCTTGATCCGCGAGCTGCGCGTCGGGCAGATCGACGGCGTTGCGAAACACGGGGACGACCCGTGGTGGGGCATCGGGCAACGCCGCGTCGACGCTCGCGTCCGATGCCGCATGATTGGCGCTGCCGCAGGCCGCCATCACCACCAAGATCCATGCGAGCTTCGTCACGCACGCACTGTGCGCTCGGACCCCCATCGGTGGGGCAGATCTGGCACATTCATCCCCTAACCAACTGTAAGCCCGGAGAATCAATTCGCATGCTGCGTTCACGCATCCTCGTCACCATGTTCGGTATCGCCCTCGCCACCAGTGCTTGCGTCGCAAGCGGCTCGGCTACGATGGGCACGGAGACCACTGGCGTCGTCTATCAAGATCCGCCGCCGCCGCGCGTCGAGACGTTTGGCTCGCGCCCGGGCTTCCTGTTCGTCAAGGGTCGCTGGAACTGGAGCAACGGCCAGTGGGCTTGGGTCGATGGTCACTGGGAGCGCGAGCGCTCGGGTTACGCCTGGAACGAGGGTCGCTGGGAGCGTCGTGGCAATCGCTGGGAGTGGATCGACGGCACGTGGACCACGTCCAATTCGGCACCGCCGCCGCCGATGGCGCAAGGTGGCGTCTCGGTCGGTGAGACCGGTCCGCGTCGTCCCGTCGATCCGGGCTACACGCAGACCACCACGACGAACACGCACACCGAAGGTGGCGTGAGCGTCACGACCTCGTCGACGTCGGAATATCCGAACGCCGCACCGCCGCCGCTGCGCGTCGAGAGCCAGGCCGGGCGCGCGGGCTTCGTGTGGGTCTCGGGTCGCTGGGATTGGAAGGGCGGCCAGTGGGCATGGGTCGATGGTCACTGGGAGCGCGAGCGCGCGAACCAGATCTGGATCGCGGGCTCGTGGGAGCTGCGCGCTAATCGCTGGGTGTGGACCGAAGGTCGCTGGGATGTGCACGCTGCGCCTCCCGCTGGCGGCCAGGTTCGCGACCACCGTCGCTAGCGCGACTACAGCCGCCGCGTCCGCCGTTGTCACGGCGTGTGGTTCGTGGTCTCGGTCATCGCAGAGCTCGTGCTGCTCGGCACGATCTAATCTAGTTCGCGAGCTTCGGTGTCATCGGCGGCACCGCGACGAGCTCGTCGGGCGAGCGACCGTGCTTCGTATGCTCTGCGACCGCCGCGTTCGCGAACCGGCGGACGTCGACCAGGAAGTCGGTGCCGAGGTCGGGTGCGAACTTCGAGACCGTGTTCGCGGCAAGTCGCTCGAGCTTCTCGTCGGTGCCCCACTCGTTCTCGTGTTGCTCGGCGGTGATCGCGCGCCGGGTGGTGAACATCAAAAGGCCGGTCTTGACGTCGAACATCGTTGCTTCGATGTAGCCGTAGACCTCCTGCAATTGGCCGGGAAGAAACAACGCACCGACGACGGTCGCGTAGCCGATCGCCCATGGATTAGCATGGTGTTTCGAGGCGAGGACCTCGCGATAGAGCACGACGTAACGCAAGCGATAGCGGCCCGCGGCTTCGCGCAGGGCTTCCATGCCGAGGGCGCCGGAGGGAATCGGCATCATCTCGGTGACGAGCGAGAACGCGGCGTCCTTGCGAAGCGTGCGAACGAGCTGGGACTGACCCGCGGGCACGCGCTCGAAGTCCGGGCTCGGTCCCCGCCAGTCGGTCGCGGTGACGATCGGCAACACGCCGACGCGCGAGGGCAGGTCGAGCTCGATCGGCGATGCGAGGATCTTCTGCAGCATCTCCTCCGAGAGCTGGCCGTTCGGATCGCGTGAGAACACCGAGCGCTCGAGCGGTGGCGGCGGTGTCATCGCTGTTGCTTGCGGCGCTGCCGAAGGCATCGCGCTCGAAGCCATCTTTGCTGCGCCACATCCCGCCAACAAACACGCGATCAACGCTAGTCGCTTCATGCCTGTTGAACGCCGGAAGCGGGTCGCGCTTACAGCCTCTACTGGACCGCAATCGCGAACGTCGCCGTGGCGAGGCCACCGCGGCTATCGCGTAGCACCAACCAGATCCACGCGGGACCTGGTTGCGAGGGGGTGTGCCAGGTCGTGGAGACGGTGCTCGTCGGATCGCCCTCGGCGACCGCGCTCGCATCGACCGCGAGGTCGCCGCCGGTGGCGAACCACGAGACCCGCATCGCTTCGGGGCGCGTCACGAGCTGCATCGTCTCCCGATCGAAATCCAGGAACACTTCGACGGATCCGGCGGGCCAACCCGTGGTGAGGGTGACGTCGTGATCCGCCGTGACCCTCGTGGTCGGATCGACGGTGACCCCATCGATCGAAAGGCCGGTGAGGGACGGGTTCGTGTTCGCGACGTACATCGTCTTGTACGCTTGCGCGACGTCGCCGGAGGCATTCGCGAGGTTGCAGGTGATGCGCGCGAACCCGAACGCGAGATCCACCATCGGCACCGCCGCGCGGACCGGTTGGTAATAGCCGCCGGTGCCATCCGGATCGCGCGGGCGAAACCCGCTGGTGGCGACATCGGGACCGTACGTGCGGCACGCATCGCTCGGGATGGTGGCCGCGAGCGTGACCGCGGTACCGAGTTCGGTGACCGCGTCGGCGAGACATCCGTCGGCGACGGCGTTGTCCTCGGTCGGTGGCTTCGGTGCGGTGCAGAGCGACCACGCCGGCAACGCCGCGAGCGGGCCTTCGGGTCCGGCGAGGAGCGCGGTCAGCGTGACCGAGGCGCCGGGTGTGACTTCGGGTGGCTCGGTCGTGATCGCGAGCACGCGCGGCTCGTCGACGATCGCGAGGCGTTGATCGAGCGCACCGTTGCAACCAACGATGCAACCGATCAACGCGGCGCGTTTCTTCATTGTTCGATCCTCAGGCCCGCGATCGCGAGCAGCGGTAGGCTGGCGAGATAGCCCTGCTGGGCGAAGTCGGCGCTGTAGATCAGCTCCTCGGCATTCGAGCGGTTCGTGAGGTTCTGGACCTCGAGATAGACGGCGCCATGGATCGAGCCGAGCGGCACGCGGCGCTCGCCGCGCAGATCGGCGGCGAAAAAGGCGGGCAGGCGGGTGCCGTCGTGCGAGCCGCGGATCGGTTCGTAGCGCCCGGTGCGGCTGTCGAAGAAGGCGCCGATGACCTCGGTGCGCGGCTCGCCCGTCGCGAACCGCAGGCGCGCACCGAGCGTCCACGGGCCGTACTCCCAGCCGGCGACCGCGATCAGGCCGTGCGTCTGATCGTGATCGAAGTAGCGCCACGGTTGATCGGCCGCATCCTTGCGGCGGCTGCGCGACAGGTTGTAGCTGAGCCAGCCGGAGAGCCCGTGCCAGCCGATCACGCGCGCCGTGAGCTGCATGCCGAGCACGTTACCGATACCGTCTTGCGTGAGCGCGTGCGCGAGGGCCGGCGTCACCGCGAGGTCGCGCGCGACGAGGTTATCGAGCCAGCGCGCGTAGCCCGCGGCTTCGAGCGCGAACGGCGCGTGGCGCCACTGACCGCCCGCGATCACGTGCCACGCGCGCTCGAGGCCGAGGTCGGGCGTGCCGAACACCGCGCTCGTGTCGCTCGCAGCGCGGGCCTGGTGATAGCGGCCGGCGTCGCCACGGAGATCGAGATCGTCGCTGACCCGCAGCTTGATCGAGCCCCGTGGGTCTTCGGTGAGCTGGGTGTCCTGGCTGCCGACATCGATCGTGGAACCGACGCGTGGCGTGAGCCGGCTCGCGGTGAGTAGCCACGCATCGAGGCGCACGCCGGCGGTCGCCGTGACAGGGCCAAACGAGCCATCGACCCCGACATGTCCCGCCGCATCGACCGTCGACGAATGCCAGGAATCTGCGGCGACGTCGTCGCCCGGAGGCTGGCCGAAGATCGACAGGTCACCCTCGCGCGCGGGGATCGTGAGCGAGCCGCGGCGGTGCAGCGCGGCGAGCTCGCTATCGAGGTCGGCCCCGATCGCGAGCGCGAAGCGGTGACCGAGCGTTCGGGTCTGGACCGCGCGTGCACCACCGACCCAGCTATCGGTGCGCTGGTCGGCGGTGACGAGCCCGACCGCGAGGGCGTCGCTCGCGTGATCGCGGCCGAACCACAGGGCAGCGCGATCGAAGCCATCGCTGCGATCGCGGCGCAGCGCGAGCTCACCGCGGATCGTGTGCTGATCGGTTTGTTCGGAGGTCTGCGTCGCCGGATCGGTCGAGGTCAGCGTGCGATCGAGCGAATCGAGCGAACCGATCACCCACGCGGAGAGCACGAGGTGATCGGCGAGCGGTGCGCGCATGACGATCTGGCCATCGCTCCAGCGCGGCAACGGCGCGTTCGGCGCGAGCCTGTGCGGATCCTCGATCAGGCCGATCGCCTGATCGAGCCAGCTCTGGCGGATCGCTGCGGCGATCGTCGCGCCGCCGAGCGTGGTCTTGCCCTCGACGCTCCCGTCGAGCACATCGGCTTGCACGCGCCACGCGGGTGCCTTCGCCGGATCGCCAAGATCGAGATCGATCACGCCCCCGATCGCGCCCCCGCGATCGATCCCGAAGGCGGCGGGCGCGAGGTGGATATCGCCGATCAGATCGTTGCCGACCGCGGATCGATATCCCCCGAGGTGATAGAGCGCGGGCACGGGCACACCCTCGACGAAGATCCGGGTCTCGCTCGGCGCCGCACCCCACACCACGATCTCGGTCGAGCCCGCTGCGGGCCGCGCGACCGCGGGCAGCGACTGTACGATCTTCGCGGCATCTCCGCCGCCGGGAACCGAGCGCGCGAAGCTCGCGTCGACGATGACCTCGCCGAGCGCACTCGGCGCGAGCTCGGTGATCTCGATCTGCTCGCCCGCGCGGTCGCGCGGCGTGACCTCGATCGCGAGCACGAGCGCGGTACCGTTCGCGACGACGCGCCGCTTCGTCGGCACGAGCCAATCGGCGGTGATGTCGAGCGTGTACGTGCCATCGCGCACGACCAGATCGAACGTACCGTCGTCGCTCGTCGCGGCGAGCTCGCCGGCGAGCTGGACGAGCGCTCCACCGACGGGCTGGTGCGTCGCGCGATCGATCACGAGGCCGTGGATCGCGGTGTCGGCGTACGCGGTAGTCGCCGTGGCCAGCACGATCGCCGCCGCTGCGGAGAGCGAGCCGAGTTTCACGGGCGGCTGAACGTCAGCGCCGTGACGCCGGCGCCTGCGCGGTGATCGTCGCGAACATCCTCGGGTGTCGCTTCACCACGTGACGCGGCAAGCAGCACGCCTCGTGCGTAGACCTCGACGTACCACGCCGCTGCCGCGTCCTTGCACAGCGAGCGCGCGTCGACACGTACGGTGTACGTGCCCGCTGGAATCACGGGTGCAACGTCGCCGTTCGTGCCCGCACGGGTCTTCCAGATCACGTGCTCGTTCGCTGGATTGTCGAGATGACAATTCGCGTTGCCGTCGTGATCGAGGATGCCGCCGGTGAGGTACGCCGACGGATCGACCGGCACGCCGGGCTGCGGCGCTGGCGACGTGTTCGGCTTGTCGCTCCACGCTTCACCGCCGCGTGGATCGACGACGTGGAGATCGAGATCGGCGGTCGATTCCCACGCGAGCCCGACCACGAGGTCGCCCTCGGGCACCGGGGCTGCTCCCGCGACGACATCGAACGGGCTCGCCATGCCGATGCGACCAGCGGCATCGGTCGCGGCGAGCAGGATCGTCTGCGGCCCGGGCACCACGCTCGGATCGAAGCCGTAGGTCGCGGTCGCCGAGGGCTGTCCCGGCGTGTCGAAGTCTGGCAGACCGGCCGCGATGATCCATGTGCCGGCGGCACCCTGGAGGCCGATGATCGCGCCCTGGGCATCCGGTGCGAGCACCGCGTGGAGGCGCGCGCGAAACGTACCGATCGTCGTCGAGGCCGCGCCTTCGACCTGCACGGTGTCGGGACCGCCGGTCGGCGACGGAAAGCCACCCGGACGGAACTGCGCCTCGGCGATCACGAGCGCGTTGCCGTAGCCGAGCTCGTTCGTCGCGGCGTCGCACCCGACCCCCAGCGCGCCCAGCGCGAGCAACCACCACGAGCCTCTCGGGCGCATCAGAACTCCACCTGTGCGCGAAACGTCAGCTTGTCGGCGCGCAGCGTGGTCGGCTCGCCGTTGTCGGCGCGACCGAACGGGTTCGTCGCGTGATCGTACTGGCCGATCAGTCGCGCGGTGTGAAACCGCGCCGAGGCCATGACAGACAGCGTCGAGAACACCTCGTGCGTGTACACGGTCGCGACGCCGGCTTGCTCGACCGCATCGCGATCTGCGTCGTAGCGATCGTAGCGAATGCCGGCGAGCGCGGACGGTCCGAGATCCTGTTCGAGCGCGAGCGAGAAGCCGAGCTCGCGAACATCGCGCGAGCGCGTGATCGGGTCCGCGTAGACCACGCCGCGATCGAGGTTCTTCGCGATCGCGCCCTCGAACTGGAGCTGGCCGTGGCCGAGCGATGCGAGGCACCAGTGCACCGTCGCATCGAGATCGATCGCATCGTGCGAGAACGCCTGCGACGGGATCGCCGCGCGGCCCGGTACGTCGACGAGCTCGGTGACCTGGATGATGCCGTCCTGATTCTCGTCGACCCACTGCAATGCATCTTTCGTCGGTGGCGTGCCCGGGTGCAGGCCGCGCCCGGTCACGACCGAGATGCCGGCGACGAACCTCCCGTGATGCGGCAGCGCCAGGTCGGTGCCGAGCCGCCCCATCAGGTCGTAGCTCGAGCTCGGATCGCGGCCGGCCCACTGCGCATCGCCGATCGGCGCACCGTTCATCGCCGAGACCGAGTAGCGCACGAGCCCGTACGCCCCGTCGACGTTCGCGCCCGCATCGACATCGCCGGGGAACAGCGCGCGCAAGAACGTCGGCTGCTCCATGAAGTAGCGATCGCGCGCGTTGGTCGGGACCAGCGCGCCGAACGGGATCAGCATCAACCCCGCACGCGCGCGCACCAGCGTGTTGCCCTCGTCGTCGGGATAGCGCCACCCGACCTGGCTCGTCACGATCCGCGCGACCGGGCCCTTGACGGTATTGCCGTCGAGCTCGAGCTCCGCGAAGTAGTTCTCGCGCTTCGCCTCGATCCGGAAGTAGCCGCGGCGGACCGCGAAGCTCTCCTCGTTCAGTGACGTGCCGGTCCCCGCAGGATCGACCTCGTCGAGCGAGTGCTGGCTGTAGGGCACCGCATCGATCTGGACGAACGCGTCGAGCACGGTCGTCCATCCCGACGTCGTGACGGTCGGCCGATGCGTGACGTGGATGTCCGGCGCGTCGCCTGGCTCGGCGCCCGCCGTCGCGCAGAGCAGCGTTACGGCAAGGCCGGCAACGCACCATGTGCGTCGAGCAGCGGCAGCGTGGTCGACTTGTAGATCTTCTGCGCGGACGTACACGCGTTGATGATCTCTTCGTGGGTCTGGGGATTGGTGAAGCAGTTGGCGTCGACGCCAGTCGGGGCGTCGATGCCGACGCCAGCGTCCCTCTTTGGAGACGTGTTCGCATCGTCGCTGCAAGCGGGATCGAACGCGAGCATCAGGGTCGAAAAAATCAGCGCGCGCATCCTAGAACTCCTCGCAGTAACCGTTGCGGCAGACGCCGGTGGCGCAGGTCGCGCCGGCCGAGCACGTCGCGCAGCTCGAGGCATCGACGGTCGCTTCGAACTTGCAGGTGCAGCTCGTGGGCGGCTTGTACAGCGAGAGCGGCCCGCCTTCGAAGGAGCGCTGCACACGCATCGCACAATCGGGCGTGAGCCCGACGCTGGCGACCACGACGTTCGCGTCGAAGTTTGGTGCCGGCGTGACCTCGTGACCCGCGATCAGATCGATCACGTAGCGCGCGTCGGGGTTGTCGGGGGCGCCGTTCGTGACGTAGTCCATCCAGATCGTCGGCGACCACACGGTGTAGTGACCGTCGCGGAGGTTCTTCTTGTCGCGCGACGTCGCCGTCGAGTCCGGGTAGTACGCAGCGTACTGCTCGAACGCGCGAAACGCGAGCACGGTGAGCGAGCCGCGCAGGCCGTCGTAGACCTCGCTGCCGAGAATGCCGATCGCGGCGGAGGGATTCGACGAGCCGGTCAGCGCCGCGACGACCATCGTCGAGGCATCGTTCTTCACGCCGTGCCACTTCGCGGCAGGCACCGTGATGTTCGCCGCCCACGCGAGCAACGTGCTCTTCGTGGTGGTGCGGATCGAGAGCTGCGCCTCGTCGGTCCACGGCGCGATCGCCGCGCCCATCGCCTGGAGGAGCGTCGGGCCGAAGCCGAACACGAAGTACGCCTCCTCGGCGGTGATCGCGGTCTGGTCGGTGCCCTTCGGCATCGCGAGCACGTAGCCCTGACGCGGCCCGATCGTGAGGTTGACGTTCGCTGGCGGTGCCGCGTCGGTGCACGCGCTGTTGAACAGCGCCGAATTTCCGATGTCGACGTAGACCTGCATCGTGTACGCGCACGTCGGCGCGGTGTTGCTGGTGACGAAGGTCGGGTTCTCCGCGATCGAAGGCGCGTACGACATCACGAGCGTGCTCGCGATCTGCGTGTGACCGTAGGTCGTCGCGATGTTCGTGCACGAGCCGGTGCTCGCCCAGACCAGCGTGATCGGCTTGGCCGTGTTGTCGCGCAGCTTGCGACCGAGCGCCTTGAGCAAATTGACCTGCGTGTCGCCGACCTGGAGGTAGATCGGATTCGGCAGGGTGCCGCAATCAGGGACTGCGAGTGCGGGTCGCGTCGCGCCGACCAAGAGGCCGGCTATCACGCCGAGACGAACGAGGTTCCGCATCGGCAGTCACGTTGTAACAACTAGCGATCAGGGTGGTTACAGGCGTGTTACCGCCGGAGCCGATGATCGCGCAGATCCTGCGGCGATCCGTCAGTGGGCGAGCGCGTCGAGCGTGGCCGCCGCCTGGACCCGAACCAACCCGCTCGAGTCCGCGAGCGCGGCGACGAGCCCCGCGGTCACGTGATGCGCGACGCGATGCGCGGTCGCGGCGGCCGCGCGTTGCTCGGCGGTGCGTTTCGGATCGCGCACGAAGCCAGCGAGCGCTTCGAGCCCGCGGGCATCGCCGAGCGCGCCGAGATCGGCCGCGGCATCGATCGCGTGCTCGCTGCCGAGGGCCGCGGAGAACACGGGCGTCGCATCCGCGACATCACCCGCGTGGACGAGTGCGCGCGCGGCCGCGAGCCGAACGCCGAGCTCTTTGTCGGCCGAGAGCGGCTTGCCGAGCGCGATCACGCCCTCCTTATCCAGCGCGCGAGCGAGCGAGTTTCCTGCGCCCGCGCGCACGGTCCAATCCTCGGAAGTGATCGCCTTCGCGACCGCCTTCTGCGCGAGCTCGGGATGCGCAGCTTTGACCGCGATCGCGGCTTCGAGCGCGACCATCGGGTTCGCATCATTGGTGAGCTCGACCAGCAACCCGTCGGCCTTCTCCATGGCGAGCACCGTGACGCCGGCGAGCCGGACCACGAGCGCCTTGTCGGCGAGCGCTCGCTTGGCGACGTCGCGCGTATCTCCGAGCCCGATCTTCGCGAGCGCGATCGCGGCCGCCGCACGCACGTTCTCGTCCGGATCATGGAGCCGCTTGGTGCAGACCTCGACCGCGTCCTTATCTTTGTATTGACCGAGCCAGCGCACCGCGATCGCACGCACGCGCGCATCGGGATCGATCGCGCCCCGCTCGATATCGGCGATCGCGAGCTTGCCAATCTTCTTCGCGACGCCCTCGAGCGCGATCCGGCGTGCCTCGACGTTCTCGCTGTGCAGCATGTCGGAGGCGACCTGCGGCGCTTGCGCGAAGCCGTGGATCACGGCGACCGAGGCGGCAGCCTGCACGCGATCGTCCTCGTCGCCCATCGCCTGCGCGACGCTCTCGGCGAGGTCGTTGATCTGGAGCTCCTCGACCGCCGCGATCGCCGTGATCTTGAGCTTGACCGAGGGCGAGGTCAGCGCTTGTTCGAGCGTCGCCTCCGCTAGATCGCGCAACAGCTCGGCATCGTCGCCCCCGTGGCGCGCGGTGTAGTCGCTGTACGCGCGCGCGACGCCGGGTGCATCACCGAGCGCGAGGGCTGCGCGCACGCGCATGCCCCACAAGGCATCGTCGTCGGGGTGCGAGGTCAGGCCGTCGTCGGCTGCCTGCGCGGCGCCCGTGTAGTCGCCTTTCTCGTAGAGCGCGACCGATCGCGTCGCATGGCTCGCGCAGGAGGTGAGCGCGAGGGCAAGGGTGGCGGACATCAACGAGCGCATGGTTGCGAGCATGACACAGGGACAGTGCACGCCATTGCACCCGGGGGTACACGCGAAACAAAGGTGCGTGTTACAACGCGCCCGTGATCAAGGGATTCTTGTTCGACCTCGACGGCACGCTCGTCGACTCCGAACGCGAGACCGGCGAAGCGATGGCGAGGGCGCTGTCGCGCCTGCACGCCATCGAGATCGAGCAGTACGATCGCGACTTCATCATCGGCAAGTCGTGGGTCGCGATCTACGACAGCCTGATCACGCGCTATCCGCAGGTCGCGTGGTCGCGTGCCGAGATGATCGCGAAGACCGCGACCATGCGCGACGAGGTGATCGCCGAGATGGGCATCACCGTGTTACCGGGCGCGAAGGAGACGCTGCGCTGGACGCGCGGCGCGTACAAGCGCGCGCTCGTCACCGGCAGCTCGCGCCAGGAAGTCACCCAGGTCTTGCCGCACCTCGGGCCGGATGCCGCATTCGACGTGATCTTCGCTGCCGAAGATGTCGCGCGGAGTAAGCCTGCGCCCGATGGCTACCTCGCGGCGCTCACCGCGCTCGGCCTCGAGCCATCGGAAGCCATCGTGCTCGAGGACTCGGAGGCCGGCATCACGGCAGGTCGTGAGGCCGGTTGCTACGTGCTGGCCATCCGGGCAGGCAATTTTGGCGGTTGGAAGCAGGATCACGCGCACCGGGTGATCGATTCTCTCGACGAGCTGACCCCGTCGCTGGTCGACAGCCTCGTGCAGGACTAGAGTTAGCTCGTGAAGCTCCCACCGGAGGTCACCATCTACGAGGTCGGGCCGCGCGATGGCCTGCAGAACGAGGCGCGCACGCTGCCAACGGCGGACAAGATCCGCTTCATCGATGCGCTCGTCGCCGCCGGCATTCGCGCGATCGAGATCACGAGCTTCGTGTCGCCGAAGTGGATCCCGCAGCTCGCCGACGCGGCAGAAGTCGCGCGGGGTGTCGCGCGACCGCCCGGCGTGCGGATGAGTGCACTCGTGCCGAACCGGCGAGGCCTCGATGCGGCGCTCGCTTCGGGCATGAAAGAGATCGCGGTCTTCATGTCGGCGTCCGAGACGCACAACAAGAAGAACGTCAACAAGACGATCGCCGAGACCCTCGCCGCGTTCGAAGAGGTCGTGCAGCCGGCGCGCGATGCGGGCTTGAAGGTTCGCGCGTACCTGTCGACCGCGTTCGGTTGTCCCTACGAAGGCGATGTCGATCCCGAAGTCGTCGTCGCGTTGATCGACAAGCTCGCCGCGATGGGCGTGTTCCAGATCTCGATCGGCGATACGATCGGCGTCGCGAACCCGCTGCAGGTCGAAGACGTGCTCGGCCGGATCATCGCGAAGCAAGGTGTCGACAAGCTCGCCGTGCACTTCCACGACACGCAGGGCACCGCGCTCGCGAACTGCGTCGTCGCCCTACAGCTCGGCATCTCCACGATCGATTCGTCGGCGGGTGGGCTCGGCGGCTGTCCGTATGCACCGGGAGCCTCGGGCAACCTCGCGACCGAGGATGTCGTCGCCATGTGCCATGCGATGGGCGTCAAGACCGGCATCGATCTCGACAAGCTCGTCGATGCCTCGCGGGGTGCGGCCACGTTCGTCGGTCACGAGCTGCCCTCGAAGTACCTCAAGGCTCACCTCGGGAAGCAGGCACGTCAGCGCCGGCACACCGAGCGTGGCGGCGTGTAGTTCTGTTACCGTCCTTGGATGACTGAGGTCCTCGTCGAAGAAAAGGCCGGCGTCGCGTGGGTCACGATCAATCGCCCCGACGTTCGCAATGCGCTGTCGCGGGCGGTGAACACGCGGATGACCGACGTCGCGCTCGAGCTCGATCAGAAAGACAGCGTGCGCGCGATCGTGCTCACCGGTGCGGGTGACAAGGCATTCTGCGCGGGCGCGGATCTCAAGGAGCGCAAGGGCGTGCCGGCGAGCGAGGCCGGCCCGTATATCAACGCGATCGCGACGGCGATCGAGACGTGGGGCGAGATCCGGAAGCCCACGATCTGCATGATGAATGGCTCGGCGTACGGCGGCGGCCTCGAGCTCGCGATGGCGTGCGACCTCCGGATCCTCGTCGACGGCGCCGAGGTCGGGCTCACCGAAGTGCGGCTCGGTATCATGCCGGGCGCCGGTGGCACGCAGCGCTTGCCGCGCCTCGTCGGTGAAGCGCGTGCGAAGGAGCTCATCTTGCTAGGTCGCCGGATCACCGCGGCACGCGCGGCCGAGATCGGGCTGGTCCACCAGGCGGTCGCTCGCGACCAGCTCCGGTCCACGGTCGACGCCATGCTCGCGGAGCTCGCGGGTTGCGCGCCGCTATCGCTGATGTCGGCCAAATCCGCGATCCAGAGGGGCTACGGCAAGCAGCTGTCCGAGGCGCTGAGCATCGAGCGCGAGTGTTACGAGGTGACCCTCTACAGCGAAGACCGGGACGAAGGCCTGGCCGCGTTTGCCGAGGGTCGACCGCCGAAATATAAGGGCAACTAGGGACCGGTCCGCGCTCTACCGATGGGACCTGCGCAAGGCTTTCACTGGGTGGTACGGGCCCCGCGCCGATCGGGGGCACCGGCCCCAGTACTCGAGTCATCAGTACGACCGGAGCGCATGGATCCACCCACATCGATGCGCACCACGGTCGGCAATCCAGGCTGCGCTCGCTCGATGTGCTGGCCTGCCGGGTGCAATTCACCTCCGGATGGCGATCGGTAGCTTGCTGCGGCGGATGGGCTTCTCGAAGCTCGGCGACTACGGACTCGTGCTGACGCCCGAGGGACGGCTCCTATCTACGCGTCCTGCGGTGCTCGACGATGGATTCGGCGGCAAGATCGTCGGCTGGCGCGAAGGCGACCTGGCGGCGATGGAGCTCGCTCGCTGGCAGTCGCCGCCAGCTACTCCACGAGCCACGGCCAACCCAAGCGCCATTCCAGCGCCCATTCCGGCTACGCCATCGATGCGCATGGTCGCGGTACCTCCGCCGATTCCGGGTCGCCCGAATCCGCCCGAGCATCCGCCCGAGCATCCGGTCGCGACCGTCACGTCACCGGTGCTCGCGATGGCGCCGCTCGGACCCAAGCGCGCGCCGACGCCGCTTCCGCTCGAGACCCAGCCGATGATCCGGGTCGACGAGATCGAGAAGGACGAACCGCTCGAAGACGAGTGGGAGTGGGAGATCGCGGTCGCGCGTGCTCGTGTGCAAGCCGAATGGGCCGACGAAGCCCAGGCTGCGCAACAGACGCAGGTCGCGGCGACGCCAGCGTTTCGCCCGGCACCGCCCGTGGGCCCCGCGCCCGTCGTTTCCACGCCGCCCTTGCGTATGCGTGCGAAGAGCCAGACCGCACCGATCGCGGTCGTCGCCGTACCCGTGAAGCCGCCGATCGCGGATCGCTGGGATACGAGCGATCGTACCAAGACCGCGATCAGCGCCGTGCCCGCGCTGCCGCGCATCACGCAGCCGACGCGCCCGATCCAGATCGTCTCGCCGGTCACGCAAGCCGGTCGCACCGTGATTCCGGTCCCGACGATCACGCAGGTCACCGATCCGTCGCAGATCAAGCCGCGCACGCGCGTCCACACCGGCGCGCCTCCGGTCCGCCCGCATACGTCGGTGATGGCGCCCGCACCCCGCCGCTTCCCGCGGGCGACGGGGCCGACGACCCAGAGCACCCAGAGCACCCAGACGGTGGTCAACGAAGCTACGCAGGTCACGCTCGCCGCGCCGGCGAACGACGACCTCACGTCGCCTGGCCTGCTGGCTGCGCCGGCTTCGCACCACTCCTCTTCAAACTCCAAGCGAGTCGCTGCAAAGCAGCGTTGATGCGCACGCTCTCGCTTCTCGCGATCGCGTTAACGGCCTGTGGCGGTGGTGGGAAAGTCGCGCCCCAGAAGCCGAAGCAAGAAGCGGTCGATGAAGGCACCGCAGAGAAAGATGCGAAGGGCCTGCTCCAGGAGATCTACGGCTCGATCTCGCACGCCGACACCGACGGGTTGATGACGCTGTTCGCCGAGCCGATGGTGGTCTACGGCCCGCGCAAAGCCGATGCGCACGCGACGCGTGCGGATGCCTTGGTCGCGCTCAAGGCGATCGTCGATCAGAAGAAGAAGCCGAGCCTGCACTCCGGCCAGCTGACGATCGTGGCCTCGCCGGGTGGTCGCTCGGCGTGGGCCTTCGATGTCGTCGATGTCTCGGGTACCGCGATGACATTGACTGCCGTGCTGTCGAACGCCGACGACGTCTGGCAAGTCAGCGCCGCGACCGTCGCGCGCACGCCGACGATGAAGTCGGTGCACGAGAGCCTCAAGAAGGATGCGGTCGTGCCGCCCGGCATGGCGGCGGTCGCGAAGGTCGACGCGGTCGCGAAGGGCGCCGCCGACAAGCTCACCCGAGGGCTCAACGCGCAGGCGCTGTGGGGCGACGAGCTCGCGAAGCGCAGCGATGCCGTCGTGATCGGTCCAGGATCGGGCGAGGTCACGCACGGCAAGGCCGAGATCAAGAAGCTGTTCGAGAAGCGCAACGATGCGCACGTGCGCGAGACCGCCGCCGGTCAGGTCAGCGCGCAAGCGACCGCCGATGGTCAGCTCGCGTGGGCGACCGTGCCGGTCGTCCGGTTCGAAGACGACACCGACCCACTTCCGCTCCGCGTGTTCGCGGTGTTCGAGAAGACCGGCAGCGATTGGAAGATGATCGCGCTCCAGGAATCGCTCGCCGTCGACGAGCCGGGCGTCGGCACGCAGTACAAGACCGTCATCGCGCCCGCGTTGCCGAAGCCTCCCGAAGCGGCGGCTGCACCGCCCGCCGACGAAAAGGCCAAACCGGTCAAGAAGCACAAGAAAAAGCAGAAGAAGAAGCCTCCCCCGACCGACGACGCCCCATAGTCGCTACCCGCGAGCCCGAGGGAGTGGATCTCGAACCTGTTGTTGGTGCGGCAGGTCTTAGCCCTATGGATCTTGGCGCATGCCCGGCGCTTCGTGGCCGGTCGACTGGACGTACTCGTCGTAGCTGCCGCCGTAGATGTGAGGCTTGCCGCCTGTCGACAGCTCGAGCACGCGCGTCGCGAGGGCGGAGAGAAATTGCCGATCGTGCGAGACGAAGATCAGGGTGCCTTCGTACTGCGCGAGCGACGTGACGAGCGCGCGCTTGGTGACGATGTCGAGATGGTTCGACGGCTCGTCGAGCACGAGCAAGTTCGGCGCATCCTGCATCAGCTTCGCGAGCGCGACGCGCGCGCGCTCACCACCCGAGAGCACGCTGATCGGCTTGAACACGTCGTCGTCGTGGAACCCGAACATGCCGGCGAGGTTCCGCAGCGTGCCCTGGTTCGCCGATGGTGCGTGCTCCTGGAGCTCGTCGAGCACGCTGTGACTGCCGCCGAGGCCCTCCATCACGTGCTGCGCGTAGTAGCCCATCGAGACCGCGGCACCGATCGTCGCGCGGCCGCTATCGGGAGCGAGCGCACCGGCGATCATCTTTAGCAGCGTCGATTTTCCCGCGCCGTTCTCGCCCATCACCGCCCAGCGCTCGCCGCGGCGGAACGTCAGCGAGAGGTCCTTGTGGACGCTGCGCGTACCGTATGCCTTCGTCAGCCCATCGAGCTTCACGACATCGTCGCCGGACCGCGGCGGCGTCTTGAACTCGAGCTTCTTCTCGATGATCCGGCGCGGCGGCTCGACCTTCTCGATCTTGTCGAGCTTCTTGATCCGGCTCTGGACTTGCGCCGCCTTCGCGGTGTGGGTCTTGAAGCGCTCGACGAACAGGTTCTCCTTCGCGAGCATCGATTGCTGGCGCGCGTACGCGGCCTCGCGGCGCACGGTCTCCTCGGCGCGCATCTTCTCGTAGAAGTCATAGTTGCCGGTGTACGCGCGAATCTCGCCGCCATCGATCTCGACGATCTTGGTGACGACGCGATTCATGATCTCGCGATCGTGGCAGGTCATCACGACCGTGCCGGCGTAGTCCTTGAGGAACTGCTCGAGCCACAGGATCGATTCGAGATCGAGATAGTTCGTCGGCTCGTCGAGGAGGAGCAGCTCGGGCTTCGCGAGCAGGATCTGGGCGAGTGCCACGCGCATCTTCCAGCCGCCCGAGAGCGTGCCGATGTCGTTCGGCATCTGCTCCTGCGTGAAGCCCAGGCCGTGGAGAATCTCCTGCGCGCGTGCCTCGAGCTCGTAGCCACCGAGATCTTGATAGCGCGCCTGGATATCGGCGAACCGCTCGACGACCGCGTCGAGGTCGTCGCCGGGGTTCTCCATCTTCGCGGCGAGCAGGGCGAGCTCGTCGGCGAGCTTGGCAACCTCGCCCGCACCCGCGCAGGTCTCCGCGAGGATCGAGCGGCCCTCGAGGTCACCGACGTCCTGGCGGAAGTAACCGAGCGTCAGCTTCTTCGGCTTCTCGACGTTGCCGTCATCCGGCGTCTCCTCGCCGACGAGCATGCGGAACACCGTGCTCTTGCCCGCGCCGTTCGCACCGACGAGCCCGACCTTTTCGTTCGGGTTGATCTGGAACGAGGCATCCATGAACAGGATCTGCCCACCGTACTGCTTCGAGACGCCTGCAAACGCGATCACGCGCGGCTTATAGCACTATTACTCGTCGTCGCCTTTACCCGTTCGAGGCGCGTACTTTTTGGCTTTCGCCTTCTGCGTCTCCGCGATCCGCCGAGCGGTCTTCTGATCGGTCACCGCGACGGTGTGCTCGACCGAGAGCTTCTGGAAGTTCGCGAGCCGATCGATGTCGAGCTCGCCCTTGACCACGGCCTCGAGCACCGCGCAGCCAGGCTCGGCGATATGAAAGCAATCGCGGAACTTGCAGTTCTCGGCGAGCGCCTTGATGTCGTCGAACGAGTCGACCTCTTCTTCCTCTTCCTCTTCATTTGCCCAGCGCCCGAGCTCTCGCATGCCCGGCATGTCGATCCACAGCGAGCCATCGCTCGCGACGAACAGCTCGCGCCGCGTGGTCGCATGACGACCACGATCGTCGTCGCGGATCTCTTTGGTGACCTGCACCGCCTCCGGCAGGAGCGCATTGAGCAGCGTCGATTTGCCGACGCCCGAGCTGCCGAGCAGCACCGCGGTCATCTGCGGGCGCACGAGCGAGCGCAGGTCATCGAGCCCGGTGACCGTGACCAGCGAGAGCGGGATCACGAGCACGTCGGGCGTGGTCGTCATGATCTGCGCGACGAGATCGAGTGGCTTCTCGACGAGATCGATCTTCGACAGCACGATCGCGGCGGGGATGCCGCTCGACTTGAGGAGCTCGAGATAGCGATCGAGCCGCGGTGCGGACAGCTCGGAGTTTGCCGAGGTCAGCACCAGGCCGAGATCGATGTTCGCGGCCATCGGCTGTGGCACCGAGGCTTCCCCCGCGGCGCGACGCACGAGCAGGTTTCGGCGCGGCAGGATCTCGCGAATCACCGCGTTGCCCGCACCGGCGGCGGCTTCACCCGAGCGCTCGAGCAGGACCCAATCACCGACGTGCGGCAGGTCGCGCTTGTCGGCCGCGACGTGAAATGCCTTGCCGGTCGCCTCGCACCAGACACTGCCGGAGGCGGTGGTCGCTTGATACGAGATCCGATGCTCGGCAGTGATCCGGGCGGGGACCGTCGTGCCGTCGGGATCCAGCAGCTTCGCGGCTGCTGCCCATTCGCCATCCCAGCCGAGCGCTTCGAGGTTTGGGATCGTCAAATCGCGAGCTCCGGCCCGATCAGGTCGAGCGGGAACACGACGCGGCCCCGCTCGAGACTCTCGAGCAGCGGCACGAGATCGTGGCCGCGATGCGGCAACGCCTTGATCTCGGCGAGCGTGAGATAGGCCGCGCGCAGTGATTCCTCGTCGGGAACTGACTTGGGCATGGTGTCGTCGATCGGCGATGCGACGTAGATGACCCGCATTCGCGCGCCATCGCCCTGGGCGTGATGCTCGACACGCAGGATGCCCTCGAGCCGGCACGGCACGCCCGCTTCCTCGTGGACCTCGCGAACCGCGGCGAACGCGATCTGTTCACCCGGCTCGACGCGCCCCCCCGGAATCGTCCACGTGGTCCCGTACTTCTTCTCCTGGACCAAGAGGAAGCGCGAGCCGAGGCGCACCACCACCAACGCAAAGGTCCAGGTCGGTGAGGGTGCGCGCGCCATCGCGATACCTTAATGTCGGGTCGTGGCCGACGACAAGGTCCGTTCTAACGTCATCCGGGGATTCACCGCCGGGATTCCCCATAACGTGGCGTTGGGCATCGAATGCACCGAGCTGGGCCAGTCCAGGTCCACGTTCGTCCTGCACTACGACCCGAAGCTGGTCGGCAACCCCGATACCGGGACCATCCACGGAGGCGCGATCACCGCCCTCCTGGATGGCGCCTCGGGTGCCGCGGTGTTCGCCGCGCTCACCGAATGGCGCCCGATCGCGACGATCGATCTGCGCATCGACTACCTCCGCGCGGCCGATCCTCCGCGCGACGTGATCGGCAAGGCTCACTGTTACAAGGTCACGCGCAACGTCGCCTTCGTCCGCGCGGTCGCGTTCCACGATGACGAGAACGATCCGATCGCGACCTCGGCGGCGACGTTCATGCTCGGCATCAAGACCGGCCAGAAGGCTGACAAGCCATGACGCTGCTCGAACGCCTCGCCGAGGCCAAGCGCACGAACAACCTCGGCGCGATGATCGGAGCGATTCCCTACGCGAGCCTCCTGGGCCTCGAAGCCGCGGTCGCCGAGAGCGGCGAGCTCATCACCACGATGAGGTTCTCGCACCACCTGATCGGCAACGCGCAGCTCCCCGCGATCCACGGCGGCTCGATCGGTGCGCTGCTCGAATCCGCCGCGGTGTTCGAGTTGCTGTGGCGCGCCGAGACGATCGTCCTGCCGAAGACGATCACGCTCACCGTCGATTATCTGCGCTCGGCGGGACCGTATGATGTCCACGCGATCAGCGTGATCAGCCGCCGCGGCCGCCGGATCGCGAACGTCCGGATCGAAGCGTGGCAGCCGGATCGCGCGCAGCCGATCGCGATCGCGCACGCGATCTTCCTCGTCATGCGTGACTAGGTCGGCTTCGGCGCGAGCGGCAAGCGCAGCGTGAGCACGCTGCCACCGCCGGCGCGCACGGCGAGCGCGACATCGCCACCGAGCGTGCTCGCGACCGAGCGCGCGACGGTGAGTCCGACGCCGAACCCGGCGCCGCGCACCTTCGAGCGAAAGAAGGGATCGAACGCGTGGCTCGCCTCGTTCGGCGGCAGCTCCGAGCCGTTATCGGCAACCTCGACGACGACGAACCCGCCCCGCTCCTCGACGGCGACGACGATCCGCGCATTCGCGGCCGTGCCGTCGAAGCCCGAGCACGAGAACAGCAACATCGCGAGCACGGCTTGGCCGATGCGCGCTTCTTCGCCCGCCACAGGGCCGACCGGAAAGATCTGGCGGATCACGTGTGCGCGCGCTTCGAGCGTGGGCAGGGCGAGCCGCAACACCGACGAGGTCAACGCGGCGAGATCGATCGCGCGCGCATCGGAGCGCGACACGAGGGTCTGGAACGCGCGCACGTTGCTCGCGATCCGCTCGGCGCCGGTCGCGATGTCGTCGAGGATGCGCAGGGCCGCGGTCTGCTTTGCATCGGCGAGGTTCGTGGTGAGCTGCTTGCGCAGCGAGCGCAGGTTCAACAGCACCGAGGTCAGCGGATTGTTGGTCTCGTGCGCGAAGCCGGCAGCGAGTGCACCGACGAGCGCGATCCGATCTGCCTCGAGCAGCGACATGCGGTTGCGCGTGAACTCGCGATCGGTCCACAGGATCACGATCGAGACGCCCGTCGCATCGCGCTCGCGGCCGATCGTGACCTCCATTGGCATCGTGAGCCCATCGGCGCGCAGGAAGAACAACTCGACGACGGTCGGTAGCGGATCAGCGGTATGGACGACCCGGAAAAAGAGCGACGAGACGTGCTCGCGCTGATCGGGTGCGATCAGCTCGAGCACCGGTCTCGCGCTCCATTCCTCGATCGTGAATCCGAGCTGACGTGCCGCTGCCAGGTTCGCGTACTGATTGCGAAACTGGCCGTTCTCGTACCGAAACACGCCGTAGCCGACGTTCGCGCGGTCGAGCGCGTCGAGCATCGCGGGCAGCGTGGCGACGATCAACGGATCGTTCACGTGACCTTCACGAAGGTCCCCGCACTGCGATCTTTGGTGACCCCGGGGAATTGCAGCACCTGGTCGTGCATCGCTACGTACACGCCTGGTGGCAGGAGTTGGACTGCGAGGAGGGCTTCGGTCAGGTTCTGGAGCGCGTCGGTCGCGCGGAGCTCGTACGGACGCATCGCGCCGGTCAGCACGATCGGCGAGGCCGGCACGCCGGCGACCTCGCAGATCCGTTCGCCCGAAACGGCGAGCCGGTCGGTCCCGTGTGCGACGATCACGCCGTCGTGATCTTTCGCGACGCGCGCGGCGGTCTCGGCAATCAGCGTGTGATCCTCGGCGGTCATCTCGAGGCTGTCCTTGTTCATGAGCGCGATGCGCTCGATCTCGACGCCGCGCAGCTCGAGCGACGCGAGCATCACGTCGAGGACCGAGACCTTGTTCGCGAGCACGCCCGACAATTCGTCGTAAGTCTTTTCGATCGTGCCACCGGTCGAGATCAGGGCGATGCGCTTCTTCACGAGGTCACTGGAGGTACGGGAGGCCGAAGTAAACCACGGCACCTGAGGCTGCCGCAGCGACGAGGAGTAACAGGAAGATGGTCACATTGCCCATCCGATTCGACGTCGGGGGCGAGGCTTCGAGCGGAGGCACGAGGCGGGGTTCCGGAGTCGGCCTCGGTCGGGGTCTCGGAGGAACTATCGCCGCACTACCGAGCAAGGTCTTCATGGGCCCCCGATCACTGGGATTCGGCGGAATCCGCTGGGCCGGCAGAGGCTTACTGGGCTCGCGTCGCGCCTGCAGGTGTCCGACGGCCGTCTCCTCGGGCCGCTCGATGATGATCGATTCGTCGTTCGGATACGCCGAGACGCGCGGCGTCTCTCCGATCACGCGCGTCGGTGCCGGCGTCGAGGTGTCGCCGAGCGCGTCGGTGAAGATCTTGTCGACCCAGCGCGCGACCTCGTAGTCGAGGATCGTCATGCCGAGCCGCTTGACCTCGGTGCTGAGTGCGACGCGCATCGCAGCCGCGCGTTGCCAGCGCACGTCCGGATCGCGCTCGAGCGCGGTCATCACGATCGAATCGATCTCCATCGGGATATCCGGCGCGGTCAGCGAGGGTGGCGCGATCTTCATCGACTTCACGCGATACAGCGTGTCCATATCGTCACGGCCCTGGAACAGTGGTCGTCCGGTCAGCATCTCGTGCGCGATGATGCCGAGCGCGAACAGATCCGCGCGCGCATCGATCGTGCCGCCGAGATACTCCGGCGCCATGTAGCCGAACTTGCCCTTGATCGTGCCCGACATCGTCTGCATGCCCGCGGCGGACGCCTTCGCGATGCCGAAATCGATCAGCTTCACGACGCCGCCCTCGGCGACGATCACGTTCGACGGCGAGACATCGCGATGGATGATGCCGAGCGCCGTGCCCGAGTCGTCGGTCAGGTCGTGCGCGTAGTCGAGCGCGTCGCAGACCTGGGTCAGGATGTTGAGAGCGATCGGGATCGGAATCTGGAGCTGGAGCTTCGCGCACAGCCGGAGGATGTCGCGGAGCGTACGACCGACGACGAGCTCCATCGCGATGAAGTAGATATCGTCGACCTTGCCGAGGTCGTAGGTCTGCGCGACGTTCGCGTGGCGCAGGTGGCTCGCGAGCCTCGCCTCGCGCACGAACGACCGCACGAGGTCCTCGTTCGAGGCGACGTGCGGAAGCATCCGCTTGAGCGCGACGGGGCGGCGAAAGCCTTCGAGCCCCGTGGTCTCGGCGCGGTGCACGGTGGCCATGCCGCCGATACCGAGCTGCTCGTACACGAGGTACGGGCCAAACTCTTCTGCGGCGCGGACCACCAACCAGGCAAGGGTACTACGGGCAGGCCGGAATCGGATTGCCGTGTGCGACCGCAACCAGTGCATCGTAGTTGTGCTGGACGCCCTTGAGGACGTCGCTGACGCCGCCGCCGACTGACTTGAGGTGCTCGACGAAAGAGAGCTCGGTGACATCGGGGTTGCCCTCGACCGCCGCGAGCTGGATCGTGCCCTCCGAGAGCTCGATGAAGCTCGAGCCGTCGGTCTTCTGATGCTTGATCATGCCGAGCGTCGGGGCTTCGAGCGTTCCCTCGATCACGCCCCATCGCCACTGATCATCCCACTGCACGGTCAGGACATTGTTCACCGTGTAGTAGACGATGAAGCTGAACTCGTACGCCGGATCGTTGTTCGGCGTGATGTCTTGCTGGTTGGTCGAGCACATCGCGACGTTCGCCTCGGGATTCTTCGAGGCGGCCCAGACGTCGCCGGGCGCGGCGAGCACGTAGCCGAGCCCGTAGATCTTGATCTCGTTGCTATCGCTCGTCGAGGTCCGTAGCATCTCGGTGTACTCGCCACCTTGCTGGACCGGTATGACGTTATCCTCCAGCGGCTCGAGGCCGGCTGGAAACGGAGTCTTGATGTCGTCCTGGCAGCCCACGCCCGCGAGGAGCGCGCAACCAACGAGTACGGACTTCATGACCACCGTCTTACTCCTTGACGCGAAACCTCGCTTGCGCGACCGGAGCAATCTTTCGGTTGACCAGGACAACCGTGGCAATCGGGATCACGAGCGCGAGCGCGAGCGGGCCGAACCCGATCGCTTGCGTTGCCATGTCACGTCCCAGCCCGTGACGCATCGATTGGAGCAGCGGCAGGTTCGTGTAGATCGTCACGGCGACCGCAACCGCGCCATACACCGTCGCGATCACTCGGCTTTGTGCGCTCATCCGCACGAGCTCGAAGCCGGACCAGGCCTGGAGCCCGACGAGGCCGACCGTCCACCACACCGAGCGAACGCCGACCGCGGCGAGCATGCCGAACATGCTCGCGGGATCGAGGTCGTCGATTCCACGAGCGTGATGAGAAGCGGCGCCCATGAAGATTCCCGGCAGCATGGCCGACATCGTGAGGACGGCCTGCGCGATCAAGAGCCAGCCGAGCCACGTGAGGCCCGCATCGGGAGCACGGCGATGGACCGGTGCGTGGTCGCCCGCCATGAGATCCGCGAACTGACGATCCGAGAAGAACCGGCGGATGATCATCGGCCACGCGATCAGCACCCAGCAGATCGCGCACACGACGACGAGCCCCATCACGCTGACCGCCGAAGACATCACGAACAAGAGCAGCGCGCCGCCACCGCAGAACGAGGAGATGACACCGAAGTTCGCGTAGCGATTCGCGAGCTCGACCGAGCGATCGACGGACGTGGTTTGCAGCCCGGTGATGCCCGCCTGGACGTGAATGATCGAGCGCACGACGAGGAGGAGCAGGCACAGCACCATGATCACCATCGAGCCCTGCTGGAGGGCCTGGACCGGGAGCTGGAACACCATGAACAGCAGCGTGCCGGTTCCGATCACGCCGCAGAGGCCGAGCACGGTCATGAGGATCGATGCGCCCTCGAAACCCTTGTCCTCGGTGATCGGGAGATCGGTGCGGAACTTCTTGAACCGCGGCAGCGCGAGCAAGCCCGCGAGCACGGCCGGCCACAGCGCGAGACCCGCGATCATCCCGATCGCGCCCTGCGGCGAGAGGCCGAACTTGAGCTTCAACACGCCGCCGACGAGCAGCGATTGGATGAGCCCGAAGACGATGTAGCGCTCCACGCCGCGCATCCGCGCGCCCGCGACATTCGGATCGCCGTACAGCAACGTGGCGCCAGCGGAGCGCTGCATCAGCGAGCGCCCGATCGAGAGGCCGAGCACGAGAAAGCCGTACATCGTCTCCGTCCCACCCGAGCCGCGCATCGCGAACACGACACCGAACGCGATCAGCGCGACGAATGCGGCGAACACGTTCCCGGCGAGTTGCATGAGCAAGCCGAGCGCAGCCAGGCCCTGATCGGCCGGCACGTTCGCATCGACAAGATCGACGACAGAAGGATCTCTAGACTCGCTCATCGGATACCCCTTGGGAACGATCGATAACATGCGCCGGAGCCGCATTCACGGGTAATCATAGTGGTTAGCCGAGCGAGCCGCACGGCCGCGTTCAGTCGCGAGGAAACTACGCGCTGAGCGCGTTTCGGCGCAGGCGATCGGCCAGCAAGGGCAGGCGATCTTGGCCCCAGGCCACGAAATCTCCGCACTTGAACGACGGTACGCCCCACAGGCTGAACACCGCCATGTCGGTGGTGTTCGCGTTCGCCCACTTTGCGGCTTCAGGGTTCGCGAGCGCCTCCTTGGCTTGCTCCCACGACAGGCCCGCGCGCTCGACCACGTACTTGAGATCGACGTACTCGGCCATATCCCGCGCCTCGGACCAGATCGCGCGCAGCGCCGACTTCGCGAACGCGAGCAGTGCCGGTTGGCCCTGGGTCTCACTCGCCCAGTACGCGATCGCGATGCAGTTATCGGTGCCGGTGCCGAGTGGATCGCAGACCTCGCCGAACGGCACGTGCAGCCGATCCGCTTCGCGCTTCGCATCGCGAACGATGTAGGTCCGCTTCACGGTGGGCAGCGGCACGCCGCGGGTCACCATCGGCGGCACCGCGCGCAGCACGATCGGGATGTGGTAAGGCGCGAGTACGGCTTCGATCTGCTCGAGCGCGAGGTACGAGTACGGCGAGCGGAACGAGAACCACATCTCGCACTGCAGCGGCTGTGCCGTCTTGCCCTCGGGCACCTCGTAGATCTTGCCCGCGCCACGCTCGGCTTCCGGCCGCGGCTGGACGACGTGCTTCAGCGGCACGCCAAGCTCTTTCGCGAGCACTTCCTCGAGGTACGGGAGGCGATCGATGCCCCAGTACCACTCGCCGCCGTAGCTCAGCATGCCGCCCTGGTAGTGACCGGCGTTGCGAAGCTCGTAGTAGTTGCCGTTCAGCACGGGTGCGATGTTGCCGTGCGATTCGAAGCCCCACGCGCCGACGCGCTTGGCGAGCTCCTTCTTGTCGTTCGCCCACATCGGCCCGCACAGCTCGATCACGGCGCGGAGCTGGTCCTTGCCCGGTCGCTTGCGGATGAGCGCGGTCGCGGCGTCGCGAACGTTCGACGGATCGGCCTCGCGCTTGCCCGGAAAATCGATATCCCAGTACTCGGCGAGCTGCTTGGCATCGCGCACCGCGTGCTTGGTGCGGAGGATCGGAAACGCATCGACATCGGCGGCGGGCGGCGTGACGACGACGACCTCGAGCTCGACCGGATACGCCTCGATCAGCCGGCTCGTCGCGACCGCAGCGAGGTAGCTCCACGGCTCGGCGACATCGACATAGAGCGTGAGCTTGCGCGGCGCCTTGGTCACCTTCTCGCGCAGCTCGGTCACCGCGCGTCGCGCCGCATCCCCGGTCGGTCCGAGCCACGTCGCGATCGCCTTACCCATCAAGCGCTTGGTGATGATCACGGGCGCACGCTACTGCATTGGGCCTAGGTGCGCTAGGGTGCGCGCGCTGTGGCCGACCCCGACGACAAATCCGAGCTTCGCCAGCGCACGACCGCCTCGGTCGAGCTGCTCGAAGAGCTCGCCGCCGATCTCACCAAGTTGGCGGATCTCGACGAGGACTTGCGCATTCGCCTGTCGACCGCCGCAGGTCAGCTGTCGCGCCCCGAGCGCTACTTGCGCAAGCAGCTCGGCAAGGTGCTGACTCGCCAGCGCTTCCACGCCAAGCGTGATGCCGACCGTGCGCTGCTCGACCAGAGCGGCATCCGCCAGCTCCGCAAGGAGCCCGTGTTTCGCACGCCGCTCCCGAAGCCCGACTGGATCGCGCTCGATGCGCCGCTGCGCGACGACGAAGGTGAAGATGCGTGGGCCGCCGCCGAGGCGCGCCGCGACGAGCCCGAGCCCGAAGTGACGGCGCGGGTCGAGACCGCGCGCATGTGTTACGTGTGCAAGCGCGACTTCCACGAGCTCCACCACTTCTACGATCAGATGTGCCCCGAGTGTGCGGCGCTGAACTGGCAGAAGCGCGAGCAGACCGCAGACCTGCGCGGTCGTGTAGTGCTCGTGACCGGTGCGCGCGTGAAGATCGGCTACCAGGCCGCGATCATGTTGCTGCGCGCGGGCGCCGAGGTCATCGTCGCCACGCGGTTTCCGCGCGATGCGGCGCGCCGGTTCGGTCGCGAGGTCGATGCGTCCGAGTGGACGCAGCGGCTGCACATCTACGGCATCGATCTGCGCCACACGCCGAGCGTGGAGCTGTTCTCGCGCCACCTCATGATCACGCAGTCGCGGCTCGACGGCATCATCAACAACGCGTGCCAGACCGTGCGCCGGCCCTCGGGTTGGTACGATCACGTCGTCACCGGCGAAGATGCGCCGCCCGAGAATGCATTCGAGCGCGCGGTGCTCTCGCGCAATCGCGAGCTCCGCGGCGATTCGGGGCTCGCGCTAGATTGTGCCGGCGGCAAGGCGATCCAGGCGACGGGCCTGTGGAAGTCCGCGGTGCTCTCGCAGGTGCCACTGCTCGCCGAGGATCTCGAGCGCGGCGAGCACCTCTATCCCGAAGGCCGGCTCGATCAGGATCTCCAGCAAGTCGATCTGCGCGACACCAACACGTGGCGGATGACGCTCGCCGACGTTCCCACGGCCGAACTGCTCGAGGTCCATCTCGTCAACGCGGTCGCGCCGTTCGTGCTGAACGCGCGCCTGCGACCGCTGCTCGCGGCGGTGCCGACGCGCGATGCCCACGTCGTGAATGTCTCGGCGATGGAGGGCCAGTTCTATCGCCGCTGGAAGACCGACAAGCACCCGCACACGAACATGGCGAAGGCCGCGCTCAACATGATGACGCGCACCTCGGCGGCCGACTACGTGCGCGATGGCATCCACATGAACTCGGTCGACACCGGCTGGGTCACCGATGAAGATCCGCAGCATCACGCCGAGCGGAAGCAGAAGATCCACGGCTTCCATCCGCCGCTCGATATCGTCGATGGTGCGGCGCGCATCGTCGATCCGCTGTTCGATGGCGTGACCACGGGGAAGCACTTGTGGGGCTTGTTCTTGAAGGACTACAAGCCCGCTCCGTGGTGACGCTCGCTTTGCTCGGCGGACCCTTCGTTCACGTTTCCAGGAGCCTACCGCCGACGTGATTTCGGTTGTTCGGGCAGCGACCCACGGTTCGAAATGAGCGGTGGCGGTGGAAGTCCGAGCTGTCGCGCTAACTTAGCGGCGGGTGCAGCGCTTCGCGAGCCGCGTGAAGCGCCCGGTGAAGTCGGCGGCCTCGGGGACGTTCGCGATCGTCATGATCGCGAGATAGACGATGCCGAAGGCGGCGATCGCTGCGATCGCGCGCGGCCACACGTGGGCCGACATCGGCGCGACGACGTAGTTCGCCGCGTAGCCCGCACCACCCGCGACGACCGCAGCGGCGAGCGCGCCGAGCCCGAGCTTGGTCGGAATCGGGACCGCGCCGATGCGGTGTGCGAGCCAGCGGCGCAGCAACAAGAACTCGACCCACGCCGCGAACCCGGCGCTCGCGGTGAGCCCGAATGCACCCCACATGTTCGAGTAGCCGAGCGCCTCGCGCAGTGGCAGTGCGAACACGTAGCCGGTCACGCCCGTGATCGCGACGCGTACGAGCGCGGCATGGAGCGGCTTCGTCGGATCGCCGAGCGCGTAGAACGCCGAGCCGAGCAACCGGCCTTGGGTGCCCGCCGAGAGCCCGAGCGCCGAGCCCGCGAGGATGATCCAGTCGACCTGTGCATCGGCCGCCGTGAACTGCCCGCCCTGGAACACCAGCGAAACGATCGGCCCACCGATCGCGATGAACGCGACCGCCGAAGGTACGACGAGGAACACCACGCGCCGCAACGCCGCACGCAAGCGCTGCTGCAAGGCAACCGCGCGCGCGGTGTCGTCGCCGGTCACGCTCGACATCTCCGGCAGCTCGGCCGCCGAGACCGCCATGCCGAACAGCGACACCGGCAACAGATACAGGATCTGCGCGTTGGCCATCGCCGAGACGATGCCGTCGCCGAGGTAGCTCGCGAGCACCTGATCGATGTAACCGGAGAGCTGCACGCTACCGCGGCCGAGCAGCACGGGCACGAACGCGCGCAGTGTCGAGCGCACGCCCGGATCGCCGACCGCGAGCGAGGGCCGCAACGTGCGCAGGATCGAGATCACGGTGGGAAGCTGCACGAGGAACTGGGCGGCCGAGCCGATCACCGCGCCCCACGCGAGCCACACCACGATCTCGGCCTTCGACGTGAACCGCCGCCCCGCGACGATCGCGGTCACGATCAGCGCCGCGTTCCACAGCACCGGCGACACGTAGCTCAAGAAGAACTTGCGATGACTGTTGAGGACGCCGAGGCACCACGCCGACATCACGAGCAGCGCGACCCCCGGGAACAGGATCCGGACCAGCGAGATCGTGAGCTCGGTCTTGTCGGCGTCGAAGCCGGGTGCGAGCACCTCGACGAGGGGGCGCGCCCAGATCACGCCGGCCGCAGCGATCGCGGTCGCGATCAAGCCGAGCAGCGTGCCAACCGCACGCGCGACGCGCACCGCATCGTCGTGGCGACCTTCGGCGCGCAGGCGCGCGTAGACCGGAATGAACGACGCCGACAGCACGCCCTCGCCGAACAAGTTCTGCAGGAGGTTCGGGATCCGCAGCGCCGAGGCGAACGCATCGGCGGCGCCTTTCTGGCCGATGTAGTGCGTGAACACCCGCGCGCGAACGAGTCCGGACAGGCGCGACAAGAAGATGCCCGCACCGACCGCGACGGCACCGCCGAACCGGCGGCGAGGGGCGGGAACATCTGCCATTCGGCGCATTGTCATCGGCTTGCCGACCGACGGCAACAACGTGACATCACCGTTCGTTGTTCCACTATTCTCTCCACGGCAATGGATCCCGCGAGTGTTCGCGACCGGCACGAGATGTATCGGCTGCTCATCGAGCGGACGAACCCGAAGCGCGTGCTCGGCGATCACCACCAGCTGTCTCCGTTCTGGGGCTACGACGCGCAGCTTTCCTGGCAGCACGCGAGTGGCCGGCTCGGCCCCGGTGATGGGATCGGGCGCAGCGATCGCATCGATCCGGGCAGCTGGTGGGGTGCCTGCAACTACGCGCTCAGCGTCGTGCCCTACGCGGTCGCGATGGCGCACGATCTCGTGCCGCACGCGACGCTCGACCTGCGCGGCTACACCGCCGCGTTGCCGCACTGGCACGGCGCGTTTCACCGGATGATGGCGCTCAACGTCGAGAGCGGGCCGGTCGATCTCGAGCCACTGCGGTTCGCGATCTGGCGCGCGCACCTCGCGTCGATCACGCTCGCGACGGCGCGCCACACGCGCGAGCTCGCGAGGCTCGCGCCGCCCGAGCGAGCGTTCGCGCGCGGCTGGATCCGCATGGTCGATCTGTTCGGCGCCGCCGCGCTGCGCACCGATCTCGAATACCTCGAAGCACGGCCGGCGTCGCTGCCGAGCCGGCTGCTCCGTGCGCACGACGACCTTGCAGATCTGCCGCGCCACGAGCGTTCGACGGCGAAGCGCGTGATCCAGCTCGGCGAGCGCCCGGCGTGGCGATGGCCGGTCGAGCTCGCGCTGTGGAAGCGGATCATGCGAACGCGCGCGTCGCGCGACCAGCTCGAGACCGTGATGATCGAAGTGTTCGCGAAGGATCCGTGCGGCAAATTGCGCGCCGCGCGCCGGCTTATTTGAGGCGCAGCGTCAGCGCGAGCGGCTTGTCGCCGCGCGTGCCGTCGAGCTCGAGCGTGTTGGTCGTGTCGATCTTCGTGTAGACATCGAGCAGCGATTGCGCGCCGGTGATCTTGTTGTTGTTGATCGCGGTCAGCATGTCGCCGTTCTGGAGTCCGACCTTGCTCGCGATCGCGGTGCTCTTCACGCCGAACAGCTTGAGTCCCTTGAGCCCATCCTTGTCGCTGATCGGCAGCATCCGCATGGTGCCCGGCTTCACCGCGCCGGTGACCATCTCCTTGATCAGCGCGCGATCGACCTCGAACGTGTGATCGTCGATCTTCTTGACGCGACCTTCGAACGGATCGGGCTCGGCGGCTGCGACCGGTGTTGCCGCACCCGTCGCGCCGCCAGCCCCGTGTTGGTCGCCGACAGGCAGGCGATCGAGTAAGTCGAGCTTGCCGCGCCGGCCGTGGCCGTCGATCACGTCGATCGAGCGCCAGCCGATCCGGTCGACCTTGCCGATGCCCGAGATCGTCTCGCCAAGGCCGTAGCTCCCTTGAACCTCGGTCGCCGGGACGCGCACGGTGGCGCGCGGGTCCTCGCCGACGCTCGTCGCAATGAGGATTGCATCCGGCGTGTAGGTATCGGTCGTCGCGGCGTCGGCGACATCGACCGCCGGCGTGCAACTCGAGCAGAACATGTTGCGGGTTACCAGCTCGCGCCCGTCGGGCCGATCAGTCCGATCCGGCCTGCCGGCGACCGGTTTGGCTGGTTCGGCCGGGCCGGGCGCTCGGGCAGCGGGGAGCTTTGCCGCCGAGGCCTCCGGTGCGAGGTAGGAGGCCTCGATGATCGAGCCGAGCGCGGAGGCTGCGAACACCACGCAGGTGACGATGGTGGCGAGCGTGACCACCCACGTCCGGCGGGCAAGCCCGGCAAACAGCGTACTCACCGTTTGGCCATTCATCGGAAGCATCGACGAGCACCTACTCAAGCGGCGTGCCACGCTCGAGGTCGCGCGAACGAGTGGAGATTGACGTGGTGTCGACGCGGCTGAGGCACAGATCGCGTCATGGAGACGAGCGCCGCCGGGTCAAAGCTGACAAGCTGTCACCTCTTCAAGCGCCTCTTCAGGCTTATGTTCAGGACTCTCTCGTGACCAGCGACGGCACCCCAAAGCAGATCGGGAAATACCAGATCCTCGATCGCCTCGCGGTCGGCGGGATGGCCGAACTGTTCAAGGCGTCGCAGCAGGGCGATCACGGCTTCGAGAAACTCGTCGCGATCAAGAAGATCCTGCCGCACCTCGCGACCGATAAATCATTCGTCGAGATGTTCATCGATGAAGCGCGGATCACCGCGCAGCTCGATCATCGCCACATCGTGCAAGTGTTCGAGCTCGGCACCGATGCCGACACGCCGTACATCGCGATGCAGTACGTCGATGGCCTCGACGTGCTCGCGCTGCTCCGCGAGTGCGCGCGCGCGCAGATCCGGTTGCCGGCGGATCTCTGCGCGCTGATCGCGCGCGACGTGCTCGACGCGCTCGACTACGCGCACCAGGCGACCGATCAACGCGGCAAGCCGCTCGGCATCGTCCATCGCGATATCTCGCCGGGCAACGTGTTGTTGTCGTGGCGCGGTGACGTCAAGCTCACCGATTTCGGCATCGCGCGCGCGGCCGAGCGCCGCCACAAGACCGAGGCCGGCACGCTCAAGGGCAAGTACGGCTACATGTCGCCCGAGCAAGTCTCGAGTGGCGATGTCGATCCGCGGAGCGATCTGTTCTCGGTCGGCATCTTGCTCGCCGAGATGGTGATGGCGCGCCGGTTGTTCACCTCGACGAACGACCTCGACATCTTGCTGATGGTGCGCGATGCGCGGCTCGATCGCCTCCACAAGTACGCCTCGGAGTTTCCGGTCGAGCTCCGCTCGCTCACGATGCGCGCGCTCCAGCGCCGGCCCGAAGATCGCTGGCAGAATGCGGCCCAGTTCCGCGACGCGATCGACGAGTGGTTGCATCGCACCACGCGCGTCAACTCGCGCGACCTCGCCTCGTTGATCGGCAGCGTGATCAATGCACCGACCGCGGATCTCCACGGCGACGGCGCGGTGATCGAGCCCACTGCCGACGACGTCGGGCTCTCGGGACCGATGACCCGCATGAGCATTGCCAAGGCGGAGGCCGAGGCGAAGGCCGCGCGCGCCGAGTTCATCGCCGGGGAAGGAATCCCCGACGGCATCACCTTGAACGAAGGCTCGAGTGGCACGATCAGCGTCACCGAGGACGACGTGATGCCCGAGCGCGCCGATGACTCGCGTCCGCGCGAGGTCGGCGAGTTCAAGGAGATGCCGGTGCTGCGCTTGGTCTATCGTCTCGCGAAGACCAAGGCGACCGGCATGCTCTCGCTCGAGGGCCGCGCGGGCGTGCTCAAAGAGGCGTACATCACCGACGGCCAGCCGCAGTTCGTGAACTCGAACCTCGAGTCCGAGCGGCTCGGGAACTTTCTCCTCGAGCAGAAGGCGCTCACGCCACAAGCGCTGCAACGCGCGGTTTCGGTGATGCACCACTTCGGCGGTCGCCTCGCTGACACGCTCGTCGGCCTCGATCTCCTCGATCCGCTCGAGGCGTATCGCTTGCTCGCGAAGCAAGTCGCCTCGAAGCTGATGGAGGCCTTCAGCTGGCAGAAGGGCCGCTACACGTGGTCGCCGCGCGCGCCGAATCCGTACAAGTCGCGCGCGCTGCATCTCGATGCGTACCGCGTGATCGGTGCCGGTGCGGCGCTGATCGGCGAGCCGCTCGTCGACGACTGGCTGGCCGCGAACAACAAGGCGTTCGTCATTCGCGAGCCCGTGCAAGAAGGCGAGCTCGCGCAGTTCGGGCTCGGCGAAGCGATCTTGCGCGTGTACTCGCTCCTCGATGGCCGCTCGCGGCTCGGCGATCTCGCCGCGCGCGTGCGGTCGCCGGAGGCGCGGCTCAACTTGCTTCGCCTGACGTACTTGCTCGTCCAGACCCAGCTCTCGCGCCTGACCTGATCTCGTGGACCGCGCGGTTCGTGCTCTAGAATGGTGACTGCTTCGCCGCGGCGGCGTGCTTCTCGAGGTCGCGGATCAGGCCATCGATCTGGCTGAGCTTGGCGCGGATCAAGTTGCCGTGCTCCGCCGGATCGGTGCGCGTGTCGTACAGTTCGCGCCCGTTCGGCGTGTCGATTAACTTGTAGCGACCGTGCACGACCGAGGTCAGGCCACCCGGATTCGAGCGGTCCTGGATCATCGCGGCGTACGCCACGCCGCCCTCGCTGTTCTGCGTGCGTTTGCCGGTCGCGAGGTCTGCGAACGAGACGCCGTCGAGGTGCGCGGTCGGCACCGCGAAGCCGGCAAGCTCGAGCAGGCTCGGCGTGAGATCGGTGAGGCTGACGGTCTCCGAGATCCGCTGCGGCTTGATGCCGGGACCTGCGATCACGAGCGGCACGTGGGTCTGCGAGTTGTAGAGGTCGGTCGAGTGAAAGATCTGACCGTGATCGCCGAGCCCCTCCCCGTGATCGGCGCTGACGATCACGATCGGCGCGCGATCCGGGGCGCGCTCGGCGAACGCGCCGAGCACCTCGGCGACCATCGCATCGGCTTGCGAGAGCGTCTTGTCGTACACCGCGCGACGCGCCTCGGGGTTGACCGGATCACCGCTCGCGACTGCCCAGTTGTGCGGCTCGAGAATGTGCATCCACAGGAACAGCGGCTTGTGGTTCGGCTGCTTCTCGCGCGCATCGAGCCACGCACGCGCGCGCCGCGCGAGCGCGAGGCCGTTCGATTCCATCTCGAGGTGCTCGAGGCCGCGCGCGAGGCCGGTGTGCATCGCCGCGCCGTAGAAGCCCTCGCAGCACATGAAGCCGGCGGTCTCGTAGCCACCGGCGAGCAAGCGCTCGGCGACCAGGACGTGGCGCGGATCGACGCGCAAGGCCCAGCCGACGACCCGGCCGCGGATGCGATCCGGTGCGAGGCCGATGATCATCGAGGGGATCGAGCGGCGCGTCACGTTGCTCGGCGAGAACGCCCAATCGAACACCGTGCCGCGCTTTCCGAGATCCTTGAGCACCGGCATGTCGGCGGTGCCGGCATACGGTGGTGTGTGATCGGCGCGGACCGTATCGATCGTGACGAGGATGATGTCGGGATGCTCGGCGCCGGGTACGGCGGTGGGTTGAAACTCCGCGAGCGAGACATGGGACCTGATCGCATCGAGATCGAACAGCGTATCGATCGCGAGCCCGGCGATCGGTCGCTCGCCCCAGATCGAGAGCGCGAGCGAAGGCGCGGTCTGCAGGGCGACGACCGCACATCCGAGCGCGCCGACCGCGAGCACGCCGACGAGCGGCCCGACGAACCGCCGGATCCCGGACCACGCCTTCCACGCGACGTGCCCGAACAACAGCGCGAGCAGCGCGACCGCCGGAACTTCGAGCAGCGAGAGATCGAGTGGCCCGAGGTGCGGCTTGATCGCGAAGTGCCAGACGAGCCAACCGATCACGCCGAGCTTCACGAGCACCGCGAACACGAGCTTGCCGGGCGTGACGAACGAGGCGTGGCCACGCGCGCGCCACCGCCGATCGAGCGAGCGCGCGATCGCGGTGAGCCCGCGCGCCAGCGGCCGCGCGATGATCACCGCCGAGACGAGCCCGAATACCCCGATCACCGGCTCCGCGAGGGAGATGACCATCGGCTTGAACGCCGTCCAGCGGAACAGCAGCCACGTGCCCTCGAACAGAATCCAGCCGAGGCCGATCGCGATCAGCACGAACGCGCCGAGCCAGCCCGCGAACCGTGGCGAGCCTCCGCCTTCTTCGACGAGGTCGAGCTCCTTTGGCGCCCACGCCGCGAGCATCCCGCGCAAGATGGCCGACAGCGCGAACAAGCCGGGCAGGGACAACAGGCCGAAGAACCCCGCCGTGACGACGAAGCCGAACGGCTCGGTTTCGGTCTTGGCCTCGAGCGCGCCTGCGACCACCGTCGCGAAGGCCGCGGCGGCGGCACTCGGCGCGAGCCAGCGGGCACATGCGCGCATGCGCCGCCCGATGCGCCGCCCGATGCGCTCGCGTTGGGCTCTGGGCTCGACCGACAGGCCCAAATTCTACCCCGTGCGTCGCGATTTCCGGAGTCGCTGCGGGTGCGACGAATAGCGTCAGAAATTTTGCCCGAACCGAGCGCGCCTCGTAGCGTCGGGGGATGCCTGTGGTGCGGCCCTGGTACGTCATCCCCGCGCTCGGGCTCGCGAGCATCGGGGTGGGGTTCGCGGCGACCGACGATCCGTGGCTCGCCGTGGCCCTCGGGCTGTGCGGGGCTGCGCTTGCCGCCGCGATCCGCGCGTTCCTCGGGCCCTCGGGCGTCGCCGCGATCGCCGCGGTCGGCGGCGCCGCGGTCGGCGTGCTCGGCGCGATCGTGCTCGCCCCGTTCGAGCCGGTGCGCGCCGCGATCGCGGGCGCGGCGGGGTTGTTCGCGATCAGCGAGCTGGTGCGGGCAAAACAGCCCCACGAATCGCCCCTCCCCGCGGTCGGCGCGGCGCTGCTCGCGGGCGCGCTCGATCCGAGCTACATCGCGCTCGTCGCGGTCGCGGCCGTCGCCTGGTATCGCGCGCCGCTGGTACGAGCCCGCGCTGCGATCCTCGCGCCAACACTCGGCGTGCTCGCGACCGTGCTCGCGATCATCGCGGCATTTTCTCACGGTCACTCGCTCGTTCATCTCTGGCACACGTGGCTCGGGCACGATGTCCCGAGCCATGCGGGATGGCTGCTCACGCTGCTCCGCACGGGAGACCTCGTCGGGCCGTTGACCGCGTTCGCCGGGCTCGTCGGGCTCGCACTGTGTCTCGCACACGGCCGGCTCGCCGCGGCAGCGATCCTCGCAACCGTCGGCTCGACCGCGATCGCGAGCCTCACGGGTGGCTTCGTCGCGCCCGCGGTCCCGCTCGTCGCCGCGCTCGCGGCGGGCGTCGCGATCGGCCGGCTCGCGGCGCTCGTCAACGCCCCGATCGGTCAGCGCTTCGTCGTCGCCACCGTCGGTTTCGTCCTGGTCGTCGTGCCGGCCTGGACCTTGATCGCGCCCGCGGTTTAACGAGACCGGGTATGCTGCCCCTCCCATGGAGGTGTTTCGCGGTCACAACCACGCGTCGGGCACCCGGCCCGCGGCGGTTGCGATCGGCAACTTCGATGGCGTCCATCTCGGTCATCGCGCGCTGATCGCGCGGGCCAAGCAGCTCGCCGAAGCGCACGACGCCCGCACGGTCGTGCTCACGTTCGATCCGCATCCCGCGATGGTGTTCGCACCGAGTACCGCTCCGAAGCAGCTGAGCTCGTTGTCGCGTCGGATCGAATTGCTCGGTGAAGCGGGCGCCGATGTCGTCGTGGTCGAGCCGTTCACCCGCGAGCTCGCGAACTGCGCGCCGAGTGCGTTCATCGACGATGTCGTCCTGCAGTCGCTGCGCGCCCACGCGGTGGTTGTCGGGTACGACTTCACGTACGGCGCGAATCGCGCGGGCTCGACCGATGCGCTGCGTGCGCAGGGCAATCGCGCTGGCGTCGAGGTCGATGTCGTGCCGGCGATCGAGCGCGATGGTGAAGTGGCGAGCTCGACTCGGATCCGCGGTCACCTCCGCGAAGGCAACCTCGGTGCGGCCGAGCGCTTGCTCGGTCGGCGCTGGGATATCGATGGCGCCGTCGTCCACGGTGCGGCACGCGGTCGCACGATCGGCGTGCCGACCGCGAACATCGCGCCGCACAGCGATCTGGCGATCTGCGGCGGTATCTACGCGGTGACGCTGCGGGTCGATGGAAAGGAGCTGCCCGCCGTGGCGAGCCTCGGCACTAACCCGACGTTCGTCGAAGGTGGCGCCCAAACCCTCGAAGTGCACGTCCTCGACTGGGAGGGCGATCTCTACGACCGCGATCTGCGAACGACATTTGTCTCTCGGCTGCGCGACGAGGCCAAATATGACTCTGTCGACGCACTGATCGCGCAGATCCACGCCGATATCGCCGCGGCGCGTCGATTTTTCTAGTTGCGGTGCGACGTTAGGGCCTCGGGAACCTGCCGCGCAGTGGTCTCAGGACAGACGGCGGATGTCATCCGCCCTGTGTTGGTCGTGGTGCGACTCGCGGTGTCTAGTCCACTCGGGGAACCAACATGCGCCTTCGCACGATCCTATTTACGACTGCACTGACCGCGGCCTTCGTCCAGACGGGTGGCGCGTTCGCCCCTCATAAAGGATCTTCGACCCAGGTCACCGCCGCCGGCGATCGCCAGCCGCGTCTCCATCGCACGGTTGGCTCGACGGCCCCGATCGCGCTCGCCGCGAACCTCGGCAGCCTCTCGAGCTGGCAACAAGTATGGGATCGCGACACCGACGTGCCGCTGCGCATGTGGGGGCCGTCGATCGGCTACTTCGGTTCGACCGCGAGCCCGGAGGTCGCCGAGAACGCCGCGCGCGCGTTTATCGCCGCGCACCTCGCCGTCCTTGCACCGGGCGCGTCGACCACCGATTTCGTGCTCGCCGCGAACCAACTCGATCAGAACGGTCAGATCCGGACCGTCAGCTTCTTCCAGTACTCGCAAGGCATCCGCGTCGAAGGTGGCAGCATCGCCGTCAACTTCGAGCGCGACCACCTGGTGATGGTGAGCTCGACCGCGCTGCCGGACATCCATGTTCGCGTGCCGGCGACCACTCTCGCGCCGGGCGCGATCGAGACCTCGGCCCAGGCGTTCCTCGCGAGCGAGAAAATCGCGACCCACGTGCTCGGTCACGGCGAGCGCGTGATCGTGCCGATGGTGTACGAGCGCGGCAATCACCAGACCACCAGCATCGCGTATCACGTCGCCGAGACCGTTTCGGTCGCCGCCGATCGCGAAGCCGGTCGCTGGGACGTCTGGATCGATGCGAAAGGCGGCACCCCGATCGCGCGCAAGTCGACGCTGATGTTCCTCTCGGGCACCGTCAACTTCGACGTGCCGGATCGCTACCCGGGCAGCACGCGCAACCCGCAGCCCGCGCCGAACCAGAACATGATGGTCAATGCCGCGAGCATCGTCTCCGACGCGAACGGTCTCGTGGCGTGGGGCACGACGTCACCGGGCGCCGTCGTGCCGGGCCTCGCCGGTCCGTACGTCGCGATCACCAACTCCGGCGCGGCGCTCGTCTCCGATACGCTCTCGCTCGCCGATGGCGGCTCCGTCACCTGGAGCCACGCGAGCGATGCCGCGACGGACGCGCAGCTCACGGCGTTCGTGTTCGCGAGCCAGGCGAAGAAGTTCGTCAAGACGAAGCTCAACCCCGGTCTCGCGTGGCTGAACGATCAGCTCTCGGTCACGGTCAACGAGACCGGGATGGGCACGTGCAACGCGTACTCGACCGGCGATGACCTCCACTTCTTCCCGAAAGACTCGATGTGCGAGAACACGGGACGGATCGCGGACGTCGTCTATCACGAGTTCGGTCACTCGATTCACAACCAGTCGATCATCCCGGGCGAAGGCGTCTTCGACGGTTCGTTGAGCGAGGGCCTCGCCGATACGATGGCGGTCTCGATCACCGGCGACCCGGGCATGGGCCGCGGCTTCTTCTTCACCGACGCCGCGCTCCGCGACGTCAATCCACCGGCCGGGATGGAGAAGGTCTGGCCGCGAGACGCGAATGGCGAGGTCCACCATGAAGGCGAGATCCTCGGCGAGTCGCTGTACAGCCTGCGCAAAGCGCTCGAGGCCAAGTACGGCCACGCAGCCGGCTACACGAAGTTCCTGCCGCTCTACTACGGCGTCGTGCAGCGCGCGGCGGATATCCCGTCGTCCTACGCGGCCGTGATCCTCGCCGACGACGACGACGGCGACCTCTCGAACGGCGTGCCCGATCAATGCGCGATCAACACCGCGTTCGCGGCGCACGGCTTGTACGCGGCGTCGCTGGTGATCCAGACCGCGAAGCCGCCGACCCGCACCGGCAACACGATCTCGTTCACGGTCCCGGGCGCGGCGACGAGCGCGAATGCAGACTGTCCGCCGCCGGCCGTCACGAACGTCACGCTGACCTACCAGACGCGCGGTGCGGCGGCGTCGACCGATGTCGTGCTGACCGCGAACGGTGCAGTCTACGCGGGTGATATCCCGGCGCAGGCGGCGGGCTCGGTCACGCTCTACCACGTGGTCGTCACGCTCGCGGATGGTTCGAAGGCCTCGTTCCCGGATAACCGGGCGGACCCCGACTACCAGATGTTCACGGGCGACGCGACGACGATCCAGTGCTTCGACTTCGAGACCGGGCTGCAAGGTTGGACGCACGCGGGAACGCGCGATGACTGGGAGGTAGCGGCGCCCCAAGGGATGGGCGGCGATCCGGCGATGGCGTACGCGGGCACGAACGTGCTCGGCACTGACCTGACGACCGACGGGCTGTATCGCAACAGCGCCGCGACCTCCGCGACGTCGCCTTCGATCGATCTCCAGGGTCACACGAACGTTCACCTGCAGTACTACCGCTGGCTCGGCGTCGAGGACGGCGCCTACGATCAAGCGATCATCAAGGCGAACGGGATGGCGGTATGGTCCAACTTCACGACGCCGGGGACGAACCCGACGATCGAGGTCAACCACACCGACAAGGAGTGGGGCTTCCACGATGTCGATCTCAGCGCCGCGGTGACCGCGGGCACGCCGCTCGCGCTGAGCTTCGGGCTGACCAGCGATCAGGGCCTCAACTTTGGCGGCTGGAACGTCGACAATGTCTGCATCGTCGCGTACGACGCGGCGAACCCGGCGCTGTGCGGCAACGGCACGATCGACACCGGCGAGACCTGCGATGACGGCAACACCACCGACGGCGACGGTTGCTCGGCGACCTGCCAGAGCGAAGGCACGACGACGATGGGCAGCGATGGCGGTGGTTGCTGCTCGGCGGGCACCAAGCCCTCTGGCGCGATCGCGCTCTCGCTCCTGACCGTGGGCCTCGTGCTCCGCCGTCGTCGCCGCGCCATCAAGTAGCTTTTCGAGCCACGATGCTGGCTCTACCGACCACTGGCGGCAACCGGTGGTCAGTTTTTCGTTCCGGACTCAGACCGCGACAGGCAGACGCGAGAGCCGCCCCCAAGTTAGTTAGCTAGTTAATAACGCCGTCGCGCTCGGGCAGATTCAGCTTGATGTTGCAGAGCGCGATCTTCTTGGTGACCGTCGCCTTGAAGTCTTTGTCGCTCGAGAGCGAACGCAGCGAGATGTAGTTGTCCTTCGCGCGCTTCACGTCTCCCTGACGGAAGATCGTATCGGCGTAGAGCACGAGCGACTTGAGCTTGTACGGACCCGTGATCGAGCCTGCCTTCTTGCTGATGGTTTCGGCCGCGGGCGAATCGCCCTGCTGGAACGCAGCCATCGCCTCGCCGTAGAACGCCTGGCCCTGCATGCCTTTGACCTTGCCGAGCTTCTGATAGGCCGTGCGCTGCGCGGTCCAATCGCCGGCGGCTTCGGCGTCCGCGATCTGCTTCAACAGCGACGCCTTCGACTCGTCGGCGCCTGCGACGATCGGACGACGCCCGTTGGTCGGTGGCGTGAGCGGATGCGCCCTCGAAGTCGTCACCTTGTGTGCATCGCTGCCCGGACCATCGGCCACCGCGGCTTCGACCGCGCTGCCTGCCGAGCCACGAGTCACGACCGGCTCGACGGCCGAGCCGGAGCCCGGCGTCACGACATCGGAGCCGGACTGCATGCTCGCCGGCGTCTTGTCGGCGTTGTTCAACATCATGTACGCGAGCGCGCCGCCGCCACCGAGCACGACGAGCAGCAGCAACAAGGGGCCGAGCGAGCTCTTCTTCTCGAGCGTGAGCTCGGACGCGGGCGGTTCGGTGAACACCGCCAGCGATGGCGCGCTGCTCGCGGCAAGCGCGCCCGGCGAGCGATCGTCGACGGAAGGCGCCCGATTCGGAGCCGGCGTTGCAGCACGCGGAAACGATGTGCGGTCCGAGGCGGGTGTCCCGCGAACTTGCAGACCGGGCGAGCTCGTCGGCTCGCTCTGCGGCCGCGAGATCGCACCGGAAGAGCTCGGCGGCAACGAACGAGAGACGCCCGAGCGCGTCTCCCACACCTCGGAGATGCCGCTGTGCGTGCCTTGGCGACCAGCCGGCGTGTTCGGGCGCACGATGCCGTCGTCGATGGTGCGCATCGACAGACCGGAGTTGAGGGATGCGACGACGTTCGCATCCGTGGTCATGCCGAGGATCTGGGCGACCGCGACGCCACGACCCGCGAGGCACTTGTTGAGCTCGTACTCGAGCGCGTCCATCGATTGCGGCCGCTGCTCGGGACTACGCGACATCGCGGCCGAGACGAGTTCGGAGACCTGGAGCGGCAGATCGCTGCGGATGCTGATCGGCGCCGGAGGATCGATCGTGGCCTTCTTGGTCAGGATCTCCATGAAGTTGTCGCCGGTGTACGGCGGCAACCCGGTCGTCATCTCGTACATGATCGCGCCGAGCGAATAGATATCGGTGCGCGCATCGGCCGGCCGACCCGCGGCCTGCTCCGGCGCCATGTACTCCGGCGTGCCCATCGCCATGCCCGGGCTGGTCAGCCGGCGCTCGCGTGCGGCCTCGGCCTCGGTCGTCTTCGCGATGCCGAAATCTAAGACCTTCACGACATCGGCTTCGCCGCCGCGTGTGATCAGGAAGATGTTCTCGGGCTTGAGATCGCGATGGATGATGCCTTCGCGATGCGCCGCCGAAAGGGCGCGGCAGATCTGCCCGGTGATGCGGAGCGCGCGCGCGACATCGAGCGCACCTTCCCGCTCGATCACCGAGCCGAGCTCGACGCCCTCTAGGTACTCCATGACGAAGTACACGCTGCCGTCGTTCGTCGCGCCTGAATCGGTGACGTCGACGATGTTCGGGTGACCGATCTTCGAGGCCGCGCGGGCCTCGCGACGGAACCGCTCGACGAGGTCGGGCATCCGCGAGTAGCTCGGATGCAAGACCTTGAGCGCGACGCGCTTGCCGATCTCGACGTGCTCGGCGAGGTAGACTTTGCCCATGCCGCCTTCACCGATCAACTCCATGATCCGGTAGCGACCATCGATATCCGAGCCGACATCGAGCTCGGCATTCAGCTCGGTCTGCTCGGCGAACGCGATCGCCGCGGAGCCATCGCCACCGACCGCGGGCCGGGACTGTGCGCGCAGCAAGCGACGATCGCTGTCGCGCCGACGATCTTCACCTTCGACCCCGCGATCCGCGGCACGACGGCCCGAGGTCCCGGGCTTCCTGACCGGCGATTCGCTGTCCTTGTCGCCGTCTTCGAGCGACACACCTGCGCTCGCCTGCTCGATCATCTGGCGCAGCTCGTCGGTCGGAGGCAGCGTGAGCGCGCGGGTGCGAACGCGCGAGATCATCTCGGTGCGTTCCGCGCGCTCGCGCAGGATGTCCTCGGAGAACAGCTCCTGCAGGAACTTCGACATCCGTGTGCCGTCGGTGCTCGGCGCATTTGCGGACAGCCAGGTCTGCAGCGCCTCGCGCATCTCGTCGCAGTCTTTGTAGCGATCCTCTTTATTGGCGGCGAGCGAGCGCACGCAGATCTCGTCGAGCTCGACCGGCACGCGCGGGGCGCGCTTGCTCGGCCGTGGCGGCTCGGGATTCTTCGCGCGCGAGAGCAGATCCTGCGGCTGATCTTTGCCCGGAGGGAACAGCTGGCGACCGGTGAGCAGCTCCCACAGGACGATGCCCGTCGCGTACATATCGCTGCGACCTTCGAGCTTCTCGCCACGCGCCTGCTCGGGCGACATGTACGCGACCTTGCCGTAGATGATACCGGGGGCGGTCTTCTCGAGCTTGAGGGTCGAAGAGGCGAGCCCGAAATCGGTCAGCTTCACTTCGCCGGCGTACGACACGAGCACGTTCGGCGGCGAGATATCGCGGTGCACGAGGTTGAGGTCGGGGAACGAGTGCGCGTACGCGAGGCCGCGGCACAGCTCCTTGACGATGTAGACCGCGACATCGATCGGAAACGCGACCTGCTTCTTCGCGCAGCGGTTCCACACGGCGCGGAGGTCGCGGCCTTCCACGAAGTCCATCGCGAGGAACAGCTCGCCGCCCACGAGGCCGGCGTCGAACACGGGAATGAGATTCCCGTGCGACAGTTTTACGACAACTTTCGCTTCATCGCGGAATCGCGCGACGTACTCGGCGTCGGCGAGATGCGGCAGGACGGTCTTGATGACCATCATCCGCTCGAGGCCGCGATCACCCGCGACCGCGAGATACAACGCGCCCATGCCACCCTGTGCGAGGGGCGCCAGCAAGTGATACTTGCCGAACTTCTTGGGATAATGCTCCCAGTCTCCCTCGTGAGACGGCACGCAGGACGAAGCTACCACGGTGGCAAGGGCGCTACCAACAAGGCCATCCGCGGATGGTGTTCGGCTGCGAAGTAGTTCCCCTGCCGTTGAAACCTACGTTCGGAAACACATAGGATGCAGATCCTGCGGCTGTACCGTGGGGTGAGGGATACACCGACATGGCCGGTGAGCTCGTGCTCGTAATCGACGACAGCCCGACCATCACCAAGGTCGTGCAACTGGTCCTTACCAAGGCCGGTTATCAGGTCCAGACAGCGGTGGACGGCGAGCAAGGGCTCGTAGCCGTACGCGCGCAGCGCCCGGCGCTGATCCTGTTGGATTTCGTGATGCCTCGGATGAACGGCTACCAGTTCTGTCGAGAGCTGACCGCCGACGCCAAGTTGCGCGACATCCCCGTCATTCTCATGAGCGCAAAGGGCGATCAGGTGGGTGAGCGGTTCGTCAAAGTCATGGGGATCGTCGACTACATCACCAAGCCGTTCTCGCCCGAAGCGATCACGGCGGTGGTCCAGCACACGATCGGCAAGTACGCCGGCCCGGGCCATGAAGAGGAGAATCCCTCGCTCGTCACGGGCGAGGATCTCGCGGCGACCGACGATGCGGATCGCTCGCACGCGCGCGCGGCTGCGCTCGAGCAGATCCGCAACCAGGTCGCCGAGACCGTCTCGAGTCGCGTCTCCGCACTCGTCGCGCTCGCGGCCGAATCGGCGGGCACCGATCATTCGAAGGTCGCGACCGACACCACCGCGATCGCCGATGCGGTCAAGGCCGCGCTCGACGACGCCGCCGTGATGCGGATGTTGTCGTCGGTCGACCTCTCGCTGTTCGGCGAAGGCATGCAGGGGCTGCGCGGCGATCTGCGCGTCGTCCCGCTCGCCGAGATCCTCCAGCTGCTCGATGTCCAGGAGCAATCAGGCGTGCTCACCGTCGAGCGCGCCGGAGCACGCGTCGACATCTACTTCCGCCGCGGCCGCGTCGATCAAGCGATCGCCGATGGCGTGCCCGACGAGTTCCTGCTCGGCCGGTTCGTCACCGATGCCGAGCTGATGACCCGCGGCGACTTCGAGGGCTTCCTCGAATCGCGCGGCATGAAGGGCGACAAGGCGCAGAAGCTGATCGGCCAATCGCTGGTCAAGCTCGGCCACCTCGCCGAGCCCGATCTCAAGTCGTGCCTGACGCGCCAATCGAGCGAATTGATCTACGAGATCCTGCGCTGGCGCCACGGTCGGTTCCGGTTCTCCGCGAACATGGAGCTGCCGCCGCCGGTGATCGACGCCGCGCTCGGCCTCGATGTCGAAGCCGTCTTGATGGAAGGCTACCGTCGCGTCGACGAGTGGCACCTCATCGAGCGCGCGATCGACAACTTCGATGTCGTGTTCCTGCGCAACGAAGACTCGGTCGCCCAGATGGGCCGCGGCCGGCTCACGCGCGAGGAGCTCGCGGTGCTCGAGATCGTCAACGGCAAGAACACCGTGAAGGACATCGTCCGCAAGTCGCGGATGGGGTCGTTCGAGGTCACCAAGATGCTGTACCGCCTGCTCAGCATCAAGCTCGTCCGTCGCCGCGTCCTGCCCGTCGCCGTGTGATGGCGATGCAGGGGCGAGCGTCCCGGTCCGGGCGCTGACGCATCGCCCGAAGCGTTCCTGGCGAGCCGCCGTGCGATGGAGTCCGCTTGTGGATACGTACGCGTCTGGTGTTATGTACGTACCGTGATCAAGAACCTGACGCGAACTGGGAACAGCGTCGCGCTGGTACTCGACAAGCAACTGCTGGAGGCGGCGAATCTGGATCCCGATGACCAGGTGGAGGTCTCCACCAACGGACGGGTCATCGTCATCTCTCCCGTTCGGAGTCAGCGCGAAGTCGAGAAGTTCCAACGTGGCCAGGAGCTCATGCATGCCAAGTTTGCGGGCGCGTTCCGCAGACTCGCGATGTGACCATTCGGTTCCT
>JAYWCI010000288.1:0-7127 GCA_043780895.1 Kofleriaceae bacterium | reverse complement strand
GGTGACCCACGACGTGCGGCCGGACGGATCGGGTCGTCGGAAGTGGTACTCGACGCGGCCATCGGGACGCGCGGTCAGGCGGTCGGCCGAGATCAGGGGGCTGAGCATGTAGCGGACGAGCCGCTCGAGCGCGGGTCGGTCGGGCGGCATCGGCGGACGTGTCGGCGTGGAGGGAGAAGCCATCGATGAACGCGCAGCGGCGGCCCTCCGAACGACATTGCCCGAGCCCCAGGGCTCACTACGTTGCTCGCGATCACTTGCGGCGATCCTCGCCCGCGCAATGTAGTGCAGCCACGTCGCGTTCCTCGCCAAGTACTTGATGCATTTGTCGACGGGCCTGGCGGCTTTGGCGTCGAGGGCGCGACGTTCGATCGTTGCGCAGGTCCGCGAACATCGTCTGCGCGTGCCGCGCGACCATCTCGTGCAGCACCGTCTGCTCGGGCGTGCGGCGGCGATACTCCGCGAGCGGCTGTCCGGCCGCGCAGGACGTAGACACCGCCCGCGAGCATCCTCTGGCGTCTATGCGCGACAGGTTACCTGTCATCCGGGACCCTGACATCGATGTCCCGACCTCGGGGCGTGCGCGTGGACCGCCGGGCTGCAAGCACGCGGAACCTCATCCCCCGGGGTGGCGTGGTCGTTGCGCTACGCCACTGCCATGACCCGGTTACTCTCGATCACGATCTTCGGGGCCCTCGCGGCCTGTACGTCCGATCTCTCGGAGCCCGCCGGGGTGCACCTGCCGAGCGATGGCCACTTCATCATGATCCCGCAGGGCTACACATCCCCGTGGGCATGCCTCGCGGCGGAGCCCAACCCGTACATCTGCCAAGAGTCGCTGTCGCTGTGCAGGAACGGTCGCGCGGGATACCGGCGCGGCGACCTCGTCTCCGAGGGGACGTACGAGATGGCCGGACCGATCGCGACGATCACGTGCGTCGACGGCTCTCCGCTGATGGCGTTCGACGTCGCCGCGGTGACCTCGGTGGACGATCCGGTCCACTGGACCGTCGACACCGACCACGACTACATGGAGCTCCAATTCGACAACATCGGCTGCGAGTAGCGTGCGCTAGCTCGACGCGAGCACGTACGTGATCCTACCGCAGGCTCGCCTGTCGAGCCCTGTATCTCACCGACGTCGAAGGGCGCTGGGACAAGCTGACCTCGTTCGCCGAGGGCAACCCCGTGGTCCGGCTGCGCGGGGATGCGATCGAGCTCGCGGACGGCGCGACGTTCGTGTTCCGCGGGGACGCGATCGATCGCGGGCCCCACGGGCGCCGGCTCGTGCGCACGCTACTCGCGGCGAAGCAGCCTGAGCGGGACCGGCGCGAATAAGATCCGAGACAGTGTAGTCTCCCCGACTTCAAGGAGATTGATATGAACAAGATGATCACGTTCTCGGGTTTCGCGATGACGACGGTGATGATGCTCGGCGCGGCTTCGGCCGACACGGCGAAGGCGGATCCGAAGATGGGCGCCAAGATGGACGCCAAGATGGACGCCAAGATGGACGCCGGGATGGCGATGAAGCCCGCGCCCGAGATTGCCGAGATGGCCAAGGCGATGGTCGGCAGCTGGCGCTGCGAGGGGACCGGCGGCATGGGCATGGGCAAGGAAATGAAGTTCAAGGGCACGATGAAGAGCCGCATCGACCTCGACGGCTACTGGGGCCACGACTCGTTCGACGGCACCATGGGCGAGGGCAAGACTGCGATGAAGTACAAGTTCGAGCAGTACTCGACGTACGACAGCGCCATCAAGAAGTGGCACACCGTCATGGTCGACAACATGGGCGGCCACGCGATGGGCACGTCGGACGGCATGAGCGGCGGCAAGATGGACGTGATGGCCGACATGATGGGCCCGATGGGCAAGGGTCAGATGAGGGACCACCTCGACATGTCGGACATGAAGAAGGGCGCTCACATGTCGGGCGAGATGTCGATGGACGCGGGCAAGACCTGGAGCAAGTCGTACGACCTGAACTGCAAGAAGCAGTAGATAACTGCGGCATCGCATCGCCGCCGCAGGGAGGATCAAGAAGCGTGCGCCACGGCCCAGCGTCGCTCCAGCGCGGTGAGCTCAGTTGCCGGCGGTCTCGACCGTGATCCACGCGTTCACCGCCGTGGTGAACGCGGCCAGCGTCGGCGTCGTGGTCGCGCTGAGCTTGCCGCCGAACGGGTGCGCTGCGTCCTGTCCGGGGTCGGCGCGAGCAAGATGCCGCTCGACGCCTGGGTCTGGAAGTTGACGTGCACGCGGACCTGCAGGCAAATGTTGTTGTCGGTCGTCGACGCTACGCGCACACGCAACCCAGCCCGCCACGGGAGGTCTACGACGTGCGGCTCGCCATCGATATCCCGATCATCGTGGTGGGTTCAGCGGCGGGTCTACTGCGTACCTATCTTGCGAATCACCACGTGGACCAGCGCGGTCCGTGCAGCCCTGACGAGATCAACTCGTTCGACCGCCGCGCGCTGGGCAACCACAGCGATACCGCCGGTCGCGTGAGTGACATCACCGTCGGACTCGCGCTGGCGGTGCCGCCGATCGTCGATCTGTTCGTGATCGTACCGAGCCCCCGTCTGGCGCTCGCCGTGATCATGGGCTCTGCCCGTGCGGTGCTGCTCGCGAGCCAGCGGGTACGGCCCAGGGTCCTGCTCGAGACCGGCTTCGTGTTTCGCTACCCGACTCTCGACACCGCGCTCGCCGATCTGGTCGACGATGGCGCCGGCAGGCGATCAGGGCACGGTTCGAGCACGGAGTCGCCGAGGTCAGCTCCGCGGCACTGACGCCCGTGGGATCGACGCAGCTCGTCGGCGCGCAGTAGTCTGCAGGTTCGGAAACGGCCGGCTAGTGGACGACGATGATGCCCTTCGCCATGTCCATGCTGCATGCGTAGCCGAGCTTGCCTGGTTTCGGGAAGGTCACGGCGATCTCGATTGGCTTACCTAGCGGAAGCTCGCGCTCGATCGTCTTGCCGTCACCGAGTGTGACCACGATGCGCTTCGTGCACGTGTCATCCGTCTTGCGCGTGAACACGAGCGTGACCAGCTGCTTGGCTGGAACGTCGATGCTGTCTGGATCGAAGCCCCGCTTGATCACCGAGACATCGATCCGCGTACCATTCGGTGCAGGTGCGTCGGCGAGTGCAGAGCCTGCCAGCGCGAGAGGGAGCACGAGGGTCAAGAGCTTGATCATGGGTACCGACCTTGAACCGGTAGAGTGTGACAGATGATTTCTCGTCGGCGCTGTGCCATGAGTCGCATCGCCTCAGGGTTTGGCTTGGGGATCCCACGAGTGCGAGCGTCAGCAGCACCCCGACGGAAATAGTCGTCGATGCTGCGAAGCAGCCGAAGCGTCATATAGCCGCTGACGAATCCGAACAGCGCCACGTGCGATCGCGGAATATCGGCCCGCCCATTGCGGGCTTTGGGTCACACCATGGCCTAGCGTGGCCGCCGCTCGATGACCGCCTCGACGCCCTCTGCAGAGAGGGCGGTCCGCAGCTTGTCGATCACGATCGTCTCGACCTTCTCCTCGAGATCGACGACTGCACCGATCACGTTGGCAACGAACCAACCTCGCTGGTTCTCGATGACGTCATGCACGTTGGTGATGGTGATCGTGATCATGCAGGCACCGTAGCCCGAATCGCTCCGATCCCGACGAGTTGCTCGCCCGTGCGAGGTGAGCGTCAGACCGAGAGCGAGCGCGATCAGAGAGCGTGGGAATCAAGTCGCCGAGTAGTATCGTTACCCGACCTTCGCTCGCGCAGACGCGATGCGCTGGTAGGCTCGGCGAATGTTCGTCCTCGGCGGCTATCACAGTGACTTTGCCCGCCACCTGATCGCGATCGGCACGCATGCGTGCTGGGCGCCGGCGAGTGCGCTGTGAATCCGCTGCGCAGGCGCCCCGACGGCTGGCGCACGATCAAGGTCGGTCAGCTCGAGCTGTGGTGGACGACCAGCGAACCGCGCGTCGCGGCCCAGCTGGCGACGATGCAAACCGCCTACTCGGTCACCCTTACGGTGGTGCGCAGCGACGGCAGCGGCCAGAAGCTCGTCGCCACGCTGCGTGGCACGCGGCCGCTCGCCATGCGCGACCAGCCGATCGCCGTCGAGCCGGCACAGGTCAAGCGCGTGGTCGAGCAAGCGGCGCCGCGTGGCGCGTGGCCGACCGGCACCTCGACATGGAAGCTCGAGCTCGACGTTTAGTACGTCTTCTGGCCCGGCTTGGGCGCGAACGGCGAGACCGGCGGGCTATCGCCATTGACCGTCATGCCGCCGTACATGCCACCGCTGATCTGGCTCAGGAAGCCGTGGGGGAACGGCAGCACCACAAGCCTCAATCGATCGGCTTGCGCGACTTCTTGCTGCGAGCTTGGCACTCCTCGAAGCTCATCGCGGCGGAACCACCCGAGCCAGCGTTGGCTGCGATCTCGTAGGTGAATCCATCGAGCTTGTCTCCGGCGCGCGCCGTGTACACGTAGCTGCACGTGGTTGCGTCTTCGAGCTGGTACCAGTTGGCCTGGGTCGCCGACTTCTCGTGAGGGAGACCGAGCACTGCGACGAACGAGTCGATCGTCGGCTTCCAGGGCTCACCGCCGTGGATGTTGTTCGCGAGCTTTTCGAGCGCGGCGTGAGGCACGAAGGAAGCTGGTACGGGCGGCGGCTTGTCGACTGGGGGAGTCACGGGTTTGTCGGCCTTCTCGACTTTCACCTCGACGGTCTCGGACTTGCCGCAAGCAGCCACAGTCACGATCGCGATGAGGATCGGCCACGTCACCTTCATGCTGCATGTTCCCACGTCGACGACCGCCCGTCGCTCGTGCGGGGAAGAATCGAGCCGCGGTTCGTTCGACTTGCTCGCAGACGCTCGCGCGCGACAGACAACGGTCGCGGCTTCGATGGCCGAATCTATTGGGCGCCATTCCGATTCGCTCACGTTATGCAACGCGTGGATACCTGGCCCGTTTCGAGGAATCGGGCAGTCGCGATGCGGCTCCTCGCGGTTATCCAACGTCCGATGGATCGCCGCGACGTCGGAACCCGTCGAGGATCTGAAACGACTTGCCGATGACGGAGTTTGCCGATGAAGCGTGAGCTCGTGCTTCTGATTGCGTTGTTCGGTTGCGGCGACAACAGCGAATCCGTTCCTGACCGTCCACCCGGCGAAGCCGCATTGCGGACCAAGCTCGGCGTTCCTACCCATGCGAAACGCGTAATCGTGTTTGGGCAGAACGCCCACCTCGACATCGATTGGCAACACACCTTCGACGACTACTACACGATGTTTGTCGGCGATCTGCTGATCGCCGCTCGCCAGCTACTCGATGATCAGCCGCGGGCTTACTACAGCATCGCCGAGATGGCGTACCTCCAGCACCATCTCGACGTCCACCCCGAGGAGCTCGCCGCAGTGCGCGCCGACAGCCAGGCGGGACGCTGGCGGATCGTCGGCGGGGGGATGACGAGCCCCGATACGCTGTTGCCGGAGACAGAGATGCTAACGCGCGACTACCTCTACGGCATTCAGTTCGCAGAGGACTCGCTCGACGCACACCCACGGGCTGCGTGGCTCGCGGATTCGTTCGGCCACGGAGCTGGGGCACCGGATCTGCTTGTCGCCGCCGGTTACACGAGCGTCGCGTTCTCGCGGATCGACGGCGCACCGACGTTGACCGACCAAGTCCTCGATCGCCGCACCACGCCACTACCGGGCTCGACCGCCGACCAACTCGCGCAGATTGGCAGCGCCGACTTTATCTGGCGCGGCAGCGGTGGTGCAAAGATCCTCGCGCACTTCCTGTCCGGCACGGGCCTGTACTGCGAAGGCGATAACATCGACTACTCCGAGCTGCTCGAGCCCGCCGGAGGTCACATCGGCGCGTACAAGGGAACCGATCAGGCGTTCACCGACGCGAGCATCGACCGCTACATCGGCGAGCTCGAACCGAATGCGAAGACGCCGTATGTCTTCGTGCCTGTCGGATGCGACTTCGCCTCGCCAAAGGACAAGCTGATCGAATATCTCGACGGCTACAATGCTAGACGCGCCGGAGACTCGGGTGTGTACGCGGTCGTCGCGCCATTCGAAGACTACGAGACTCTCGTCGCGTTCCATGCTGATGCGCTGCCCGAAATCGATCAGGAGCTATCGCCGTACTACATGGGGTTCTACGGCAGTCGCGCCGATCTCAAGCGACTCACACGAGACGCCGCTAGGCCGTTCTTCGTCGCGGAGTCGTACGCGACACTGCTCGGCACCGCCGGGGTGGCTATCATGCGCACCGCAGGACCACAGCTGTCGAAGCTCACGCGCTCCGATCACCACGACTTCGTGACCGGGACCTCGGCTGATCTCGTGGTGACCTCGGAACAGTTGCCGCTCCTCGCAGAGACCCAGGCCGCCGGGAAGGCAGCGCTCCGCCAGGTCGCCGAGGGCATCGCTGCGTTGATCCCAGCAGCACCGGGCACGACGAGCCGGGCACTCGCGTTCAACGCTTCGAGCACAGCACAGGACGACGTGGTCGAGCTCGACGTTGCAACGACCAACGGCGCAACGCCAGCGATCCATGCCTTGGCAAACGGATCCGAGCTGCCGCTCGAGCTGATCGAGGCGCCGTCGCAGATCCAGGCGCGGTTTCGCGTCGAGGTTGGTGTCGTGCCGTTCGGCTGGCAGGCGATCGACGTCGTGCCCGGAGCCGCGAGGGTGCCGGCCGTCGCAGTTAGACTCGCGCTGCTCGATGATTCGAATCTGCCGGCGACGGGCAACGCGATCACGCGCGTAGTGCTCACCAACGCGCACGTTCGGGCAGAATGGGACCGCACCGGCGGAGCATTTGGTCTCGCGTCGCTGGTGATCGACGGTGCCGAGGCGATCGCGCAGTCTTCGCTGATCGTCCACGACTATCACGATGATGGTGGGCTCTGGCGACTCGGCAACGAGATGCCCGGCTGCACGCTCACGCTGCTCGCAGCAACGACAACGACCGAGACCGTGCGGGTGCTCGAACAAGGTGCGTTGCGAGTGCGCATCGCGTTCGTCGGTGCCGATGCGACGCGCGAGGCGACTCTAGGTGCAAACGAGGTCGGACTCGATCTCGCGGTCGTGACCGGGGCGGC
>JAYWCI010000287.1:0-8254 GCA_043780895.1 Kofleriaceae bacterium | reverse complement strand
AGGCGCGCTGCCGTGACCGCAAAGCGTGCCGAACATCGACCCACACTGCGAGAGAGTGGGGCACCACAGAACGGGCGAGCTAGTCGCGCACGCCGGAAGTACTAACGGCGACTCATCCAACCCGTCTACGGGAGTGGATCAAGCCCACCCGAAGTGGTCAGGTCGATGCGGCAACTACGCTGACACAGGGGGAGCACGCTCGCTCGCCTCGAACAGGTTGCCGAATCGAGTTGCGCGCGCTTGCGCCGATCTGGGCACGACCCAATGCTTCGCGCGGTGGGGACATGGGAAGATTTTGAGGCGCAACAGGCCGAGATTGAGGCGCGCCGCGCGCGCTATCCGGCTGCGCGAGACGCACTCCTCGCTGAGCTGCCGTATGCGTGGCCGCCGCATCCGATCGATCCGCCGCGCGAGGGTTGGGTGGAGCTTGGAAGTGCGCCAACGTTCCGCGAGGGCATCCGCGATAAGACGTGGCTGGAATTCCCCCCGGAGCTCGTACAGCGCGAATACGCGATGATGAGCATTCTTCCGCCGGAAGCGCTCTTGGAATGTTTGCCTGCGTGGCTCGCGTCGGCGATGGGGGCAGAAGAGGGAAACGTGGCCGGCTGGCTGATCGAGATCCTCCAGTTGCCCCGCGCTGCACCACTCCGCGCCGCCCTCTCAACCGCCCAGAACCGCGCCATCGTTCACACCCTGGAGGTCCTTGCTCTGCGCTGGGCTGGCAAGCCGAGCGAGCAACGAATCAACGTGGTGCTGGAAACCTGGAGGGCGTGATGAAAGGCTGGATCGTTGCTACGGGTACGTTGGTGGTCTGTGCGGGTGTCGCACTCGCGTATACGGCGACGCTCGATGAATTCAAGGAAGCGGTGAAGCACACCGGGTGCGAATCGATCCCATACTCGGATCTGCGCGGCGACTGCAAGGGCAAGGCGTCTGACCGGGACGACTGGTGCAAGAACAAGGGCAAGTTCACCTGCGACGATCTCGATCCGCGCGGGCTCAAGCAACAGATCGATAACATCGACGGCAAGCTCAAGGAGCTGAAGGCGCAGCGCGACACTCTGAAGGACAAGCGTTCGGACGCGAAGGATGATGAGGAGCGCAAGAAGCTCGACGAACAGGTCGCCGCGGTCGAGGACCAGATCGACAAACTCGACAAGAAGCTCGACGAGATGAAGCACCGGCTCGACGAGGAGAAACATCAGATCGATGACCGCATCTACATCGGTCAGCACTGTCTCGATTCACGCAACGACGTGCAAGACAAGTTCGACCGTGCGCGCAGCGCCGCCGACAGCGAATCCGACGAGCAGATCAAGCCACTCGCCCGCCAGCTCATCGAGCTCTGGAACAAGGGGAGCGACGACCACAAGAAGATCACGGCCGACACCAAAACGGCGGTGGAGCAATGCAAGGGCTTCCGTTAGCAGCCCAGACGACCGAGGTCACGGGCATCGACGACGCGAATGGATCGTCGAGCCCCGCCAGTTAGTATTCGCCGAGTTCGCGCGGGCTTCTAGCCAACGAGTGCGCATCGCGTGACCAGGCGCGCGACGTCCCCGATATCGCAATCGACGTGAACGCCTCGGGGCGGGCACCCTAATTTTTCAGGCTGAGCACGGGCATGCCGTGATCGTCTTTGACCTCCAGTTCGTCGCCACTCTTGCAGCTGCCCGAGATCGAAGGAACTCGACCGGCTCGAATGCGAGCTCGGTCCGGCCGTCGTGTAGCGGTCGCTTGGGGGACATCACGACTCGCCCGCGGTCGTCGCGCGCGAGCCGCGAATTCGCGACGGGTGAGCGTGCGCCATAGCGACACAGGCGTTCGAGGCCGTCGCGATCGTCGGCGTCGACGAGGCGCTCCGCGTGAAGCGAGTAACCTGCGAGGAACGCAGATCGGCGACCGATCTTGGCCGCTGCATGTCGCCGAACGACCGTACGCGGGCGCCCGCTTCGGCTCGCTCGGAGTCAAGCAGATCCGCTGGCGCATCGTCCCCCCAGATTGCCACCGTGTTGAGCGGGATCGAGTGGGGCACGTTTCTCGGGCCGGAACATCTAGCGGCGGGTCGCGTCGATCTTCCAGCGCCGAGAGCGAGCGGCGCGTTCGACCGTATTGTTGAGGTCCTGCCAGGGCGATTGGCGTATCTCCAGGTCACCGCCAATCCAGCCGACGATCTCGAGGCTGGGATCGAAACGAACCTGATCGCTGCGCGGCTAGCAGTCTCGACCATCATCATGAAAACGGACGACGTTACGCTCGAATGAGCTACTTCCTCGTCGCGGTAGTAGCGCCGGGCGGCGGGCTCGTGCTTGACGTCAATTACATCCACCCAACGCATTGCTCCGCGTAGTTTGCTACCGAGCGGCGGTCGTTGCCTCACCGAACCTGCTACCCGCGGTAGCAGCCCGGAGGGACATCGATGGCAAAGAAAATCAGCACGCAGATGCGTCGAGAATTGGTCGCCGCGATCAGCGCGCGGTACCGACACGGCACGAAGCACAGAAGCTAAAGATCCTCGATGCACCAGCTCTACAGCGCGTAGAGACCCCGGTGACGCTCGTGAGGACGCCGAGCGGAATGCCGACATCCAGGTGATCGAGGTTGTTACGCGTGATGCCTTCGAGGCGCAGCCAGCGCTCGGGCGTGCTCAGCGTGCGGGCGCCCGATGGAGCTCGATCGGCCTCGCCAGCCTCGCGATCGAAGAGATACATCCGCGTCTGCGAGGCCGCGATCGTGGCGAGCCCGGGCGGCGGGCCGCTATACAAGATGTGACCGCCCTGTTCGCCGGCCGCGGGGCCTACATCGACGATCCAATCCGCGTGGCGGATCACATCCAGGTCGTGCTCGACGACGAACAGCGAGTTGCCGCTTGCTACCAAGCGGTCGAGGGCACCGAGCAGCGCCTCGGTATCGGCGGGATGGAGCCCCGCGGAAGGCTCGTCGAGCACGTACACCACGCCGAACAGGTTCGAGTAGACGGCGGTCGCGAGCCGCAAGCGCTGGAGCTCGCCGGGCGACAGCGTCGGCGTACCGCGCTCGAGCGTGAGGTAACCGAGCCCGAGCTCGAGCAACACGGCGAGCCGCTTGACGACATCCTCGCTCACCCGCTGGGCGACGAGCTCACGCTCCGTTGGGGCAGACGTCTTGGCCGTGAACGGACGGAGCAAGTCGCCGAGGCGCTCGAGCGGCACCCGCGACATCTCCATGATATCGAGGCCGGCAAACTTGATCGACAGCGCGGCGCGATTGAGCCGTTTGCGCGTAGACCGTACGCGAACGATCGCGGCCACGCGCAGCGTCGTCTCGAGGATCTCACGCCGTCAAGTGCGCTAGGCTGACTTTGTGGGGTTGCTCGGCAAGCTGTTCGGCAAGAAACCGGCGAAGCCACCGGTGTGGGCGCGCGCCGCCTTCCGCGACGATATCGCGAGCTTCGAGGCATTCGTCGATACGGTCGCGACCGTGCGCGACGAGCGCGACTACACGTTCAGCGACGACGACATCCGGACCGGTAGCGCGATGTTCGACGTGGACGGCAAGACCGTCGAATGGATCTTCGAGGGCGTTGCCGCCGATTGCGCGACATCTGCGGTGACGGGGTGGAAGACCCTCGTCGAGCAGAGCGACCCGCTGCGCGGCGCACCCGAGCCCGAGCCGGCTCCCATGAAGTCCGGCGAGCCGCTGTCGCGCAAGATGCAGATCCTCGCGCACCTTCTCCTCGACGAGATCGACAAGGCCGACGCGATCGCGGTCGAGGGTATTGCGACGAACGACCATGCCGAGGACATGCACTTTCAACGCGCGATGATCGCGCTCATGCGTGGCGACGAGCTGCTCGCCGACGCCGAGCTCGCGCTGATCGCGACGCCGCAAGCCTTGACGAGCCGCGCGACGCTCGCGGGCCATCGCCGCGACCCGATCGCACGCGAGCTCGCGGCGCAGGCGCTCGCGCAACTGCCCGGCGACGCGATCGCGATCCGCTGCGCGATCAGCGCGCACATGTTCACGGGCGATCCGGAGGGAGCAAAGGCATTGCTCGCCGAGCACGGCCACTATCTCGATAGCGAGCTTCGGGTCGCGCTCGCGAGCGCCATCGCCGATCCGACCTCGGTCGAGATCGTGCGCACGCACACGTTCCCGGAGCACGCGAAGGTCGCCTTGCAATCGATCATCCCGATGATCGAACAAGGCATGTTCGCTGCCGCCGAGAAGCCGCTGCGCCGCGCGCGGACGTGGGACCCCGGCAATCTCGCGATCACGGCCGAACTCGGCGTCGTGCTCGCGCAGCAGAAGAAGTTCGCGGAAGCGATCGCGGTCTACGACGAGACGATCGCGCGGGGTGGCACGGCGCAACTCCTCCGCTTCAACCGCGGCAACTGCTACCTCAATCTCGGCAAGCTCGACGAGGCCGCGGCCGACTATCGCGCGTGCCTCGAGATCAAACCGGATTGGGCGGGCCCGCGGCAGAACCTCGCGGCGCTCGAGAAGGCGCGGCGCAGCTAGGCTATCGTTACGGGATGCCTCACACGTTGGTGTCGACGTTGGTCTGCGTGCTCGCCGTGGCTGCCTGTAGCAAGCACGAAGCGGCCTCTCCAGAGTGCGAGAAGGCGCGAGATAAGTTCCTCTCGAACTACGCGCAGAAGATCACGGAGGTCCTCGCGCAAGATGACGACGCCCACAGGGCGCGCGACAAGAAGGATTCAGAGGATGAGGTCGCAGCCGCGAAGGTCAAGTTCGTGCCCCTCTGCAAGGCGACGAAAGACTTCAAGTTCGATTGCTTCGACAGCGTCGAGAAAGAAGATTCCGCCGACTGCAAGGCGTTCACGAGGGACTTCTCGCACAGGGCGCTGAGCAGCGTGCCGTAGCTAGTCGGAGTGGATCCACACGAAGTAGTTATAGTCGGCGAGTAGGCCGATGCTCCCGAGCGAGACGTGGACCGGCGAGATGCCGGCTGGGATCGCCGCGACCAAGGGGCCCGTCGCATCAGTCGGCCACGTGGTCGTGCAGCTGTAGCTCGGCGGCTCGTGCTGCATCGTGATCGTCAACGGGCCGTTCTCGAGGGGCCCGGTCGCATCGACGATCTGGTCCGAGATGAAGTTGATGCCATCCACCGTGTAGGTATCGGCCCAGAGCCCGATGGGCTGCGAGCTGCCGTCGAGGTCGCAGTAGTAGACGGTGTGACGTGGGAGCAGTACGGCGTGAAGCTCGAGGACAACCTCCTCGCGTTGCACGCACGACTGCACCGAGGGGCGTACCGAGCGAAACCTTCACGGAGAACGTACATCGCCAAGGCCGACGGTGGGCAACGACCGCTCGGCATCGCGTCGGTGGAGGACAAAGTCGTCCAGCGCGCGGTGGTCGAGGTGATGAACGCGATCTACGAGGAAGATTTCGTGGGGTTCTCGTACGGGTTTCGGCCCGGGCGCAGCCAGCATCATGCGCTGGACGCGCTCGCCGCCGCGATCAGGACGAAGCGAGTGAACTGGGTGCTCGATGCGGACATCCGTGGTTTCTTCGACGCCATCGACCACGGCTGGCTCGTGAAGTTCATCGAGCATCGGATCAGAGATCGGCGAGTGGTACGGCTCATCCAGAAATGGCTGAGCGCCGGGGTCATGGAGCAGGGACGGTGGACGGCAAGCGAGATGGGTTCGCCGCAGGGCGCGACGGTGTCGCCGCTCTTGGCGAACCTCTACTTGCACTACGTCCTCGACCTGTGGGTCCTCCAGTGGAGAAAGCGGCACGCGCGCAGTGACGTTGTCATCGTGCGCTACGCCGACGATCTGGTGGTGGGCTTCGAGCACGAAGAAGATGGACGGCGGTTCCTCGACGATCTCCGCGGCCGACTGCGGACGTTTGCTCTGGAACTAAACGACGACAAGACGCGGCTCATCGAGTTCGGCCGGTACGCGAATGCGAATCGGCAGCGACGCGATGAACGCGGGGCGGCGGCAGCATTCAGTTTCCTCGGGTTTCTCCACATCTGCGGGCGATCGCGGCGAGGTCAGTTCCTGCTGACCCGTCACACCGACCCGAAGAGAATGCGAGCGACGCTCAAGGCCATCAACGTGGCGTTGAAACGTCGTCGTCACGACCCGGTGCCAGTGCAGGGACGATGGCTGGGCAGCGTCGTCCGCGGGTACTTCGCGTACTTCCGACGAACAGCGCCGTCATCGCCCGATTCCGCTCGGAGATCATCCGCCACTGGCGTCGGCACTTGTGCCAGCGCAGCCAGCGGCATCGCCTCAACTGGCAGCGGATGACTCGCCTCGCGGATCGCTGGTTGCCACGCGCCAAGATCCAGCACCCATGGCCTGAGGATCGCTTTCACGCCAGGCACCCGAGGTAGGAGCCGAGTGCGTTAGTAGCGCCCGCTCGGATCTGTGCGGGGGGCGGCCCGAGTCGATGGACGAAGTGCCGTCACTACCGCGACTGTACTCGTGCGACCAGCGTCTGCTGCACGGTGGATCCCCACGACCTGTACAGCGATGCGCGGCTCACGTTCAAAGCGCGGCACGCCGCGTCCACGGGCACCTCAGAAGAGCAACGGCGAGTCCACGCGCTGCTCGCCGACGCCCGGCGCCTGCGCTGCGCAGCAGAAAGACGAGAAGACCCGCGCTGGTGTGCCTAGTGGATGCGTGGAGGTCGAATGAACGCGCAGGACAACCACGCTGAGCGCATGGTCGAACTCTACGCGAGCCTCGTCCGCGTTGGCCACCTGTTGGCCAGACGAAAGCGCACGAAGTGTCCCTAGCCGATTCGAATGATCGCGAGCGCTACCAACGCTTCGACGCGACCACCGTCGAGGAATCGAACGGTTGAGCATTTTCATCCGTGATTACGCCGCGATCCTCGTCGGTGCCGACCTCCCCTTCAAGTCTCGATGGGGTCACGACTTTTCGCCAGCGGTTCCCGGCCCTTGGCTTGGGCAGAGCCCGCTGCCAGCGGAACGACCCGGACTCAGGGTTGGCCCGCCGACGTGCGGGCGTTCGCGTACGCGTCATGTGCGATGTCACACGCCTCGGAGCGGATCCGTTTGCCCTGACGCTCGAACTCGAGTTCGTAGTCGGTCCCGGCACACGCGCCGACGCGTTCGGCGAGCTTGCCGGCATCGCTCTCGTCGACCGTGCCGAGAACGAGCCGGTCGGCGCAAACCTGGACGTCGCGTCGCATGACCGCCATGCACTGCGCTTCATCGACGTCGAAGCACGTCCGGTAGTACACCGGCAGCTGGTTGGCGGGCCGATCGCGGTCGCATAGCAACGCGACGACCTTCGGCTCGATGCGGTCCAGGAAGTCTCGTCTCGACGCACGACACGCGACGAGCACGCCGAGCGCGAGCACCACCACGAACCAGGTCGAACGGGCCATGATCTCGAGCCTATCACTGCCTGCGACCGGTGAAGCAAAGCCCTCACGACGCCAGCGACGATGAACCGTCCGGTGGCAGACCCCGACGGTAACCGCCGGCCGCCACCGATCGTCGATCCGGCCGAGCACGTCGGTGAGTAATCGACGGGGTTCTGCGCATGGAGCTCGGGGCGGCCCGTGAAAAACTGCCAAGTCGGTGGACGAACGACTGAAACGCGCCATCGCGGCGCCGCGAATCCAGCAGCAAGCGGGCGAGCTCGTCGCGCTCGCTTTGCAAGCGCTCGACGATCTCAAGCGGCTCGACGAGAGCCTGTACGAGCAGTTCGTCGCCAGCCGGCGACAGCCCGCGCCCGAGGCTGGCGCCGAGAGCCTGCGCGGGCTGTGGGAGTTGACCTTCGCCGGCTTGCTCGACTTCCTGGCGTACTGCCGGGTGCTGGGGAGCGATGCGCCGTCGCACGCGGATGCGAACGAGCTGTCCACCAGCTTCGACTGGGCCGATCTCGAAGGCGGGTCGACCGAGACCGTGGCGACCGCCGATCTCAACCTCGGCTCGAGCGACATCGGCGACCTGCTCGAGAACATCGACGAGCACGTCGAGGAGGGCGACACCGAGCGCTGGGCCAAGGTGCTCGCGAAGGCGCGTAGAGGCGGTGATCCTTGGGGTCTGAAGACGAGCGGTCCCATCCGCCGTAGGCGCGTTCGTAGGTGATGGGCATGCGCTCGAACGGCTTGGGGTCGGAGATCTTCAAACCGAGCACATACCGTTCCCAGGTGCGGTCTCCGGTAAGAGCATAGGAAGCCCAACCCCGATCGGCGAGGCCAAGCCGGGGACCGCGGAAGATCGCCGAAAGGCAGGCGCGGGCCAGAGGGGACGAACTACATCCCC
>JAYWCI010000286.1:0-2707 GCA_043780895.1 Kofleriaceae bacterium | reverse complement strand
TTGCTCCGAGGTCACGAACTTGTCGATCGATGCGACCGCGGCGGTGCAGTACTTCGCATCGCCCGAGAGCTGCCCCAGCCATGCCGCGTTCCATTCGTTGAAGCCGTAGACATCACTCGGCGACGCGACCCAGCGGTCGACCGTCTTGGCAAACTTCACGGCCGCGGGAGACTGCGCGTCGTAGGCTGCCTTCGCCGCATCCGCGTTGGCGCTGATCTTGATCCGCGGATGCTGATCCGCGTAGTTCGGACCGTCATCTCCGCCACCACCACACGCCGCAATCATGACCAGGACAGCTGATACGCGCCACATAGGCATCCGAGGTAACACGGTTCCCGACTACTCCGGCATGGCATCCACTGCCAGACTCAGATTGGTCACCGTACCGTCGTAAGTGATGGTTGCGCCTGCGGAATCCCGGTTGAACGCGACCGTGGCAGTATGCCCGCTCGCGAGATGAACCGTAATCGTCGAGTCGTTCGCGGACGTCGCCGAGCTCACTGATCCATCGATCGCCAGGACGTGGAGATAGCGCTGATCACCGCCCGCGATCGTCTCGTCCAGGCGATAGCCAGAGCTGTAATCGGAGTCGGTCGACATCACGTGCACCGAGGTGGTCGCGGCAGCCGGCGCGTACCGCGTGATGTGGAGTGCGTGGCTACTCGTCGCGGTCGCGGTCGTGCCAGTGATCGTGGGGCTCACCGGCGTCGCGAGCTGCCACGTCTGCGAGGTCCCGCTCGGCGATGCAACCCGATCGTAGACCACGACCGTGTCGGGCAAGAGGTACACGACCTCGCGCTGATCCTTGGTGACCTGCGCCTTGTTGTTGTACGCGGGCAAGAGGTCGCTCGCGGCATAGACCCAGTTGTCGGTCTTGTGGAGTGCGAGCAGCTTCGACGTAGTCGTCGCGACCTGCGTCACCGGCGTGCCTGCATTGTCGATCCGTACGAGGCTGTGCGCGCCGGTCTCCTGGCGGAGGCCCGAGTGCGAATCGACACCGGCGTCGTATGACAGCCAGCCATCCTTGTAGAGCATCAGCGAGCCTTGATCCTGATGCGCGTGCGACTGCGTGTACGGACCCGCGATCAAGTTGACCCACGTCGCGTGCGTGTCCCAGCCCGAGCGCGTGTAGAGCTCGCCGATGCCCGGCGCGTAGTACGTCGTGTTCAGACCGGCGAGCGTCGTCGCGGGCACGTCCGAATTCGGATACAGGAAGTCATCGACCGCCATGAACGCTTGCCCCATCTTCGGCACGCTCGAAGCGGCGAGCAGGGCCTTGGCACGCGGCGCGAGTGAATCTGTCGGGAACATCGCGACGAGCTCCTGCAGATACTGGCGGTGGTAGTCGAAGAACGACGCGGTCGAGTCGCGCGATTGATCGCCGGTCGGTGCGATCCGATCGAGCGTCGGTACCACCTGATGCATGAACGCGAGCATCGACGCGCGCGTGTGCGGAGTCTTCGCGAACAGGTGCTCCCCGGTGGTCTGGTTCCAGAAATCGTAGAGCTGGAACAGGTTCTTCATCGCGACGCCGTAGCCCGTGCCTTCGCGCGAGCCACCGCCGACGAGATCGGTATCGAACGCCGGTACGAGCTCTGACATGATCTTCGTGTCGTGGAACTGCGCGATCCATTGATCCGCGGTCGCGTCTTCACCTTGGGCGGCGAGCCCGACGAGCATCGTCGCCTTCAAGAACCCGTAGTAGTAGTTGTCGGACGGATCGTGGGTCGCCCAGCCCGACCACGCCATCGTCGCTCCACCCCACTTCGCCGCGCTCGGGTTCCACGTGTTCCAGATCGCCTGGTTCGCGTACGCGAGCCAGCGCGTCTTCTGATCCGCGGTGACCGTGTCGAAGCACCAATCGTAGGTCAGCGCGAGATCGCCGATGTCCTCACCGACGAAGTAATAGCTATCGTTGCCCGCGTGCGGAACCGTGCCTGCTTCGATCGCGGCCCGCGCCGAGGTCACCATCGTCTCGACAACGCTGACAGCCTTCGCGCAGTATTTGGGATCGCTCGTGAGCTGACCCAAAAGCGCCGCGTGCCAAGCGGAGAGGCCAAGGTCGTTGCCGCCGAGCCAGCTATCGACGACGGTCTTGAACCGCGCGGCTGCGGGCGTGTTCGCCGCGAGCGACGCCTGGAGATCGGCCTTGCGCGCGCCGAGCATGATGCGCGGGTGCGTGCTGGGATACGTCGGGATCGAGGTATCGCTGCCAGCACCCGAGCCCTGGCTGGTGTCGCTGCCGGAGTAATCGCTGCCCGGGGTTTGGCTGTTGTCCACAGAGCCCGTGCACGCCGCAAGCAGCCCACCCAGGCACATCGATAGCGTGAGGAGTCCGTTAGATCGTTGCATCACCGCACATGGGTAGCTTCGGTGTGCGGCCGCGTCGCTGTGATAATTGTGCGACACCACGGCACATTGTTTGAGTACAAACTATTCGGAGTGCGGATCCTCGACGGAGAATCGATCTCGCGATCAGCTTCGTGCGAGCACGATTACAAATCTTCTGCGAGCGAACCGAAAAATAAATCCTGTTCGCCGACTCAGGGTTTCTCGATAGCTGTCGCTGTGGGGAGGTCCGCAGCGTCGGAAGTTACCTGACCCACAAACTTCTTCGGCTCCACGCGCGCGTTGATCACGGTGAGCGCGAGGATGATGCCGAGCACCGCCATGATCGCCATCGCGATCGGCCAGCCGTACCACTGCG
>JAYWCI010000285.1:0-14339 GCA_043780895.1 Kofleriaceae bacterium | reverse complement strand
CTAGCACCGGCAAGCTCACGCTCGCAAACACCAACGCCTATCTCCAGACCTCGAGCCCGGCAACGCCCTAATTCCTGGCACGCAACGTCGCGACCGCATCGAGGCGCGCCGCGATCTCGAGCGGCGGTGCGGTGGTGAGGCGCTGACCCAACTGCTCGACGCGATCGAGATTTTGCGCGCTCGCCGGATCGTTTGCGGCGCGGTGCGCGAGCGCGAGCCCGAGGGCGACATCGATCGTGGTCAGCCGCTGCCACCATGGCGCCGCCTCGCTGATCGGTTCGATCGCCGCGAGCTCGCGCGCCGCGCCGGCGGCATCACCCCGCGCAAGCCGCAAGAACGCGTGCGCGCGCACGACGCGGCTATCGCTGTTCGCAGGATCGTCGGCGGCGGCGATCACGCGCTGTGCCATCGCGGCGGCCATCGCGTCATCGCCGGCGACCAGCGCGCGCCACGTGACCTCGTACGCGCACTCTCGGATCGAGGGACGCTGCTCGGGATGGAGCGTCGCCATCGCCGTGCAGGGCGGTGCGAGCGCTTCGCGAACGTGGCGCGGATCTCCCGCGAGCGAGGCCCGCGTGATCTCGGCCTCGAGCGTCGAAGGATGGTTCGGGCCGAGCATCGCGACGCGCGAGGCGACGAGGCTCGCCCCGATCTGATCGCGCGCGACTGGATCGTCGACGACGATCATCAAGCCGAACAGGATGCTCGTGAGCTCGATCGCGGCGCCCCCGGTGAGGCCGACCGCCTCGCCTCGCGCGCGCTCGAACGAGCGGCGAGCGGAGGCGCGGTCACCAGCGGCGAGTGCGACCGCGCCGATGTTGTGATGCAAGAGAGCGCGCGCGAACGCGGCGCGGCTGCCGGCGCGCGCGGTGATCGCTTCGATCAGCGCGAGCCCCTCGGTCGCACGCTCGTCCGAGGTCGTCGCGATCGCGTAGGCCGCGCGCGCGTAGGCTTCGATCGCGAGCGCGTCGTCACCGACCGAGAGCGCGAGCCGGGTCGCCTCGATGAAGTCCGCGGCGCCGCGATCGCGAGCCGAGAGCGACAGCGCGATCCGGCCGCGCGCGACCAGGGCCCGCGCGAGCACCGGTGGGTAGCCGAGGCTGCGAGCTTCGACCATCGCAGCCTCGGCATCGCGCGATGCCTCGTCCGTTCGACCGGCGTCGCGCTCGACGTCGACGCGAGCGATCCGGTCCGCGACCAGCGCGACGCGGGCCGCGATCGCCGGCGGCGGAGGCGCGACCGGCGAGAGCAGCGCATCGTCGTCGCCGCACGCGGCGAGGGCTGGCAAGCTGCCTACCGCGATCACGATGCCCGAGATCGCGGTCGCATCGGCATTCGTCGCGAACTCGCCGATCGCCGCGAGCGCGCCGTTACGCCGCGCGAGACAGGCATCTCGTCGATCGAGCATCGCCTCGGAGATCGTGCCGGCCTGGTGCGCGAGGCACGCGCCACGCTGGACCTCGGTCCACTGCGTCGCATAGCGATCGAGGCCGTCGACGATCCGCGTACGCGCCTCGGGTGCATAGCCGCTCGCGAGCGACGCGAGGTGGCCGAGCGCGCGGCTCCGGACCTCCGTTCCCCAGCTCGGCGCGATCAGCGCCGCGCCATCTTCACACTTCGGTGTCGCGCGCCGCGCACGCCCGATCGCAAACGCGGCGACGATCGCGATCGTGACGAGGATCGTGCCGCCGATCAGCGCCAGTTGTCGCCACTTCGCGGCTGGCGTGAGGGCGAGCGCTCGCACGAGCTCGGCCATCCCGGCGAAGCGGTCCTCGGCGCGAGGGGCGGTCCCGCGCGCGAGGATCGGGACGAGCCACTTCGGGACCGGACCACGCGACTGCAACGCCTCTTCGAGCGCGACACACAGCCCGTACTGATCGACCGCCGGACTCAGCGCGAGGCCCTCACGCTGCTCGGGGGCCATGTACCGGGGCGTCCCCGCGATCGTCGGGACGCCGGTGTCCTCGATCCCGTGCGCGAGTCCGAAGTCGAGCACGCGCACGCGCTCGTCGGCGCCGAGGATCGCGTTGTCGGCCTTGAAGTCGCGGTGGATGAGCCCGGCCTGATGAGCGGCCGCGAGCCCTTCGCCGGCCTGGCGATACGCACGCAGCAACGCGGCGACGCTCGCGGTCGCGGCGAACTCGCGGAGCGTGCGGCCCTTGACCAGCTCCATCACCAGGAACACGCCTTCGTCCGCCTCGAGGACATCGAAGATCGGGACGACGTTCGGATGGCTCAAGCGCGCCAGGGCTCGCCCTTCGTCGAGGACCTGAGCTCGCGTGCGCGCATCGCCGGTAGAGGCGAGCTTGAGGGCGACGCCACGCCCGAGCTCGGGGTCCCACGCGGACCACACCACGCCCATGCCTCCCGCACCGGCGCGTTCGATCATCCGGTACCTGCCGATCGTGTGCGCGGTCGCTTCGCCGAAGAGGCCGGCTTCGGCACGCGCGCGCGCGATGCCACGCGCGATCGGATCGACATCGCCTGCCGCCGCGACGATCACGCGCTCGAGCTTGGCATCGCCCTCGCCTTCCGCGGGTTCGGCGTGCGGCCGGAACGGCACGGTGGGGGCTAGTGGATCGGCCATCGCGCGTACAGCTTCACGTATCGCACGAAACTTTGTTGGTTACGTCCCGCATCCAGCTCGCTCTATCCGGTCGATGAAAACGATCCGCTTCGAATCACCCGCAACCGTCTCCCGGCGGCTACCTGGTCTCCTCTCGCTGTTGTTGCTGTCGCCGCTAGTCGGCTGCCTCGACGCAGGCACTGAACCCGACCAGTCGAGCATCGAATCCGCGCTGAGCGACTCCGGCATCCTCGCGACCGTGCCCGGCATCGCCACTCCGGCGGGCTACGGCAACTACTGCTCCGTCACCGATCCGACCAACGGCGGCTGGGCACTCACCGCGCTCGCGAGTGGAGATTCGTGCGCGTCGCTCGCCACGAGTGTCGGCCCGAACACGATCGTGCGTCACGCCGGGTTGTGGTCGATTCGTGGCAACAACAACGTCATGGTGCGCTGTGACGGAGGTATCGTGCACTACGGTCGCGCGACGGGCAGTGCCGCGATCAGCTGGATCTTCGGACTCGTCAACAGCTCGAACCACAACTGCGTGTTCACCGTGTCGCCGACCCAGATCGCAGCGTTCGGCGTGCCATACCCGCTCGGGACGACGGTCACGCAGACCTCCGTCTTCGGCAACTATCTGTTCGGCGCAGATCCGCAGCATCCGTGGAACGCTGCCGACTTCGGCCACACCGGGACCGACGCCTGTCAGATCGACCGCACCGGTACGTTGATGAATACCTGCGCCGCGCCGCAGACCTCGCTCGGCAACCCGTTCATCGCCGTCGAGGGCGCGTACGACTGGAGCATGCGGCAGGACACGCCGGTGCTCGCAGTCGCGGACGGCATCGTCCGCGCATCGTACGGTCGTTCGGTCGCGGCGTTCGGCTGCGCGCAGTCGATCCCGGGAAGCGCACAGCAGGAGCTGTTCCTCGAGACCCAGGTCGGCAGTGGTCAATATGCGGAGCACTTCGTCGCCGCGTACCACCACATGAACGAGCACCCCAACGTTGGTGACCCGAGCATCGCACTCCACGTCGCGACGTGGGGAGGTCGTCCGACGGCACCCGCGGGCACGAGCGTCAAGAAGGGTGATGTCATCGGCTACATCGGCTCGACCGGCTGCTCGACCGGGCCGCACCTCGACCTCAGCACGATCCGGCTCACCAACCTGACCGGCGCACGCTCGTACGTCTTCGCGGCGCTGCCGAACGGCGGAGCGGGGGTCAACGGTATCCAAGGTGCGTTCGATGCCTTCGGCTGGGCCGCGCCCGCGGGTGTCGATCCGATCGCCTACAAGTTCATCGGCCGTGGCCTCCCGTACAACGCACCCGCGGGCGTGACCGATGTCGGGACGTTCAGCATTAACCTGTGGGACGCCGTGGCGTTCGGCATCCTGCCGCACAACGGCGGAGCGTCCTGGTAGCAGACGATTCTCGGGGCGCTGCACGGATCCACCCCATGCCTCGTGGTCAGCTACGACCATGAACGTCCGCGAGCTACGCGCAGCGCTGAGCACGATCCCCGATGCGCCGGCCGTGAGCTTCACGCCTGCGATCGAGGACGGCATCGCGCAGGCAGCTGCGCACCTCGCGAGCGATGCCGCGATCGCGGCGATCACCCGAGAGACCTACTGGCCGAAGTGGGACGGTCCGTGGTGGCAGATGGTGCTCTTGTGGGAGCTCGGCGAGGCCGCCCGGATTCCGCAGCGCGCCGCACGCGCGATGGTGGATGGCTTGAATGCACTGCCGGTGCATCTCTTTCCGATCCGCGAGGGCGATTGGCCGGACGGAGCAGAACGCGCGCGAGGGGCTTCGTGCCATTGCGCGCTCGGCTCGATGGATCAGGTGCTCACCGCGTGCGGCATCGAGGTCGATCGCGAGTTGCCGTGGGTACTGCCCTGGTATCTGCGCTACCAGATGAGGGACGGCGGGTTGAACTGCGACGAGACCGCTTATCTCGTCACCGACGAGTGTGCGAGCTCGATGGTCGCGACCGTGCCGATCTTCGAGGCGATGTTGCGGCGCGGCGCCAGCGCCTGGCTCGATCGCGGCGCGGCGTTCCTCGTCGAGCGCGCGCTCTATCTCGGCTCGCCGACGCGCCACAATGCCGACGAGCGCGCGGCGGCGGTGGTGTGGCCAGCGTCGATGTTTCCGCGGTTCTATCTCTACGACGTGCTGCGGGGCGCGAGCGCACTCGTGCGCTGGGCCGAGCTCGCGCGCCTGCCCCTGCCCGTCCAGGCGCTCGGAATCTTGGCGCAGCTGCCGCGCGATCCAGTCATGCGAGTCGCGCGCACGGTGCCGGCGATGGGAACGTGGCGCGACCACGCCGGGACCTGGCAGCGCGAGCAGAGCACCGGCACGTTCCCGCTGCTCGCGGCGGTGAGCGAGCTAGGTGCGCCTTCCGCGCGGCTGACCGCAGAGTGGCAGCGCACGCGACACGCGGTCATCGCGCTGGTCGACGCGAGCCTCGTGACCGACTGAGCTACTTGGCGAGCTCCTTCCAGGCCGCGTGCACCTTCGCATACGGCCCGTTGAAAGGTGGCGGCGCACCGACCGGACCCAGCACGTAGTCCGCGCGACGGTTCGCGCGCTCGTCGGTGTTGTCCGCCGTGGGTACCTTGGGGACCGCTTCGCCGTACCCCGCGAACGCGATCGGCAACGCGATGCCCTGCGTGCGAAAGTACCCCGCGATCGCGCGCGCACGGTCGAGCGAGAGCGTGCGGTTCTTCGCGCTCGGCCCGACGGTATCGGTGTGACCGGCGACGTAGAGCTTCACCTTCACGAACTTCTCCGACTTCTTCACGACGTCGTTGATCTTCGCGATGCTCGCCGCGAGCTTCACTTCTTCGGATGGTTCGATCACCGCGCTATCCGAGGCGAAGCTCACGTCCTCGTGATCGATGCTGACCGACCACGGCACGAGCTCGACGTCACTGACGCCGGCATCCGCCGATTCGGCGTGCAGCTTCAGCATCAGCACGCGCGCTGCTGCCGGCTGTGTCCACGTGATCGCGACCCACGTGTTCGGTGCCTCCTTCGCGTACGTCGCGCTCCCCTTGCCGAGCTCGCGGCCGTCCTCACCGATCGCCGTGAGCGATGCACTGCCTGCCGGTCGCGACATCGTGAATCGGAGCTCGTGCTTCACGAGATCGAGGTGCTCGGCGTCGTAGCCGACCTCGAGCGGAGGGCGGACGAGGGTGGTGATCTCGAACGTGTTGACCCAGCGCTCTCCACTCTCGGGCAGTGCCGAGATCGAGCCTTTGTAGGTCGCGGTTCCTGCGGCACCGTCGCCGACCGAGAGCGTCACCGCTTGGTCCTTCGCGAGCGCGGCCTGCTTCAGCGTGAACTGCTTGCCGTCCCCACGCTCGAGCTCGATCCGAACATCCCTGACCTTCACCGCCGCAGTGATGCGAATCTGCGGCTTCTGGCCCAGCGAGACCTCGGCTCGTACCTGGTAGCTCACCGGCTGCGCACCGGCGACCTGTGCGACGAGTAGGACGAACAAGATCGCGAGGCGCATCTCCGAACATCCTAACGCCACTGTGGCTGCGCCGCTCGTGTGCGATTGCCACGTACGCGAATGGTCGCGCCGACGTGCCGAGAGTGGCCGCGACACACCGGCTGCACTAGTGCACGCCACGATGAACACGTATCCGCGTGCAGCGACGCTCGAGATGCCGTTCGGCGGGCAGGAGTACCAACCGCGGGCGACTTCGCCGTAAGAGTACGAAAGCGCATCGACTTCGTCGACTAATTCGGCTCGCGCACGATATTGAAGTCGTTCCACGCGCCGACGTATTCGCGCGGCGCGGGCCTGCCATGAAGGTCGCGCTGGACCGCCGTGCCGTTGCCGAGGTAGTGCGATCCGGCGAGGTCGAACGAGCGCCACGGCTTCGACACGAGGTCGACGAAGCCGTCGCTCGCCTTGACCCGCACCGCGAACGCTTTCTCGTCGTACGGATCGCCTGGCGTGCTCGAGACCAAGCCTCCTGGCTCGGCGCTCCAGCCCGCGGGGAGCAGGTCGATCGCGAGTAACAAGATGTTGTCGGCGTCGACGATCGCGATGTGACCGGTCGCACCGGGCCCGCCACCGACCGTCTCGGTGGTCACCGTCACGGTCGTGCCGGTCGCGATCGGAAGCGCGACCTCGGGCGGCAACATGATCACGTACGAGTGACGCTGCTTGGCATTGTCCTCGACGGCGAGGCTCCACTTGACCTGGTTGCCCGCAGCCTCCGAGGTGAGGTCGCGAACCTTGCCCTTCAATGCCGGATCGTCGACGTGCTGGATCGGAAACACCGCCCAGCCATCGATCCTGGTATCGGACGTGGCGACCCCGCCTCCGGTCCCCTGGATCACGGGCCGGGGGCCGTGCGCAGAGCACGCCACGCAAAACGTCAACAACAGTGCGCGCATCTTTGGCTCGATCGTAGCGCGATTCCGGATCACCACGATCCATCTGATCAGTATCGCGGTGATCCCAAATACTGGACGTAGATCGCGGACCTAGGCAGGCTCTGTTGGGCTTGATGCAGTTCCATGAGGGTCTTGCAGCGCCAGTGCCAGCGCGCTGCGTGCCGTGTTTAAAGTTGTTCGCCGACACGTTGTATGTCGACGACGGGACCAAACACGGCGACGAAGTCAAGACGGCGATGATTCGCCTCGACTTCTCGTACGATGGTCGCCGCGTGCGCTCGCGCAACCCGAACAACGCCGGCCGTGATCGCGCAGCCGAGATGCAAGCGGTGCGCGTGCTCGAAGGGCTCGGCGCACTCGAGCTCGAGAGTCTCGACGATTGTGCGGTCACGCCGGGCGCGCCGATCGACTACGTACTCGCGGTCGATGGGGATGCGAGCGTGCTGTGCGGCTTCGCGATCCACGCCCTGCCCCAGCTCCGCGCGATGGGCTGGAACGTGTTCATCGATCCCGAGTATCCGTGGCAGGTCGTCGCGAACGACGCTTCGATGTACGTGTCGGCCGAAGCCGAGCCCGAACGTCCGGACTGGTTTGGCCTCGAGCTCGGCATCGAGATCGAGGGCCAGCGCGTCAACCTCCTGCCGGCACTGCTCTCGCTCCTCGACGGCGCGGGCGACCTCAGCTCGTTGACCCGGTCGTCGCGGCGCTGCATCGCGATCCGCGTCGACGAGAAGCGCTGGCTGCCGGTGCCGCCGGCGCAGCTCAAGGTGCTCGGCACGGTCCTGCTCGAGATGTATCGCGAAGGTCAAGGCAAGCTGAAGGTGCCCGCGATGCGCGCGCCGTTGATCGCGGATCTGTGCGACTCGTTGCACGATGGCTCGCGACCGCTGCGCTGGATTGGCGACGTCACCATTCGCGACCAGGCGTATGCGATGGCGTCCGGACCGTGTCTCGCGACCGAGCTTCCGGATGGCCTGCGCGCCGACCTCCGGCCGTATCAGCGCGACGGCATCGCGTGGCTCCAGCACCTGCGCGAGCACGGTGTCGGCGGCGTCCTCGCCGACGACATGGGCCTCGGCAAGACCCTGCAGACGATCGGCCACATCCTGCTCGAGAAGCAGCACGGGCGGCTCGACCGGCCCGCGCTGATCGTCACGCTCACGAGCCTGATCGGCAACTGGAAGCGCGAGATCGAGAAGTTCGCACCGAGTCTTCGCGTCGCGATCCATCACGGTCCGGATCGCCACGCCCAGGTGGGCTCGCTCGCCACGTACGATGTCGTGATCACGAACTACCCGCTGGTCGCGCGCGATCGCGAGACCCTCGCGGCGATTCCGCTGCACCTGCTAGTCCTCGACGAAGCGCACGCGGTCAAGAACCACGACGCGCAGGCCGCCGAGGCGATCCGCACGCTCGATGCGCGCCACAAGGTCTGCCTGTCGGGCACCCCGATCGAGAACCACCTCGGCGAGTTGTGGTCGCTGTTCGATTTCTTGAACCCGGGCCTGCTCGGCCATCGCGACGAGTTCACGGTTCAATTTCGTCAGCCGATCGAAGATCGCGGCGACAAAGTTCGGCTCGATGCGCTGCGCGAACGCGTGCGTCCGTTCATCTTGCGCCGCACCAAAGATGCGGTCGCGAAGGATCTGCCGCCGAAGACGCTGCTCATCAATACGGTCGAGCTCACCGGCGCGCAACGCGAGCTCTACGAGAGCATCCGGGTCGCAGCGCACGCCGATGTCCGCGCGCAGATCAAGCAGCGCGGGCTCGCGGGCTCGACGATCGCGATCCTCGACGCGCTCCTCAAGCTGCGCCAGGTCTGCTGCGATCCGCGCCTCGTCACGAGCGAGGCGGCGCGCGATGTCCAGGGCAGCGCGAAGCTCCAGGTCCTACTCGACCTGGTCGACACGCAGCTCGCGAATGGCCAGCGCATCCTGATCTTCTCGCAGTTCGCTCGGATGCTCGGCCTGATCTCCGAGGGCCTGCTCGCGAAGGGCATCGGCCACGTGACACTCACGGGCTCGACGCCGGATCGCCAGAAACCGATCGACGCGTTCCAGAACGGACGCAGCGACGTGTTCCTGATCTCGCTCAAGGCTGGTGGCGCCGGCCTCAACCTGACCGGTGCCGATACCGTGATCCACTACGACCCGTGGTGGAACCCGGCGGCGCAGGCCCAGGCAACGGATCGCGCGCACCGGATCGGCCAGACCAAGCCGGTGTTCGTGCACGATCTCATCGTCGCGGGTTCGGTCGAGGAGCGGATGCTCGGGCTGCAGAAGCACAAGCGCGCGCTCGCGAACGCGATCCTCGAAGACAATGTTGGCAGCTCGACGAGCCTGACCGATCGTGACGTCGATGATCTGCTCGCGCCGCTCCGCGTGTAGCAGCTAAACAGGATCGCGCGGCTTGCGATCCACGCTTTGACGACCGATCACCGGAGGGTCATCGTCGCTCGATCGTGGCTCGAACCAAGCCCGGTCAGGCCATCCTCGCCTCGAATGACCTCGCCGACTGGGGTCGAGCGCGCGGTGCGAGCGTACATCGACGGCCACAAGGTCATGGCGTTGCGCGAGCTCTCCCGCGTGATGACCGCCGAGACCGTGGACGAGTGGCGCGAGGCCGCGCGCGGCATGAACGTGCGGCAGGTCGAGGACTTGGTCGCTGGGCACGCGAAGGGCGATCGACCGAGCGATCCGAAAGATCTAGATCTCGCGATTACGAAGATCACGCTCGAGCTACGTGCCGGAGCGACCGCGCAGCTGCTGCAAGCGAGGCAGGCGATCTCTGCCGAGACCGGCAGCTTCGTCGACGACAGCGATCTGATCGAGGCACTGTGCGCCGCGTACTTCGCCGGCGGCGAGGCGGATCAGGGTCGTGCGCGGCACCAGCTGCTGATCACGATCTGCGAGCGTTGCAACCAGGGCTGGCAAGATGCCGCTGGCCGGGTGATCGCGATCGATGCGGTCGATGTCGAGCGCGCGAAATGCGATGCGCAGCGCATCGGATCCGATCGCGAACCCGAGCGCGCGACACAAGACATCGCACCGATGGTGCGGCGATTCGTGCAGCGTCGCGATCACGGCAAGTGCTGTGTGCCGGGTTGCCGCGCCTCGCGTAACGTCGATCTCCATCACATCGTGCATCGCGAACACGGCGGCGGCCACGAGGCCGAGAATTTGGCCCTCACATGTTCGGCACACCATCGCGCCCTTCATGAAGGCAAGCTTCAGATCACGGGCTCGGCGCCGCACCTCACGATCGCCTATGTGAATTCACCTGCCTCGCCCTCATCGTCGTCCTCGTCGCTCGCGATCGCGCCGGCGAGCGATGCGAGCGAGGCGCTCCGTCGCGACCGTGCGGCGCGCCTTCAACCGCGAGTCGCAGTACCGACGCCCCCCGTGGGGCGTTCGAAGTTCGAGAGCGTCGTCGTCGTGACGCAGGCAAAACAAGCGCTGACGACGCTCGGCTTCAAGAAAGCCGAGGCTGCGCGCTATGTCGACCAGGCACTCGCGAAGTCGACAGGCCTGACCTCGAGCTACTGATCCGTACAGCGCTCGCGTGTTCGCAGCAGGGAGTGACCTAGCCCTGCTCTCGGGGGCCCGCGAAGCGCCTTCGACCGGAGCGACGCTGGTGAGAAACGCCCGAGGATCGAGATGGAATTGCTCCTGCTGGAGACCCATGATTACATGAGTTGGCGTGCAAGCAACGTCACGTCCAGCTGCGCGCGTCGAGTCGAGTCGACTCGATTCAGGCGAGCAGCGCCTGACCAACAACCCTACAAGACGAATGGCGAGCGCGATTCCCTCGGTTTCGATGTTCGCCACAGTTCAAGCAGAACCCAGTCTCCTCGCAACTCGCCCGGTTCGTATGATCCTCAACCTGCGCGATTCTGTTTAGCTCTAGTACCAGTGGTGCTTCTTCCAGAACGACTGGGCACCATTCCAACCACCGTAGCGGTCGGTCACGTAGTGCGTGGCTGCCGCGTACTGCTTGTTGAAGTCGGTCGACTGGTAGTCCTTGCCCATGTACTGCTTGCGCGTCGACTGGATCATCTGGAACGCACCGAACGCGGACGATTGATTGCCGCGCGTGCCGTCGCCGCGGCCCACCGAGTGGAGGTGGCCCGCCGTCGAGCTGCCGCCCGACTCGTGCTGCATGATGAAGTTCGCGGCCGAGCTGAGGCCACCATTCGCGGTTTCGAGTTGCGCGTCATCCAGGGTTTCCAGAGCGAGGGTCTCGAGAGCGTCGATCGTCATGGCGGGTACTCCACAGGTAGAAGGTTGAGAATCGGTAACGACCTTCCCAGGTGCAGCGTAAGTGCCAGAAATCGCGTGGATACTCGAGCCCTCAGCATGTATCCGGCAGGGCTCGACGATCAGCAGATCCGAGTCCTGGATTTGTGAGCGCGCACCCCGATCGCGCGCTCTCCACGCTGGATCGAGCAAACCGTCTACCGCGCTCGACGGCTCCGCGAGTTGCTAACAGTGACAACTCGAAGCGCCAGGAGCTAGCTCGCGTACTTGCTGATCGGCCGGTCGCTGTGGTCGTCGTCGTCGTCGCTCCCCGCGAGGTACTCGAGCCAGCTCGCCGTATCCTGCGCCGGGCTTGCTTCGAAGTGAAGATCGACGGTGAGCTCGATCCCCCCACGGAAGATCGCGACCTTCATGTCCCGCGCGCACTGCTGACGCGCCTCGACGTACGTCGCCCAGTCGGGCGTCGGCACGCCGTTGACCGCCAGCACGACATCGCCGTAGCGAATTCCGGCACGTGCAGCGGGGCTACCCGACCGGCACCCGAGGACCGGAAGTCCGCCGAGTGCCGTTGCCAGTTTGGTTAGCTGTTCACTACTCAACAACATGAAATCACCGTAGCAACGAGCCGGCGTTCCGTCGGTCACGAAGTGGTTAGGCGCGGGTGAGCTGTCGGGCTGCGCCTACAGTGTGTTGCCGTAATCGTAGGTCTTGTCGCGGTCGATCGTGCGGTAGGCGACTAAGCCGCGAGCTCGCCTCTGAACTGGTCGATGATGAACTCCCACACTGCAGCGATCCGCGGGACGTCGCGCAGCGCGCGGTGACCGACGAGCCACAGATCATCGGACGGCCACTGCGCTGCACTCGCCGCGAGCTTCGGCGCGAGCCCCAGCGGCACCAGGCCGGTCGCCTCGGCATACGGAATCGGCACGAGCACCGCGCCCAGGCCCGCCTTCGCGGCGGAGAGCTGCGCGGGAAAATCACTCGTCCGCAGCGCGATCGCTTCGGGGGCGACGTGCTGCGTGATCCACCGCGCCGGTGGGAAGCTCGCGAGGTCGCGATCCCAGGTGATCCACGCGATGTCGGTCCATCGAGTGATCTCACCGAGCTTCTGCGCGACGCGCGGTGCGGTCGCGGCGATCCATCCCGCGGTCGCCAGCTTCACGGTCACCAGCTCCGCGCCCGCCGAGCGAACCGAGCGCACGGCGAGGTCGGCCTCGTGGCGCATGAGATCGCGCGGCTGGACCGAGGCATCGAGCTCGATCGCGAGCCGCGGAAACTTCTTGCGCAGCCGCACGAGCGCCGGCGCGATGAACACGCTCGAGACCCCGGGTGCCGTACTGATCCGCACGATGCCCTCCGGCAACCGCTCGACGTCGCTCGCATCGCGCGTGAGTCGCGCGTGCGCCGCCTCCATCGCCTCGGCCGCCGCGAGCACGCGCTCGGCCGCGCGCGCCGGGACCAACCCTGCGCGCGTCCGCTCGAACAAGCGGTCGCCCAGATCCGCCTCGAAGGCCGCCAACCGCCGGCTCACCGTCGAGGTATCGACCCCGAGCCGGCCCGCCGCGGCCGCGAGCGTCCGGTTGCGATGGACGGCCAGAAAGATCCGGACGTCGTCCCAGCTTGCTTGCGTTTTTGCCATGACCGTTTGCAATCGTGCTCGTTGCGTTGCACTGATGCAAGCCCCAGAGTAGCTGCATGACCACCGCGAACAAGCTCCACGTCATCTTCGGAACCGGCCAGATCGGGAACCGCGTCGCCGAACAGCTGCTCGCCCAGGGCGAGCAGGTCCGCATGATCTCGCGCACCCCGAAGGCTCCAGCCGGTGCCGAGACCAGGGCCGGCGACGCGCGCGACACAGCGTTCGCAGCCGACGCCGCAAAGGGTGGCACGGTCATCTACGACACCACGAACCCGCTGTATCAGCACTGGAAGCGCGACCTCGTCGACCTCGGTCGCGGCCCGCTCCACGCCGCGACCGCGAACCAGGCCAAGCTCGTCGCGCTCGATTGCCTCTACATGTACGCCGTCCCGTCGAACGGCGTGATGACCGAGACCACGCTCGTCGCGCCGGTGTCCAAGAAGGGCGAGCTTCGCAAGCAGCTCACCGACCTTCGGCTCACCGCGCTCGCCGCCGGCACGCCCGTCGCGATCGCGCGGGCGAGTGACTTCTTCGGTCCCGCGCTCCCCAACTCGTGGTTCGGCGACCGGTTCTTCCAGCGCGCGCTCGCCGGCAAGACCACCGAGCTCAACGGCGACCCCGATCAACGCCACTCCTACACCTACGCGGACGACGTCGCGACCGCGCTCGTCCAGCTCGGCGCCGCCGACGACGCGACCGGGATCTGGCACGTGCCGACGCTCCCGGCAATCACCTCGCGCGAGCTCGCGGCCGAGGTCGGCAAGGCGCTCGGTATCGAGATCGAGATGAAGCAGATGCCTCGCTTGCTGCTCCGTGCCCTCGGCCTCGTGATGCCATTCATGCGCGAGCTTCCGGAGATGACGTATCAGTGGGAGGCGCCGTTCATCATCGACGACACCAAGTTCCGCGAGCGGTTCCGGATCGAGCCGACGCCGCTGGCCACGCAGATCGCGGTGACCGTCGAGTGGGCGAAGCGCACGTACGGCGCGCAGAAGCTCGCTGCGTGACGGGCGTAGCTACCCGGTCGCTCCGAACGGACCAACTCCAGCAACGACGCAGACGGGGCGCGTCATCTCGCGGGGCTACCACGTCGGCTGGTTGACGGGCACGCATCGCGTGCGCACCTTGGATCCATGATCAGGACGTGCGGCGCCTGTGGTGCGCAAAACAGGATCCCCGCGGCGCGCCTCGCGCAGGTCGGGCGCTGCGGCAAGTGCAAGGCCGAGCTCCCGGCGAGCGCGGCGCCGATCGACATCGCGGATGTCGCGATGTTCGATGCGCTCGTGAAGGATGCGACCGTGCCGGTGCTCGTGGACTTCTGGGCCGCGTGGTGCGGGCCCTGCCGGATGGTCGCGCCCGAAGTGAAGCAGGCGGCGGCGACCCTCGCCGGGCGAGCGCTCGTCGTCAAGGTCGATACCGAGAAGCTGCCAGCGCTCGCGCAGCGCTACCAGGTGCGCGGC
>JAYWCI010000284.1:0-3720 GCA_043780895.1 Kofleriaceae bacterium | reverse complement strand
GTGACGATCCTTGGCCCGATCACGTTCTCTTGGCTTCGCGCCATCCGAGCTTGCTGGCTGACCGAGTCGCGCTACCCTGGGAGCGAACAGATGCGATGGTCGGTGTTGCTCGTCGTCATCTGCTCGCGAGCGGCAAATGCCGCGCCCGAAGAGATCCAGGTCTATCTCGACGAGATGAGCGATCCCGGAACGTTCGGTCTCGACGTCCATAACAATTACGTCGTGAGCGGCGACCCGATCGCCGACTACACCGGCGAGCAGCAATCGGTGCATCGCTATCGCGTCACGCCCGAGCTCGCGTATGGCGTGACGCGCTACCTCGAGCTCGGATTGTATCTGCCGCTCGCCACTCTGGATCGCGATGTTCGGTTTCACGTCGACGGCGTCAAGGTGCGCGTGAAGTTCATGGCGCCTCGTCCGAGTGACCAGCATTGGTTTTGGGGCGCGAACTTCGAGATCGGCGGCGTCGATCGCGAGCTCGACATCAACCCGTTCAATGCCGAGCTCAAGGGCATCCTCGGGTTTCGCGAGGGTCGGTGGATCGCGGGCTTCAACCTGAACCTGGACTTCAAAGTGGAAGGCCCGGCTTCGGCTCCGCCATCGCTCGAGCTCGATACCAAGCTTGGCTACCGCGTTGCCGAGAAGGTCGCTCTCGGGTTCGAGAGCTACAACGGCGCGGGAGAAACTCGATCGCTTGTTAACTTCGCGCGAGCGCAGCAGTCGACGTTCGCGATCGTCGATGCATCGATCGGCAATTGGGATCTCGATCTCGGCATCGGTGTTGGCTACAGTACGAACCCTGACGAGATCATCGCGAAGGCGATCATCGGTGTGCCGATCGACTGAGGGCGATTGTCTACATCCAGCGCGTGCTCGCGATGAGAGTGCGCCGGTCTTGTTTCCATCGAGGTGCACGTCGAACCGGGTGGAGGACGGACTGTGGAGATCTGCCGGAGCTGGTCAACGGCGCCTTCGCCACGACGACGATGCGCTGCTCGACCGCCGGTTTGGCGTGCTCCGCATCGAGCTTGCCGGCGAGGCGGTTGCACTCCTTCACCGCCTTGTCGCGTTCGGCCTTTGCGCGCTCGAGCTCCGCTTCGAGTGCGGCGGCGCGCTGGAGGGCGGCGTCGTGATCGTCGCGGTACGAACGAATCTAAGGTGCGCTCATCGGGAACGATAGCCGTTTCGTGATCCTGCAGTGACCACGCTGATCTGCGCGCCGAGGATGTTCCGGTTCGTCCTCCTTGCTCCCCGTTGTTTTCAAGTCGTGTGGCAGCCACGTCGAGTTTCGGGCGCTTCGGAAATCACGGACAGGCCTCCGAGTTGAACGCCCCGGACAACGTTCCGCCGGACTCGCCGTCGTTATCGGCAAGCGTGAGTTCGAACGTGCCTGCGGCTGATGTTGCCGACAGGCTCGACAGCGTGATCGAACCGCTGGTCGCCCAGTGGATGACCGAGCCCGAGCAGGTGCCACCGGAGCACAGCTGGAGCATCGCGATCGCGGTCGGCTGGGTCGTGCCGTCGGGCACGTTGCCGCATAGATCTTCGTCGGAGACCTTTTCGTTCAGGATCGGGAAGGTCGTACCGGCAACGAGCGGCTGATTCGCCGCATTCCGATCGGCCGCGAAGTAGCCGCCGGTCGCGACCTGGATCTCCAGCGTGTGCGAGCTGACGTCGTTCAACGAGCAAATGTCGCCATCGGCCATGTAAACGGCCAGCGTGTCGAGCTTGCCGCTCGGCAGCACGCCGCTCGCGCAGTGGTCACCCTTCGTCCGCATCACGCTGGACGCGAGAGAGAACGCGTGCGTGCCGGTTACCGAGTTGTTCATGGGGGGCGCGCTGCTGCAGGCAGCGAGCACGGAGCCAAACAACACCGACCACACCCCAAATAGGGTGCGCTCCGCCTCGGGTTGCCGCGACGCGCGGAGGAGCTCGACGAGTGCGGGCTCGTCGTGATCGGCATCTACCGCTACCGCTGCCGCGGCGAGTCCGAGGTCTTTGAGCACGTTCACGGCGGCACCATGGAGGCCCCTCGACCGGAGCGCACCAAATAGAATGTGAACTACGAGGTGACGCGAACAAGATCGACGTGTTCCTGCTCTTATGGACGGCAAATCGCGGTGGGGCGAGGCAATCCGCGGTCCTCAATGGGGGACATTTCTCGCCCCACGCACGTTGAACAGCTCGGAGGCATCGAACGTATCGAGCGCGAATCCGGGACGCACTCGCCGAGGCTGGCGTGCCGCTGGTGGACGAAGATGACGGTCGCCGCAAGCGCTGGCGCATCGTCCACGATGATCCGCGACGACAGGTTGCAAGCCTTCTGGAGGCGAGCCACTACGTCGCGGTCTGGGCCGCTCTCGGTGGCGTAGCCCGACGCAGCCGGGCCGTGGTGTCAGCGCTCGATGACCTGGCCGGCAAGCTCGAGCGGGTGCTGAGTCCAGCCGATCGTCAGGGCCTCGCCGCTCTGCGTGACTGCTTTGATGGCACCGAGCGCGCCGCGATCGACACGACCGCGCCGGACGTTCTGTGGCCGCTAGCGATCGCGATCGCCGAGAAGCGCTGTTGCGACATCGCGTACGCGCCTACGAGTGGGCGGGCCTTGAAGTATTTGGTGCTACCGCTGAAGATCTTCGCGCAGAACGGTGCGGCATACATGCTCGTGCACCACCGGCGCCGTGACGTCGTGATGACCCTCGCTTTGCACCGCATCCAGAACCTGAGCGTCACGAAGCTGCGAGCCGAGCCACCCGCCGGATTCGATGCCCGTCGGTACGTGACGTCGTTGTTCGGGGTGCACGGCAACGGAGCGCTGATCAAATACCAGCTCCGGTTCTCGGCCGACGTCGCGATGTTTATCCGCGAGCGGCAGTGGCACCCGACGCAGCAATTGCGGAGCAGATCCGACGGCGGCATGGATCTGGCGTTCGAGTGTCAAGAGTCATACGAGGTCAGCGCGTGGGTGGCGTCGTGGCGGGGAGCCGTAACGGTGATGGCACCGATGTCGTTGCGGAAGGAGATGCGGGAGCTTGGGCAGCAACTCGCGAGTCGATACGCGAGCTAACGTTCGATCGACGTCGTGGCCTGCACTTCCGTTATCTTTTGCGCGTCGGCGAGCGACCCGCTTGGGCGACGAACCGGGGCGATGTCGTGCTGGCGACGACGGGAACCGGAACGTTCACGCGAAAGCAACTGTTGTAGCGTTGTAGCGCACGCACGCGCAAGACCGAGCCTGCGCGAGGCGATGCTGTACCCTGGGTGGCTCGAAACCGTTGCCAAGGAGCTGCCGATGACCCGAATCCTGATCACCGCGTGCGCGTTTGTCCTTTTCACCGCGGGTTGCAAGAAGACGGACGTTGGCAATCCCGGCCTGCCCGTCACCGGTCAACCCGCCGGCCAGGCCGCCGGCCAGGCCGCCGGTCAGGCCGCCGGTCAGGCCGCCGGTCAACCCGCCGGCGAACCAGGGAAGTCACTCGACAACTTCGATCCGTGTTCGGTGGTCAGCGAAAGTGAGTACGTGGAGGCGATTAAGGCGGAGGCGGGCGATCCGAGTGCGATGGGCACGATCACCGCGACGCACGGGCCCGTCGACGGTGCCGCCACCGGCTTGCCCGGTGCCAAGGCGTGCAAGCTCAGTTACAAGACCACGGACAGTGCAGGTCGAGTCAGCCAGGGGGGCGATCCGGTGATCGTCACGTTCGATCTCTACAGCTACCTCCA
>JAYWCI010000283.1:0-16673 GCA_043780895.1 Kofleriaceae bacterium | reverse complement strand
ATTCTTTTGCACCTCGGAGGTCTGTTGCGCTTTGCGGGCGAGCACGGCCTCGGCATCGGCCCGATCGCGCGCAGCGACGATCCGGCTGATCGCGAACGCGCCGAAGAAGATCAGCAGCGCGAGCGCTCCGCCGGTCACCGTGACGAGCGCGCGATTTTTGTGCACCCAGCGCCGCAGCTTCTCGCGGTTCGAATAGTGGTGCGAGGCGACGAGCTGCCCGGTGAGAAACCGCTGCAGATCATCCGCGAGTGCGCGCGCATTCGGATAGCGCATGTTGCGATCGTGCGCGAGCGCCATGTCGACGATCGCTGCGAGCTCGGGCGGCACCCCGGGGACGAGGTCGCGCAGCGCTTCGGGCGGACCTTCGAGCGCCTTGCGCATCATGTCGCCGCCGTGCTTCGCGTAGTGCGGCGGCTTGCGTGCGAGCGAGTGATACAGCGTCGCGCCGAGCGCGTAGACATCGCAGCGCTCGTCGGGCGCCCCCCCACGCAACTGCTCCGGCGCCATGAAGCCAGGTGTGCCGAACACGATGCCGGCGCGGGTCTTGATCGCGTCCGGATCTTCGTCCTCGAGCACGGACCGCGCGGTCGGCGGTTTCATCGATCGCGGCTCGTCGTGCTCGCCGATCGCCTTCGCGAGGCCCCAGTCGATCACCATCGTCTCGCCGAGCTCGCCGGCGAGGATGTTCGAAGGCTTGATATCGCGATGCACGACACCGCGTTCGTGGGCGTGGGCTACCGCGTGCGCCGCGGCGACGATGTGCGGGAGCAGCGCGAGCCGGCTCGAGAGCTCTGTGGCCTGTGCGACGAGGACCTCGAGCGGGCGCCCTCCGATCTTGCGCATCACGTAGAACGGCGAACCATTTTCGGCGATGCCGGCATCATGGACCGGCACGATCGAGGGATGTTCGAGACGCGCAGTGATCCGGATCTCGCGCTCGAACCGGCGCACGACATCGGGGTCGAGCGACAGCGCCTCTTTGAGCGCGACGGTCCGGCCGAGGACGGTATCGGTCGCTTCGATCACGCGGCCCATGCCACCGCGCGCGATCTCGGCGCCGTACTCGTAGCGATGCACGGGCGGCATCGCGGGCGGCTCGCTCGTCGCGACGTGATCGACGGACGCGGGCACGAGCGTCTTGCCGATCGGCGGAGGCGTCGTCGCTTCCGGTGAGAGTACGCCACCCCGCGGCATCTGGATCGTTGCCGGAATCAGGGGCGCTACGCTGTCGCGGTCGTCGGAGTCCCCGGGCACGGCCCGATTATGTCACGAGGCTCGAATCAGTGACCGAACAGGAACATCCACTCGACGAGCACCGAGGTCGCGTAACCACCGTGGTTCGCGAGGTCGCCCGTCGTCGACATGCAGCCGCCGGAGCTCCTGCACGCCGAGCTCTGATCGCTGCCGCGCGGTGCGATCGCGAAGCGCACGCCGAGCTGGAAGCCATTGCGCATCGGATGGGTCTGGTTGTCGACTTCGATGCCGACCGAGAGATGCGCTTCGGGTTGATGATCGCCGGCCGGCGTCACGTGCGAGGGATCGAGCTGCCACTGCCCGAAGCGCTCGCCCGCGCCACCTTCGAACCACAGTGATTGTGCGCGCGTGCAACCGCCGCGGAACAAGCAGTGCGTCGCGAACGAACGCATCACATCCGCCCGCAGCGAGAGGCCGACGCGCTGCACGCCAGCACCGACCGTATCGGGATCGAAGAAGCTGAGATACGCGTATTCGATCTCGCCGACGAAGGGACCGCTGCGCAGCCCGAGCCCGATCGCGGGACCGCCTTCCCATTTATCGGGCGCATCTCCGTTACTGATCGCGCCGGTGAGACCGAACCGCATGGTCGGTCCGTTCTCCGCAGTGGCGATCGTCGAGAACCCCAACAGCGACGCAACGACCACGACGGCGACCTTCGACATCCTGTGAGCATACAGATCGTGTTAGGACCTGGCCATGCGGATTGTTTTGGCCTCGCTCTTTGTCACGACCGTCGTCATCGCGTGCGGCTCCGCACCGAAAAAAGAAAGCGCGCTGGTCAACGAGGGCTCCGATACGGCACCGACCTGCTGTTGTAAGACGATTCCTGTCACGGACGACAAGGAGATCACGCCGCAGTACGCCATGGCGGTACGCATGGAGTGCTCGACCTCGAACGGCGAGTGCGTTGACGACGTGCAGTGCAACGGCGCGAAATCTGGCAGCGAACCGGCCATGAAGAGCAACGGCGTGCCGCCTCCGCCGACCCTCTCGCCCACCAACAACGCACCGATTCAGTAGCCGGGCGCGTGCAGGCGGCCGGGCGTGCAGGCGCTCAGAACGTAAACTGCAGGCTCGACTGGAACAGCATCGAGCGGTCGACGTAGCTCGTGCTGGTGTCGTCCTTCGACGTGACGAGGTCGCACGTGATGCCTCGGCACAGCGTACCGGTCATCGCCTCGTGCGGCGCGAGCGCCAGCCGCCAGCCGAGGAACCACGCGATGCGGCGCGGAAAGCCGATCGGTTCCTGCAGCCGATGATCGAGCGTGATGCCGAAGCCGAACTGACCTTCGACTTGCTTGGTGTCGTTCGGCACGGTGCGTGGCGCTTCGTCGTACGCAGGCTGTGACCAGTGGTTCCACGCGGTGCCGAGTCCGCCTTCCACGTAGATCGACATCATCGAGTTCGCGCCGACCACGTGCGAGTCGAGCCGGATGACGTCGTAGCGGGCGATCGCGGAGAGCCGTTCGCCACGACCGATGCCGATATCCCCATCCGCAGGTCCGAGCGGCGTCATGATCGTACCGTGAGCGCGGAGCTCGAGCATCGTGAGCTCGGACTCGAGCGTCAGCCGACCGAACCGATAGCCGCCGGCGATCGACGCGCCGATCGCGAGCACGGTATCCGGCTCGCCGTAGACATAGCCGACCACCGTGCCGATCCGTGCCTCGGAGCCCGAGGTTTCGTGAGGTGCGTAGGGGTCCTCGACATAGAGGTCGGAGCGAGGCGGTCCGCTCAGCGATGTGTCGACCTTGCTCGGCACCGGGTCATCCGGGTCCAACGGGAAGAGGGCGTCATCGGCCCATGCGACATGGGATCCTGTGAATCCCAGGCACACGACAAGGGCAGCGCCCAGCTTTGCGACACCAGACTTCGAGTGGTTGGTCACCGTGCTGCAATCAAACTGCAGGTAGCGTGCTCGATAGTGCCGCTTCCATCACGTCGATCGGCGCTGCAACTCCCGTCCACAGCGTGAACGCCCGCGCGCCTTGATGGACCAGCATCGCGCGGCCGTCGAGGGTGGAATGACCGAGCGCTCGCGCGCGTTCGATGAAGATCGTCTTTGCATGATAGACGAGCGTTGCAACCCACGCGCGATGTGCAAGCGCTTCGAAGGGTAGCGAGGCGACGAGCTCGGCATCGCGTTCGCGATCGAGGCCCGCTGACGTGCAATCGACGACGAGATCCGTCGCGGTGAACAGCGCATCGAGCGCGCTCCACGGGCGAGCGCGCGTCCAGGTGACGCTGTCCGGCGTTCGCGCGACGACCTCGACCTGCGCACCTGCTTCGCGACAACCGTACGCGACCGCGCGGGCCGCACCACCCGCACCCAGCAACACGACGCGCGAATTTCCGAGGTGCAGGCCGGCCGCGAGCGCGCCATCGACGAAGCCCGGCGCATCGGTATTGTGACCGACGAGCGTGGCGCCCTCGAGCGCGAGACAATTGACGGCGCCGATCGCGCGCGCCGCGGGAGAGAGAGAGTCACACAGCGCGAGGGCCGCCAGCTTGTGCGGCACCGTCACGCTCGCACCGAGCATCGGCAGCGCACGGAGCTCGGCGATCGTCTGCGCGAAGCGCTCCGGTGGAGCTGCGACCCGAATCATCTCGGCAGCGATGCCGCACGCGGCGAACGCGGCATTCATCATCGCCGGGCTCCTCGAGTGCTCGACGGGCCAGCCGATCACCGCGGCCTGCTTCACGTCGGTTGAACAGCGAGCTCGGCGCCGTCCCTGCGCGCTTGCGCGAGTGCGAGGGTCGCTTCCTTCATCAGCTTGGAGAAGCTGAGTTCCTGACCAGGTCGCGCACCCGCGACCGCACCGACGACGCGCGGTGGGAACGAGCGTCCGCCCGAGACCACCGGATCGCCCTGCGCGACGGCGGCGATCACGCGCCGACCGAGCCCCGCGGCACCGGTGAGATCGGTGTACGGCAGGAGCACGAGGAAGCGCTCGTGATCGAGCTGGGTCGCGAGATCGATATCGCGGATCGTGTGGATCAGTGCGTTGCCGGCGCGCGCGCGCAAGATGCCGCGAATGCCCGCAGGCGGTGGTGGCGGCGGAACCTCGACGGCGAACAGGGCGACCGAGAGTGGATATTCGAACCGGCGCGCGCGCTTGAACTCGAGCTCGAGCACGCGTTGAAACGTCTCGAGTGGCTGGAGGCCGCGCAGATCCGGATCCGAGAGCTCCTCGAGCTTCGCGCGCATCACGGCCTCGGCACCGCGCGCGTTCTGCGCCGCGCGCCGCTCGGTGTGCAGTCGGGCCGCGGCGAGCAAGATCGGTGCGAGGCCCTCGATGTCGTGCGGTCGCGTCGTGGCGAGGTCCGCGCCCGCGAGCACGGCGAGCTGGATCCCATCGGTCGGCTTACCCGTCACCGAAGCGATCACGATCGGTCGCCGCGGATCCTGCGCGAGCGCGATATCGATCACCGCTTCGCCGCCGGGTAGGGTGACGAGCACGACATCGACACCGGTCACGATCTCGTCGGCGATCTTCGCGATCCCCGATGTGCCCGAGGCGCCCGCGATCGCGCGATGCCCTGCGGCCACGATCGCATCGCGGGCCGCGTGCAGGTGTTCGGCTTGCTCGTAGATCGCGAAGCGCAGCTGCGGCACCTCGACGAGGTTGGTCTCTTCGAGCTCGTCGCTGACAGCGAGCGCGACTTCGCGGGGTGGCGCGACTTCGCGTGGCGCGACTTCGCGCGGAGCTGGGGGAGCGATCGCCTGTGTCTTCGGGCGTGGCGCGACTTCGCGAGGAGCCGGTGCGCTCGCCTGTTGCGGTTTGGGGAGCGTAGCTTTGGGCGCGCCCGGTGGCGGACCCGGTGGTTTCGCGCGTAGCTTGGCGCGCTCGAGCGCTGCGGCTTGCGCCGGCGGCATCACGGCTTCGGCGGTCGCCTCGGTGGTACCCGAGAACTCGGCCTCGCCCAGATCGCTGATATCGATCGAGAGGCTGACCGAGCGATCGCCCGGGCCAGCGAGCAGATCGTCGAGCGCCGCCTCGGCCGCATCCGCGAGATCCGCCGGCAGCTCGTCCGCCGAGCGCTTCTTCGCGGTCCGGAATCCATCGGTCGGCCCGACGCTGTCCGCCCTGGGCTTGCCCGAGCGCGTACCCGGCCGCTTCGTCTTGGACGGGCTCACTTCGCTGGACCTTTCACCACGACGACATCGAACACACCACGCGCGACCCTGACCTCGAGCGTATCACCCTCCGCGACCTGGGCGGCATCGCGGACGATCGCGCCCTGCTTGGCGACCATCGCGTAGCCACGATCGAGCACGGCGAGCGGCGAGAGCGCGGCCATCTGCGCGCCGAGCTTGCCGAGCATGCGGTGGCGCTGATCGAAGTGCGACCGCATCGCGGCTTCGCGCCGGGAACCGAGTGCGTCGAGCGCCTGCTTCGCGCGCGAGAGCCGCGGCCCGGGATGCATCGCCGCGAGCCGGCGCTCGAGCTCACCGAGCTCCGCGCGATGCGTGAGCAGCTGCGCGCGGGGATGCAAGCCCGCGAGCGTGTGCGCGAGCACGTCGAGATCGCGGCGATGCTTCGCGAGCACGCGTTCGCCGCGCGCATGCAGCGCCTCGCTGCAGCGATCGAGATCCTGATGCGCGCGCGACAACATGTGGCGGACCTCGCGATCGAGCCGGCGCCGTTCCTTGACGAGCTGCTCGCGCAGCGCGAACCCGTCCTGCACGCACAGTTCCGCCGCCGCGGTCGGCGTCGACGCACGCGCATCGGCCGCGAGATCCGCGAGCGACAGATCGGTCTCGTGTCCGACCGCGCTCACGATCGGAATCGGGCAGCGCGAGATCGTGCGCACGACCCGCTCGTGATTGAACGCCGCGAGATCGGTGACCGCACCACCGCCACGCCCGATGATGATCACGTCGACCCCCGCGCGATACAGCATGCCCATCCCGTTGACGAGTTGCGCCGGTGCGTTCGGCCCCTGGACTGCCGCATCCGCGATCAGGATCGGAGTCGGCAAGCGGCGCTGGATGGTGCGGATGATGTCGTGGATCGCGGCGCCGTTGCGCGAGGTCACCACCCCGATCCGGCGCGGGAACCGCGGCAGCGGGCGCTTCTTCTCGGGCGCGAACATGCCCTCGGCGGCGAGCCTCTGCTTGAGCTGTTCGAGGGCGAGCGCGGCCGCACCGAGACCGGCGGGCTCCGCGAAATCGGCGGACAGCTGCAGCTTGCCGTCGCGCTCGTAGACCTCGAGCCGGCCGCGAACCCGCAGGGTCTGGCCCGGCACGATCTTGAACCGCAGCCGCGCGAGGTCGCGGGACCACATCACCGCCGAGAGCACCGCGCTACCGTCGCGCAGCGAGAAATACAGGTGACCCGAGGGCGGTTGCGAGACCTGGGTGACCTCGCCCTCCAGCCAGAGCAGGCCGAGCTGGTCCAGGCTCCGGTGGGCCAGGCGCACGACCTCCGCGATGCCCAACGGCTTGTCGCGGCTACTTGGCGCGGCCCCCACCATGACATCGCAACCTAGCCCATCTTCGTCGCAACCGGGCGGTGTGGCGTGGTGTCGTTATCACCGGTACGATGACGATCGCGATGGCCGAACCCGCCCCCACTGGAGCTCCGATCGCCAAGGATGCGATCGATCCCGAGCTCATCCGCCTGTCACGCAAGCGGCCCCAGGTCGGCCTCATCACCGCCGCCGGCCTGGTCTTTCTGTGCGCCTTCTTCCTCTTGAAGCTCTCGCCCGATCGGCGATTCGCCGGCGCGACCACCGCGCCCGACAAGGTCGCGCTCGCGGATATCTCCGCCGGCAAGATCAGCAACGATCGCTACATCAAGATCGAAGCGGCCGAGCTCGCGATGGCGCACTCGATTCGCGCCTCGAACAACAAGGGCCTCGGCCTCCGCGTGGTGCCCGTGCGCGGGACCGGCGAGAAGGTCTGGATCGTGACCACGGGCGACGGCTGGGATCCTCCGACGTTCGGCAACTTCACCGGCCGTCTGCGCCCGCTGCGCGACCTCGCGTTCTCCTCGCAGCTCGTCGACTACGCGAAGGATCATCCGCGCCCGCTGTTCGCGCCTCCGACCTCCGTCCGCGTCGCGTTCGCCGGCGGCAAGGTCGCGACTGTGACCGGCGAGCAGCTCGAGCTCCAGCCGAACGATCGGGTCGCGTTCGACACGGTCGATCCGAACGTCGCGGTGCTGATCGCGACGTTCAACTCGCGCCTGCCGACCAAGGAAGTCTGGGCGACCGAGCTCGGCAAGGCCGGCATCGCGATCGTCACCACCCGCGATCCCACCGATCACACGATCCACTTCGACGTCATCGGCGATCTCGCGACCGTCACCGCGAAGCTCCAGGCCGCGAACCTCTGGTCGCCATCGCGTCTCGAGTCCAGCACCCACCACTTCGAGACCACGTGGGCCGCACTCCAAGGCAGCTCACCCGCGGGCTTCGTCGTCAACGGCACCACGATCCCGGATAACCAGATCGATCTGCTCGGCCTCTACGTCGCGCGCAGCATTCCGAGCGACGCGTACGCGCTGCTCACCGACGAGAATCCCGCCGATTACTGGTACGTCCTGCCGATCACCATCGCGCTCTGCGTCATCGGTTTGATCTTCGCGTGGGCCCTGGTTCGCGCCGTCAAGCGCGACCTGCTGACGCCCGCGGCTTGATTGATCAGCTGAGATCGTCGCGCGAGCGAACCTTGCGCGAGCGAACCTTGCGCTGAAGACTCTGGCGATGCATCCGAAGCGCACTTGCTGCGTGAGATATTGCCGTCATGGGTGCGCAGCGCGCTAGCGATGTGCTCCCACTCGACGTCTACGAGGCTCAGGAGCTCGTCTTCAGTCGGAGATACGCCGTGTTCGCGGCGGTGCAGAAGCTGCCGCGGAGCGATCGGCTTGACCACGCAATCGTCGATCTCTGCACGAAGGGCCTCGACCGACATCGGCACCGACATTCCAGCGCTGATCAGAATTGTGTGAAGAGTGGGATCGAGAAACTTCAACTCGCGCAACAGCTCCAAGCCCGATTCTCCCATTTCTAGGTGAAGGTCTACGATCGCGACATCCGCGAGTCGCCGTGCGCCGACGGTTGACCCGTACCGCTGCACGCGTGCGCGATCAACAGCCTGGTGCGAACGCCGCAACCCTCGCGACGCACAAGACCTGCCTCGGGCTGTAGCGCGACCCGAAACGCCCCCGCGATCGAGGCGGTGCATGGTTCGAACGACGCGATTTAATAGCGGTTTCGTTTGGGCTTTGTACACATCGCGACATCGCGAGCTCGCCGCGTCACGAGCCGATATTCGACGCCGGTGAGGGGTGTCGATTAGGGTGCATTTCACGCGGCGCCGTCGGCGCCCGCAGCTCACCAACGGCGAAGGAAAAGCAGATGAACAAGTTTCTCTATGTGGTCGGTTTAGGTTTTGGCTTGATGACGTCGGCTTGCATGAGCGAGGACACCGATGTCGCGGACGATGGCATGAGCGACGTCGAGTCCGCGTTGTCGACCAGCTGGCCGTATCCGGTTCCCACGGGCTGCGTTGCGCTCGCGTCGAACCCGAGCCGCTGCCAGACCAACGTCGGTCACTACGACGTCGTGGAGCGCGCAACAGTCTCGATGCGAACGCAGCCGCGGCCGGCTACACCAAGGGCTACTCACCGGTGTGCCGCACCAGCTACGGCTACACGAAGGGCAACATCAAGGTCTGCTACACGGTCGGCGTGTTGTCGGACGCAAACTTCCAGGCGATCGGCTCGCAGTGGAACGGCCGCACGAAGTAAGCGCCGGGCGCGACGAGATCGTGTAGCCCCGCGAGCCCGCGAGCCCTGCCAGGCTGAGAAGCAGACGAGCGTCGCGCGAACCGTGGACTCGGTTGCGGTGAGTCATCAGAGCTGCGAGATTTCACCGCCTATGCGTGCCGTGGGGTTCGCCATTTCGATGCTCTCGCTCCAGGGGTGCGCGGCGACGCATGCCTCTGCCCCGGTCGCGCCCGCTACACTGTCGCGTCCCGATCCGACGGTGACCGATCCCGAGAACTACAAGGTGAGCCTCGAGAACGATCGGGTCCGCGTGCTGCGGTATCACGACGTGCCTGGCACCAAGACCCATCTGCACCACCACCCGGCGTCGGTGCTGTGCGCACTCTCGACGTTCGAGCGCAGGCTCACCTTCGGCAACGGCACGTCGCAGGAGCGCGTGCTCCATGACGGTGACGTGATGTGGCCCGCGCAGGACCACCTGGGCGAGAACATCGGAACGACGCCGACGGACGTGCTGCTCGTCGAGCTCAAGGCCCGCTGATCCCGTCGGGACCGCTGCACGCGGTCGCGCGACGAGCGCGTCGGCCTCGGCCGGAACGCCATTGCAAGAGCGCGCACGCGGCGTTGCCAGCGGACTGGCACAGCGCAGTGAGACGGCTGTACGCTCGGTTGCCACGTGCAGACCGATCTGTTCGATGTCCGGGAGAGGCCAGTCACGCAGGCACGCCGCGCCGGTACACGAGGCGCGCGGCAGGCCTGACCGCGGTTCGTCAGGCGCTGTGCCTCTCGCTCTGTGCGGCGTGCGCGACACCCCATCGGGTCACGGTCACAGGCGACAGTTTGCGGCACGAGGCGATGACGCTGCACATGCGGGGCGCGGCGGTCGTGGTGATCGACACGGACGACGACGGTGACCAGAAGTTGCGCCACGAACTGGTGCGGAGGGATCAGCGCTTCGTCGTGGACGGCAAGACGCTCACGACGGACCAGCTGATCGGCGAAACCGAATTTGCGACGTTTCCTGCCGAGCTGCGCCGATACGACGAGCGCAAGATCGGCAAGGCGATCGCCGAGAGTGCCGTTCTGCTCGGCGCTATCACGCTGGGGTTCGGGGTCGTATGCGGGATCGAGTGCCGCGACGGATCGCGCGTCAAGACCGCAGCGGAGGTCGCGGCGATCAGCGTCGGCGCGCTCGCGGTGCTGGGGCTCGCCACGATGCTCGTGATCAACGAATGCGCGGCCGTCCGCCCGCTCGCCCGCCACGGCGACGAAGAGGCTGCCGGGCGTGACCTCGCGCGAATCTGTCGTGACGTCGGCGAACGGTAGCCTCCCGCCCGAGCCGTCGTGCGCACGAGGAGGTACGACCGCTCCGAGCGCATGGACGACACAGTCCGGCGTCATCGCCTGGCTTCGCGAATTCACGGGGCTGAGCATCACGCCGCCAGCTCGATCTTCGTCGACTCGATGGCCTCCCAGCACAGGCCACCGACGTATCGGTGCGTGACGGCGCCCTCGTCGCCCAGCGCGTAGAGGTGAAGCCAGCCGTTGTCGAGGAGTGCCTTGACCGACGCGTGCCTCTCGATGATCGCGTTCAGCGCCGCGATCGGTGCTTCGATGACGACGTTGAGCCGCATCGGCTCGTGCACCAAGCGCTCGCCATCGTGCACCGACTGCCAGGGAAGCCCGACGCGCAGATCACCGCCGTTGCCCTCGAGCACGCCGATCGTGCCGACCACATTGTGAAGCACCTTGTTTCCGCAGCCGTAGACGCGGTTGTCGACCGTCGACGCGTAGTACTGCAAGCTGATCCAGCTTCCGACGACCATCGGCGCGGTCATCACCAGCTCGAGCACGGGGAACCCTGCGCGCTCGTCCTCTCGCCAGTCGTAGGAGTGAAGGAACGAGCGACCGCCGAGGTCGACTCCCGCCGTGCGGTGACGCGGCGCCACGATGAAGGCTGCGCACCCGGCGAGGCCCCATTCGGGTCGCACCTGCGCCCAGTCGCGACTCCGCGAGAGCATCCGCGCGTCGACGGACGCGTCTGCGGGGTCTTCGCCGAGCAGCGGCGCACGTAGCCGTCGCGCGCGAGCACCGGCCGCCGCGAGAAGTGCGTCGAGCCGCTCGAGGTCCTTGGCGTGCGAGGCCGGGATGGCGTGCCGGTCGAAGATCGTGACGAGGTCGGTCGTCGTGTCGTGCAGAGCGCCGAGGAACAAAGTGCCGTCCGGGACGTCGATGCCCTTGGCGGCGAGGGCCTTGCGCACGGCGGGTTCGTTGACCACCATCGCCGCGATCCGGGCGTTGGCCTCGCCGGTGTGGCCTCCGCACGCGCCGCAGTCGAGGCCGGCAGCGTGGGGATTGTTGACGGTGGTCGAGCCGTGGCCCGTGAGCATCACCAGCCGCGCGAACCCCGAGGTGAGCGACATGCCCCGGAGGAGCCCCTCGGCCATCGCGACGCGCTCGTCCGTCGTCAGACCGACCTGGCGCTCCCCGTGTACGTGCGGCGACAGGTTGGGGCCGAGCAAGGTGTGCGCATCGATGCCATCGTGCGACGGATGCGGCACCGTGCGCGTCAGTCCGAGCGAGTCGGTCAGCAGCTTGGGCAGGTACGCGAGGCCCACCGGCCCGACGAAGCCGAAGCACGCGATCGCGCTCGTCTTGAACGACTTCCAGGCGTTTCGTGCGCGCCGGTCCAGCAAGCGCGACGCCGCGACGCGCGCGGACTCGTCACCGCTGGCGGACACGACGGACTCGACGACCACACTGTTCGACGTGAGCAGCACTGGGAGCTGCGCGCCGCCGCGCATCTGCCCCAAACGCACGTACTCGACGGGGAACCCGAAGAATCCGGCGAAGCCGATCGTCTCGCACCCGGGGTCGGCCTCTTCGAGGGCGCGTCGGAAGACCTCCGAGCGCACGTCGATGCAGAACGCCGCTTGGACCTTCGGCCGCTCTTCACGACGGGCGGGAGTCTCCTTCGCGCGCGAGGCGAGCTTGCCCACGAGCGTCTCTTGCCAGCCCTTTTCGTAGGCGGCTTGGAGGACGAGATCCACACGCAGCGCCACGCGGGACGCGTCTGATTCGGCGCGCGCCTCGCTGAGGGCTGCGCGCGCTCGTGACCACGCCGTCTCGGCACCAAGCGACGCGAAGGCGTCGAGCAGCGCCACCTCCCACGCAAGGCGAACCGAGAGCACTTGCTCGAGCGTCGTGTCCACCTCGCCATGGAGCTCGCGGTCCCAGACACGCTGACGCGCGTACGCCGCCCACCCGCCGATGCTCGCGAGGAGTCGCTGCAGGTACACCTCGAGCACCGCCTCCGGGACGCCGAGGCGCGCGATCGCGGTCAGCGCCGCGCTCGGTGCGTCGCCCGGGAGATTTTGGATCGCGGTGCGGAAGCCGCGCGCGCCGAGGACCTCGGGCGTGGCGTCGAGAGACGCCTCTGCGCGAAAGGCCTCGTACGGTGGCTGCTGCTTCCACGGCGACCGCCAGGAGGTCTGCCCCTCGTCGAAGTACGTCGCCGCCCACGCACCGATCCGCTCCGTAAGGATCTGGCTCCAGTCGATCCCTGTGAGCTCGCTCACCACGTCGGCGACCGTCGGCACGAGCGTCGGGAGCGCGGGCTGCACGCCGTCGCGCAGCCCGTCGAGGAAGCTTGCGGCGTCTGCAGGGAGCTCGCGGTCCCCCGGCGCGCGAGCCTCCGCGAGCGCCTCGGCGACGTGCGCCTCTTTGATGCGACCGGTCGCGATCGCGTCGAGGTAGAACCGCCGCGGCATCGTCATGCGGGCCCCGGCGGTGCGCGCGACCGTGTAAGCGGCGTCCTCGACGGTGTGGTCCGCGAGCCCGTGGAACGGATTGACGGCGACGAACGTCTCGAGCGGCCAGACCGGCGCCACGGCGTGGGTGGTGCGATCGATCGCCGCCTTCACCGCGTCGGTCGAGACTGGGCGAGCCCGCTCGTCCCTCTCGGGCGTGCTCGCGTTCGCCACGACGTGCTTTCCCCCGGCAGGGAGCTTGGCGGCGCCGATCAGACGGTCGAAGTAGGCGTTGGCGTAAAGGCCGTTGCGCGCGAAGACGTAGGCCGCGGTCCAGCCGGGCGACTCGTACACGCGCGGCAGCAAAAGCTGCAGCAGCGTGACGAGGCCAAAGGACGAGACGACCGCGGTGATGACGACGACCAAGGGCACGCCCGGCGCCTTCGCCTCGGGGACCGCATGGGCCAGAACCGCGCCGCCGCCGCGCTCGAGCACGTAGAACGAGAGAGCCGTCAGCGTGACCGACAGCGCGGTCCGACCGACGACGCGCGCGCTCGGCTCGCCGCTCGCCCCCTGCGCCATCAGGTGCGAGAGGGCAACGACCATGATCGACGCGAGCGCGAGGTTCGTGGGTGTCGCGAACACCGAGAAGCCCATTACGGTGGCGATGCTCCAGACGATGCCCGCCGTGACGACGTACGAGAGCAGGATTCGAAGGGCCGGAATCTTTCCGCTCTTGCTCGGCACGTCGGCGACGCGCGCGGCATCCACGGCGCTTCCCGAGGACAGAAAGGCGTGCGCCTTGTAGAACGAGTGGGCGACGAGATGCGCGATGGCCACCGAGGTCGCGCCGATCCCGCAGAGCAGCAGCATGAAGCCCATGTGCGCGGCGCTCGAGTAGGCCAGCGTCGCCTTCATGCGGCTGTCGGTCAGCATGACCACCGACGCGAAGACGGCGGTGAAGCCTCCGACCACGATGAGCGCGACGAGGACCGGCGTGGATAGCTGCACGACGGATACGAGGCGCACGACGAGGAAGGTGCCCCCGTTGAGAATTCCCGCATGGAGTAGTGCGGACACGGGCGTGGGGGCCTCTTGCATCTCGATCAGCCAGCCGTGCGCCGGAAACTGCGCGGCCTTGAGGAAAGCCGTCAGGCCGATGAGCGCGGCGGCCACGTGGACGGAGGCCGGTACCTGGTCGGCCCTCGCCAACGCGGCGGCACGCTCGAGCACTGTCCCGAGGTCGCCCGAGCCGAACTGCCGGACGAGCAGGATCGCGGCGCCAACGAGGCAGCCGTCCCCCAGGCGCGCGACGATGAACTTCTTGTGCGCGGCAACGACCGCGCCGCGCCTGTCCGGATAGAACAGCAGCAGGCTGTGTAGGGCGAGACTCGTAGCCATCCATCCGACCACGAGCTGCACCAGGTTTCCCGCGAGGACGAGGACCATCACGCACGCGACCGTCAGCGAGAGGTCGCCGAGGAAGACTCCTTGGCGACGGTCCCGGGCGAGGTAGTTGCGGCTGAATTGAATGACGAACGCGCCCAGGATCGCGACGAGCGCGAGCATCACGGCGCTGAGCCCATCGATGCGGACCGAGAAGCCAAGCCCGTCGTGGCCAAGGAGCGGGCTCGCGAGCGGCGCCTGGAGCGCGGCGAGCACGGCGGTCAGCGCCGCGACGACCAAGGCGAGCGTCGCGGCCGCGCGCGTCGCCCCGAGCGCCGCACGTGGTCGCGAGCCCCGATCGCGCCGGGCGACGAGCGCAGCAACGACGAGCCCGAGGGGCGCAAGAAGGGGCAGCAGCGCGAGCGAGCTCTCCATGCCCCAAAGCGTACTCAGGCCGCGTCATTTGCTCCAATAGATTGAATTGAACACGTCGTTCTTCTAGATAGAACGACGATCATGTTCAACTTCCACCACCTGCACTACTTCTGGGCCGTCGCGCACGAGGAGAACCTCACGCGCGCCGCTTCGCTCCTGCATGTGTCGCAGTCGGCGGTCTCGATGCAGATCCAGAAGCTGGAGGCGGAGCTCGGGCATCCGCTCTTCGAACGCCGCGGCAAGCAGTTGGTGCTCACCGAGGCCGGACGGATCGCGCTCGATCACGCCGACGCCATCTTCGCGAGGGGGGACGAGCTCGAGAGCGCGCTCCAGGGGCGTGGAAAGGAGCGACGTGTGTTGCGCGTGGGCTCGCTCGCCACACTTTCCAGAAACTTCCAGCTCGGCTTCCTGCGTCCGCTCTTTGGGCGCGACGATGTGGAGATCGTGGTCCGCTCGGGCGCGTTCGCTGAAATGCTTCGCGCGCTAGAAGCGCATCTGGTCGACGTGCTTCTTGCCAACGTGGCGCCGCCCCGCGACGCGGCAACGCCCTGGGTCGCGCACGCGATTGCCGAGCAGCCCGTCAGCCTGGTCGGCTCGCCGATGAAGGGGCGACGAAAGCGGAGCCTGAAGGAACTCCTGGAGACCGAGCCGCTCGTGCTGCCGGCGGCCGAGAGCAGCATTCGCGCAGGCTTCGACGCGCTCGTGAATCGACTCGGCGTCCGCCCGCGCATCGCGGCCGAGGTCGACGACATGGCCATGTTGCGTCTGCTCGCCAGGGAGCGCATCGGCTTGGCAGTGGTGCCCACCATCGTGGTCCGCGACGAGCTGGAGGCGCGCGTGCTCGTCGAGATCGCTCCATTGCCACAGCTCAAGGAGACGTTCTTCGCGATCACGCTCGCGCGTCGGTTCCCGAATCCGCTGCTGAAGGTCCTGATCTCGACCAGCGACCGCGAGAGGACGAGCTCGCGCGGAGGTTGATTCACCCCTTCGTCATGGCTGGCGATCAGTCTGCGTATCGTAGTCGTCCTGGGCAAGCAGAAACCACACCTCGTTGCGGCGGAGGAACCACGGTTTGAATGGGGGGTCGTAGCGGTTGACCTCGGCCTCGCCAATGACCGTGAGATGCCGGTCGCTCGTCCAGCGGCGCAGCTCTGCCTCGTGCTCCTTCATGTTGGCGTCGGTCCACCGGCCGCTGAAGCGCACGACAGCAACGCGCGAAGGGGGAACCTCACGAAGGACGACCCGCGAATCCTCTGGCGCGGGGAGCGTCCCGAGGGTCTCTCCATCGGGCATGGTGAACGCCACCGTCCACGAGTCTCCTTCGCGGTGTTGCGCGACGGGTGCAGTCATCGGGAGCTTTACGCCCTCGCTGGTCTTCTGCGGAGCTTGCGCGACGGGCGCGGTCATCGCGATCTTCGCGCCGCGACGGTTTTTGCCGAAGATGTAGCCGGCGAGCCTGCGGAAGCCTTCGTTGCCGGCATCGTTCCATTCGCCGGGGACCGTTGTCTCCGCCACGACGCGCGCCCCGTATTGGCGGACCTCGAAGTCGCCTTCGCGAACCTGGGTTACGTAGTGGGGTTCTTGGATCTTGGCCACGCTACACCCTGAGATCAAAAGTGCGCCGACGGCTGTGACCGCGGGGCGTGACACGGACGATGTGGCTGACGACACAACAGGGACAACGTGGGCACGGAGAGGTCGCGCCGCAAGGTTCTCGTCGACGACGCCGAGGAGCACGAAGACGTAGGGCGACCATCACCGTGGTGAAGAGCTCTAGAGGAGTTGGTGCACTCTTCGACCGACCCTCGATACCGCTCGATACCTCAGGTTGGCGATCCAGCCCTCCGGGTGTCGCTGACCGATCCACTCAATCCGACCTTTGCGCTGTTCAAGGCGCGTCGGATTCCAAGGCAAGTCGCTTTGCCAACACTTGCTGAAGATGCTTCGAGCTGACGGGCTTGACCAGGTGATCGTCAAAGCCCGCGGCGAGGACGCGAGCGTGCATCTTGTCGTCGCCGAATCCGGTTAGGGCGACGAGCCGCGTCTTCACTGAATCCGGCGACGCTCGCACCGATTGCGCCACCTGAAATCCGTTGAGATCGGGTAGCCC
>JAYWCI010000282.1:0-7058 GCA_043780895.1 Kofleriaceae bacterium | reverse complement strand
CCGGCCTCGCGACGGCGGCGATCGCACCCTCGCTCGGCGAGTTTTACGCAGGCGAGTACGTCACGATCGGCATGGCGGCGCGCGTGGTCGGTGCGGCGCTCGCGACGTACGCACTCAAGCACTACACGGTCGCGACGGTGTGCGACAACGCGACGGTGGCGGGCGTGATGGACTGCAAGCACCTCGACTCGAAGGCGTTCCCGGTCCTGGGGATCGCCGCGATCGCGTTCGTCGGCGGGATGGCCTACGACGTTCAAGACGCCGGCGATGCGGTCGGGCGCTGGAACACGCGCCACCACTTCACCGCGGCGCCGATCATCATCGACGGACCGAAGGGTCCGGCGCCCGGACTCTCGGTCGGCGGCAGCTTCTAGTTCTTCTGGGCGACGAGCTCGTCGAGCTGCGCCGTGAGATCAGAGGGCGAGATCGCACCGATACGCGGACGACCGACGCGGTGGCCGGTCTTGTCGAACACGAACGTCGTCGGTAGCGACTGCGGATAGTTGAACGCGAGGTTGAGATCGCTGTTCACGCGCACGACCGGGTAGCTCATCTGGTAGTCCGACTGGAAGTTGAGCAGCTCGTTGTCGGCCGGGTTATCTGCCATGAGGCCGAGCATCACGACATCCTTGGCCTTGTAGCTGTCGTAGATCTTCGAGAGATCCGGGATTTCGTTCTGGCAGGGATGGCACCAGGTCGCCCAGAAGTTCACGACGACGACCTTACCGGCGAGCGACTCGGCCGTGTACGCCTTGCCCTGCGTGTCGATGTACTTCACATCGGGCAGGCAATCGTCCTGGCCGTTCGCGGAGCGCACGCAGGCACTCGCCTTCTTCGAGCCCACGGTGATCGTGTTCGAGCCACCGGAGAGGTGAACGAACAGGAATACGAGGATGCCGATGGTGCCGGCCAACAGAACTCCAATTAGCGCCTTCGTGCTCATCGAAACCTCAAGAGGGACGACTCTAGATCATCCGGTGGGACAAAGCCGAGCAACTCGATGCAGGTCGCGGTGACATTCGCGATTCCGGCGCCCAGGGCCCGTGCGGGATCGATTTCATAGCGGTCGCCGCGCATCGGGTCGGCGATCAAGAATGGCACGGGTGAGAGCGTATGGCTGGTCTTCGCGAAGGTCTGGCCATCCTTGTCACGGAGGACCTTGCCCTTCTTGTCGCGCTGGAACATCTCGTCTGCATTGCCATGATCGGCCGTAACTACGAGAATTCCCTGCAGGTCTTCGACGGCCTTGGCGAGCCGGCCGAGCTCGAGGTCGACGGCCTCGACTGCCAGCACGGTCGCGTCGAACTTGCCGGTATGGCCGACCATGTCGCCGTTCGCGTAGTTCACGCGGGCGAACCGGTGCTTGCCGGTCCGGAGCTCCTGGATCAGCCGATCCGTGATCTCGGCTGCCTTCATCCACGGCCGCTGGTCGAACGGGACGTTGTCGGACGGGACCTCGATGTAGGTCTCGGTCTCGCCATCGAACTTGCCGCTGCGGTTCCCGTTCCAGAAGTAGGTCACGTGACCGTACTTCTGGGTCTCCGAGATCGCGAGCTGCGAGATGTGCGTCGCCGCGAGCAGCTCGCCCATCGGTCGCTCGATCTCGGGCGGCGAGACCAGGTAGCTCTTCGGGATAAGAAGATCGCCGTCGTACTCCATCATGCCCGCGTAGAACACGTCGGGGTGGCGGATGCGATCGAACTTCTCGAACGTTTTGTCGTCGAACGCGCGCGAGATTTCGATCGCGCGATCGCCGCGAAAGTTGAACATCACGCACGCGTCGCCATCGCTCATCGGCCGCGGCGGCGAGATGGTGAACGCCGGGAGATCTTGATCGGTGATGCCAGGGGTCTCTCCGCGCAGCGTGTTGACCGCCTCGGTCACCGACGCGAACGGGCGCGCATCGGCGAGCACGTGGGTGTGCCAGCCGCGCTCGACCATCGCCCAGTCGGCCTCGTATCGGTCCATCGTGATGTGCATGCGACCACCGCCCGAGACGATGCGCGCATCGATTCCGGAGCTCTGGAGGTTCGCCAGATACCGCTCCATGCGGTCCACGTATTCCAGCGCCGACGTCGGAGCGACATCGCGGCCATCGAGCAGGGCGTGGACGTACAGCTTCTTGCAGCCGGCCTGCGCGGCGGCCGCGAGCATCGCCTCGAGGTGGTCGAGGTGCGAGTGGACGTTACCGTCGGAGGTCAGCCCGAGAAAATGAATCGCCCCGCCGCGCAGGCCGCGCTCGATCACCTGTCGCCACGCGGTGCCCTCGAACATCTTGCCGCTCGCGATCGCGCGCCCGACGAGCACCGCACCCTGGTCGTAGACCTTGCCGGCGCCGAGCGCGTTGTGGCCGACCTCGCTGTTGCCCATGTCGTCGTCGCTCGGCAGGCCGACGGCCTTGCCGTGCGCCCGCAGCTCGGTGCTCACGCCGGGAATCCACAGGCGATCGAGCGTCGGCGTCGTTGCGATCTTCACGGCGTCGGCTTCGTCACCCGCACCGCGACCGATCCCATCCATCACGACGAGGACGACCGGACCCTTCGGGGCGGGTTGACGAGCGTGCGAGCGCAACATGCGCTGCTTATAGCGCAGATGACGCGATGCGGGTTTCGTGTGATTGGAGGACCTTCACGAGCTCCGGGATGAAGACCTCCGGATGCTCGCGATGCATGAAGTGACCGCCGGGGACCTGCACGACCTCGTACGACTTCGTGAAGTTGTGGCGCGCCTTCTCGTACATCCTCGGCACGATCAAGCCGTCGTCTTCGCCGGCAAAGGCGACCGCGGGAACCGCGATCCTGACCTGCTGGCCGGGCGGCAGCCTCGGACCGAGCGCCCGATAGTAGGCGCATGCAGCCTCGAGGACGCCAGGATGTGCGAAGCAGGCCTTGGCTTCGGCGGTCTCGCTCGCCGGGATTTGCTTCCACGCAGGTGACCACCGTCGCCACAGCTCGTCGACGTACGCGAAGTCGGTCGCGCGCATCTTCGCGGGTGCGCTCTTCCAGCGCAGCGCCGCGAAGTGACGAAGCGCCCAGATCAAGGACGGGGTCGGCTTGAGCGACCTCGGGTGGGGGATCGCGAGCGTGACGAGCAAGCGCAGCTTCTCGGGCCCGAGCCCGGCGGCGGAGTACGCGGCGCTCGCACCCCAGTCGTGACCGACCAGGATCGCGGGTCCACCCAGCGCATCGATCAGCGCGAGCGCATCGCGACCGAGCGTGTCGCTATCGTACGTGCCGTCCTCGGGAATCCCGGTCGGAAAGTAGCCGCGCATGAACGGCGCCACGGCCCGATAGCCCGCCGTGGCGAGCGCGGCCATCGTCGGCTCCCACGTGTGTGCCGTATCGGGAAACCCGTGCAGCAGCACGACGAGCGGGCCGGTGCCCTGCTCGAGATACGCGAAGTCGACGCCGTTCGCGCGGACCGATTTCATTTCTTCGCAGGCGCGACGGGAGCTGGCGCGGGCGACGGACCGGCGCCCGCCTGTGACGCGCTACCGGTGTTCTGCGGCGCATTGCCATCGATCACGCGGTAGTTCGGAACGCTCTTCTCGTTGAACTCGAACCACGACGCCTCGACCGGCTTCTCGAAGTTCGGCGCGAAGAACTGGAAGTGGTTCACGTTGTCCGACGAGTCGATGATCACCGACTCCTTGACCCGGAACTGCGTAGGGTCTGCGACGAGGTACAGGTTCTTGTATTGCGCCGAGGGCTTCTTCGGCGTGAGCTTGATGACGTAGTCGCCCTTGCCGCCGTAGCTCTGCTTGGTATCGAGCTCCGCGTTGAACTCGGCCTTGAGATCGCCCTTGCCATAGAGGAACGAGACCGCCACCGGCATGAGATCTTGCTGGAGGTTCTTCTTCACGACCTGCTTGTTGTCGTGCTCCACGACGTAGAGGCTCGAGCCGTTCGAGATGAAGCTCTTCTTGACGACCGTGTCGGTCTTCTTCTTCTCGAGATAGTCCCAGCGCATCTTGCCGGGCTTGACGATCCAGACCTGACCCCCGCTGGTCTTGTCGGTACCGAACGTCGAGATGTGCACGGTCTGCTGGAACTGCGCGGAGACTTGCTTGATGTCCGCGTAGAACTTCTGGACGTTGTTGACGACGTCAACCGCGGACAGCGCGCCGGCTCTTGCCGGAGCGGTCACGGGGGCAGGGGTGGGTGCGGGGGCTTTCGCCGGAGCGGCCGAGCCGAGCTGCGCGGTGAACAAGAACCCGATGAGGTCGATCAACATGGCGATTGGACGCGTCCTTCGGCGGCTGGATTCAAGCGAGAGACCCGAGCAGTCACGGCGGGTTGCATGGTGGTAGCATGACTTGACGTGAAGCTCCTCGTGGTTATGGCGGTTGCTGCGTGTGGTTCACCCCAGCGCGCTCCCTTCGAAGGAGCGCCCGCGGCGCACACCGCCGAGCTCGCCGATTCGGATGACGTGAAGCCCACGTACGGCAAAGCGGATCTCGAGAAAGCCCTGATCACGGAGCGCGGCGCCGAAGCGACGAACGAACGTCGGGTCGCGGACGCCGATGCCAAGGACGATGGTGATGCCCTGACTGTCGCGACCGCGGATCTCCACGTCCGCCAGCGCTTCATCGCGAACCTCGAGGCGTGTCAGGTGACCGGGCACCTGTGCCCACCGCGCCTCGATGATCCGGCTCCACCGATGGCGAGCCCCTTGCGCTTCGATCTCGCGGACTGGCAGAAGCTCTCGACCGAGCTCCACGGTCGGGCGTGCGCGTGCCGCACGATCGCATGCGTCGATGCGATGGACGTCGCGATCAACGAGCTCGAGCTACGGCCGATGCACGATGTCCGCGCTGACGAACAAGCGACGGTCGAGATCACGCGTGCCCGCGAGTGCTTGTTTCGCCTCCGCGGCAAGAGCATCGCGAACGTCACCCGTACGGAGTAATCGTGCGCGCGACGTGGCTGACAGACATCCACCTGAACTTCTTGCGCCCCCTCGCGCTGAAGGCGTTTTACGAGCGGATCGCCTCGGAGCAACCTCAGGTGTTACTCGTCACCGGCGATATCGGCGAGTCCGATTCGGTCGTGCGCTACGTGACCGAGCTCGCTCAACTCGCACCGATCTATTTCGTACTCGGCAATCACGACTACTACCGCTCGAGCATCGCGGCGGTGCGCGGTGCGATGGAGCGACTCGACGAGAGCGCGACGTGGCTGCCGGCGCACGAGCCGATGCGGATCACGCCGAACACGATGATCCTCGGCGTCGATGGCTGGGGTGATGCGCGCTGCGGCGATCTCGAATCGACCGTGAAGCTCAGCGATTGGAAACTGATCGACGATTTCAAGAAGGCGCAGCACGATCGCGACATGCGGATCGAAATTTGTCGCCGGCTCGGCGGCAACGAAGCGCGTGCGCTGCGCGCCAAGCTCGAGCTCGCGACAGCCGCTCCACAGCTGCTCTTGCTCACCCACGTGCCGCCCTTTCCGGAAGCGTGTGTCTACGCTGGCGAACCGTCGACGCCGCCGTGGTTGCCATGGTTCACGTGCATCGGTACGGGCGAGATGCTGCGCGCGCACGCCGAGGCCAATCCTGAACAGCAGATCCTCGTGTTGTGCGGGCACTCGCACGGCGCGGGCTCGTTCAAGCCGCTACCGAACCTCGAGGTCCGTACCGGCGGCTGGCCAGCGGGCGTGCAGGACTACGGCAACCCGCTCGTCCAGCAGACGATCGAGGTCTGATCGGCTCTGGAAGGTCTGCGGGTTGCTACGCCGGACGGTGGAGGATGCACCGGCTGCACCACCTGGCGTCGCCGGTCGCGCCCTGAACCTCCAGGCAGGACCTCGTCGCCATGTCGGGTCAGGGGAGCGTGACCGTCGCGCCGCGGATCGTGACGAGCGTCTGCGCGAGCAAGCGACCATGTAGCGTCGCGCCGGTGTCGAGAATGGCAGCGGTCTTGGACAGCACGTTGCCCACGAGGTGAGCGCCGGTGTCTCAGCCACGTTGGCAGAGAGGGTAGACTCCCGGGGTAAGCGTGGTCGAACCGATCGAGCCGGCGCCGAGCTCGGTCACATCGGGGGCTCGTCCAGCGGCGGCGTCGAACGCTGTCTGCATGTCGGCGATCGCCATCGTCAGCTTGGCGGGGGTCGGGGCGGCGAAGTTCGCCGCGTAGACCTTGCCGATGACCTCGGGAGTCGTGTCGAACTGATTCGAGGCGTCCGAGGTTAGCGCGAAGCCAGTGATCGCCGTCGAGGCGATGGGACTCACTCCGATATCGCCCGTGATGACCGAGGTCGGCACGTTCGTGATGCCCGCCTTGCCGAGCAGCACGAACGTGCCGGCGGTGCCGAGGTCGATGCTCGCGCCCAGCGTGCTCGTGGTCGTGCCGGTCTGAAAGGTCCAGACGAACGGTGACGCAAGCGCGATCGCGGAGACATCCGTCGCTCCGATCGTGATCGTCGCGATGTAGGTCGTCCTCGGCGCGAGCTCGATGCTCGGTGCGAACGTCGCCGACGTGCTCGTCGAGCTCACGGTCCCCGCGACGTCGGCTTGATCGGAGCGGAGGGTGAATGTCGCGCCGGTCAAGGTCGAGGGATCCATCGCCACGCTGAACGTCACGGTGAGGTTGCCGTCGAGCGAAACGTTGGTAGCGGTATCTGAGGGCACACTCGAGATCACCCGCGGTCCGGACCCCGTCGCGTCCGTTGCGTCCGTTGCATCCGTTGCACCCACGCCGGCGTCAGGTGCGCCTCCGTTATGCGCGCCTCCGTTATGCGCGTTGAAATCAGATGCCGCAGCTGCCGCGACGAGCGCGAGCATTCCAACCATCGAACGCATCCAACATCCTCTCGGCGACCCGACCTCTACCGATGTCGCTTGCCGAGCTTCCGCCGCGAGCTCCGCGTCGCGCCGCCGCACAGCGTTCATCGATGGCTTCTCCCTCCATGGCCGACACCTCCGTCGATGCCGCCGACCGACCCGCGCTCGAGCGGCTCGTTCGCTACCTGCTCAGACCCTTGATCTCGGCCGGCCGCCTCACCGCGCGTTCCGATGGCCGCGTCGAGTACCACTTCCGACGACCCGATCCCTCCGGC
>JAYWCI010000281.1:0-9150 GCA_043780895.1 Kofleriaceae bacterium | reverse complement strand
CATACGCACCGAGCTGGGCGGCGTCGCCGCCGTCCGTGGTCTGCGTCAGCACGTCACCTTGCAGCGTGATCGGGCTGCCGGCCACCTGAAGGATCGTGTTCGCGACTGGGTGGCTGGTCGGCGCCGCGGCCGCATAGGCCGGCAGCTCCGTTTGCACGGTGAGCAGCGGTACACGGACAGGCTGCTCCTCGGGTGACGTGTCGAGGTAACCGTTCACTCCAGCGGCTGGGACGAAGTTCAGCAGGACCTGCCGTCCGAACACCTGCTCCGCCGTGAACGTGCCGGATACCAACGTCACGATCTCGCCCCGCTTCGTTGTGGAGCCGGGCGCAGGATTCGTTAGGCCCTCGACGGTGATCTGCACGTTCGGCGTTGGCCCGGGGAAGGGAGCATTCATCAGCCCAGCCGGGGTGGTCGAAGTAGGCGTGAGGGAGCCGAGTGCGAAGAGGTACATGGGCTTGTCCCTGCCGACCACGACGACCGGCACGCTGTCGGGCATGAGGTCGTTCCGAATCGCCGCTCGCAGAATGGCTTCCGGGATCGCCGCCGTGAGCGCCTGTGTCACGGCTGTGATCTGAGCTGGGTCGACGAGATCGCGCGTCCGCTTCGGCAGCGCGGCGCTCGGTAGAAGTGCCGCGGCCCTATCGATGAGCTTCTGGTCGGGTGTGAAGTCGGCGGCCCGCGGCTGGTACAGCGTCGACAGATCGATCGACGCTGGTAGCTTGGCAGCCATCACCTTGGCGGTGAATCCGGCTTCGCCGAGCAGCTCGCCCAGCAAGTCGGCACGATCGCGTAACGTTCCAGCTCCACCGCGCAGCGTGCCCGCCGTGCCCCACCGGCGGGCGCTCGTCGGATCGTCGCCCTGGTTCCAAGATGGGATCACGGAGATTCGTTCGCGGACAAACCTCTCGATCACGGCGACGTCTTTTGAACGTACAGCTGCGACTGCGCCGGCCTGCAGATAGTCCGGACTGGCCTGCACCGCCTCACGCAGCAGTGCCAGCACCTGCGCGTAGCGGTCGCCGTCCACTGCATCCGAGGAGCTCTTGGGCTTGCATCCATCGAGCAGTGCCAGCACGGCAAGCGCGTTGAGGCTGGCGAGGAACTCGCGCCGATTCAAGTGGCGATCGTGGAGGGCCGAGCCTAGGTCGGTGGCAGACGCGTCTTCCGTAGATCCGGTCATCACATTGGTCCACGTACTCCGCACCACCGACAGGACAAACAATCGCTGCTCCACCGGCCAACTTTCGGACCCCACCTTCGCGGACGGAAATCACGCGCGACAAATCGATGACGATTTCCTCGTCGGAGAATCGTCGTCGAGACTTCGCTGACTTACAGACCGAAGCTGAAGATCGCGAACGCTAGATCGACCCCACCTAAAACCCCAATTTGAGTGCTCAAACACGCAACGCCTTGGACAGGACGACGCGATAAGTTGTTGAGTTGCTTTTTTAAGTGGTTTCGAGGACAGGGCCTATCTTGCATTCCAATACTGAAATTGAAAATCAAAAGGGGCAGCGCGTTCGCCACCCCTTTTCCCACCCCTTTGATCATCACGCGCCGTGTCGGTTGGTGTCGCGTGGTGCCGGTAAGTGTTCAGTTTCGTGCGATGCGCTTGAATCCTCGACGGTGGGCGGCCTTCTGCAAAACCGTCATTCCCCAGTTCAAATCTGGGTGGCTCCTCCAGCTGAAGACCCCGCAACCGCGGGGTTTTCTGCGTTCTGTGGCGAGCTCGCCAGGACGCGGAGCGGCTAGATCCATTTCAGTCGTCACTCAACCATCGGTTGAGCGTCTTCGCATCGATGTCGAGTCGCTCGGCCGTACGAGATTTGTGACCATCTAGCCGATCGAGTGCCCAGCGCGCGTAACGCCTCTGCATGGCGCTCATCGGAACGACCTCTCCGGAAAAAAAAGCGGTGTCGAGCTCCTCTGGAACGCTGAGCCCGAGGTCGCTCGACAGGATCTCCGGGCCCGTCGCCAGGATCACGCCGCGCTCGACGACGTGCGCGAGCTCTCGGACATTTCCAGGCCAGGAGTGGTCGATCAACCGGCGCATGGCGGCACGCGAAAATCGCGAGGCGGTCGCGGCGGGGTGGCGCTCGATCGACTCGGCAAAAAAATGAGTCACGAGTGGACCGATGTCATCAGGTCGGTCCCGGAGCGCCGGCATCTCGATCGGCAGCACGTTGAGTCGATACAAGAGGTCCTCGCGCAGCAAACCCGCGGCGACCGCCTTCTGGGGATCTCGATGCGTGGCCGCGATCACGCGAACGTCAACCTTGCGTTCAACCGTGGCACCTACCGGGCGTAGCGTACCGGCCTCGAGGACGCGCAAGAGCTTGGGCTGTAACGCGATCGGCATCTCGCCAATCTCGTCCAGCAAGATCGTGCCTCCATCGGCGGCGACGAACAGTCCGGGATGATCCTGGGTCGCACCGGTGAATGCTCCGCGCTCGTGACCGAACAGCTCGCTCTCCAGGAGTTGTTCCGGAAGCGCCGCACAATTGAGCGTGATGAACGGCTTGGCCGCTCGCGTACTGGTCCCGTGGATCGCACGCGCGATCGCCCCTTTGCCCGTGCCAGTCTCGCCCGTGATCATCACGGGAACGCTGGTCGGCGCGATTCGCTCCACGATGTCGAGCACCCGTTTCATCGCGGCACTCTCGGCGACCAGGCCGCCGATACTGAAGTGCGTCCCGAGCTTTCGGCGAAGCGTTGCAGCTTCGCGCCGTATCGCCCGCTCGTCGATCGCGCGACGCACGAAGATGACGAGTTCGTCGAGCTTGAACGGTTTCGTGAGGTAGTGGTAGGCGCCCTTGCGGATGGCTTCGACGGCCGAATCGATCGCGCCGAAGGCGGTCATGACGATGACCTGAATCTCTGGATTGGAGGCATGCACGGTGTCGAGAAGTGCGAGCCCGTCCATCTCCGGCATCCGCAGATCAGTCACCAGGACATCGACGCCGCCCGCGCGAATGGCAGAGAGCGCTTCCTTGGCCGAGCCGAGAGCAACCGCATCGAGCTGATGGTCGCCCATCCCATCGGCCAACGTTTCCGCCATCGCCAACTTATCATCGACGACGATCACGCGTGGGCGGCTCATGTTTGTCGGTTCGGTTCGAGAGGAATACGGATGCACGCGCGCGTCCCATGAGGAATGCGCTGTGAGAGTTCCAAGGTTCCGCGATGCGTCTTCGCGATCTCGTTGGCGATGGCGAGGCCCAGCCCGGTGCCGGCCGGCTTGGTCGTGAAGAACGGTTCGATCGCGCGCGCGGCCTGTTGCGGCGTGATGCCTTCCCCCTCGTCGGTAACGACGAATGCAATCTCGCCCGTGTCGGCGTGGACGTCGACACGCACCGTGGTTTTCGGCGGCGATGCCTCACACGCATTGAGCAACAGGTTGATCAAGGCGTGCTTGAACAACAGCGGCTCGCACCGAATCTCCGGCAGGCGGCCGGCGATCGCCGGCACGAGCGCGACGTCCGCTCGAACAAAGCGATGTTCGACGAGCGCGGCGGCCTCGCGGACGAGCGAGCGCACCTCGACCGTCTGCAGTGCGATCGGCGCGCCGCGAGCGAGGCCGAGCAGTCCCCGCACAACCTGGTTGATGTGCTCGGTCTGATCGAGGATCACGCGGAGATTCTTGATCGACCGTTCATCGCCAGCGACGCGTGCGAGCACCTGCTCGGTTCTTCCGACGATGACTCCCAGCGGAGTGGACAGCTCGTGAGCAACGCCAGAGCCGAGCGCGGCCATCGTCGCTGCGCGATACAGCCGATCGAGCTCGGCGTCGCGGCTCCTGGCAGTCTCCGCCACTGCGAGGCCTTTCGCGAGCGATGACTCGGACTGGTGTTTCCTCCAGACCACGAGCGCGAACGCCGTCATCACGGCCGCGGCGAGTAGCATCGACAGCGCGACACGCAGTCGTCCTGCTTGATCGCGATCGCGCTGATGCGCGGCGCTCGTCGCAACTGCAACCGTACCTCCACCATCGGTAGGTGCGAGCCCGACCATCGCAGTGCGTTCTGGCAACCCCAGACCGGCGGCTTCCGCGGGCGCGAGTCGAACCACTCGAGTGCCTAGCGCTCGGGCTTCCACGACTCCAGGCACATCGACCTGTGCACCCGTGAGCGTGGTGAATCCGCCAGCGCGGCTCGCGACCAGGATGATCGACCCGCGATGCTGACGATCGGCGAGCGAGGCAAGGGCGTGCTCCGGCGCGAGTGAGATCAGCGCACTCGCCACGCTTGCCAGCTCTGCTTGACGTTCGCCCAGGTCGCCCAGTGCGGCGTCCGAGCGCGTTATCTCGTCGATATACACCAGCGCTCCGATGGCAGCGACGACTGCGACCGTCAGCAAGACAAACCAACGAGTTCGCATGATCACCGCCCCACCCGAGTGGACGCTCGCAAGTGCCGAGCCAATTGCATGTACTTGAAACCTGCTCCCGACCACGAGGTCAGACCAGGAGAATTTCCGGATCCTCCGGAAATTCTCCGCCTTCATGCGGGCCGGACGACGCGATAACGATGGGTTGAGCGTGGCACGCCAGCTGCTGATGGCTCCATCGTCGTGTCCAGGTACCTCGTCCCGTTCGTGATCGCTTCCCTTGCTCGTGTTGCCCAGGCTGAGCCCACGACCATCACACTTCGCAACGCTGTCGAGTACGCACGAGAACATCAGCCTTCCCTTCTCGCAGCGCGTGCGCGTGTCGAGGTCGCGCGTGCACAGGCGCGGATTCCGGACGCGGCCCGATCGATTCGCGTCGGCGCAGCTGCCGAGATCCTCGGGGGCACCAACAACAACACGACCACCTCGTACGGAACCCTCGGCTTTCTCGACGTCGCACGCATTGGTGGCACGCCTGCCAACGCACCGATCAGCTGGGCCCCTCAAGCCTCGACGCTGGTCGGCATCTCGGTTCACAAAGACCTGTTCGACTTTGGCCGCCTCGAAGAATTGGGTGACGCACTCGCCATGCAGGCGCGCGCCGCAGGCGAAAGCGCGGTGGCTTCAGAGCTCGATCTCCAGTTGCTGGTGGAAGAGAGTTTTTACGCCGTCCTCGGCGCGAAGGCCGTGCTCGCTGCCTCGCAGGCCGCGGTCACGCGCTCGACGACTCATCGCGACTTCGCGAGGGCCCGCGTCCATGCGCAGCTCATGCCTCCGATCGAGCTCACGCGCGCGGAGGCTGACCTCGCGCACTACGAGGTGGAGAGCGTTCGTGCGAACGGCGTACTACTCACGGCGCAGGCAGTCCTCGCCGCCTCGATCGGTTCGACGGCAGCGAGCGTCGATGCCGGAACCGATGATGCGGTGATCGGTGGCCTCTCCCCGATAGCGCTCCGCGACCTCGACACCAGCTCCCCCGAAGTGCGCGCCGCACGCGCCCAGCTCGATGCTCAGCGCTTGCTCACCAAGTCGATCCGCGACGAGATGCTGCCGGATCTGAGCTTCTCGGCCGAGTTCACCTCGCGCGCCGGAGGTACGGACGTCGCGGCGAACAGCGGACCTTACGGGAATGGTGTCATTCCAGCGGTACCGAACTGGGACGCGCTCCTCGTGGTCACGTGGCCGCTCTATGATCGCGTCGTCACGACCCGCGCTGACGCCTCGCAGCGAATCGAGGCTGTTCGAGCTGCAGAGCTCGCGCAGGTTAGCGCGCAACTTCGGACGATCGCGGAACGCGCGCTGGTCGCGCTCGACGTGCAGCGCGTGGCGCTCCCCGCGCTCCAGCGTGCGGTCGACGCAGCGTCAGCGAACCATGCGCAGGCCGAAGCGCGCTTCAACGGTGGTCTCGGTACTGCGGTCGAGCTGTCCGACGCCGAGTCGCTCCTCACTCAAGCTCAAATCCAGCTCGCCGTAGGTCAGTTTCAACTATCGAGTGCGCGTGCCGAGCTCGCGCGTGTTCTCGCGGAGCCAATGCGATGATCGAACCTCTTCACCCCCCGACGCCCACCCCCAACCCTCGGCGCGCAAGCGTGCTGATCGTGCTCGCCGGTACCTGCGCGCTGGTCCTGATCGTCGGCGGCGTGCTCTACAGGCACGCCACCGCCCGCACGAATCATCACGAGCTCGCCGAACAACCGAAGGGGGTCACCATGGTGAAGACCGTGGCTGCGCCGTTCCAGCAGAGGAGGCGCTATGTGGGCACGATCGAACCGTGGCTGCAGGCGAAGATTGGACCTCAGATGGTCTCGGCGTATGTCGACACGGTGCTCGTTCGTCCGGGCGCTGTCGTGAAGCGTGGAGAAGTCGTGGCGACGCTCGACTGTCGCAGCTCGTCGGCCTCGAGTCGTGCGGTCGCCGCGCAAGCCCGAGCGCTCGATGCCACGCGTACGGCTGCGGCCTCGGAAGCGGTCCGGCTCTCGAGCCTGCTCGATGGCAAGTACGTGTCGCAGAACGAGGTGGACCAGAAGAACGCGGATGCCGCCAGCAAAGGGGCCCAGCTCGCCGCCGTCCAGGCCCAGATGGCCAACTCGTCCCTCCAGGTCGACGACTGTGTTCTGCGTGCACCGTTCGATGGCGAGATCGGCGAACGCACGGGAGATCCGGGCATGTTCGCACGGCCCGGAACCTCGATCGTGACGGTCGTCGATCGTCACATGGTCCGGATCGTCGCTGACGTTCCCGAGGACGACTTCACGGACGTGGCGCCCGCTACCGAGGTCCGCGTTCACCTGCTCGCGACGAACAAGGACTTCACCGCGAAGATCTCGCGACGCTCGCCCTCCGCGGATGCCGACACCCGAACGATCCACATCGAGCTCGATCTCGACGATCCGCACCGGGAGATTCCGGTGATGACGACCGCCGAGCTCTCACTCGATATCGGTGCGCCGATTCCGGCAACCGCGATTCCGCTGATCGCAGCGAGCGTCCACGGCTCGAAGACCAACGTCTACGTGATCGCGGATGGTGTCGCGCACTCCGTACGCGCGAAGCTCGTCGGCGAGCGCAACGGAACGTACTACGTCGAACCAACGCTGGCGGCCGGGAGCTGCGTGGCGACCGAGGGTCGTGGCCTCCTCGACGACAACAACAAAGTGGCAGGCAAAGTAGAAGCCTGGGAGCCAATTCCATGACCGGGATGGCTCTCAAGAACCCCATCGCGATCGCGATGGCGTGTATCGCGATCATCGTGTTCGCTGCGGTCGTCACGCCGCGAATGTCGGTCGACACGTTCCCCGAGCTGACCCCACCGGTCCTGGTGATCGGCACGCTCGCGCCGGGGCTTGGCCCCAAGGACGTCGAGAAGACCCTGACCTGGCGCATCGAGAAATACGTGAGCGCGACCCCGGGTGTCGAGCACGTCGAGAGCACCTCGCGAAACAACCTGTCCGTCGTCTTCGTGTGGCTCAAGTGGGGCACGAACCTCGACGCGGCCCAATCACTCGTCCAGCAGCAGGTGAGCTTCGCGATGGCAGCCGTCCCGAAATCCCTCGGCGTCTTGCCACCGTTCGTCCTGCAATACGACCCGTCGAATGCGCCAGTGGTTCAGGTCGCGGTGTACGGCGGCGGATTCACGGGAGCACAGCTCTACGATTACGCGCTCAACAACATCGAGCCGAAGCTCGAGGGCATCTCGGGAGTTGCGAGCGCGTCGCTCAACGGTGGCCGCCAGCGCCGCATCAACGTCGTCGTCGATCCGACCAAAGCCCAGGCGCGCGGGATCACGAGTGCGGAAGTCGCGCAGACCGTGGCGAGTGCGAACCCCCTCCTGCCTTCGGGCGAGCTGATCACGAAGCTGTTCGACGCGAATCTCTACACGAACGCCGTCGCGGAACACATCGCCGACATCGGCGACGCGATCATCAAGCGACCCGACGGCAAACCCGTACGCATCAAAGATGTTGCTCGCGTGGAAGACGGCGCATCTCCACAGACCCAATCGGTCTCGATCAACAGCGCCGACGGCGTCTACCTCAACGTGCTGCGAATCCCGGGTGGCAACACGATCGATATCGTCGATTCCGTCAAGGAGACGATCGCCAGCCTCAAGAATCTCCCGCCAGGAATGACGGTCAGGCCGATCTTCGATCAGTCGACGTTCGTCCGGAGCTCCTATGCGGGCCTCAAGAAGGAGATCGTCCAGGCGCTCATCCTCGTGGCTCTGGTGATCCTGATCTTCCTCCAGTCGATCCGCGGCACGCTCGTGGTCTCGTTTGCGATTCCGCTCTCGTTCGCGATCACGTTGATCGTCCTCAATGCCACCGGGCAGACCCTGAACGCCTTCACGCTCGGCGGCCTCACGCTCGTGATGGGCCGGCTCGTCGACGATGCGGTCGTCGTCCTCGAGTCGATCCACCGCCACCGCAAAGCAGGCATCTCGCCTGCACGCGCCGCGTACGAAGGGACCAGAGCGGTGGTGTTGCCGGTGCTCGCTTCGACGTTGACCACGATGGCCGTGCTGTTGCCGGTCTTGTTGTTCGCGGGGCTCGCCCAGAAGCTCTTCGTGCCGCTCGCGATCACGGTGGCCGTCGCGATGGCCGCGTCCTTCTTTGTCAGCATCACGGTCACCCCGGTCGCGTGCCGCTACCTGCTCGGCCATGCCGAGCCGGGGAGGATCGCAAAGAAGATCGAGCACGTCATCTCGAGTCTTGCCGCCGGCTACGCGCGCTTGCTCGACCGTTTGCTCGGCGTCGGCTGGGCGATCGTGCTGGCCGCAGCGCTGCTGGTCGTCGCGAGTGGTTGGGTCGCGTCCCGCTTGCCCAGCGTGTTCTTCCCCGAGATCGACGAGTCGATGGAGCGGATCTACGTGCGCCTCGCTCCAGGCACGTCGATCCAGGAATCGTCGCGCAAGATGCAGGAGATGGGGGAGCATCTCAAGAAGGAGCTCCCAGGCATCGATCTCGTGCTCACGAATGTCGGCTCTCCAAAGGCCGCACGAAGCGCGATGAACAGCCCGAACTGGGGGCCGCACATGGGCTTCATCCGCCTCGGCCTCATCGACCCGGAAGAGCGATCCTCGTCGCAGCACGAGATCTCCGATCAAGCGCGCAAGATCCTCGCGCGTGACTATCCGGGTGTCGACTTTCTACAGTGGCCAGGCGGTCTGGTCGCCAGCGTGTTCTCGAATGGCTACTCCGCACCACTCGCGGTCGAGGTGCGCGCCGACTCTCTCGAGGAGCTGCAAGCCGAGACCCGCGC
>JAYWCI010000280.1:0-16827 GCA_043780895.1 Kofleriaceae bacterium | reverse complement strand
CTCGATCCGCTTGCTCTAATCCGTGTCGATGATCGGGCTATAGAAGTACGGCTTCTTCGGCGCCGCTTCGCGCGTGCTCGGTTCAGCGGTCATGGAGATCGGAGGCGCTTTCTCGCGCTCGCGTTCGTCGGTCGTCCTGGACGTTTCGGTCGGTGTCTCGCTCATGGTCGTTCAGAGATGCGAATCGCGCGCCGGGGACTGCTGCGGTGCGGCAACCGTCTTGGACAGCGTTACGGGCGCACGCGAGATCGGCTGCGATCAGGTTTGCGCTGTAGTGCGCAACCGCTGACGCGGTCGCGCGGCCTCCGCCGGTCACGCGAAGCGCGACCACGTCAGCGTTAGCGGTTGATCTTTCATCAGCGCGGCAGCGAGTCGTGCGTGTGCGCTCACCGAGCGTAGATGACGCGCCGAGAAAAGATCGTCACCTCGCATCGACGGCCTGTGCCAGCGCACGGCTGCGATGCTTCAGAAATTGAAATCGCAACATGCGCCGCGTGATGTCCACCCACGAAGATCCTCCGACTGCACCCTCAACGCCCGACTGTCTGCGCGGCGGCGGCGAGCTGGGCAAGATCATGCGCGCGACTGACTGGGCCCGAACTCCGGTCGGCTCCGTCGAGACCTGGTCGCCATCATTTCGCAGCATGGTCGGCCTCGTCCTACGCAACGGATTTCCACTTTGCATGTGGTGGGGACCCGAGCTCGTGCAGTTCTACAACGATCCATTTCGGCCGACGCTTGGCGCGCAGCATCCGGCTGCGTGCAGTCAGTCCGGCCGTGATTGCTGGGCGGAGATCTGGCACATCATCGGCCCGATGATCGAAGGCCCGTTCGCGGGCGGGTAGGCCGCCGGCGCAGAGGAACTCCCACTCCTCATCCACCGCAACGGGTTCTTCGAGGAGACTCACTTTCGAGTCGCCTATAGCGCGATTCCCGACGAGACCGTCCCGGGTACCGGCATCGGTGGTGTGCTCGCTACCGTCTCGGAGACGACGGCACAGGTGATCGCGATCGCGATCATCTTCACGACCGAGAAGCTGAGCGCCCTCGACATCGATCGCTTCACGACGTTCATCAGCACGTTCAAGATCGCCGACCGCCGATGCGGTCGCCGCGGGGCGCTTCCTGGCCTAAGCAGCGTTGATGAACGGCAGCGCGGTACTCGCCTGCTCGAGCAGCTCGCGAATGATCGCGCCGGTCGCCGGCTTGACCACGTGGCGATCGAAGCCCGCGGCGAGGGCGCGCTTGGCATCGAGCGCCTCGGACCAGCCGGTGATCGCGGCGAGGAACATCGGCCGCGTGCGAGTCGCACGCAACCGACGCGCGAGCTCGTAGCCGCTGAGGTCGGGCAGCCCGATATCGAGGAACGCGACGTCGGGATCGAGCTCGCTGGCGATCTGGAGCCCTTGTTCGGCACTCGTTGCCGCGGCGCAATCGTGGCCCATCGTGCGGAGCAACGTGCACGCGGTCTCGGCGGTGTCCTTGTGGTCGTCCACCACGAGGATGCGATGCTTGCGCGGTGCGCTCGCGACCGTCAGCGACAGCTGCGCGACCACGCGCCAGCCGAGCCTCTCGCCTTCACGCCAGCGCGTGTAGCGCGGCCCCGTGACCATCACCTTCAATGGCTTCAATGGATCGAGGTCGAGCTTGCGCAGCCGCTCGGCAATTTGATCGAGGTCGCTTTTCGGATCGACGAGCCAGTGGGGCACGCCTGCGGTTCGCGCTGATCGGCGCAGTGCTTCGATCCCGGTGTACGTGTTCGGATGTGCGGCATCGGGGACCGCGATCACGAGCACGCTTGCGGTCTCGAGGGTCGCCCGCCAGGCGGAGCGCGCGCCGCGCTGGGTGCACGCGACGAGGTCGCGGGTGATCTCTACCGAGAGGACGCCGAGCTCGTCACGCCGTTCGTACGTGCAGAAGCCATCGACCGGAAACCCGACGGCCCGGGCCGCCCGGTCCGCCCCACGCTCGACGCCCGTCTGCCCGGTGTGCAGGATGATTAGAGCCACACAGCGAGCTTATGCACGGTTAACGCCCAGGACAAGAGGTTCCTAAACTACGGGTGGACCCGCACGAGAATAAGGGCGAGCACAGCCGCGTGGCTTCGTCGTCGTGGCCGCCTGCTTGGCCTTGAACGTCTCGGGGAGGACCTCGTTCATCAGGCCCTCCATCCGGCTCTTGAAGGAGCCACCGAGGACGGAGTCGTTGTCGGCGATTATCGCCTCGAACCCCTGCTTCGCGACGAGTGCTGGATAGCGATTCGGTGACGTGCTCACAACCGAGCCGGTCATCAAGATGGTGCCACTACCGCGCGGAGCGTGCGCTTGATCTGGAGGTGCTCTCGAGGTCCAGCAGGTCCCCGATCCACAGACCCTCAACGCGCGCGATGCGTCGTGCGAGCGCGAGCCCGAGGCCCGTGCCGTCGCGCGTGGCCGCTGCCCCCGATCCGCGGAAACTCGACGAACAGATTCGGCAGACTCTCCGGCGCGATACCCGCACCCGAGTCTTCGACGTCGATCCGGAACTCCGCGGGTGCCGCGGCCGGTTTGACGCGCACGGTGACCGTGCCCCCGGGCGGCGTGAACTTCACCGCATTGTGGAGAGCGCGAGCACCGCCTCCGCCGGCCGAGACCGCGATCGGGTGCGGCGCGACGTTCTACTTCACGTTCGCGTAGCGCAGCTTCGTCCGGATCAGCTCGATCAGATCGCCTTGGGTGGACTGCAAGTCGTACTTGTGCAGGCCGAGCCCACCCATGCTCTTCGCGAGATCGAGCAGGTGCGGGCGCTGATCTCCAGGGACCCCGACCTCGGCGATCGCCAGGTAGTTGCGGCCCTTGGGATCGAGCGTGCAATGCGCGGTGTAGAAGTCGCGAACCGCGACGTACGGCGTCGTGATGCCCTTCATGCCCGAGGTCGGAAACACGCTCTCGTGCAGCGTCGATGCGATCGCCGGGTTCACGCACATCGCGTGGTGGTGCTCGGGAACGTTGTTCGTGAGCTTGTTGGGCTTGTCGCCATCCGCGATCGATAGGTACGAGATCAGGCACCCGGTTTGTTCGGGCTTCGTACACGCGGCGAGCGAGCGAAACGTGCCCCCGGTGGTCTGCTCGTCGGGCACATCGACGGTGAAGCCGATAGGCATCGCGACGAGCAGGCGCGCGAGCAACGCCGGATCGGTCTCGATAACATCGTGAAGCAGGCGCGCCGCCATCTGCGAACCTTGCGAGTGACCGATGATCACGAGCCGATGGTGCTTCGCGAACTGCGCGCGATAGACCGCGAACGCGGCGGCGATGTCGGAGTACGCGACCTCGAAGAACTGGTGCTGATCGCTCTTCGTCGAGAAGTAGGTCGCGATCGTCGCCTGGCGATAGAGCGGCGCGTAGACGTTGCAGACCTCGCTGAACCGGGCAATCTGCGCTGCCGCTGCGGCGCGAATCTTCGACAGGTCCGAGAAGTCGACATGGTTGCCGGGCAGGAGGCTGAGGTCGACGGTCGGGTAGATGTAGAAGCAATCGAGCTCGCTATCCTGGGCCGGGTGATGGGCTTGCACGAGGTGCGCGCCGGTCGCCGTGATCTCGGTCGTCGATAGATCACCGCGACACGTGTCGCTCGGGAGGTCCGGACGACAGACCCACCAGGCTGGTTCGCTGTAGGGCTCGCTCGAAGTGCGGGGGTGCTCGCTCCGGCTCGTCGAACAGGCGGCGATCACGACGAGGAAGAACCAGTTAGCCACGGCCTGCACGGTGGCAGATCCGCGCGTGATCGTCGACGTGGCATCAGCGCACAGTCCGCAGCGGGACCGCGGCTTGCAGACGTTCCGACCATGAAGATGCGAACCTGGCTAAAGCTCGCTTCGTTCACCGCGTCGATGAGCGCTGGCGTCGCAGTCGCGCGCAACCTCGTCCGCGCAGCACGCACGATCGATGTCGCCGGCAAGACCATCGTGATCACCGGTGGCTCGCGTGGGCTCGGTCTCGTGCTCGCACGCGGCCTGATCCAGCGCGGCGCTCGCGTCGCGATCTGCGCGCGCGATGCCGCCGAGGTCGACCGCGCGCGAACCCACCTCGCCGAGCTCGGCGGCGATGTCTTCGCCGCGACCTGCGATGTCAGCGATCGCGACGACGTGCTGCGATTCATCACGACGGTCGAGGACGATTTTGGCGCGATCGACGTGCTGATCAACAATGCCGGCATCATCCAGGTCGGACCGCTTTCGACGATGACCGAGGACGACTTCGAGCACGCGATGGACGTGAACTTTTTTGGCCCGCTGCACACGATCTACGCGGCGCTCCCGGGCATGCGTCGTCGCCGGGCGGGGCGGATCGTCAACATCGCATCGATCGGCGGCAAGGTCGCGGTGCCTCACCTGGCGCCATATTCGACGAGCAAGTTCGCGCTGGTCGGGCTCTCCGAGGCGCTACGCGCCGAGCTCACCGCTGCTGCGATCTACGTCACCACCGTCGTCCCCGGGCTGATGCAGACGGGTAGCCCGCGCCATGCCTGGTTCAAGGGCAAGGTCGCCGCGGAGTACGCGTGGTTCTCGATCGGAGACAGCAACGCGCTCACGTCGATCAGCGCCGAGTCCGCGGCCGACCAGATCATCGAGGCGTTCACTCGTGGCGATGCGGAGGTCGTGATCTCCCCGCAGGCCAAGCTGCTGAGCCTCCTCCACGGGATCGCGCCGAACTTGGTGCAAGAAATGCTCAGTCTCGTCGCACGAGTGATGCCTGGAGCGACGCAATCGACGAGCATGGTCGAGGGCAAGGACGCCGAATCGGTGTTCGCGCCCTCTCCATTGACTCGTAACAGCGACACGGCCGCGGCTCGTAATAACGAGAACTAGGAGTTACGTCATGGGAATCATCAATAAGGTGGCTGCTGCCGCTGCGGTCGCTGCGGTCGGTGCGATCGCGGCGAACCGCGAGAACGTGAAGAAGGCCGTGCGCGGCCTGCTGCACAAGACGGAGAATGCGGCAGGACAGCTCGCTGAACGCGCGGAGAGTGCGCTCGCGCCCACCGAGAAGAAGATCGAGAAGAAGGTCGAGAAGACCGCGAAGAAGGTCGTCAAGAAGGCCGAGGCCGTGAAGGCCAAGGCGACCTCGGAGGTCACCCAGACCGCGCGCAAAGCGAAGACCCTCACGACCAGGGCCAAGCCGAGCGCGACCGCGGCCGGTCGCAAGGCAACGACGACTGCCAAGAAGACGGCCAGGAAGGCACGCTAGTCATGGGGCTCGTCAAAGCGGTGGTCGCTGCCTGTGCTGCTGCCGTGGTCGGTCGGATCGCGACGAAACGGCGCGCCCTGACGAATGCGATCAAGGGTCTCCTCCATCACGATGAAGAAGCGGCGAGCATGAGCGCGCCGCCACGGATCGTGAAGCCGCGCGCTACGCCTGAAAATCGCTCGCGCGAATCCCGAGTGCTTTGATCTTCACATGCAGCGTCTTGTAGTCGGTCTGCAGGATCCGCGCGGCCTGGCTCTTGTTGCCGGAGGTCGCGCGCAGCGTGTCCGTGATCACTCTGGCGATGGATCGCCTGCGCGACGACCTCCTTGCCGGTGCCGGTCTCGCCGGTGATCAACACAGAGAACGTGGTCGCCGCGACCACCGCGACCTGCTCGGCGATGTGCATGACCGCGAGGCTCTTGCCCATCAGGTCGCCGAGGCCGCCACCACTGCCGACCTGCTTGCGGAGCTCGGCGACTTCATTCTTGAGCGCGAGGGTCTCGAGCGCGCGGCGCAGCGTGAGCAGCAGCTCTTCGTGGTCGACGGGTTTGTTGAGGTAGTCGAGTGCGCCGAGCTGGTCGCGCGCACCGCGGTCTCGAGATCGCGCTGCGCGGTCAGCATGATCACGGGCGTCTCGGTGTCGGTGGTCCGGAGTTGACGCAGCGCGTGGCTGATCGCGAGCATTGTGCCACGGCACGACACTGTATCAGCGACCTGTCGTGGCTCGCTCTGTCCTGATCATCGACCCCGACCTCGCGGGCAACAAGCTCGCGACGCTGGTGTTGATGCAGGACGGTTGGGTCGTGATCACCGCGACCTCGGCCAAAGAAGCGCACACGGCGCTCGCCACGTTCATGCCGAGCCTCGTCGTGACCGAGCTGCGGTTGCCGGATAGCGATGGCATCTCGCTCGTCGCGCACCTGCGCCGAGATGCGACCACGCAGCATCTTCCGATCGTCGCGTTGACCGCGACGCACGGTTCCGAGACCGAGCTCGATAGCTGGGCCGCGGGCTGCGTCGATTTTATCCAGAAGCCGATCGACGTGATGACGTTCTCGGATCAACTCGGCCACGCACTCGGAGCACAGCCGTGAGTCTGATCCTGCTCGTCGACGATGAATCGCTACCGCTATTGATCGGCGAGGGTTACCGAGCTCGTGATGCAGGTGGACGAGGTGGGCGTGATGAAGGCTGATGTCTCTCAGCTGGAACAGGTGATCGTGAATGTGATCGTGAATGTGATCGTGAATGTGGTCGTGAATGCGAGAGTTGCAATGCCCGCGGGGTCAAGCTCTCGGTCGAGACTGCGCGCATCGTGATGGGGCAGGGGCAGGACGTAGCGGCGGGCGAGTGGTTGGTGTTGTTGGACGAAGCAATGCGGTGCGTGCGTGAGTGTCCGCGCGCAGTCGAGTTGATCGTCTGCGATGTGGTGATGCCGGGTGCGAGTGGTCCGGATGCAGTTGAAATCTCGGGCCGGGAGGTCGGTTGATGACGGCGGTGATTCCCATGATTCGAGAAGACATCGAGGTCGCGGTTCGCCCGCGCATCCTCGTGATCGATGACAACGAGATTCTTGCGCGTTCGTTCGCGCGGATGCTTCGCAACTGCGACCTCCGGATGCCGATCATGAGTGGCGTCGAGGTCCTTTCGGCCATCCGCGCGCATCACGCCGGCCGGTTGGGAATGCCCCGCATCGTGATGATGTCGGGCGGCGACGAGCTGACCGAAGGCGATCTTGGAACCCCCGTCCTGATGAAGCCGTGCGCGGCCGCGGACGTTCGGGCCATGGTCGCTCGGCTGGTCGAAACCAAGCAGTAACTAGCTGGCCAGCCGGGAAACGCTGGCTCGTGTTCGGGGTAAGATGAGGACAGTGGAAACCGTGCGCGTCCACATCGCCGAGCTCGTGATCGCGACGGACCCGCAGGCGGCCGACGTCACGATCGCGGATTCAATTACCAAGGCGGCGGAAGCGAAGGGCCTCTCGGTCGTCGCGCGTGAAGTGGTCGGCGATGTCGAAGAGCTGATCCGCGCGAAGCTCGAACAGTTTATCGGCGATCCGAATATCGACGTTGTCATCGCGACGGGAGTCGCCGAGAGTGCCGCCGCGAGCAGCGCGCTCAAGCCGTTGATCACCTCGCCCGTGCCCGGGTTCACCGATCTGTTTCGGTGGCTCGCGTATCAAGAAATCGGCGCCTCCGCGATGCTCTCGAATGCGGAGGCAGCGCAGTGCACGAGCACGTTCGTGTTCCTCTTGCCCTCGGTCAAAGGCGCGGTCGAGCAGGCGATGGAGAAGCTGATTCTTCCGCAGCTCGATCCCGCGACCCAGCCGAAGAACCTGATCCAGCAGATGCCGCGGCTCGCACCATTGATTCTTGCAGCACCGCTCTTGCCCGAGCCACCGGTCGCCGACAAAGCGGCCGTGCCGCACCGGATCGAGGCCGAGCGAACGGCGTCAGGTCCGGGCATCTCGGCGCGTTTGCCATCGAGCCCGGCGGTGCCCATCCTTCGCCCGGCGAGCAAGACCGGCCCACACGTGATCCGCAAAGCCGATCCGGACGTCACCAAGCAGATCGATCGCGCCGAGCTCGAGCGCAACCTCGTGCGCAGCGTTAGCAATCCGAACGACGCGGTGACGCGGCCGTCGATCGATATTCGTACGCTGTTGCCACGGCTGCCACCGGGGGCCGACGACGTCGACGAGACCGACATGGCCCAGGTACTTGCTGCGCCGCCGCCGCGGCTCAAGCCGCCGCCGCAGCGCACGACGCGCAAGCCGCCGACGATCCAGATTCCCGTGCGAGACAAGCAGACGCCACCCGCCCTCACGCGCAAGACCCCGCGTGGCGAGGTTGTCTCGCTCGCGGATCTCGCGAAATCGGCCAACGAGCTCGATACCGATCCGACCGTGGTGCCGCTGATCCCGCGTGCGCTGGTCAAATCGGCGCAACCGGCGAAGCGCATCACGACCGAAGCCGAGGAGCTCGACGGTGCGGAGCTCGAGCCCGCGACCGAGGAGGAATTCGAGAAGCGAAGCGAAGACAGCCAGCCTGTCATCAAGCCTGGCATCCGGCATCGCCCGCCGACGAATCCGCCTCCGCCGCCGAAGAAGCGCGCCGCGACCGAGCCGCCACCGCTGCGGGTTCCGGACAAGAAGACCCTGGCGCCGCGACCGTCGCGCACGCCGACCGAGCCGCCGCCGCCGCGCGTCGCCGAAGCGGATGATCTGCCGCGCGGCAAGTTCGTCTATCCGGAGCAGAAGGGCCTGACCGGCAAGGCGATCGCGAAGTGGCTCGTGTTCGCGCTGCTCGCCGCCGTCGCGGGTATCGCGTTCGTGCACTTCTTCCTGACGAAGAAGGAACCGGCGAACGTTGTCGCGATCGTCGCCGATGCGCCGAACGTGGCGGTGCCGGTCGATGCGCCCGAGGTCGCGGTGGTCGAGCCCGATGCCGCGATCACGGAGATCGAGATCGATGTCAATGCCGCTGCGGGGGCGGCCGCCGCGGGCAGCGCGGCGAAGCCCAAGAACAGTGGTGGCGGCACGGCACGGCCACGTGTCACCGACGCTGGCGTGGTCGAGAGTGGCTCGACGGGAGCGGGGTCTGGCGAGGTCGCGAGCACGGGTTCTGCCACGCCTCTCTCGCCGCCCGAAGATCCGGCCTGCGACGAAGTCTCGTGTGTGCTCGAGAAGTACGCGCGCCCGTGCTGCGCTCGCTACAAGCCGGTCGACTCTTTCAAGCCGAGCCTTCCGGGTCAGGCCGAATCGCTCGACAAGGTCATGGTCAAGGAGGGCATCGAGGGCGTCAAGCCGCGCGTGATCGCGTGCGGCGAAAAGTTCGCGAGCAAGGGCACCGTGAGGATCGCGATGACGGTCAGCGCGGATGGCGCCGTCAAAGATACGAGCGTGGCGGATTCGCCGGATCCGGAGCTGGGCAAATGTGTCGCCCAGGCTCTCCGCGCGGCCACGTTCAGCAAGACCGCCAAGGGCGGCACGTTCACCTACCCCTTCGTCTTCTAAGAGGGTGTAACCGCGGGCCGTGCCAGGCGTAATGGGAGCGTAATGACCGAGAACCTCGATCACGAGATCACACCGAAGGACGTGTACTTCGATCGCCGCACGCTCCTCAAAGGCGGCGTGCTGGTGGCGACGGTCGCGGGCACCGCGATGGTCTACAAGCGGCTCAACGGGGTCGAGCTCGATACGAGGAAGGGCGAGCGGATCGCCGGCCTCGTGAAGCCGCCGCACACGAATTCGACGTTCGTCGAGGGCGAGGCGCTGACCCCGCGTGCCTCGGTGCTCAACTACAACAACTTCTACGAGTTCACGACGAACAAGGACGGCGTCGCCGCGGCCGCGAAGGACTTCAAGACCGCGGGCTGGAAGATCGAAGTCGGCGGACTTTGCAACAAGCCCAAGGTCTTCGACATCGACGATTTCCGGAAGCTCGCGCAGACCGAAGAGCGCGTGTATCGCCATCGCTGCGTCGAGGCGTGGTCGATGGTCGTACCGTGGGCCGGGTTCTCGGTCGAGAATCTGTTGAAGGCCGTCGATCCGCAGGGCAGCGCGAAGTTCGTCGCGTTCGAGACCCTGTTCGATCCGGTGCGGATGCCGAACCAGAAGACCGGCGTCTTGAAGTGGCCCTACAAGGAAGGGCTGCGCATGGACGAGGCGATGAATCCGCTCGCGCTGTTCGCGACCGGGCTCTACGGCGAGACGCTGCCGCCCCAGGATGGTGCGCCGGTGAAGCTGGTGCTGCCGTGGAAGTACGGCTTCAAGGGCATCAAGTCGATCGTGAAGATCACGCTCGTCGACAAGCAGCCGCCCTCGACGTGGCAAGACTACGCGCCGAAGGAGTACGGCTTCTACGGCAACGTGAACCCCGCGCACGATCATCCGCGCTGGACCCAGCACACCGAGCAACGGCTCGGTGAATCAGGTCGCAGGAAGACCCTCCCGTTCAACGGCTACGCAGCCGAAGTCGCGAGCATGTACGCGGGAATGGATCTCGATGTCGACTTCTAAATTTCTCGATACCCGGTTCGCGAAGTGGCTCGTAATCGCGAACGCGATGGTGCCCGCCGCGTTGCTCGTCTGGGATGCCGAGCATCACGACCTCGGCATCAACGAGGTCAACTTCGCGATCAAGACCACGGGGCTCGTCGGGCTCACGCTGTTGATCCTGTCGCTCGTGATCACGCCGCTGCGTCGGCTCACGAAGTGGAACCTGCTCGTCGCGATCCGCCGCAACCTCGGTGTGATCGGCTTCTTCTACATCCTCACGCACTTCCTGATCTTCTTCTGGTGGGACCGGGAGGGCAGCATCACCTCGACCGTCGACGAGATCCTCGATCGCGAGTACTTGTGGTTCGGGTTCGGGGCGCTCGTCTTGATGGTGCCGCTCGCGATCACGTCGTTCGATTCGATGGTGAGCAAGCTCGGGGCGAAGTGGTGGAAGCTGCTGCACCGGCTCACGTACGTCGCGATCGCCGCGGGCGCATATCACTACTGGCTGCAAGCGAAGTCCGACAAGCGGCAGCCGGATGCGTTCGGCTATGTCGTGATCGCCTTGATCGCGTATCGCATCATCGCGCACGAATGGAATACCCATCGCGAGCTCGTCACCGCGCACCAGAAGCTCGCGGCTGCGAAGAAGGCCGGCCCGAAGAAGAAATCGTTCTGGTCGGGCAACCTGAAGCTCGCGCGGATCTTCCAGGAGACCCCGGACGTGAAGACGTTCCGGTTCGTGAATCCCGAGGGAGGTGCTCTTCCGTTCGAGCACATCGCCGGCCAGTACATCAACCTCAAGCTCGCGATCGACGGCAAGCGCGTGAATCGCTCGTACACGATCGCCTCGTCGCCGACGCGCAACGCGTACGTCGAGATCTCCGTGAAGAAGGCGCAGAACGGCTACGGCTCGAAGCACCTCCACGAGACCTGGCACGAAGGCCAGCTGATCTCGGTGTCCGCACCTGCCGGGAAGTTCTTCTTCGCCGGTCACGAGGCCCAGAAGGTCGTGTTGATCGCGGGCGGCATCGGCATCACGCCCATGATGTCGGTGGTGCGCAGCCTCACCGACCGCGGGTGGACCGGACAGATGTACCTCGCGTTCAGCGTGCGCAAGAAACAAGACGTCGTGTTCGCGCACGAGCTCGAAGACCTGCAGGCCCGGCATCCCAACCTTCACGTACTGGTCACGCTGACCAATGATCCAGAGGTCGAGTGGAGTGGTGCGCGCGGTCAGCTCACCGCCGAGATGCTCGCGGCGTTCATTCCCGATGTTACCCGCGGTCCGGTCATGATGTGCGGCCCGGATCCGATGATGAACGGCGTGCGCAAGATGCTCGTCGGCATGGGCATCCCCGACGCCGAGATCACGCAAGAAGAATTTATCTCGACACCTCCGGTTCGAGTCGCACCGGGTCAGCCCGATCCTGCCGAAGAACTACCCGAGGGCGTGACGGCGAGCCTGTCGTTCCAGAAATCGGGCGTGACGGCCGAGCAACCTCCCGAGCTGACCGTGCTCGAGGTCGCGGAAGAGGCGGGCGTGACTATCCCGTTCGAGTGCCGCAGTGGCATCTGCGGTCAATGCAAGACGCGACTGATCTCGGGCAAGGTAAAAATGGACGTCCAGGACGCCCTGACGCCGCACGATCGCTCGAAGGGGCTGATCCTGGCGTGCCAGGCCCATGCGACGCGCGATTGCGTCTTCGATGTCTGATCGGGTGTGATCGTGTTTGATCGGGGCGCCCTAGGAGAGAGCAAGCTCCGCGCCACTTGAGTGTAGAATTCGGGTACGTGAGCGAGTTTCCCACCGAGGGGCTGTGGCCGCTGTTTCGAGCGGTTGCAGACAAGGGCGATGAGGGCGCGTGGCAAGCGCTGCTCTCGAAGCTCGATCCAGAGCTCGCGCTGATGGCGCGCAGGCAACCGATCGGTCGGTTGCGCGATCGCGAGGACACGCCCCGCGAGATCGTGATGCGGACGATCTCGCGGTTGCACGCGAAGGGCTACGCGGCGATCAAGAAGCTCGTCACGCTCGAGCCCACGCCCGAGCTGCAAGCGTGGCTGCGCGTGCTCGTGAAGCGCTCCGCGATCGACTACATGCGCGAGAGCCCGGAGTACGAGCGCGCGACCGCGAAGCGCGACCATCGCTGGATCTCGCTCGCGAGCTTGTCGTCGTCGCAAGGGCCGGTGGCGGCGCAGCCCGATTCGCTCGTCGAGAAGCGCCAGGAGGTCACCGCGTTCGTCGAGGCGGCCGCCGAGCGCGCGGCCGCCGAGAAGCAGGCCAACGGCGACGACGATGCGATCGCGGTGCTCGCGCTCGAGTGGAAGATCGCGCGGATCCAGGTGCGGCGCTTGCTCGCGCGTGGCGAGCAATACGTCACGGTGCTCGCGCTGGTGCTCGCCGGATTCTCGTATCCGGAGGTCGCCGAGAAGCTCGGGCTGTCGCGGCGCGAAGTCGAGCTCACCGTGCGCTACCTCGAGGAGCTGCTCGCGGCGCGCGGGTTCGCAGCCAACCCGCCCGTGTGATCGATGGATTGTGATGACGTCATGCTCGTGCTGGCCGATGCCCGCACGCTAAACGGCATCGAAGCGAACGAGATGCACTCCCATCTCGAAACCTGCGCGGGATGCAGCGAGCTCGCGCACAGCGAGACCGCCGAGCAGGGCCAACGCTGGATCGCGTGGCTACCCGAGGATGCGTTCGAGGATCCGGATCTGCTCGTGTTGCCGGTGATCGATCCGATCGTGTTCACCGCCGGCAACGAGATCGCCGCGGGCGGCATGGGCAAGATCACGAGAGCGCGCGATCGTCGGCTCGGTCGCGACGTCGCGATCAAGGAGATGCTCGCGCCCGAGCTCCGCGCGCGGTTCGAGCGCGAAGCGACCATCACGGCGCGGCTCCAGCACCCGGCGATCGTCCCGATCTACGAAGCGGGGACGTGGCCGAACGGCAATGCGTTCTACACGATGCGCCTGGTGGAGGGTGGCACGCTCGCGATGGCGATCGAAGGCGCCAAGACACTCGTCGAGCGGCTGGCGTTGCTGCCGCACGTCGTCGCGGTGACCGAGGCGCTCGCATACGCGCACTCGCGCAGGATCATTCATCGCGACGTGAAGCCGCAGAACGTGCTCGTCGGCGAGTTCGGCGAGACCGTCGTGATCGATTGGGGGCTCGCGAAGGAGCTCGATCGTCGGGACGTGGTCGAAGCCGTGCACGCCGCCATCGCACCCGAACTCACGCTCGCGGGCACCGTGATCGGCACGCCATGCTTCATGGCACCCGAGCAGGCGCGCGGCGATGACATCGACGAGCGCGCAGACGTGTTCGCGCTCGGCGCGATCCTCTACAACGTGCTCGCCGGTCAACCTCCGTACTGGGATCAACCACGCGATACGGCCGAGCAGCTGATCGAAGCCGTGCTGGCGCGACCGCCGACGCCGATCCGCGTGCACGCGCCGGATGCGTCGGTCGATCTGCGCGCGATCGCCGAGCGTGCGATGGCGCGAGATCCCTCGGCGCGGTTCGCGAGCGCCAAAGAGATGGCGGAGGAGCTCCGACGCTTCCAAGCGGGGCAGCTGCTGGTGTCGCGCGAGTACAGCTTGCGCGATCACGTCGCGCGCTGGGTCAAGCGGCACAAGGCGCCTGTGGCGGTCGGTGCGTTGTTCGCGGTCGCGCTCGCGGTGGTCGCGGTGGTCGCGTTCATCAATGTCAGCCGCTCGCGCGATGCCGAGCGCTCGGCGCGCATGGTCTCGGACAACGCGTCGCACGAGATCGGGCGCTCGGTGGCCGCGCTGCTCGAGGAGCAGGGCCGCACGCTGTTCGTCACGGGCCAGCGCGAGCAAGCGCTCGCCTATCTCGCCGAGTCGTACAGCCGCGGTCGCGACACGCCGAGCCTACGCTATCTCCTCGCGGCGACCACCCGCGACCTGGATCTCCTGACCGCCACGGTCACGGCGCCGGGCGATGTCTCGCTCGGCGAGCCGGCCTACGATCGGCTGGCGTTCCTCGCCGACCACACGCTGCTCGCCGCGGCGCTCGGCAACGACGGCATCCGGCTCGACACGATCGTCGGCGGCCAGGTCAGCCACTCGGTGACCCTCGCGGGCACGTTCATGTTCGACGCGATCGCGCCCGACGGCCACCACGTGATCGCGCTCGACGGCGATCACGCATTCGGCTTCGACGCGACGACGGGTGCGCAGTTGTGGACGGTTCCGGCGGATGCCTCGCAGCTCGTGTTCGGGGGCTCGCAGCTCGTCGGCGTGTTCCAGCACGACGACGCGGGCCTGGTGCTCGATGTCGCGACGGGCGCGACGGTCCAGAGCCTGCCCGCCACCGCAAAGGTCACGGCGATCGCCTTCGATCCCGATGCGAAGATCATCTTCATGGGTGGTGCGACCGGCGGCTGTGATTTCTACGTCCACGAGCCCGCCCCGAAGACGGGCTGGAGTCACATCCACATCGAGAGTGGGTTCGAGCTCCAGGCGGCCGCGTTCGTGGGCCGAGGCGTCGAGGCGAAGCTCGCCTTGGCGACGAAGAAGAACGAGGTCTTGTTCTGGTCGCTCGATCAGCTGTTCCATGCGATCGGCGGCCATCCGAGCTCGATCACCTCGCTCGTGGCGTCGCCGAACCACCGGAGGTTCGCGACCGCGGGCGTCGATGGCGACGTCAAGCTGTGGGACCTCGCGGGCAAGCTCGTCGGGGAGCTCGAGACCAAGCACCGCATCGACGACCTCGTGTTCTCGCACGACGCGACGATGCTGGTGGGCTCGAGCAATGCTTCGGTGCTCGACATCTGGAACTTCGCGCTGGGTTCGATCGGCCGACTGCGGGTCCGCGATCACGAGTTCGTCAAGGTCACGGCGATCGCGTTCGATCGAGACGATTCGCAGATCGCTACCATCGACGACGATGGCCGGCACGTCCATCTCTGGAAGGTGCCAAAATCGAGCCTGGTCGCGCACGCACGAGGTACGGCCCTCGCGGTCGCGGATCGCGTCGCCGTGGTCGCCGTGGCGAACCAGCTCGAGGTGTTCGACCTCGCGACTGGCAAGAAGCAGAAGACGATCACGATGGCCAGCGTGATGCGCCATCGCGGCACGTTCGACGACCTCGATCGCTCGCTGCTCCAAGTGACGGCGGATGGTGCGCGCGCGCTGGTTGTCGGCAAGCAGGTCGCGACGGCCTACGACCTCGAGACCGGCCTCGCGATCCGCGAGCTCGCGGCGAGCAAGGACAACGAGCAAGACTCCGCGTTCGAGCTCACGCCCGAGGGTAAGTACATCGTCGAGTACGGGGATGCGATGCTGCGCCTGTTCGAGGTCGAGAGCGGCAAGCTGGTGTTCGAGAAGAAGATGCCGGAGTACTTCGGCGAGCGCGGTGGCGTCTCGCCGGATGGCTCGCGCGTGGTGATCGCTTCGCAGCCACCCCTCGCGTTCGCGATTCCGAGTGGCGCGCCGTTCGCGATGGCACCCATCGTGTTCGACAAGCCGAAGAACCCGCGCGACGTGGGCGAGAAGAGCGATGCGGATAGTGCGGCGAACGACGTGACGTTCTCGCGCGATGGCTCGCACATCCTGATGCTCGGTGTGAGCGCGCCGGTGCTCGTCACCACCGCGACCGGCAAGACCGAGCGCACGCTGCACCTGTTACCGGTCGACAGTACGATCTGGACCGCGCACTTCGATGCCAGTGGCTGGCGCGTCGTCACGCAGGGCGCGAACCTCGCGGCGCTCTGGGATACGGCGACCGGCAACGTGGTGTTCACGGTCCCCGATGTCGCGGATCACGCGGTTGCGATCACGCGTGATGGAACGCGGATCGCGACGGGCACGAACGAAGGGATCGTGCGGATCTGGGATGGGACCGGGCGCTTGCTCGACGAGCTCCGCGGTCACCACGGCGTGATCCGCGCGATGAGCTTCTCCGCGGATGGCACGCGGCTCGTGGTCCAAGCCGCGGACTTCGAGACCACGTTCTGGGACGTCCATCTCGAGCAGCGCTCTCCGGCAACCGTGAAAGCGCTGGCGACCGCCGCGACCGGGTTCTCCGTCGTGGATGGCTCGCTGACCCTCCGCAAGTCACCGTAACCGTTCCAACGAGTCGGGCCATGGATCATGGGATGTCTTGCCCTCGACGATCGGCTGCGTGATCGCCGCGCGCCGCCTTACGTAGCCTCGGTGAGCGTCAGTCCAGCCGCGACCTCTTTGGCTTTCACCAGCGCCGCCGCGGCGGTCGCACCCGTCGCGAGCACCACGCCCAGGCGGCGCCGCGCGGTCGCACTCGGCTTGCCGAAGAAGCGAACATCGACGTCGGGCATGGCGTACGCTTCGGCGAGACCGTTGATCATCGGCGAGACAAGCTGGCCCTCGGCGCGCAGCGCGACCGAAGCCCCCGCGGCATAGCGCGTGATCTGCGAAATCGGTAGCCCGAGGATCGCGCGCGCGTGCAAGGCGAACTGGCTCCACACCTGGGTCGCCATCGTGACCATGCCCGTGTCGTGCGGGCGCGGGCTTACCTCGCTAAACCACACCATGTCGCCTTTGACGAACAATTCCACGCCAAACAGCCCCAAGCCGCCAAGCGCGTCGGTAATGGTT
>JAYWCI010000279.1:0-22590 GCA_043780895.1 Kofleriaceae bacterium | reverse complement strand
TCGCGCGCGCGATCACGATCACCCAGGACGGCATCGTCTACGTCGGCACCGGCGCCGGCGCTGCGGTGTGGGACGGCAAGACCTGGGCGTTCCCGCCGGCCTTGCAGTTCGAGGTCAACGACGTCGTCGCCACGCACAACGGCCAGGTCTGGATGGCGACCGAGCGCGGCATCGCCGCGTGGGACGGCAAGAAGGTGCGTCGGGTCGATACGCGGCGTGGGCTCGCCGAGAACTCCGTGCTCGATGTCGCCGCCGATCAGTTCGATCGCGTGTGGGCACGCGGCCCCGGCTCGCTCACGCTGATCAGCCAGTAGCGACGGGCCGTCGCACACACGCGATCAGGACGAAATAATCCGCACGCGATCGCCGCACCGGATCACCCCACCGCGTTCGATCTTCGCGCAGATCCCGCCGTGGCCGCGCATCGCCTGAAAGCCACCGGGTCCGAGCGCGATATCCATCTTGTCGCACGGCGCACACGCGCTCGTGCCGACGAGGATCACGTCACCGATCGCGAACCGCTGTTTCTGCAGCGAGAGCAAGTTCACGCCGCTCACCACGAGGTTGCGCCGCACGAGCTGCGGCGTGACCTCGCCGCCGACGAGCGCGCTGATCACCGGCAGGTGCTCGGCCTGGATCAGCGTGACCTGGCGAGTGCCGGAGGCTTTGTAACGATCGCCGACCAGGCCGCGATCCGCGACCGCTTCGACGTCGTCGAGCACGGTCATGGCTTCACCCCGCGACGGGCGAATGCCGATCCACGCGACGGTGCCGATCTGCGGCACGATCTTCAGGCGTTCGACGAGCGACAGCACCGGGAAAGTGTAGCTCAATCCGCGACTTCGGCAGCCGACGGATGCTTCGTGCGGTAGGTCGCGTCGATGTGATCCATCAGCTCGAGCAAGTTGAGCTCGGAGCGCGCGGTGCCACCGAGCGGCGCATCGAGATAGAACGTGCCTTGCTCGCACTGATCACCACTCGGATCGACCGGCACGCCGCTCTTCTGCGGCTGACACTCGCCGTCCACGAACACCATGATGAACTTCTGCATCCGGCTCGCGAGCGGCTCGCTGCCGATCATGTGGTTCGCGACGACCGCCGACAGCGCGATCAAGTCATCGGGCTTCTGGCCATAGCCGTGGAGCACGTAGACGACGGGGAAGCGCTTGGCCTCGTTGCCGGAAACATTGTAGCCGGGCGGCAGGAACAGCGCGTACGGGCTGTTGCGACCGGTGGTCGGCGACACGAACGATTGGCTCTTCAGGGTCTGGCCACCGTCGAACACCTCGTCGCGATCGCCGTCCGGAAAGTGCTGATCGATGAACGCGAATGCGGTCTCGATGCGATAGATGATCTGGTTCGCGGTGCCGACGTGGCGACCATCGCCCGCTGCGATCTCGGCCGCCGATGCATCGGGGCTGCCGTAGCGGAGGTAGCCGTGCTTCGGCAGATCCTTCCATGCGATGGTCGTGAAGTCGTAGGTCGCATCGGTCGCGCCCGGCACGATGCCGCCGAACCCCTCGTAGACTCCGAACGGCAGGCCGTAGATGCCGGTCGCTTGCCCGACCGCCTGATTCGTGGACACCGAGTTGTTGAGGAAGTCGCGCACGCCCGCGTCGAACCACATCGACATGTGGTTGCGCTGATCATCGGTCAGCGCGGCGAGGTCGTGGATGAAGTCGCTCTTGTACCAATTGAGGACGTTCGGAGAGACATCCCACGTGCCGTTGCCCTCGCCGTAGTCGTAGCAAGTCGCGCTGGTGCCGGCCTGGCAGGTGCCGGCGACGCCATCGAGGCCGACGTCCTCGAACGGCTCGTTCGGTTCGCGATCGCCGTTGCCCTCGGTGCCGGTCGGGTTGCGCAGGTAGTGATAGTCGTCGCGGTCCGGATCCGGGTTCGTGACCGGGTCGTAGCCGGGCTCGTCCTTGTCGGCCAGGCCGTCGTTGCCGACATCGCTGAAGGGCTCGTAGCCATTCGTGATCACCGGCTCGCCCGGATCGCGCTTGCCGTTGCCATTGAGGTCGACCGCGAGCACGAGCTCTGCCGGATCTTGTTGCGCGAGCGTCGGGTCATAGACGCCGAGGCCGAGCGAGGTGCTGTCGCCACCATCGCAGAACGTGATCACGGGCTTGTCGCCGGCCGGGTTGAATTCGCGATCGTAGAAGTTGGTCAGCACCTTCGCGTTCTCGGGCATGCAGCGCGTCGCCGGCTGCGTCGCGAAGTAGCTAAAGTCGACGCCCGGCGGCGCGTACGCGTTCACCGGGTTGTAGAGCGCGGGGTTGCCCATCGCGCGCGCCATGTCGCGCGTGCCCTTCATGTAGAGCGAGCGATCGAGCGTGAGCCCGACGCCGTCACCCTGTTGATAGAGCATGTGCTCGAAGTCCGAGGCGGTCTCGAACTGGCCGGGCTTGTGCGAGGTCAGCGGGCAGAGCTGGCCGAGCTTGGTGGTCGTGGCATCGCAGAACCCGCCGTAGACGAAGTCGCGCACCATCGCGAGCGTGTAGACCATCGACGGTCCGGGCTCGCCGCCCATGTCGCCGAACGAGTCGAAGCGCTCGGGGTGGCGCAAGGCGATCGACATCGAGGCGTTGCCGCCCATCGACACGCCGGTGATCGCGTTCCACGAGAACTGCTCCATGTGCGTCGTGCCCGCGGTCTTCAGCGCGACGACCTGGTACGTCGTGAGCTCGCCACCTCTGAACGTGGTCCGCGACGCGTAGCTGTCGGTGTCGTCGATCGTGCGGTTCGCGACCGGCGGGAAGAACGGCGTACCGCCCGCGTGCTGCGCGACGATCCGCACGTTGCCGCGCGTGCCGTGGGTCGGCATCCGCGCCATCTTGTAGGGCAGGGTCAGGAGGAACGCGCGGTCCGAGCTCGTGCCCTCGGTCCCGAACGCGACCGCCGGGCCGAGCGCCAGGTAGCCCTCCGGCACGATGTCTGCTGCGCACGCGATCGTGAGCGGCTGACTCGGGATGGTCGTGTGCTCGTCCGCCGCGATCGTCGCGCCGGTCAGATCGTCGCCAGCGGACACCGTCAGGGGGGTGCCCATCGTCAGGGTCCCGGACGTGCCGGTCCCGCAGGTGATGCCGTCGCTCGTGTTATCGCCGCAGCCGAACGAAAGCCCTGCGCTCAGCAGGCAGGCGGCCAGTAGAAGTCCCCTCATGTGCGCGCAGCGTACACATAGTCGACCGAAAATACAGGGGTTCCGATCCCGTCCAAAAGTTGGCGATCGTCGTTCGAGGTCATTACCTTCGAGCCCAGGTGAAGACTCTGGCCGACACGCACGTCGAGCCCGCGCTACGGCGCTGGGCTACTCGGCTCGTGCTCGCGATCGTCGTCGCGATCCTGATCGGCTATCTCCCTGGCGAAGCCCTGCGCCGCGATCCGCGCGCGGTGAAGCTCGAGGGCCAGGTCCAGACCCTCGAGACCGACGCGCAGAACCTCGCCGCCGGAAATGCCGCGCTCGCTCGTGAAGTCGAGGCGCTGCGCACCGACGTCGGCGCGATCGAAGACCACGCGCGCGCCGACCTCGGCATGGTCTATCCCGACGAAGTCGTGCTGCGGGTGAATACACCGCCGGTGTCCAGGTGAGCGCACCACCGACGGCCATGACGCGGTATCGCCGCGCGCTCCGCCGCGCCGGCAAGGTCTCGATCGGCGCCTCGGCCGGCGCGCTCGCCTGCGTGATCGTCGCGGTCGGCGGTGTCGACGGTGCGTCGGTGTTCGGTACGCACATTCCTCTGCCGCAAGCGATCGTCTCGGCCGCGGCGCTCGCGCTCGTGGTCGTCGCGGTGATCCGGCGCATCCAGTTCACCGCGCCGACCGCGCGCGCCCAGCGCGTCTCGATGTGGCTCGCCGCCGCCGAGGACCTCGCAGATCTCGAGCTCGCGCTCGCGCTCGTCACCGGCCTCCACGTGATCATCGCGGTCAGCGGCGGGCAGCACTCGCCGGCGTATCCCGTGCTCTACGGCCTGGTCGCGTTCTCGGCGACGGTGCTCGCGCGCCCCGGTGCGATCGCGACCTACGGTGCGGCGCTGTTTCTCGAGGCTGCGCTGCTCGTGCGCACCGGCATCAGCGACGTCACGATCATCGCTTTCACGCTCCACGCGCTCTACCTCAGTGGTGCCGGCATCGCGCACGCGGTGCTGCTGCGCGGGCTGACCTCGCGCTATCGCAAGCGCCGTTCGAAGCGGCTCGACGACGAGCTGCTCGCGCTCCGCGACTCGGCGAAGGACTACCGGTTGATCGCCGCGGCGCTCAGCCCGGACTCGCGCGCACCGCGCAGCCGCGATGAAGAAGAGCGCCTGCTCGCGGTCGGTGGGGTCGGCATGATCGGCGATGCGACGAGCTGGGTGCTCGCGACCCTGAAGCGCTCGCTGGGTGCGCGTACGGTCGCGCTCCTGTGGGTCGAGGATGACGGCGAGCGCGTGAAGCTCAAGGACATCGCCTCGGATGCCGACGACATCACCGAGCAGCCGCGGCTCGCCTCGGCCGGTGTGCTCGGTGCGGTGCTCCGCGATCGCATGCCGCTGATCGTCGGTGCGACCAAGTCCGGCCAGGTGCCGTACTACGATTCGAATCGCTCCGGGGTCGCGCTCGTCGCGGTGCCGATCCTCGAGGGCGGTCACTTGCGCGGCATCCTCGCGGCCGATCGCGATGCCGCGTTCGCGGAGGCCGATCGCGATCTGCTCGCCGATGCTGGCGGCCAGGTGCTGCGCGCGGTGCAAGCCGAGCAGGTGTTCCGAGCCGTCGAGCGCGCGAAGTACGAGCACGAGCGGTTCTTCACGGCGACCGCGATGCTCGGTCGCGCACTCACACCGGAGCAGGTCATGGAGACCGCGTTCGATGCGTGCGCCGCGATCGTCGAGTACGACGCTGCCGTGATCGCGCTCTACGATAAGGATCGTGCGCGCCACCATGTCTCTGCGGTGCGCCTCGGTCCGAACGGCGGCGGCCTCGTCGATCCGGTGCAGCTCGCCGAGCTCGAGTTCAAGGACAACGCTGGCCTCGCATCGATGGTCGTCAAGAACCGCCACTACCTCCCGGCCGCCGGCGAGGTCCGCGAGCTGTCGGCGCCGATCTACACCCGCAAGATCAAGCTCGACGAAGATGCCAAGTCGCTACTCGTGTTGCCGCTGCTCTCCGCCGACGAAGCGATCGGCACGCTGACGCTCGTCGCGCGCGCCGAGAAGCGGTTCAACAAGGACGTCCGCGAGATGCTCGCGGTGATCGTGAACCAGGTCGCCGTCTCGCTCCAGAACGGCTTCCTCTACAAGAAGATGGAGACCATGGCGACGACCGATGGTCTCACCGGCCTGACGAACCATCGCTCGTTCCAGACCCGGTTCGAGGATCTCCTGCTCCGCGCGCAGCGCCACGATCACAAGGTCGCGCTGCTGCTGTGCGACGTCGACTTCTTCAAGAAGGTCAACGACGGCTACGGTCACCCCGTCGGCGACGAAGTGCTGCGTCGCGTCGCCAAGGTGCTCCAGGAAGTGCCGCGCAAGATCGACATCCCGGCGCGCTACGGCGGCGAGGAGTTCGCCGTTCTCCTCGACAACGTCGACGTGATCCAGGCCAAGGCGGTCGCCGACCGGATCCGGATCGAGATCTCGAAGGTGGTCGTCGAGACGGAGAAGGGTCCGCTCAGCGTCACCCAATCGATCGGCGTCGCCGTGTTCCCCGAGGATGGTCGTGACCGCGCGACCCTGATCGAGCGCGCCGACCTGTCGCTCTATCACGCGAAGCACACGGGTCGAAACCGCGTCGTCACCTGGGCCGAAGCTCAGGCGGCAAAGCGCAACGCGACCAAAGCCAGCTAAGACGCTAGCGGCAGCGCTTTTCGCAGACGCGACGACCGTGATCCCACCAGCAATCGGTGTGGCACGGACGCGGACGCGTCTCGACGAAACAGCTGGTCCCGAACGTCGCGATGAGCGCGGCCACGATGAAGAGGCGGGCCTTCGACATGACTACTTCTTCTCGTTCGCGGTTTCGGCGGCGAGGCGGAGCTCTTCCTTGGCCAGCGCGATCGCGTCCTTGGCCTTGGCCGCGTGACCACCGAGATCGAACTCGTTCGCCTTCTGGGCTTCGCTGATCTTGGTGTCAGCGGTGTTGAGCGCGGTGTGGGCCGCATCGAGGTGCGGGTGGCCCTTCATGGCGCTGCCGGCGAAGACGCCGAGGGGAAGAGCGACGAGGGCAACGATGAAGCCAATCTTTAGTTTGGTCATGCGGAGATACGACTCCAGCACATCTCGTTCCGTTTAGTGTTCTCCAAGTCTCGGAACTTCAGCCCGCGCTCCTGCATGTCGATGGTGCGTTTGGCCTCGGCCGGGCCGTAGCGCTCGCTGTGTGGATCGGTGGCGCTTGCCGGGGTGCCACGGGTCGAGACCGAGGTCGGCAACACCGCAATAGTTACGAGATTCTAGATGGCAAGGAATCGGTCGGCCGGGCTCGCAATTTCCGGCCGGTTCTGACGTACGATCGCACTGTGGCGGTGAAGAACTACGTCCTGGACACCAACGTGCTCCTGCACGATGCGCGTTCGATGTTTGCGTTCGGTGATAACGCGGTGATCATTCCGATCTACGTGATCGAGGAAGTCGATACCTTCAAGAAGGATCAATCCGAACTCGGGCGCAACGCGCGCCAGATCGCACGTCTCCTCGACGAGCATCGCTCCAAACCGGGCGGTCTGTCTCAGAACCAACCTCTCGAGAATGGCGGGACGATCCGGGTCGCGTTGTCGAAGAATCCGCCGAAGAACCCGAGCTACGACTCGCGCTCGATGGATCAGCGGATCCTCGAGATCGCCCTCGAGGTTCGCGATGCGGATCCGTCGCTCTCGACCGTCCTTGTCACCAAGGACGTCAACATGCGCGTCCGTGGTGACGCGCTCGGCCTGCAAGCGGTCGACTACGAACCGGAACAGATCTCGATCGACGAGCTCTACGCCGGCAACCGCGAGTTGACCGTGCCGGCGGGCACGATCGATACATTCTTCGCGCAGAACGCGGTCGTCCTCGACGCGCCCAACCTCCACGCGAACGAATACGTCACGCTCAAAGACGAGTCGGGCAAGTCCGCGCTCACGCGCTGGGACAAGCCGACCGGCAAGGCCGTACCCGTCCGCAAGCTCCGCGAGGGCGTGTGGGGGATCAAGCCCCGCAACCGCGAGCAGCACTTCGCGCTCGATCTCGTCCTCAACGACGACATCAAGCTCGTCACGCTCGTCGGTAAAGCGGGCACAGGTAAGACCTTGCTCGCGATCGCGGCGGGGCTGCAGAAGGTGACCGAAGAGCAGGTGTTCTCGAAGCTGCTCGTCTCTCGCCCGATCTTTCCGCTCGGTCGCGACATCGGGTATCTGCCGGGCGACATCGAAGAGAAGCTCAACCCGTGGATGCAGCCAATCTACGACAACCTAGAGCTGCTCCTCGGCCTCAACAAGACCGACAAGAAAGACGGCCGCTCGTATGCCGAGCTCGTCGACATGGGCTTCGTCGAGATCGAGCCGCTCACGTACATCCGTGGTCGCTCGCTGCCGAATGTCTACATGATCGTAGACGAGGCGCAGAACCTCACGCCGCACGAGGTCAAGACGATCATCACGCGCGCCGGTGAAGGTACGAAGATCATCCTCACCGGTGATCCGTATCAGATCGACCACCCGTACCTCGACTCGTCGAACAACGGCCTGACGTATGTCGCGGAGCGGTTCAAGAACGAAGCAATCGCGGGTCACATCATCTTGACCAAGGGCGAGCGCTCGCCGCTCGCGGAGCTCGCTACTCAAATCCTGTGAGGCTCGCGGTCGCGATCATCTTGGGGGTCGCGACGCCCGCCGTCGCGGAAGAGTCGCCCGGGTGGAAGCTCGAAGTGCCCGAGCGCATCGAGCTCGCGGGCACGGGCACGCTGCCGATCGCTGTCACGCTCGAGCGCGGTCGCACGGTCTCGAAGGATGCGGGCCTCGTGCTCGATCTTTCTCCAGACAGTGGCGTTTCGGTGAAGCGCCGCCGGCTCGGTCGCACCGATGCGATCGATCCGGATGAAGACGCGCCGCGGTTCGCGATTCCTCTGCGTGCCGAAGCAGCGGGCGACTTCACGATCAAGCTGCACCTGCGGTTCTGGCTGTGCGGCACCAAGGTCTGCCGACCGATCGATGCGCGCCGCACCGTGACGGTCAGCGTCGCGCGCTAGTGATGGCCTTGGCCACCACCACCGTGGTCATGATCGTCGTCGGACGATCAATCGATCGGTGCGTAGAGCACGACACCTGGATCACCGAGTTCTTGGGTCGATAATCATTCATCGATACGGCCGGTTAGCGACAGATCCAAACGCGGGTTGGTGCGTTTTCGACGGCCACCATGATCGACCGCCAGAGCATCACGACCCTCGGCATCACCACGGTTGCCCTCGCCTCGGTGGGCCTCGCTCTCTGGATGAAGCCGTGGGCGAGTACCTCGCTCACCGCGCCCAAGCCGGTCGTCTCGGTGCCTGGACACGAGAAGGAAAATGGCCCGCTCGAGATCAGCGCCAAGGGGCATCGTGTCGACGTCGTGTTCGCAGTCGATACGACCGGCTCGATGTCGGGCTTGATCGAAGGTGCGAAGCGCACCGTGTGGTCGATCGCATCGCACATTCGCGAGGTCGATGCGAACGCCGACGTTCACGTCGGCCTGGTCGCGTACAAGGATCTCGGCGAGGTCTACGTCACGAAGGACTTCGCGCTGAGCTCGGATCTCGATGCGATGTTCGCGGAGCTGTCGACCTACGAAGCGAGCGGCGGTGGCGACGAGCCCGAGGATGTCGATGCCGCGCTCGACGACGCCGTGCACAAGATGGCGTGGCGCCAGGATGCCAAGAAGATGATCTTCCTGGTCGGTGATGCGCCTCCCGCGAGCCGCGGCGAAGTGCCGACCTTCGACGTCAGCGCGCGAGATGCCGCGACCAAGGGCATCAGGATCAACACGATTCGCTGTGGCACCGCGGAGAACACCAAGCAGGTCTGGCAACAGATCGCCGCGCTCAGCAACGGCGAGTTCTCTTCGATCCAGCAGAATGGTGGTGTCCAGCAGATCGCGACGCCGTTCGACGACAAGATGGCGGAGCTGTCGGGCAAGATCGATGCGACCCAGGTGATCTACGGCGATACCGCGACCCGCGGTGCCTACGAAGGCAAGATGGCAGCGGCGGCGGCGGCGCCTGCACCCGCGAAAGCGGATCGCGCGGCGTACTACTCGAAGCCCGGTGCGGCCGGTGGTGCACGCGATTCGGCGGACGTCGTCACGAGCATCGCGAGCGGTGCGATGAGCGTCGATTCGCTCGACGAGTCAAAGTTGCCCATTTCGATGCATGGCAAGTCGAAACCCGAAATGGCCGCCGCTCTTTCGGCGAAGGCGAAAGAGCGGCAGGAAGCGCAGACCGAGCTAGCCAAGGTGGCTGCCCAGCGCGCCGAGTACCTGGAGGCGCATTCTAAAGAAGCGGGCGATGGCTTCGACGTGAAGGTCAAGGGCACCGTCGATCGCGAGCTCGCGAAGTAACGCGGATACGCGTTTACGGACCGCGCGGGGGGTGCTAAAGCGCCCCCATGCAGTTCTCGGAGCTAGGTCTGATACCGCCGATCGCGCAAGCGGTGGCGGCGGAGGGGTACGTCACGCCGACGCCCATCCAGGCGGCGGCGATTCCACACGTGCTCGCAGGTCGCGACTTGCTCGGTCTGGCGCAGACCGGCACGGGCAAGACCGCGGCGTTCGCGCTGCCGATCTTGCAGCGACTCTCGCACATCGCGCCGGGCAATGGTCGGCGTAACATTCGCTGCCTCGTGCTCACGCCCACGCGCGAGCTGGCTTCTCAGATCGGCGACAGCTTCCGGACCTACGGCAAGCACCTGCCGCTCCGCTACACGGTGATCTTCGGTGGTGTCGGCACGGAGGCGCAGAAGCAGGCGCTCCGCAACGGCATCGATATTCTCGTCGCGACGCCGGGGCGATTGCTCGACCTGTGTGGGCAAGGTCTCGTCGATCTGCGCTCGCTCGAGGTGTTCGTGCTCGATGAAGCCGACCGCATGCTCGACATGGGGTTCATCCACGACGTCAAGCGTGTCATCGGCCTCCTGCCAGATCGCCGCCAGACGCTGTTCTTCTCGGCGACGATGCCGCGCGAAGCCCAGGAGCTCGCGGATCGCTTGCTCTACAAGCCGGAGACCGTCGCGGTGACGCCGGTCTCGTCGACCGCGGAGCGCGTCGAACAAGAAGTGTTCATGGTCGAGAAGGCGGACAAGCGCGCGTTGCTCAGCGAAGTGCTGCGCGACACCGCGATGAAGCGCGTGCTCGTGTTCTCGCGCACCAAGCACGGTGCCAACCGGATCGCCGAGCACCTCGTCAAGGACGGCATCGGCGCCGAGGCGATCCACGGCAATAAATCGCAGAACGCTCGCGAGCGCGCGCTCGCGAACTTCAAGGCCGGCAAGATCCGCGTGATGGTCGCGACCGATATCGCCGCGCGCGGGATCGATATCGACGAGGTCACGCACGTCGTGAACTTCGACGTGCCGGAAGTGCCAGAGACCTACGTCCACCGCATCGGCCGCACCGCGCGCGCCGGCGCGTCGGGCATGGCGATGACATTCGTCGATACCGAAGAGCGCCCCGATTGGCGCAACATCATCAAGCTCACGCGCCAGGACATCCCGGTGGTCGACGGTCATCCGTTCCAATCGCGGATCCCGCCCGGTGGTCAGCCGCCCCCGTCTCCGCCCGATGACCGCGGCCCGCGTCCGCCAGGTCGTGGGCGCAGCGGCGGTGGTGGACGTCGCGGTGGTGGTGGTGGTGGTGGTCGCAGCAGCAGCGGCGGCGGCGGCAGTCGCGGCGGCTATCGCAGCTAGTGGCCCGCGGCCGCGGGCTGCGAGGTTCACATCTTCCGGCCGCTGCCGGGCATCGATCCACTCGCGCGCGATCATCGCAAGATCCTCGTGTTCGACGAACAGCTAGCCAAGCTGGCTACACGAAGAACTTCGGCACGAGCTCGTCGGCGGTGCCGGCGTGAACTTCCGAGTACGCCATCATCGCGTCGTCGTCGATCTCGAGGTTCAGCAAGATCGTCTTCGCGCCGGCATGATCGGCCGAGCGTACGAACGAAGCGGCTGGCCACACGGTGCCCGATGTCCCGATCGCGACGAACAGATCGCACTCGCGCAGCTCGGTCTTCACTTCGCGCTCGGCTCTCATGGGAATCGCTTCGCCGAAGAAGATGATATCGGGCCGCATCGCCTGGCCATCGCACATCGGGACGGTGCCGGTCGGCGGATCGGCTTCGCAACCGCAGATCTCGCACCGCCAGTGCGCGAGGTTGCCGTGATACTCGACGACGTGTTGCGAGCCCGCGCGCTGGTGCAGGCCGTCGATGTTCTGCGTGACGATCATGAACTTGCCGGTGCAGTGCTTCTCGAAGGCAGCGAGGGCCTCGTGAGCGGCGGTGGGCTCGGCGATCCGGGCCTTTTCGCGAAAGTCCCAGAACATGTCGGTGACTTCGGTGCGCCGGGCCTCGAGCGCGGCGAGCTCGGCGAGCTCCATCTTCTTCGGATCGTTCCACAGCCCGCCCGGCCCGCGATACGTGGCGAGGCCTGCGGCGTGGGAGATACCGGCTCCGGTCAGAACGACGATGTTCTTGTAGCTCGCAAGCGCCCGCACCTTAGCTCCAGTCTTGGATCACAGACCGCAGCTCGCCAAGGCGCGCGCGTGAGAGCGAGCCGACGGCTGCGACGACGAGATTTTTCGGCGAGAGCACGTGCTCCGCGACCGCCTTGAGATCCTCGACCCGGACCTGCGCCATCTGCTCGAGCCGGCGCGAGAGCGACGGCGGCTCGTAGTACAGCGCGGTGCCCCCGAACCAGCCGGCCATCGAGGCGGCGTCGTCTATCGAGGCGAGCGTCTCGTAGCGATAGCGAACGCGGACCTTCGCGAGCTCGTCGTCGGTGATCTTACCGGCGCGGAGCTGATCGAGCAGGATCAGCAGCTCCCTGACGAGCGTCGGGACCTTGTTGTTTGCGGTCGCGCTCGAGATCTCGAACAGCGCGGTATCGGCGAGGGGCTCGATCGCGGCGTGGACCGAGTACGCGAGGCCCTTTTGATCGGCGAGCGTGTAGTGCAGGCGCGTCGACATGCCGTCGTCGAGGACGCGGAGCAGCGCGACGAGCGAGATGTACGCGGGATCGAGCTCCGGGACCGCGCGAAACACGACCGAGAGCGCGGTCTGGGAGCCGGCATCCTTGACGTGCTCGAGGATCGGGCCGCCGTGGAAGGCGGGCGCGGTCGGGACCTGGGCACGATGACCCGCGGGCATCGCGGCGAGGGCGCGCTGGGCCTGGGCGACCACTTGCTGGTGCGTCACCGGACCGGCGATACACAGGTTCGCGTTGCGCGCCCCGTAGAACGTCGAGTGGTGGCGGCGGACGTCGGCGAGGGAGAACTTCTCGACATTCGACTTCGGGCCGATGATCCGCTGGCCGAGCGGGTGGTTCGCGAAGATCAGGCCGCGGGCGATGTCGTCGACGTTGATCTCGACGCCATGCTCGTCGTAGTCCTCGTTGATCTCCTCGAGGATGAGCCGGCGCTCGAGCTCGATATCGTCGAACCGGGGGCTCCCGATCAGCTCGCCGAGGACCCCGATGGCGTCGCCGACCAGCTCCGGCTCGAGCGCAAGCTGGTAGAGGCTGTAATCCCGGCCCGTTTCGGCATGGAGGGTCGATCCCAGCTGCTCGACCGCTGTATTGAGGGCCAACGACGTCGGATAGCGCTCCGTGCCCCGAAACAGCATGTGCTCGGTGAAGTGCGACAGCCCGTTGTCCTCGGGAGTCTCGAATCTGGACCCCACTTTGACAAAAAGTGCACACACCGCCGTGTGGAGGTGGGGGAGGGGAACCGTCGTCACGGCGAGGCCATTGTCGAGCGTCGTCGTTTCAACAGCCGGATCGAGCACGAATTCAGGCTTACCACGTGGTATCAACAGGGCGATCCGATGCTCCTGAAAAAGATCGTGATTGCCGAAGACGACGACGCCATCGCGCACATGGTCAACATGGCGCTCGGTGACGCCGGTTTCTTGTGCCTGCGCGCACGAGATGGTGAAGAGGCCTTGAAGCTCGTGAAGGCTCACGACCCGGACCTGTTGGTCCTGGACGTGATGATGCCGCGCGTGGATGGTCACGAAGTCGCGCGCCGCCTCAAGGCGGACGTGATGTGGTCACGCACACCGATCCTGATGCTGACGGCGCTCGCCGGCGTGGACAACGAAGTGACCGGCCTCGAGGCCGGCGCCGATGTCTACATGCCCAAGCCGTTCGACCTGCGCGAGTTCGGTGCACGCTGCAAGGCGCTGATCCGCGCAGCTCGCCGCGAGCGCGATCGCAACCCCACGACGAACCTCCCCGGCTCGCGCGCGATCGATGAAGAGATCGAGGGCGCGCTCAAGAGCGGCAAGCCCACGACCGTCATCCACATCGACATCCTCAACTGGGATGCGTACGCCGATGCGATCGGCATCGCGCGCTCGGAAGACACGGTCAAGAACCTCGGCCAGTGGCTGCTCGATGCCGCGCGCAAGGCGAGTGGTGGCGGCGCGTTCATCGGCCACATCGGTGGTTCCGATTTCATCGCCGTGCTCGCGCCGTCGCAAAGCGACGTGTTCGTCGAATACGCCGAGACTGCGTTCGACGCGCACAAGACCACGCTGCCGGGCGATGCCTCGTCACTGTGGCTGGTGCTCGCGATCACGAACACCGAAGGCTTGAATCTGCAGACCGGCGCCGACGAGCTCGGCCGCCGGCTCGGCAAGGCGATGAAGACCGCGAAGGCCAACGGCAAGACCGGTCACGTCAAGTTCACGGGCTAGCGGGTTGGCCGGACCCGGCGACGAGCACGACACCGATCCACTCGCCGATACGGCGGCGCCGGTGTCTCGGTCGAGCCAGTCGGGCCTGTCGGCCGAGTCGGGCGCCAAGAAAAAGCGCGCCGTCCACACCGGCGATACCCTCGGTCGCTACGAGCTCGCCGACGACGTCGGCGAAGGCGGCATGGCGACCGTCTATCGCGCGCGGGACAAGGAGCTCCGGCGCGAGGTCGCGATCAAGGTGCTGTTCCCGCACCTCGCGCGGCGCCCCGACATCGTGCGGCGCTTCCATCGCGAGGCGCGCGCGGCCGCGGGCCTCGAACACCCGAACATCCTGCGGATCTACGACGTCGGCGGCGATGTCGAGAGCGATGACCCGCCGTTCATCGTGATGGAGCTGATCCGCGGCTCGACGCTGCTCGGCGAGATCGCGCAGCGCGGGCCGATGTTCGCGGAGGTCGTCGCGTGCGTCGGGGCGCTGCTCGCGGATGCGCTCGCCGCGGCGCACGCGGCCGGCATCATCCATCGCGATATCAAACCGGCGAACGTGCTCGTCGCGCAGGACGGCCGGTTGTTGCTCGCGGATTTCGGGGTCGCGCGGCTCGAGACCGAAGATTCGCTCGTGACCAAGACCGGCGCGCTGCTCGGCACGCCGGCGTACATGAGCCCGGAGCAAGCGAGCGGCGACACCGCGACGGCGAAGAGCGACCTCTACTCGCTCGGCGCGACGCTGTACCAGCTCGCGACCGGCACGTTGCCGTACGCCGGCTCGCAGGCGAAGGTGATGGCGCAGATCGCGACAGGGCAGCGGATCGCGGCGGTGAAGAAGCGCGCCGAGGTCGGGCCGGATCTATCGAGCGTGATCGATCGCTTGATGGCGACCGCGCCCGCCGAGCGCCCGGCGAGTGCGAAGGAGCTCGCGCGCGAGCTCCGCGCGATCGCGGCGGCGGGCGGGCTTGGCGATCCTGCGATCGAGCTCGAGGCGTATCTGAGAGATCCGGCCGCGTTCGTCGCCGCGAAGACGCCGGCAGTCGTGACCTCGTTGGTCGCCTCGGGCAAGCGCGCGATCATCGACGCGAAGCTGCCGCGTGCGCTGGCGATCGCGGATCGCGCGAGCGCCTTGGCGCCAAACGATCCGAGCGTGATCGCGCTGGTCACCGCGGTGACCGAGGGTGGGCGGAGCTCGGCGCGCCGGCGGGTGCTCGGGATCGCCGGCATCGTCGTCGTGTGTGCGGGCGGGGTCGCGCTCGGCGCGATAAAGGTGCTCGGTGGGCATGCGGAGCCGGTGCGCGACGCGGCGCCTGCTGCGGCGGGCGATGCAGCACCTGCGGCGGTGGCAGATGCGGCGGTCGCAGTCGTTCAAACGATGGTGCCCGAGGTCGTCATCGATGCGGGCCTGAAGCGCGATGCGGGGCGCGTGATCAGGGCGCGCGATGCAACGATCGCGGCCGATAGCGCGATCCTCGCCGAAGCGGTGCTGCCTGACGCGCACGACGTGCATGACGTCGAGCCGGCGGTGGTGCAGCGTGGGACGATCCGCGTGAGCAACGATACGTGGTGCGATGTCACGATCGACAAGGTGATGGTGGGGCGTGCCGATAAGGCGTACCCCGTCGACGTCGGGCATCACGTCGTGACCTGCGCGCAAGGCGGTGTCCGAGCGTGGACGCGCGAGGTCGATGTCGTCGCGCACGACACCGTCACCGCGACCGGCACGATGCTGTCGACGTTCACGATCCACTTCGCCGTCGACGCGACGTGGAACGGGCAAGCCTTCGCAAAGGGCGCCACGACCACGGCAAAGCCCGGGCAGTATTCCCTCCAGGTGGGTGACGCGAAGAAGTTCGTGGCCGTAGCTGCGTCGTGCGAGGTTCGCGACCGACCCGAGCTCGATTGCTACTGACTCCGGTCTTCGCGTCAGGACTCCAAAGCAGGGCAGCGATGTCGTGATCCTCGCCGCATGACCTGCGGTCGGCTCTACGATCCGAGCACTTAGCCGTGGCATGATGGTTGCGTTCGTACGGACCGAGTGACTCGACTTCTCCTCATATCGGCGTGCTTGAGCGGGTGCTTCTACACCGACCCGATCAATCAGCGGCCTTCGCTCAATATCCATCAGACCGATCCGGGCAGGGCGGTCTATCGCAACACCACACTCGCCTTCTCGGCGATCGCGATCGATCCGGACGGTGACCCGGTCGCTGTGACCTGGCGGGCCTATGCGTGCACGGGCTCCGATTGCGATCCGGCGGAGTTCGACAGTGGCGCGGACACCACGTTCACGGTGCTGACGCCGACGGTCCGCAAGACCGGCGGCGTGTTCGACACGCTCCACATCGTGCTCGATGCACGCGATAGTCGCGGTGCGACGGCCCGCCCGAGCCAGACTCTCGATCTGAACGTGATCGATGCGCCGCCGACGCTCGCGCTTCGCAAGGAGGCGCGCAACACCTACGTCGTCGGTACGGACATCGGGTTGTACGCGAAGGTCGGCGATGTCGACGACGGGTACGCCGCGCTCGACCCACTCGCCTGGGTGGTGCACGGACCGCCGACAATGGCGACGTCGTACACACTCGTCGAGCTGCCCGTCGCGCAGGATCCGGCCGACCCCACGCATCACCAGTTCGGCAAGACGTTCACGCCGGCAGGTCTTGGCGACTGGGACATCGAGGTCACGGCGACCGATCCGAGTCGCTCGATGACGATCGCGGATCTCCCGGTCTCGGTCGTCGCCGATCATCCGCCATGCCTCGCGCAGTGGGATCCGACCGCGACGCCGGTGGCGGGAACGACCGTGCCGATGACCGATCCGACGCTGTTCCAGGTCCTGGTGGTCGCCGATGATCTCGATCCGTTTCCGTCGACCCCGAGCCGGCTCTACGGCACGACCGAGTTTCACTGGTCGATCGTGCCGCCGAACGGCATGCGCCAGAGCCTGACGGGTGTCACCGGTAGCGGTATCGCGCTCGATCCGGATAGCTACACGCCGGGCGATCTCGTCGAGCTTCGCGTCGAGATCCAGGATCGCAAGCACACGGCCGTGAATTGTCCGGCGACGGATCTCACGTGCTCGGTGATCTCGGATCCGAGCTGCTTGCAGCGGTTGTCGTGGCGGGTAGAGGTCCGATGAGGGCGCTCGTAGGCCTCGTCGTCGCCTCGGGTGTCGCCTCGTGGGTCGCCTCGTGCGCGGGGTCGTTTGACGGCCAGACCCCGACCGACGCCCCGACGGGCATTGGCGATGCCGGCGGTTGCGACATCAACCTGATCTTCGATCCGGCCGTGCCGTTCAAGGGCGACCACGTCAAGGTCACCGCACGAGCGATGACGGCGGGCGTGCTCGCGTACGCGTGGCAGCTCGACGGTGCGCCGAGCACGAGCTACGAGGCCGCGGATCACTCGGCGATCGGGTTCGATGTGCCCGAAGCGGTGAGTCACACGGTCAGCGTCGACATCACGCCTTCGAGCGGATGTAGCCACCAGCAGGCCACGATCAACGTCAGCACGAACGGCGCGATCGTGATGTATCGGATGCGCGTGATTCCGCCGGCGAACCTGGCGCCGCCGCAGGAGAGCTTGATCCAGGTCCATGGCGGCCAGACCTCGGTGGATCGGCCGTTCTTGATCGATCCGGGCGCGTTCGTTTTGGGCAGCGTGAAATCGGGCGCGACGCCGATTCCGGCGTACGTCAAGTGGATCCCACTCGTCGGGCCCGCATTCGATCTGGTGAGCAGCAACGGTTCGTTCAGCACGCACGCGCAACTGCAGATGCACACGGTGATCGTGATCCCGCAGGACGGAACGCTCGCGCCGCGCGCGTTTCCGTGGCTGCCGAGCAGCTCGGGCACGTTCATGGTCGATGCGGGCACGCCGGTGACAGGCACGGTGCTCGATCGCAGCGGCACTGCACTCGCGAACGCGCAGGTCCAGCTCGATCAGCTCGGCGTGCCTTCGACGATCGCGACGACCGCCGCGAACGGTACGTTCACGGTGCGCACCGCGTTCATCGCGAATCAGCCGATGACCGCGACGATCACGCCGCCCGCGACGAGCGGACTGGCGAAGCTCACCGCGAGCGCGTTGTTCGATCTGACGATGCCGTTGAACGTCTCGTTCGGGACGAGCCCGGCGACCTGCGATCTCGCAGGGACACCGGTCAAGCGCGGCGGCGCGAATCAAGCTTCAGCCGTGGTCACGATCGTCGGCCCACTTGCCGGGGTCGCGGGAACGATCACGAATGGCGCGACGGTAACGACCGCGACCGGGAGCGTTCACGTCACTGCGATGGCGAACGCCGGGGGCACGTTGCCAGCGACGTTCGTGCCACGCGCGGCGCTCTCGGCGGTGATCCAGCTCGCGGCGCAGGGCGATCTCGCGGTGACGACGTTCGATGCGTCGGCGTGCGCCGCGCAAGCGTTCGAGGCGCCTGCCCGGATGACCGCGACCGGTGTGGTCGAGGGCCCAGACCTCGGGATGACCCCGCTTCCGAACACGCGCATCGAGGCGACTCCGATCGGTGCGCTCGCGCTCGCGAACCTCATCCCGGTCCAGACCACGTCCGATGCGAACGGCAGCTTCTCGCTTCTGCTCGCCTCCGGCGCGCACTACGCGCTGCGGTTCTTCGATCCATCTGGTCGCGGTTCGCCTCGAGACTTCGCGGATCAAACCGCGGCGAGCGCGCCGGCGGCGGTCCAGCTCGCGGCCGCGATCGCGATCACCGGCAATGTCTCGGTCCAGAACGATCCGAATGCGATCCAGAACGCATCGGTCCAGCTCCTGTGTGCGAGCTGCACGGGTGTCGCCGCGAGCCAGCCGATCGCGCAGACCGCGACCGACATGACGGGCAACTACCGGGTCGCAGTTCCGGACCCGGGCCCGTAAGCTCATGTCCCCTATGTCGGTGAAGCCGTTCCTCGCGTTGCTGTTCCTCGTCGGCGTCGCCCACGCCGAGCCCGAGCCGCCGCACGCCGTCGCGCTGCTTCCGCTCGATGCCGATGCGAAGCTCGAGCTCTACGGCCAGCCGGTCGCGAGCGAGCTCGCGCGCGCTCTCGTGCAAGGCGGGCTCGATGTCGTCGTCGTCGGGCCGAAGATGGCGGTGCCCGAGAAGGCGCGGCTCGTCGTCGATGGGACTATCAAAGCAGGCCGGGGCGACACCGTCACGTTGACCGCACGGATCCGCGATTCGCGCGACGGCACGGTCTACGACACGCTCGTCGTCACCGCGGCGTCGCTGACCGGGATCGATCGAGCTGAAGAGGAGCTGTCCGCGCAGGTCCTGCCCTCGGTGCGCGGCCGGCTCGCGACGCTGATCGAGGCGGACAACGCCGCGCATGCCGTGAAGCCGCCGGACCCCAAACCGCCGGTCGTGAAACCGGCTGCCGCGCCGGCCGTCCCGGCCGTGATGCTGGCGTCGTTTCACGCCGATGCGGCCGCGGGCGTATCGGGCGAGGCTTTGCGCGCGGCGCTCGCGATCGCGTTCGCGCCGTGGGCATCGCATCGCCATCACGACGTCCACGTCGTCGATCAAAACGTTCTCGCCGGCAAGACCGCACCGCAGACGGTCGTCGCGCAAAAAGCCGAGCTCGCGATCACGCTCGACGTGCTCGCGATCGAGATCGTCCAGGCGGACCTCGCGCCGATTCCGACCGCGCGCGCCCGGGTCCACGTGCGGATCTCGGATCCACAGGGCGTCGTGTTCGATCGCGTGATCCACACCGATACGATTGTCGGGGAGAAGGGCGTCGATCAGCCCGCGCTGATCGCACGCGTCGCTCGCGAGATCCTCTCGATCGCCGAACCTCAAGTAAGGCGAAGGATACCGAGCTGGTTTTGAAGTCGCTCGTCCTCCTGATCGCGCTGCTGATCGCGCTCGCCGGTACCGCCGCGGCGGATCCCGACACCACGCTGCGCGCCGCGAACGATGCGGCGATCGCGGGGGATTGGGCGCGCGTCGAGCAGCTCGTCACGCCGCTGCGCGCACCGAGTGGTGTGCTCTCGAATGTCGATCGAGCCGAGGCGGATCGGCTCGCGGGGCTCGCGGCGTTCTTCACCGAGCGTACCGGCGATGCCGAGCGCGATTTTGTCGCGTACTTGAAGGTCGATCTCGACGGTCATCTCGATCCCGCGCTGTATCCGCCCGAGGTCGTGAACTTTTTCAACGACGTGCGCGCGCGCCATGCGAGCGAGCTCCACGCGGTGAAGCCAGCGCCGAAGCGCTACTGGCCGCTCGCCCTCGTGCCGCCGTTCGCGCAGTTTCAGAACGGTGATCGCGTGAAGGGCATCGTGATCGGGAGCTTGCTCGGCGCGTTCGTCGCGACGAACATTACGACGTACCTGGTGCTGCGCTCGTGGTGCCACAATCCGGGCGGCACCTGCGACGACTCGGGCAAGAACCACTATCAAGGCGCGCAGTCGTTGAGCGGGTGGAACACGTTCGCGGGCGTCGGTTTGATCCTCACGTATGCCTACGGCGTATGGGATGGGGTGCGAGGTTACCGGCGAGCCACCCACGAGCTCGTGCCCTACGCGATCGCGACCGACGGTGGTGCATCCGTCGGGATGTTCGGTCGTTTCTGATTGCGTGGTGTAACAACCATGGGCTGTAGCCCCCGACGACGATAAAAGAGATCGTCTTGACGATCGAGTGTCGCCGCTAGCCCTCAGTGCGCAGAGCGTAGTAGATTGTTCCACGGTGAGGCAGCCCGTTCCCTTTGGGAAGTATTTGCTACTCGATCGCATCAGCGTCGGGGGTATGGCCGAGGTCTTTAAAGCCAAGTCGTACGGCGTCGAAGGCTTCGAGAAGATCATCGCGATCAAACGGATCCTCCCGACGATGGGTGAGGACCGCGACTTCATCAAGATGTTCATCGACGAGGCGAAGATCGCTGGTCAGCTCGCACACGCGAACATCTGCCAGATCTTCGAGCTCGGTCGGATCGACGGCTCGCACTTCATCGCGATGGAATACATCTGGGGCAAGGACTTGCTCCAGATCCAGAACCGGCTGCGCAAGCTCAAGCAGTCGATGCCGATCTCGATGGCGTGCTTCTCGATCGCGAAGGTGCTCGAGGGGCTCGACTACGCGCATCGCAAGCGCGATCCACTCGGCCGTCCGCTCGAGATCGTGCACCGCGATTGCTCGCCGCAGAACGTGCTCGTCTCGTACGAAGGCGAAGTCAAAGTCATCGACTTCGGCATCGCGAAGGCGACGTCGCGGAACTCGCGCACGATGGCCGGCGTCCTCAAGGGCAAGTTCGGCTACATGTCGCCGGAGCAGGTCCGCGGGCTGCCGCTCGATCGGCGCAGCGATATCTTCGCGCTCGGCACGATGCTCTACGAGTGTCTCACCGGGGATCGCCTGTTCCAGGGCGAGACCGATTTCTCGACGCTGGAGAAGGTCCGCAACGTCGACATCGTGCCGCCGCGCCAGATCAACCCGGCGATTCCGGAAGCCGTCGAGAAGGTGATCCTCAAGGCGCTCGCGAAGGACGTCGACGATCGCTATCAGTGGTGCAGCGAGATGCTCACCGATCTGCAGGCGTACCTGATGAGTCAGGACGTCGTGTACACGGCGAAGTCGCTGTCGAGCTGGCTCAAGGAAATCTTCCTACCCGAGATCGACCGCGAGCGTCAGCAGCTCGAGCAGTACAAGCGCGTCGGTCGCGATGGCTTGATCGGCGGCTTGCCGTCGGCGGAAGCCGATAAAGATGTCGTCTCGCACCTCGGCGAAGCCGGCGTGCCGGAAGGTGATGCGACCACCCTCGGTGGTCCTTCGTTCGAAGATATCGAACAGGCGATCGCGAACAACGCGGCGCCGAACGTCGGCGAGCGCCCATTGGCTCGTCCAAAACAACGCGCCGCTTCCGACGGCGCTGGCGATTCGAACGACTTCGGTGAAGAAGCACCGACCGAGATCTTCGGCGATTCGATCGATCCGTCGCTGTTCCCGGCCGCGTCCCCGGCTCCTGCGGCGGGTACTCCTGCCAGCATGACGGGCCGTGGTCCGGTGGTGATTCCGCCGCAGACCAAGCCGCCCAAGCCGCCGCCGGGTCGCTCGCCAACGATGTCGCCAACGATGTCACGCCCGCAAGAGATTCCCGTCGGTGCTGTGCAAGCAGCCAACGTATCGCAGAGCGGTGCGATGCCGATGCCGATGCGCCAGAACACGCCGAGTGGTCCGGCGCCGTACGGCTCGCAGCCGGGAAACCCCTACGACCAGCAGGTCGCGACCGGAACACCGGGCAGCATGCCGGCGCAAGCCGGGATGCAGAACCAGAACTCCGCCGCGAATCGCACCGTGCTCGGCATGAGCGCGCCGGTGATTCCGATGGGGGGCCAGGCGACGGGTCCGCAGCCGCTGCAAGGTTCGCCGGGTCAGTACGGTCAACCGCAATCGTACGGCTACAACCCGAACGGTCCGCAGCAGGGCCAGCAGCCGCCACAAGGCTACGGCCAGTACCCGCAGTATCAAGGTCCGGGGCCGTATCCGTCGACATCGATGCCCGGCTATGCGCCGCCGCAACAACAGCAAGGTGGCTATCCCGGCTATCCCTCGGGCGCGGCTCCCTCGGGGATGCACGGCGCGGCTACGCCGGTCGATCAGCAGGGCATGCAACTGCAAGGCGAGGGCAAGCGATCCACGCTCGTTCGCGACATCCTGATCGGCGTCGCGATCGCGGCGCTCGTGCTCGGTGGCTTCTTCGT
>JAYWCI010000278.1:0-23009 GCA_043780895.1 Kofleriaceae bacterium | reverse complement strand
AGCTCCGAGGGCGTCGGCTGGGCCACGACCGCCGCGGTGATCGGCTCGAGCTTCACCGTGCTCGCGCTCGACTTCGTGCTGTCGGCGAGTGCGCTGTGGATCTGCGGCGGTGACCTGTGAGCTTTATCGAGTACAAGGCGGTCTCGAAGGCGTTCGCCGGCAAGCCCGTGCTGCGCGACCTGAACCTCGCGATCACCAAAGGCGAGGTCATGTTCATCATCGGCACCTCGGGCGTCGGCAAGTCCGTCGCCATCAAGCACCTGATCGGCCTCTTGCGCATCGATAGCGGCGAGATCTGGTTCGATGGTGCGCGCGTGGATCATTTGCCCGAGAAGCAGCTCGCGCCGCTGCGCCGTCGTATCGGCATGGTGTTCCAGAGCTCGACGCTGTTCGATTCGATGACGCTCGCCGAGAACGTCGCGCTCCCGCTTCGCGTCCATCACAAGCTCGCGCACGCGGCCGCGCTCGCGGATGCCCGCGAGCGGCTCGCGCAGGTCTACATGGCGGACTACGCCGACCGCCATCCGGCCGAGCTCTCCGACGGCATGAAGAAGCGCGCCGCGATCGCGCGCACGCTCGCGCTCGGCCCCGAGGTCGTGTTGTTCGACGAGCCGACCACCGGCCTGGACCCGGTGAGTGCGCGCCGCATCGACCGCTTGATCCGCGAGCTCGCCGAGAAGCTCGGCGTTACCGCGGTCGTCGTCTCGCACGACCTGACCTCGATCACGACCACCGCGGATCGGGTCGCGTTCCTTTATCAGGGCGTGGTCCACACCATCGCGACCCCCGCCGAGCTCGCCGCGTCGGCCGACCCGATCGTCCAGCAATTTCTCGGTGGTCGGTCCGCTGGACCCATGGAAACGCCTGGATTCTAGATACCTGCAAGATGGTCGGACCATGCGACCTGTAGTGTGATGTGCGGGCGGCCATGCAGACCTCACCTCCCCGTCTCCCCTCGCGCGATGCGATCACGGTCCAGCTCGACTGATCACTTCTTGTCGGCGGGCCGGTCGAGGATCTTCCACGGCTGGCGCTTCATGATCTTGCCGAGCTCCTTGGTGTCCTCGGGGAACTCGGGATCGCGCATGATCTTCATGAGCGATCCCTCTCCATTCTCGAGACTGGTTCGCACGGCCGTGATCTGCGCGAGGAGCGGATCGATCTTCGCGATGTCCTCTTCGATCTTGTCGATCGCGAGCTCCACGCCAGCGACCAGATCGTTGCCCTGGCGATCGAGCTGGCCGCGCAAGCGCGCCACGTTCGCGCGCAGCGTAGCGGCGCTCGTGCCGAGCTGATGCAGTCGTGCCCGCGCGGTCGCGGCCAAGGCCTCGGTCGCCGCGATGACCTCGCCGAGGTGCGCCAGCCCCGCATCGCCACCGAGCCCGCGCTCGCGCAGGAGCGTGATCTGGACGCGCAGGCCCGCGAGCTCGACGAACATCGGTGCGATCATGTCGGCGTGCGCGACGGCGCTCGGCGATGCCGGATCGACGTGCGCCGACAGCTCCGCGATCTGCACGCGCAGCGCCTCGAACTCCGGTTTGACCTCGGCCTTGAAGGCGGCGAAGCCATTCAAGTTGTCCCACGTGCGTTGCAACACGCGATCGAGGCTCGGAGGATCCGCGCCGACGAGCTGATCGCCTTCGCGCAGCATCGTGCCCGCCTGCGCTGCGGGCGGCGGACCGAGCTCGAGATAGCGCTCGGCGAGCGCGCCGCGCGACGCCACGAACACGTCACCCGCGCGATCCAACCGCTGCGCCTCGCTCGCTTCGATCGCGACCGTGACGACCACACCTTCGTCGCCGTGCAACGGGCCCGATGCATCGCGGGGCGACAGCGCGATGCCCTCGATCTCGCCGACCGGGTGACCGGCGACGACGAAAGCTCCGCCTTCACGGAGCGCTCCGACGTGGTGGAAGTACACGCGGATACGCGTGTGATGGCGCCACTCGATCCGCGCGTAGACGAACACGAAGAATCCGATCGCGAGCGCGATCACGCCCATCGTGACCGCGCCGACGCGACGTGCAAACCGGTCGTCTATTCCTTCCAGAACAGCTTCCAGGGGTTGCGTTTGAGATCGCGGATCAGCTCGCGCAGATCGCTGTAGAGCTCGTCCTTCGAGAGCAGCGCGCCCGCGGTGCCCTTGCCGGCGCGGAGGTCCGTGACCGCACCGTTGACGTTGTCGATCAGGCCGCCGGCCTTGCTCGCCGCGGTCGCCGCCTTGTCGGCCGCGCCGATCGCCGTATCGATCCGCTGCTCGGTGATGATGCCGGTGACGCGCGTGGCGTCGGTCATCAGGGCTTGAGCCGAAGGCGTCAGACTCGCGAGCGAGCTCTGTGCGGTCTTCAACGTCGCGTCGGCATCGCCCAGCAGCGCGGCGACGGGGCGACCATCGCCGAGGCCATGGTTGACCTTCGAGAGCGTGATCTTCGCTTCCTTCGCGACCTCGGCGGCCGAAACGATGAGCTCGCCGATCTGATCGTGGCGCTCGACGAGGATCTTGTTGATCTCGGCGACCGCGCTCGCGCTGTTGCCGAGGAGGGTTTTGATCGCATCGCGATCGTCGTGGAGCACCGCGGACACGCCATCGAGCACCTCGTACAACCGGGCCACCACGAGGTCCGTGCGCGGCGGATCGTGCACCGCGGGTGGACCGTGGATGATCGATTTCGCCGCGATCGCCGGATGGTCCCAATCTCGACCCGGCACGATCTCGAGGTACTGCTCGCCGAGCACGCCGGCGGTGTTGATGAAGAACTCGGCATCGCTGCGAATACTGTCCTTCGCACGATCTTCGATCCACGCGGTCACGCGCACCTGGACGCGCTTGCCGGTCGCGTCGGGCTTGCCACCCAAGAAGTCGACGCTCTCGACCTTGCCGACCTTGATGCCCGAGACCTTCACCGGCGCGCCAGGTTGCAGCGCGCCGATGTAGTCGTAGTCGACAGCGATCGTGTAGCCCGAGCGTAGCGAAAAATTACCGAGGATGAAGATGAAGGCGACGAGGATCGCGGTCGACACCACGATCAATACACCGACCTTCCACTCGAGCCCGCGTTCGGTCGGGGTGCTCATGGATCGAGCATAACGCCGAAACGGAAGAAGCCCCTGTTGCCAGGGGCTCTCCTCTCAACCGGAGCTGGTCAGCTTACTGCTGAGGCCAACCGCCGCCACCTTGCGGCGGGTAGCCACCGCCTCCAGCGGGCGGATAACCGCCACCGCCTTGCGGAGGATAACCACCTTGCGGAGGATAACCCCCGCCCGGCGGAGGATAACCACCACCGCCTTGCGGCGGGTAGCCGCCACCCGGGGGCGGATGACCACCACCGCCCGGCGGGCGGCGACCGGTGATCAGGGCGGTCGCTTCTTCATACGCCGCCGGCGACGCCATCATCAGCACGCCGAAGAACGCGAGGATACGCACCGCGATGTGGGCGCCGAACAACAGCGCCGAGATGCCCATGTGCTCCGAGAGCAGCCCCGCGAGGATGAAGAACACGACCTGCAGCGGGAGCCACAGGATGAGCACGGCCGCGATCAGCGGGCCGAACGCATCGATCGACTGCAGCGCGGGCGGCAGCTTCTGCGGCGGCACGACGAACAGGATGCAGAGCACGCCGAGTGTCGTGACGATGAAGGTGAGTAGGCTGTTGAGGATCATCAGGATCCCACCGTTGAAGTGGAACACCACGCTGAACATATCGACCCAACCAGGGACGAGCATGCCGGCGCCGACCGCGATGATGATGCGAGCGATCTGATCTTGCGGTTGGGCGATGCGCGCGAGCAGACCGAATACGAGCACGGCGTAGCCGAGCATGCCGAGCGCTGCGCCCGTTGCGTGACCGCCCGCTCCCGGAAGACTCGAGAGCACGAACAGGCCGATGAAGGACACCGCGAACGGGATCCAGTGCAGGACCATCGGCGGTATCTGCTGGCGGATGTGCGGAGGCGCGGCAGCCACGAGGAGGTACGAACCACCCGCGATGATCGGCCAGATCACGAAGTCCCACTTCGGGAGGAACGACGAGAACGGGAACACGACGGTCGGGCTCAGCGTCAGCGGCACGACGATCGAGATCAAGAGCGCGATGCCGGCGATGAACAGCGTCGTGCGCTGTAGCGACGGATCACGCAGGCGCGCGACCGGAATACCGAAGATGGTCCCGGGTGCCGACTGCGGAATGCCACGCGCCATGTTGTCGAGCGGACCCGGAAGATCATGGGACGGTGGTGCGAACGGATTCGGAGCCTGCGGGTAGCCCGGCTGCGGTCCGCCGAAACCTTGCTGCGGCTGGCCATAGCCCTGCGGCTGACCACCCGGCGGTGGATAACCCTGAGGCTGACCGGCCGGCGGATAGCCACCGTGTTGCTGGGGTGGCTGACCGTACGCTTGTTGCGGCGGTGCACCGTACGGCTGCGGTTGCCCGAAACCTTGCGGCTGCGGCGGCTGGCCGAAACCTTGCGGCGGCGGGAAGCCAGGCTGTCCCTGCGGACCGCCGGGCGGCGAATAGCCGCCCTGCTGCGGCGCGCCGTAGGGCTGACCACCCGGAGGATACCCTTGATGTTGCGGCGGCTGACCGTACGCTGGCTGCGGAGCTGCCGCCGGCGGTTGATACGGTTGCGGTGCAGGCGCTGCCGGTTGTGCACCGAAGCCCTGCTGTTGCGGCGGTTGGAACCCCTGCGGCTGGCCGTAACCGGTGCCCGGATTCGTCGTACTGCCGGGACCCGGTGCACCTGTCGGTGCTGGCGCCGGACCAGAGCCTGGACGCTGCGCCTGCGGGATTTGCGGCGCGGCGTAACCAAACATGGTCTTCGCGGGTGCTTGAGCACCGGCCGGAGGTGCGCCTGCCTGCATCGGCGGCATCGGCCGGCCGCAGGTGCCACACGCCGGAGCGTTCATGAGCACCGCCGCTCCGCAATATGGGCACGGCCTAGTTGGTGTCGCCATTGGGAATTCCCCTATCCTTTCGAGTCGCAATGGTAATTCGGCAACCCGAGTGAAAGCAAACCAACCACCACACGGTTTCGGTCCACCGAGATCCGCGGTGCGAAACTAAACAAGGCATACTACAAGATGTCGTGGCTCGTAGGCTTCCCGTCTTCGATGCGCAGCGAGGCGAACCGGTCGAGATCCGGATCTCCGAGACGCGGCTGCGTGCATTCGCGAGCGAAACTATCGCCGCGGCGGCACTCGCGAGCGGGACGCGCGTGATGTCGCGCTCGCTCAAGTATCATCGGCCACGCTCGTTCTTCTGTCTCGAGGGGCACTGCAGCGGCTGCCTGGTTCGCCTCGACGGCGTGCCAAACATGCGCGCATGCCAATCGCCATGCACGCCGGGTGCGGAAGCGGCCGGGCAGAACGCATTTCCATCGACCGAGGTCGACTTGCTCGGCGCGGTCGATTTCTTGTTCTCTCGCGGCCTCGATCATCACACGTTGATGACGGGTTCCTCGGTGCTGAACAAGCTCGCGAACAAGGTGGTGCGCCAGCTTTCGGGCCTCGGCAAGTTGCCGGCGCGCGATGCTGGTCCCCTGCCCCCCGTCGGCGAACGCTCGGTCGATGCGTGCGTGATCGGTGGAGGTCCTGCGGGCCTCGCCGCGGCCCTCGCGTGCGTGCGCGCGGGGCTCTCGGTGGTACTCGTCGATGATCAGCTGCGTGCGGGTGGCAGCTTGCGCTGCGACCCGAAGACGGGTCGCGACCACGCGGACCGGAGCGTCACCGAGGTCGTCACGGCAGGCGTCGAGCTGCTCGAGCGATCGACCGCGATCGGCTATTTCCCCGAGGACGATGGCGGTGTGCTCGCGGTCGCGACGCCAACCCAGCTGATCCGCGTCCACGCGCGTGGATGGATCTGGGCGACCGGTGGCTACCCGGTAAATCTGCCGTTCGCCGATAATGATCGTCCCGGCGTGATCGCCGCGCGTGCGGTCGGTCGCTTGCTTGTCGATCACGGCATCCTCGCCGGCGACAAGGTCTGCATCGTCGAAGTGCCCGAGCTCGCGGCCGAGACCACGCGCCTGGCCTCCGCACTCGAGGCCGCAGGCGCCGATGTCACGCGCATTCCCCTGGACGATGCGAACGGCACGAAGGGCCGTAGCTGGGTGTCTTCGGTCGAGACCTCGCGCGGTCGGATCGATTGCGATCTCGTCGCGGTCGCCGCAATTCCGTCACCCGCTTCCGAAGGTCCGCGCCAGCAAGGCTGCGAGGTCGTCCTTGATCCCGATGCGGGCGGATTTCGCGTCGTGATCGACTCGCACGGTCAGACCTCGGCGCCGAACGTCTGGGCGTGCGGGGACGTCACGGGTTATCGCGGGCCCGCAGAGTCCGCGATCCACGGCGCACTCGTCGGTGCGCGCGCGGCCGCCGCACTAGGAGGACGCTAGTGGCCAAGAAGATCATGCTGTGTCGCTGCGAGGACGTCACGCTCGCCGACCTCGAGCATTGCGTCGATCGCGGCTACCTCGATATCGAGGAGGTCAAGCGCTACACCGGCTTCGGCACCGGACCTTGTCAGGGCAAAGAATGCCTCGGCCCGATGGCGACGCAGCTCGCGCGCCTGACCAAGAAAGCACCGAGCACGATCTCGCCGTTCACGTCGCGTCCGCCGATCGCGCCCACTCCGCTTCGCCTGCTCGCGAATTCACCCGATGCGCATCGGTTCGATGACGACCTGCCGGAGCACGACCTGTGAACGGCGCCGCACCGCCCGATGCAGACGACGAGGACGACGCCAGCCGGGCGGATCGATCGGGCGAGATCAAGCTGCCGCCCACGCTCGAGAGCTCGGGCCCGGTGCCCGAGAAGGCCGAGATCGTGATCGTCGGTGGCGGCGTGATGGGCCTGTCGATCGCGTACTACCTCGCGATGATGGGTCTCGAAGACGTCGTCGTCGTCGAGCGCGGCTATCTCGCCGAGGGTGCTTCGGGCCGCAACGGCGGCGGTGTGCGCCAGCAGTGGGCGACCGAGATCAACATCCGATTGATGCAGCAATCGGTCGAGCTGTGTCAGCGGTTCGCCGTCGATATCGGCGTCAATGTCTGGTTCCGCCAGGGCGGCTACTTGTTCCTCGCGCGCAGCGCGAAGGAGGTCGCGCGGCTCGAGAAGAACATCGCGCTCCAGAATCGCTGCGGCGTCGCGACGCGCATGCTCGATCCCCAGGGTGCCAAGCAGATCGTGCCGGAGATCGATCTCACCGGCATCGTCGGCGCCTCGTACAATCCGACCGACGGCATCTTGTTCCCGTGGCCGTTTCTGTGGGGCTATGCCCGTCAGGCCACCGCCCGTGGCGTGCGGATCTTCACGCAGACACCTGTCACCGGCTTGGCGAAGCGATCGCAAGGCGGCTACGAGGTAGTCACCGAACGCGGCACGATCGCGGCGCGGCGCGTGATCAATGCGTGCGGCGCTTGGTCGCCCACGCTCGCGAAGATGATCGGCGTCGAGATTCCGACGTTCCCGATCCGTCACGAGATTTGCTCGTCGGAGCCGCTCAAGCCGTTCTTGAAGCCGATGGTCTCGGAGCTCGCAAGCGGGTTGTATTGCAGCCAATCGATGCGCGGCGAGATCGTCGGCGGCGTGACCATTCCCGGCCACGCCTCGACGTACGCGAAGGGCTCGACGCTGGAGTTTCTCGCGACCTACTCGCGCCGGCTCGTGAAGCTGATGCCGATCCTCGGCGACATCAAGATCCTGCGCCAGTGGGCGGGCCCGTACGACCAATCGCCGGATGGCAATCCGATCGTCGCGGCGACCCGCGAGCATCCGGATTTCTTCCTCGCGTGTGGCTTCGTCGGCCACGGCTTCATGATGGCGCCGATCGTCGGCAAGCTGTACGGCGAGTGGCTGACCGGCGGCACCAAGCACGAGATCTTCGAGCGCTACACGCTCGATCGTTTCTACGATGGCTCCGGTTCGGCGCACCCCAAAGAAGATTTCAATATCGGTTAGTTACCCGATAGACGTGCTACACGAACATGGTGTCGTTCCTCGCGTCCCACACGATCGGGTTTGTCGGCGGCGGCAACATGGCCGAAGCGCTGATCCGCGGGCTCGTCAAAGGCAATCACCTGCCGGCGAACAACGTGCTCGCCTCGGGACCACGGCGCGAGCGGCTCGACGAGCTCCACGCCAAGTATGCGATCGAGACGATGATCGACAACAAGGCGCTCGCCGAGCGCTGCGATCTCGTCGTGCTATGCGTCAAGCCGCAGATCCTCGACAAGGTGCTGCGCGAGATCGGCGACCGCTTGAAGAGCGGCACGCTCGTGATCTCGATCGCCGCCGGTGTCGATACCGCCACGATCGAAGAAGCGGTCGCGGATGGCGTGCGCGTCGTCCGCGCGATGCCGAACACGCCCGCGCTCGTCGGTGCCGGCGCGACCGCGATCTCGGCGGGCAAGCACGCGAGCCCCGAGGATCTCGCGACCGCGCGCGCGATGTTCGATGCGGTCGGCATCACGGTCGAGCTCGACGAGAGCCACCTCGATGCCGTCACCGGGCTCTCGGGCTCGGGGCCCGCGTACATCTTTTTGATCCTCGAAGCGCTCGCGGATGCCGGCGTCAAGGTCGGGCTCTCGCGTCGCAACGCGCAGCGGCTCGCCGCGCAGACCGTGATGGGCTCGGCGAAGATGCTCATGGATCTCGACGAGCATCCGGGCGTGCTCAAGGACATGGTCACCTCACCGGGAGGCACCGCGATCGCCGGCCTCCACACGCTCGAAGAGGGCGGCCTGCGCACCACGCTGATCAATGCGGTCGAGACCGCGACGAAGCGCGCGCGCGAGCTCGGTCGCGGCAGTAAATGATCCGTGAGGTCGAGGGCGGCGTGGTCCTCGACGTGCTCGTCCAGCCGCGCGCCTCGCGCGCGAAGCTCGGCCCCATTCACGACGGTCGCTTGAAGATCGCGGTCACCGCACCGCCGGTCGATGGCGAAGCGAACGCCGCGGTCGTCGAGTACGTGGCCAAACAGCTCGGCATCGCGCGCGGCTCGGTCGAAGTGATCGCGGGCGCGTCTTCGCGCCGCAAGTCGCTGCGCATCGCGATCACGAGAGCGGCGCTCGTCGCCGCGATCGGGGCCGTGACCGGGGCCGTGATCGGGGCAGGAGGGTGTACGGGCTCGGTGGGCACGATCGATGTCTCGCTGATCACGGCGCCCGGCTCGACGGTGATGACGAACGTCCAGACGCTGCGCTTCTCGATCACCGATCCGCATCAGGAGCAGACCGCGAAGCGCGGCAGCGATGGCAAGTTCCAGATCGACGTACAGTTCGATGCAACGGATACCCAGGGCGCGATCATCGTAGATGGCATGGACTCCACCGGCACCGTGATCGCGAGCGGCGCGACGCCACCGTTCCCGCTCAATGGTACGAATGCGAACGTCATCATCTACGTGGCGGCGCCGAACTCGATCGCGGCGGCGCCGACCTCGCTCACGCCGGCGCGCTCGGCTGTCGGCACGGCCGCGCTGACGTATGGCGCGGCGTTCGCGGGTGGCCTGCTCGCCGACAACACCGCGAGCGACGCGACCGCGATCTACAACGCCTTCGACCACTCGCTGACCGCGGGAGTCGCCCTGCCCGCTCCGCGTAGCGGTCTGGCGATCGGGCTCGGCTCGCTCGGCGAGTTCGTCTATGCGTTCGGCGGCAACGATTCGAGCGGCGTGCCGACCGACACGCTGTCGCGGTTCGATATCACCGTGTCGCCGGCGGGCGCGATCACGGATCTCGGCAGCTTCTCCGGCCTGGCGCGCACCGGACAGCAGGCGATCTCGATCGGTGACGAGAACCTGCTCGTCACCGGCTTGCCCGCAGCGAACATCGATGGCAACGCCCTGAAGGTCACCGCGCGCACCGAGGTCGCGCGCTTGCCGTCGGGCGGTGCCGCGGTGACCGGCAGCGACGGCATCGCCGCCGCGATCTTCGCGGACGGATCGGGCGTCACGCGGTTTCGCAACAGCCAGTTCGAGACGCTCGCGCTCCCCGCCGCGGCGCGCGACGGTGCGGCTGTCGCGACGCTCGCGGGCGGCAAGGTCGGCGTGATGTGCGGCGGTGCGGATCTGATCCGGATCGACGCGGCGGCGGGAACGGCGGAGCCCTTTGCGAACGTGCCGAGCGAGCTCCGCACCGGTTGTGCCGTGGCATCGACGACGCGCTACCTCGTGATCGCCGGCGGGACGAACGCGGTCGGCGTCGTCGGCACCGCCGAGATCTACGACGCCGCGAGCCTCGCGCTCGTCGGGACGCAGCCGCTCGTCGTGCCGCGCACCGGGGCGACCGCGACGCCGTTGCCGAATGGCCAGATCCTGATCGTGGGCGGCACCGATGCGACCGGTGCACCGATCGAGACGCTCGAGCTGTTCACCCCGGACTCCGCCGAGTGAAACAGCAGCTCTACTGGATCGGCTGTCTCGCGCTCGCGGTCGCGCTCGTCTGGTTCGATGCGCCGAGCTGGCTCGCGCTCTTCAGCGGGCTCGCGATCGCGCTCGCGACGCGGATTGATCGCCCCAAGCAGCTCAAGCTCGTCACCACGCTCGCGCTCCAGCTCGGTGTGATCGCGCTCGGCGCGAAGATGAACCTCGAGACGATCCTGCGGGTGGGCGTCAACGGCGCGCTGGTCACGGCGACCGGGCTCGCGCTCGCGGTCACGCTCGGTACGACGATCGGTCGCTGGCTATCGGTGCCCAAGGACACGTCGCTCTTGATCGCGCTCGGCACCGGCATCTGCGGGGGTAGCGCGATCGCCGCGGTCTCGAGCGTGATCAAACCCAAGGACCACGAGATCTCGATCTCGCTCGCGGTCGTGTTCGTGCTGAACGCGGTCGCGCTGCTCCTGTTCCCCTTGATCGGCCATCTGCTCGGGATGTCCGAGCAAGTCTTCGGCCGCTGGGCCGCACTCGCGATCCACGACACCAGCTCCGTTGTCGGGGCGGGCCTTGCCTACGGCAGCATCGCGCTGACCGTCGCCACGACCACGAAGCTCGCGCGTGCGCTGTGGATCGTGCCGGTCACGATCGTGACCGCCGTGATGCGACCGAGCTCGGGTAGCCTCCGCGACGTGAAGTGGCCGTGGTTCATCCTCGGCTTCATCGCCGTCGCTGCGCTCGTCACCTGGGTCCCGGCGCTCGCGCAGTATGGTCCGCCGGTCTCCAACGTCGGCACGCGCTCGTTGCTCGTCGCGCTGTTCTTGATCGGCCTGTCGTTCTCGCCGAAGGCGCTCGCCAAGGTCGGCCCGCGGCCGTTCTTCCTCGGCATCATCCTGTGGGTGATGCTCGGCGCGGTCTCGATCCCACTCGCATATTGGTCGATCTAATCACGCACTGCCCTACGGCAGTGCGTAGGCGTAGCCCCGGCACCTGCGGAGGATAGCTAGTTCTTCAGCTTGTAGGTGGTCGCGGCGCGAACGGTTGCATTCAGCTCGGCGAACGAACGTATCTCGAGGTCCGCCATGACGAACGTCCCGTCATCGAAGGACTCGATCCAGCGGCCGGCCGGACTCCCCGCACCATCGCGCACGCCGTGATCGATCTCGACCGCCGGGGCCTGGTTCGGGCTCCAGCGGATGGCAGCCGAGTTGCGGGTGACCGCGCGGACGATGCCTTGGTCATCGACCGCGACTGCGACCGCCGCGTTCGGAATCGGCGCGACCTCCGCCGGTCGAATCGCCCCCCGCACGACCGCGGCGCGCGCGAGCGTGGCGTCACGGCCGGCCGAGACGATCGAGGTCGCGCTCGTCGCGAGCGCGGTGACCGCGCCGGTGTGTTGCATCACGAGCACTCGCGCCTTCGCATCGATCTGCTCGCCGTTGCGGGGCCACGCGAGCACGGTCCCGCCATTGCTGCCGACGACGATCCGATCCGCGGTGACGATCGCGAAGTACGTATCGCCCACCGGCCCCTCGAGGGCCGCCAGCTGCGTGCCATCGGCAACCCGCCACACCCGGATCACGCGATCCTGGCCTCCCGACACCACGAGCGTGCTCGTCGGGTCGATCGCGACCGCATCGCTACCGTTCGGATGACCGGCAAGCGCCGGGCGCGGTGTGCCCACCCCGGTGAACATCGCGATCGGCCCGAGCGAGCTCGCGATCGCGACGAGGTCGTGCCCGGTTGCGATCTGTTTGATGATCGCGTGGAGCTCCTGGCGCACCGGCTTATCGAGCCACCACGTGACCACGCCTTCCGCGGTGCCGGTGACGACCGTGCCATCGACGATCGCGACCGCGGTCGGCCGGCCATCGACGTGACCGAGCTGGGTGTAGCGATCAGTCGCGAACGTCCACAGTCCGACCTGCCCGCTCGTATCGACCCACGCGATCATCGAGCCATCGCGCGCGACCGCCATGCGCTCGGTCGGATCACCGCGGGTGTCGAGCACCGTCGAGGGAATCGATGCGAGCTCCCAGCGTCGCACGACGCCATCGCTATCCGAGGACAACAGCGACGAGCCGGCGAACGTCACGTGCCGGATCCCACCGGTGTGGCCGTGCAGTGCGATGACCTGACCGGTCGTGAGGTCACGCGCTTCGAGCTCGCCATCGTCGGCGCCCGAGGCGACCCAGCGCCCGTCGTTCGAGATCGCGACCGTGCGTGCCTGTGCATGAAAGTGTGCGAGCGGCTCGATCTTGTCGCCGATCACACGCGTGACCACGCCACCGACCCCGCCGAGCAGGGCCCACGTGCCATCGGTCGCGAACACCGCGCGCTTGCAGTTGAGCCCGGTCGCCGTGACGCGCTCGACGACGAGCGCGGCGCCCTCGCGCTTCCACCAGTGCACCGCGCCGTTGCCGTCGACCACCGCGGCGTGCGCGCCATCGGTCCAGGTCTGGACGACATCCTTGGGCACCACGACATCGAGCTCCGCGCCACTCGCGACATCCCACTGCGCGACGTGGCCATCGTGATCGCCGGCGACGAGCGCGGTGCCGTCGGCGGAGAATGCGACATCGCCGATCGCGGACTTCCCGTGTGCGAGGAGCTTGCCGGGCGCGGCGCCCTTCGGCCACAGGAACACGTTGCCGTGATCATCACCGCTCGCGAGCCACGTGCCATCGCGCGACCAGGCGAGGTGCTGGACATCACCGATGTGGCCGGCTAGCTGGGCGAGCAGCGTGCCGCGGTGATCGACGATGCGCAGATCGCCATCATCGCCACCGATCGCGATCTGCGAGCCGATCGGCGCGGGCCGCGCGAGGTGGGCGCGACCCTTCGCCGCGTAGATCGGGCGTTGATCGGGATCCCATACGATCACGCGCCCGTCGTAACCGGCACTGACAAAGCCCGTGCCGGGTAGCGGCTCGATCCAGTGAACTTCATCGGCGTGGCCCTTTAGCACCTCCTTCGCGACACCGCGCGCGACCGCCTCGTGCGCGATCGCCCACGCGGTGCCGGCATCGACATCACGCGGCGTGAGCGTCGCCAGCCACGCGAGTGCTTCGGTCGGATCGCGACCGAGCGCGACGCGCGCCTGGCGCAGCACGAGCTGGTTCGTGCGCGACTCGAGCTCCGCACGCGCGCGCTCGGTGTGCGCTTGCGCAGTTTCGGCTACATGTCGCGCGTGACTCGCATCGCGCCACAGCACGGTTACTATCGTGGCGAACACGGCGAGCGCGATCACGGCCCCCGCGAGCGCAGCCGCTAGCACCGGCCGGCGGCGGACGAACGCGCGTGCGCGCTCGAGCGAGGTCGGCGTGCGGACCGAGACCGATTCGCCATTGCGAAATCGCTGGACGTCCGCGGCGAGCGAGGCGACCGACTGGTAGCGGTTGGCCGGCTCTTTCGCGAGCGCATGTTGCGTGATCGCATCGAGGTCGCCGCGCCATTGCGGACCCCGCTTAGCGAGCGAGATCGGTGGGTCCTCGCAGATCATGTACGTGAGGATCGGTAACGGTGCGTCGCGCGTCTCGTACGGCAGCTCGCCACATGCGAGCTCGTAGAGCATCACGCCGAGCGTGTAGACATCGGTGCGGACGTCGACTTGATCCGCGCGCAGCATCGCTTGCTCGGGGCTCATGTAGAGCGGCGTGCCGATCAGCTCGCCCGCGCGCGTATGGAGTGGCGTCTTGTCGTCGTCAGCCGCGAGCCTCGCGATGCCGAAATCGAGTACGACCACGCGATGATCTTCGGCGCGCACCATCACGTTCGAGGGCTTGAGATCGCGATGGATCACGCCCTTGAGGTGCGCGTGTTGTACGGCATCGCACAGCGCGCCGAACAGATCGAGCTTGCGACCGAGCGTGATGTTCTTCGTGAATTGATCGAGCGTCGTGCCGTCGACGTACTCCATCACCAGGAACGGATGCCCCTCGGCCTCGCCCGCCTCGAGCACGCGCGCGATGCCTGCGTGATCGAGGCGCGCCATGATCTCGGCCTCGGCTTTAAAGCGTGCGAGCGCCGAACCGGAGCGGCTCTGCAGGACCTTGATCGCGACTTGCCGGCGCGGTGCGTCCTGCTCTGCGGCGTACACCGTGCCCATGCCTCCCGCGCCGAGGATGCGCGTGATCCGATAGCCGGGAATCGCCGGCGCATCGAGGTGCATCGTGCTCGGCCGCTCGTTGGCGGTCGCGATCGTCGGTTGCAAGACGCCGGGACCGAGTTCGGTCCGAGCCAGCGGTTCCACCGGGTCTGCCATTGGTAGATCTAACCGTGTTCCGTCGGACGACGGATGTGGGTTGGGCCCGCGTGAAAACCGTGCGTGCGGTCTTCCCACACACGGCTTACCGGTGGTCGTTCAGACGGATCTCCGGTATTCCGTGCTTCTTCGTGGACGCGTGCGGCGCTCCGTACGCCGCGGGAATCTACGAGGATCGCTTCGGATGATTTCGTCGAGGATGTTGCCTTCGCCATGACGTGAGGGACTCGGCTTCCCGGTTGTTTCTCTGTCGAGGCTGCAAGCTTCACTACGGTGCGAGTATAGGCTGTTAGTTCGCGGTCAGGCCCGACTTCACGTCGAGGACCCGGCGCGCCTTTCGCCCCGCATCATCGGTCACGACCAGCTCGTGCTTGCCCGGCGTGGGAGGCCAGTACACGCGCTCGATCGCCGGCGCCGTCGCGACCAGCGCACCGTCGACGAACCACGTGAGCCGCCCCGCCCGCGAGCTCGCGGAGAGCGGCACGTTCTGCGCCGCTGCCGGCAGGCCTGGAATCATCGTGACGATCTGGCCCTCGCCCGGCGTGATGATCACCGGTACGGCACCACCGACCGTCGCACCGCACCCTTCGCCGAACACCGGCGCCTCGGGGACCTCGCGATTGCGCGCGGTCAACCACGCGGTGACCGCACTCGGCAGGACCACGAAGCTCTTGCGGTGATACGCGACGGTCGGTTGCTTGCACGCTGGCACGACCGCGGTGCCCGCCGGATCGACATCGAATGCCTGGTGGTACGGGCACGGCGTGGTCGGCACTGCGTGGACCGGGGCGAGCACCTTGACGCGGTGCTCGCACGCATCACCCGGGATGTGGCCCGAGTACGCGCAGACCTCGACCTCGATGAGATCCGCGGGGGGCGCGGCATCGAGATGGCGTTGCGAGCGTTGCGCTACACCCTCGAGCACGTCGAACAGCAGCGGGCCCGCAGCCTCGGAGCCGACGAGCTCGGAGCTCGGCTCGAGATCGACATTGCCAGTCCACACGACCGCGGTGTACGCCGGGCCAGAACCCACCGCCCACGCGTCGCGAAAGCCGAAGCTCGTGCCGGTCTTCCAGTGGATCTCGGCGGGCACGCCGTTGACGTCGCGGCGATGCGGAAAGTCGGGTCGATCTTTTTGCGACAGCGTCTCGCGCGTGAGGTGCGCGGCGCCCTTGCCGAAGATCGGTTGTGGCACGCCCGTGCGGTCGGTGGTGGTGACCCTCAGTGGCAGATAGAGGCCATCCTCGGCGAGCGTCGCGTACATCCCCGCAAGCTCGAGCGGCGTGACCTCGATGCCACCGACGACCATCGACAAGCCGTACTGGCCGGGGACCGCGCGCTCGCTCGCGACGCCCATCCGTGCGAGCTCGCCGACGAACTGCTCGACGCCGAGCTCGGCGAGGAGGTCCACGAACGGCAGGTTCAGGGAACGCGACAGCGCATCCTTGAGCGTGACGAGCCCGGCGAAGTCGCCATCGAAGTTGCGCGGGCGATACGTGCCGTACTGAGTCGGCACGTCGGCGACCAGGTACTGAGGCAGCGCGAGACCACGATCGATCGCGAGGGCATAGAGCATGGGCTTGAGCGTCGAGCCGGGCGAGCGCGGCCGATCGAACATCGCGATCTGACCGCCGTGCGTCGCGTCCATGAAGTCGAGGTTGCCGACGAGCGCGACCACTTCGCGAGTGTGGTGATCGACGACGACGACCGACGTGCCGCGGATGTTCTTCGAGTGAAACTCCGAGAGCCGTAGCGCGACCTGCTTCTCGACGAGCGCCTGCTGGCCCGCATCGAGCGTGGAGCGAATGCGCAGCTCGAGGGGATGGTGCGAGCGCAGCCAGATCGCGGCGTGCCGGGCCTCGCGCGGCATCGGCCTGAACCGATCAGGAGGGGCGTTGATCGCGGCATCCGCGAGCGCCGAGCTCGCATCCACATCGCGGAAGACCCCGCCTGCGATCAGCTTGTTCAGGATCGCATCGCGCCGGGTCTGCAACCGCTGCGTGTTCGCCGAGCGCGGCGCGTAGCGCTGCGGGCCTTGAGGCACCGCGAGCAACGTCGCGATCTCGACCGCCGTGAGGTGCTGCGGTCCATGACCGAAGTAGCTCCACGCCGCACTCTCGATGCCCTCGAGGTTCTCGCCGTACGGCGTGCGTGACAGATACTCCTCGAGGATGTCCTGCTTGGGCAGCCGCAGATCGAGCTGGATCGCGCGGAACATGTCGATCGCCTTGTGCGGCAGCGTGCGCGTGCGCGGCTCGTACAACCGCGCGAGTTGCATCGACAGCGTCGAGCCGCCCGAGACGCGTCGCCCGCTCGTCACGTCCGACCACGCGGCGCGCGCGATCGCGATCGGATCGACACCGTGATGGCTCCAGAACCGCTTGTCCTCGAGCGCGATCAGCGCCTCGACGAACTTCGGATCGACGCGATCGAGCTCGACGTGCAACCGCCACTTGTCATCGGGCGACAGGAACACGTATGCCGGCCGACCGTCGCGATACTCGACGACCGCGGACCATCCGGTATCACGATCCGGCAGCGGCACGAGATACGCCGCGATGACGAGCAGGATCATCGCGCCATTGCACGCGGTGATCGCGCGCAGTGCCCACGGCCAGAGCCGTTGGGTTAGAGGAGCTTTCCGGTCCACGGTCCGGCAACCACGGCGGTCCCGCCCTTCGAGCGCGCCCACAGCGTCGCATCGTACATGGCCTCGGCCTCGATCGGCGGCAGCGTGAACTTGCCGGCGGTCACCGCACGCACGGTGTAGACGAGCTTCTTCGAGGTATGCGGCGGCAGCGTGCCGAAGGCCTCGAGCCGATCGTCACGCATGTTCATGAAGTCCGCGCCCCACTGCTCCTCGTCCTTGACCCACTCCGGCTTGGTCGCGCGCCCGAGCCGCGGGTTCTCGATCTCGAAGCCCGCAGGCAACCGATCGACGAGCGCGATGTTCTGGATCGTCGCGCCGCTGGTGTTCTCGAGCTCGACCTCGACGAATACGAGGTCGCCGAGGTGCAACGTGCCCTTCGTGAGATCGACCTCGGTCGAATCGAGCGTCTTGTACGCGCGGCTCACCGACATGCCGTTGCCGCCGGTCTTGTAGTCGCTGCCCGGGCGCACGCCGTCACTCGAGATCATGAGGAACAAGCCCGCCGCACTCTTCGGGATATCGATCGTGAGGTTCTTGTACTCGCTCGCACGCACCAGCGACCACGTCTTGTCGGTCGACTTGTGCTTGTTCGCGCGCGGGTTGATCACGGTGCCATCTGCGGTGACCGTGCCCCCGGCAACGCCCTTACCTTGGGTTGCGGTGACCCACTTGCCGAGGCCGGTCACGCCCCACACCAGCTCCTGCGTGTTCCAGTAGCCCCAGCCCGGCTCGCTCGCGAGGCTCTCGGCGACGCGATTCGCGAGGGCTTCGCCTTCCGGCGCAGCGCCGAACAGCTCGAAGAACGTGGAGAGCTCGAGGCCACGCGCGCGGCGATCCGAGTAGAAGCTCCAGCTGTTGATCCGCTCCGGTGAGATCGGCGTCGCGTCGACGGCCTTGAGCTCGGCGGCGTAGCGGCGATCACCGGCGAGGTAGAGCGCGGCCTTGAGCAGATACAGATCCTCGGCTTGCTCGCCCTTCGGGGTCTTCGGAAGCGCGTTGATCAGCGCCTGGATCCGGCCCTTCTTGCCGCGACCGGCGCGGGCGAGCACGTAGTGCAGGTACGCCTCGGACTGCTCGTCGTAGTGGTTCCACTTCTCGTGCGCGACCTTCTCGCCACGCTCGTAGGCGGTGACGCGACCATCGATCCAGCCGATCACTTCTTTCAGGCGATCCTCGGGCACGGCGTAGCCAGCCTTCTTCGCGTCGAGCAGCGTGTCGGTCGCGTACGCGGTCGCCCACTCGAGCGGATTGGCCGAGCCCGGCCAGTAGCCGAAGCCGCCCGATGGCGTCTCCATCGAGAAGATCCGCGTGATGCCCGTGAGCACCATGTCTTCGACCTTGAGCTCCGCGAGCTTGGGATCGACATCCTCGACGATCGAGCCGAGGTAGAGCAGCGGCCGCGTCGACGAGGCGGTCTGCTCGATGCAGCCGTACGGGTAGTGGATCAAGTAGCTCAGGTGCGCGAACGCATCGCTGTACGGGTTCGTGGTCAGCCAGAACGTCGTCTGCTCGCTCGTCGGCACCCAGTTCTTGAGCACCGGCTGCTTCGCTAGATCGAGCGAGCCCGCCTCGACCTTGATCTTCTGGATCGCGTGATCTTTCGGACCAGCGGGCAAGAACGGCACTTCGAGCTCGTCCTTGACCGTGAGGGTGCCCGCGGTCGCGGTCACCGTGAGCTTGGCGCCACCGACGGGAATCATGGCCTTCGCCTGGAACACGACGGTGTCGTTCTTGCCGTTTTCGAGCTTGATCGAGCCGGTGTTCTTGCCGGCGAACGACAGTGGCGCTGGAGAATTCTTGGGCTTCACGAGCCCGACGATCGGCAGATCCGTGCTGTCGAGCTTGATGTTGATCGTGAGCGGGCCACCGGAGAGGTTCGTCACGAACACCGGAATCTGGATCTCGTCGTTCTGCGTGAGGAACCGCGGGAACGTGGTCTGGATGACGACCGGATCTTTGACCGTGACCTCGGCCTCGGCGCGACCGACCCGACCAGCACTCGCGACGACAGCCATCACGCGGACCTGACCGCGATACGACGGAAGCTGGAACGGAATGGTGATCTTGCCATCCGCCCCGACCGCGACGACGCCGGAGAACAGCGCGACCGGCTTCACCGGCTGAACGCGGCCTTTGCCGAGGGCGCCCTGCTCCGCATCGGCCATGCTGTCATCGCCGCCACCGGTCCGCGACGACGCGCCGGCCGGGTTGTGCAGCATCGTCCAGCCGATCGTCTCGAACGTCTCGACCGCGAGCGAGCGGCGCGCGAACAACCCCGACAGCGGATCGGGCGACTTGAAGTTGGTCAGCGACAGCACGCCTTCATCGACAACCGCGACCGTCGCGAACGCCGGGCCTTGCACCGCACCGGCATCGAGCTTGACGACGAGCGGGCTCGACGAGCGGACGTCCTTCGGCACGTCGATCTTGAGGGCCTGCGTGAACACGGTCGGCAGCACGCGCGCCGAGCTGACCCCGAACGCACGATCCGGCAGGAATGCATCCTTGCTCTCGAGATGCGGATCCTTGACGACGAACGCGCTGATGTAAACGTTCGGCACGAAGTCACTCAGCGTGAACGACCAGGTCGCCTCTCCGCGAGTGACATCCTTCCACTCGGCGGTGATCACGTGATCGGTCTCGACCGTCCACAGGATCTTGCCGTTGTACGGCGTGAGCACCTTCACGCTCACGGGCTTACCGACTTCGATCTCCTTCGCGAGCTGAGGCGCGAGCTGGGTCGGCTTCGCTGGGCGCGGCGTCTGATCGACGCGATCCTCGCCGTAGCCACCGTAGTAGTACGAGTAGGGATACGAGCCCTGGAGGACGAGCTCGGTCTTCGCCTTACCCGCCTTGACGCGCACGACGAAGCCGACATCGGCATCCGCCGGCGTGACCTCGAACGTGAACTTGCCGCCCGAAACCTTCGCGGTCTTCTTGCCCTCCGGGACCTTGCGCAGCCAGCGATCGTACCGACCTTCGCCGTTGTCCTCGTCGTAGCTGTAGCCGTAGTCGGCCTCGAGATGATCGAGCTCGATCTCGAGGTTATTGACGGCATTCGCGACCGGCTTGCCCTTCCAATCGACGACCACGCCTTCGACGGTGAACGGCACACCGGCCTCGGCCTGCGAGGTCTTGGACTTGAGACCGAGGTAGAACTTCTCGGGGTGCAGCGTCACGGTCGTCGACTTCACGGTCGCGCGGCCACTCCCCGCTTCGAGCACCGAGACGACCGCGGTGACCTCGCTGGTCTGCGTGAACGTGGTCTTGGCGGTGTCGTCCGGGCAGTTGATCGAGAGCTCGCCCTTGGGATCGAGCTGGTCTTTGGTGGCGTCACCGAGCGTGACCGATTTGCCTTTCGGCTCGACGCCGTAGGTGAGGTCCGCGTTCTCGGGCGGCGAAAACCGCGACGGCTGCGCCGTGCACGCGAGCTCGACGCCGCTCTCGGCCGCAGTACCGCCGAACAGGTACTGCGCGCTGACGTCGATCGCGATCTTGCCGCCGATCAGCATGTCGGGCTGCTTCGGCGTCGCCGTGACCTTCATGCGTTCGGGCACGAACTCTTCGACTTGCACGTCGTACGCGGCGAGCGGCTTCTCCGCGACCGCGAGCGCGACGCGCCAGTGACCGGTATCGGCGAACGCGGGCAGCGCCTGATCGACATTGATCATGCCGGCGGCATTGGTCTTGAGGACGAGCCGCTTCACGACCTTCGCGCGCGGATCGACGACGGTGACATCGACCGGCAGCGGCTGCGCGGGTGCCTGGTCTTTCGCGTCGCGCACGATCGCGGTGACGTGCGCGGTCTCGCCCGGGCGATACACGCCACGGTCCGAGTACATCGCGGCGCGATACGGCGAGTCCGCGACGAACGGGGTGCCGCTCGTCGTGGATTCGGCGACATCGGCCTTGAGATCGGCATAGCGGATGTACGTGAGGTCATCTCCCTTGCGTGCGATCAGCGCGAACGGCTCGCTCTGATCGGGATCGGTGTCCGCGTTCGTGGACAGCGTGCAGCCGGTCTTGCCTTGCGTCGAGCACTTCGCGACGACCTTGCCGCTCTTGCGCACCAGGCTGACCTCGACATCCGACAGCGCGTTCGCGGTTTCCATGTCGAGCGCCCACACGAGCACCTTCTGGTCCCAGGGCTTACCGGGCGTGGTGCTCTTCTTCGCGACGAGCGAGATATTCGTCAAGAGCAGCCGCGCGCTCGCCGTCGTACCGGTCGCGACCAGGCGCATCTCGAGGATGCCGCGCGAGGTCGCGGGCAGGAGCGACGCGACATCGAGCCACGTCGTCGCCTGGACATCCGGATCGCTCTTGAGCGCGATCTCCTTCTTGAGGATCACGTTACTCGTGCGCTCGTCGGGCGCGTCGCTGTAGTCATTGCTCAACCAGAAGATCAGGTTCTCCGGCGGCACTTCGCGCACGACGAGGTTCACCGCATCGACGTTGAGCTGCTTGATGCCGAGGTTCGTCCACGCGGTGCGCGGCAGATAGCGACCCGTGCCCTGGAACGCGATCGTGGGCTTGCGCGCCGCGACCGAGAACGACTTCGAGAACGGTGCGAGCAACACGCCGCCGTCGACGGAAATCGCGCCACCATCGACCTTGACCGCGTAGGTGCCGCGCTTGAACTCGCCGAACACCCGGAAGCCGGCCTTACCGTTCGTGATGTACATCTTCTTCACCGGCGGGCTGAAGTGGATGCGGCTGATCGCTTCGTCGGTGAGCTGGCAACGCTCGGAGAGGTCGGCGTACGACTCGCCCTCGTAGGAATAGCGATGCCCCTTCGCGGCGGCATCGTCATTACAGACGACCTCCATGTAGAAGCCGTTCGAGCCCTCGACCATGTACGCGTTCTTGATCGAGACGCCCTTGTCGGTCGAGACGACGTACTCCGCGGTCGCCGCCGCCGCCACCGCGGACTGGAGCGACGGCAGGCCCGCCTTGAGCGCGAAGCTCAGCTTCGCGCCGAGGACGAGCTTCGGATCGCTGAGCTGGACGATCACGATGTTCGGGCTGTGGGTCGGTAGCATCGCGACGCCGGCCGCGGCGTGACCGTTAACCGCGAAGGTCATCATCGCCTTCGCGATGTTTGGCAGCACGGGACCGGAGAACGTGACCTCGGTCGTAACCTTGTGGTTCGCGAGGTCGAGGCCGCTCGGCGCCCAGCTGAGGAACTTGAAGTCCTCGGTCTTGAACGTGTACGACCACTTGGTGCCGGACGGCGGATCGATCAAGCCGTCGCGGGTCTCGAGCCGGTCGACACTGATCGTGTAGGTCGTGTTGTAGTCGAACTGACGCGACGGCGTGAACGTGACCTCGGAGACGCCGGTATACGTCAGCGAACCGGGAACCTCCGGCATCACCTTGACCTGGGACTTCGAGCTGACCGAACCGATCAAGTCGCGATCGACGATCGGGGTCGCGAGCTCGATCGTGATCGCGGTCGGCACCACGTGCTCGATGCCGAGCTCGTGGATCTGCGGATCCGCGCGCTTCGAGGTCACCACCGTGGGCTTCGGCGGCAGGTCGACCGATTTGGCCGCGGACCCGCCGGTCGAACCCGCGCCACCCGATGACGTCACGTTGTCATCGAGCTTCGACTTGCCACCCTTACACGAGACGAGTGCGGCTGCGACCAGCACGCACGAAGCTAGAGCCCTCATGATCAACCTGTCCTCTACCGCTCAACGCACGATCCCCATCGCGCATTCCTCGGCAC
>JAYWCI010000277.1:0-15927 GCA_043780895.1 Kofleriaceae bacterium | reverse complement strand
GTCTTGAACGCGTTGTTGCGGACGTAGCACCACAGCACCGTGAACATCCCGAGCTCGTGCGCCTCGGCGAACGCCTCGGAGACCTCTTGCAGCTGGCGCCGCGACTCCGGCGAGCCCCAGTACACGGTCGCGCCGATCCCGGCGGCACCCATGTCGAAGCACTGGCGGACGTTGCCGAACGGAACTTGATCGTACGTGTTCGGGTACGACAGCAGCTCGGAGTGGTTGATCTTGACGATGAACGGAATGCGATGCGCGTAGCGCCGCGCGACCGAGCCGAGGACGCCGAACGTCGAGGCCACCGCGTTGCAGCCCGCTTCGATCGCGAGCTTCACGATGTTCTCGGGATCCATCATCATCATGTTCGGCGCGAACGACGCCGCGGCCGAGTGCTCGATGCCCTGATCGACGGGAAGGATCGACGTGAAGCCGGTGTCGGCGAGCCGACCGTGCGACATCATCCGCTGCAGCGAGCCGAGCACGCGCGTCGTGCGATCGGTCGCCGTGAACGTGTCGTCGACGTAGCGCGGGTTCGGCAACGTGAGCTGGCTCGACGAAATCGTCTTGCACTGGTGGTCGAGCAGGCTCGCCTGCGGGCCGAGGATTTCGCGGATCTTGCCAATCTCCATGATCAGGTTTTAGCCCTCGGGCGGAAATGGTTGCAATCTGTCGCGACCGCTCGATAAATAGGCCGGGCTAGGGGAACAACTTATGCGCTTTGGACTCGCTTTTTCTTTGATCGTGTCATGGGCCTTGGCCGCAGGCGCGTGTGGTGGCGGCGACGCCATCACGGCCGACGCAGGGACCGACGTCGGGTTCGACCCGCCCACCAAGACGCTCAAGGCGAACATGCAGGGCAGTGACTCGAGCTGGAGCGAGGTCGGGGACGCCGATCTCACCCATTGCGTCGCGGACGTCGCGACGGCCACGGCGGTGACGTTGAATACGACGATCACGGACTTCCAGGTCGGCACGACCGTCGGCAGCGCGACCGTCGCCGCGTTCCCTGACATCGCGACCGGCGCGGTGTTCGACACCCAGACCTCGGCGGCCAGCGGCGCCATCTCGTTCACGATCCCGGCGGGTACGAAGCGGTTCGGCTTCAAGTTGACCGGCGACTTCTTCCCGACGTTCCTGCTCAACCAGTACATCGTGCCGGCGACGGTGACGGCGGGTGTCACGACCGAGCCGTCGAAGGTCCAGAGCGTGTCGGCCGCGACCGCCGGTGAGCTGCCCGCGCTGATCGGCCAGGCCCGCACGCCGGGCACCGGCGTCCTCGCCGGGGCGTTGCGCGACTGCAACCACCACGAGATCTCGAACTATGTCGTGACCGTGTCGACGACCTCGGGCACCCCGACCCCGATCGCCGGTTCGTCGTCCTACTACTTCACGCTGCTCGAGGTGCCGGCGCACCACAACCAGCAGAACGCCGCGGGTCAAAACGGCCTGTTCATGGCGATCCAGTTGCCGGTCGCGACGACGTCGTACGTCCAGGCATGGGGCTTTCCGACCGCCGCCGATCTCGCGAGCGGCACGATGAAGCTGATCAGCGAGCTCGCGGTGCCGGTGCTCGCCGATACCGTGATCACGGGCTCGCTCGAACCGACCCATCCGTAACGTGCCAGGCTGGCGAGACCGCGTGCGTGAACGCTTTGCTCGGTTGGCCCCAACCGTCGCAGACCCGTGGCGTGCGGCGAAGCTGACCTGGTTCCTCGTCGCGGTCCTGGTCACCGTGCTGGTCCGGATCAACATCACGTTGCCCGGCATCGGCCATCTCGGCAGTGCGCTCGTCGCGGTGCTGTTCCTCTACGTACCCGTGGTCGTCGCGTGGTTGCGCGACGAGGATCTCGACGACTACGGCTTTCACGCCGCGCCGGTCGCGAAGGGGCTGGTCACCGCCGGGGCTGCGCTGCTCGTGATCGTGCCGATCTTCGCGCTCGGCTACTTCGCGTTCTACGAGATCGCGTGTCACTCGTCGCTGCTCGTGCACCTCGTGCCGCGCAACATGTGCTCGCGCTATGGCGGCCTCGCGTACATCCACGCGCCGTACGTCACGCGCGACCTCGGCGAATTTTGTCTCGTCCAGCTCGTCGTCGTCGCGCTGCCCGAGGAGCTGTTCTTTCGGGGCTACCTGCTGAACCTGCTCGAGAAGCGGTTCCCGCCCACGCACCGGATCCTGGGTGGAGGCGTCGGCCTCGCGCTCGTGCTGTCGTCGGTCGCGTTCGCGCTGATTCACCTTCCGAAAGATGGCGACCCGCGCGCGCTCGCGACGTTCTTCCCCGCGCTGCTGTTCGGCTGGATGCGATCGGCGACCGGCTCGATCCTCGCGTCGACGATCACGCACGGGGCCTCGAACATTCTCGTGAAGCTGCTAGACCTCGTCGTGCTCCGATGAGCGCGAGGAACGCGGAAGATTTATGATCGCGGCGCTGTTCGACATGGACAACACGCTCCTGCGTGCCAACACCGGCATGATGTGGACGCGCTTCCTCTATTCGCGTGGCGAGCTGCCCACGAAGATGGTCGCGAAGGCGATCTACTGGAGCGCGCTGTACAAGCTCGCGCTCCTCGACATGGACGAGGTCGTCACCAAGCTCGTCCGCGATCTCGAAGGCGACTCCGAGGCCGAGATGATCGCGAAGTGCGATGCGTGGGTCGCCAACGACGTGGCCGCGCTCGTCGCTCCGGCGGCGCGGGTCGCGATCGAACATCACCGTGCTGCCGGTCACACGATCGTGCTCGCGACCGGCTCGACGGTGTACGCGGCACGGCCGGTCGCTCGCGGCGTGGGCATCGCTGCCGATCATGTGCTCGCGACCGAGCTCGAAGTCGATGCCTCCGGCAGCTTCACCGGCAAGCCGCGCGCGCTGTGCTTCGGGCGTCACAAGGTCACGCTCGCCGAGAAGTGGGCCGCGCGCGAAGGCGTCGACCTCGCGCAGAGCTACTTCTACTCGGATAGCTACAACGACCTGCCGATGCTGGAGCGCGTCGGCACGGCGATCGCGGTGAACCCCGACGCACGCCTGCTTCGTCACGCACGCAAGAATGGCTGGCAGACCACGCGATGGGCCTGAGCTATAACTCGTTCATGAACCGCGTCGTGCTCGCTGTCGCGCTCGCTGTCGCTGCCTCTCTCCTCGCCGTCCCGTCGCTCGCGCACGCCGAGACGAAGTCGACCAAGGATGCCGGTCTCGCCGTCACGGTGCCGGATGGTTGGAAGCTGACCGTCAAGGACGCGGGGATCACCGGCGAATCGAAAGATAAAGACGTCGCGCTGCTCGCGTGGACCGTCGACACCGACGACATCGACGCGACGAAGAAGAAGCTCGAAGGCGAGCTCTACAGCGCCGTCGCGAGCGTGAAGTGGGACAAGCCGACGACCGGCAAGGTCCACGGCATGGCGGCGATGTTCGTCACGAGCACCGGCCATGCGGTCGGCGGTGATGTCGCGATCCACGCCGCCGTGATCGGTCCGGGCAAGGCCAAGAAGAGCTTGCTCGTCGCACTCGTCGTGAAGGTCGACAAGCTCGACAAGCACAAGGCCGAGATCCAGCAGATCCTCGATAGCGTCGCTGCGGCGAAGTAGCGCACTTCACGTGGAGGATTTCTCGATCTCTTTGGCGAACTGATCGAGTAGTGTCCGCGCGTCATGGGTGCCCCCGTCCTGCGCGGCCTCGCCGCGATTCCCTCGGTTCGACGCTTGATCGATCTCGCTCTCGACGAGGACCTCGGCCGCGGCGACGTCACGTCGCAGGTCACGGTCGGTAGCAACGGTCCGGTGATCATCGCCGAGATGAACGTGCGGGTGCCGATCGTGGTGTTCGGCGTCGACATCGCCGCCGCGGTCTTCGCGCTCGTCGATCCCGAGATCTCGGTCGAGGTCCACGTCCAAGACGGCGCGCGGCTCGAGCCCGGTGCCGTGATCCTCACGGCGAAGGGCCCTGCGCACGGCGTGCTCGCAGCCGAGCGCACCGCGCTCAACTTCATCCAACGGTTATCGGGGGTCGCGACGATGGCGAAGCGCTACGCCGATGCGGTCGCCGCGGCGGGCACCGCGCACGCGTGCAAGGTCGTCGATACGCGCAAGACCACGCCCGGCTTTCGGGTGCTCGAAAAAGCCGCGGTGCTCGCCGGTGGCTGCTGGAACCATCGCTTCGATCTCGGCTCTGGCATCCTGATCAAGGACAACCACATCGCCGCGTGCGGTGGCGTGCGCGCCGCCATCGAAGCGGCGAAGGCGAAGGCGCCGCATTCGCTGCGCATCGAGGTCGAGGTCACGAACCTCTCGGAGCTCGACGAGGCGCTCACCGCCGGCGCCGAGGTCGTGTTGCTCGACAACATGACACCCGCGCAGGTCGAGGTCGCTGCGGCACGTGCGCATGCGCGCCACGTCGTCGTCGAGGTTTCGGGTGGCGTCACGCTCGCGACGCTCGTCGACTACGCGCGCGCCGGCGCTGATCTGATCTCGGTCGGCGCGCTGACCCACTCTGCACCCGCGGTCGATATCGGCCTCGACGTGGCGAGCCCCCGCGTATGACCTGGCTCGGAGCGCAGCGCATCGATCTCGCGTCGTGCGCCTCGACGAACGACGAGGCCGCGCGATTCGCGCGCGCGGGTGCGATCCACGGCACGGTCGTGATCTCCGAGCGTCAGGAGGCGGGGCGGGGGAGGGACGGGCGCGCCTGGGCCTCGCCGACCGGCGGCTTGTATTTCTCGGCGGTGATGCGGCCGCCGCTGCCGCTCGCCGAGGTGCCGCCGCTGACGCTCGCGATCGGTATCGCGGTGTGTGATGCGGCGCGCGCGTTCGGTGCCGCGGCGCAGCTCAAGTGGCCGAACGACGTGCTCGTCGCTGACAAGAAGCTCGCGGGCGTGCTCGTCGAGACGCAGAGCCAGAGCGGGAGGCTCGATTCGGTGATCGTCGGGATCGGCGTCAACCTCGAGATCGTGCCGCCCGAGGTCGCGCATCGCGCCACCGCCCTGCACGTCGATCGGGAGAAGTTCATCGCCGAGCTGATCGCGCAGCTCGAGGTCTGGACCGATCGCTACATCGCGTGCGGCCTCGAAATGATCGTGCCTGCGTGGCAGGAGCGGATGGCGCCCGGGCTGTCCGCGCGCGCGACGATCAATGGTGCACCGATGGTCGGCGAGCTCGCGGGCATCGACGGCGATGGAGCCCTGCTGCTGCGTGATCCAGGTGGCATTGTTCACCGCGTGCGCTCCGGCGACGTCGAGGTGATCCGGGCCCCTGCCGGGTCTGATCGCGTGCTATCAGCTAGCGGATGAAAGCGCTCCTCGCTCTCGCTGGCCTGCTCGTCGTCGCGGGCGTCGCGGCGGTGCTGGTCATGTCGAGCAACAGCGACGATCCTTCGAAGGCCAAGGTCGCATCCGGTAGTAACGTCGCGCCGACCACGAGTCCGAGTGGCACCGTCGCGACGCCCTCGCCCTCGCTCCAACCCTCGCTGCCGGTCGAGCCCTCCCCCCCCGGCGTCGCGCCGATCCAGAAGGAGTACATGGTCGGTGACGTGAAGGTTCGCGATCACCGGACCGGCGAGCACAAGCAGGTGGATCTGCCGCCGAACATCCATCCGGCGAACGGGCCGTCGTTGCCGTCCGAGCTCACGCACGACATCAGCCAGCAGGTGAAGAACAAGATGATCGCCTGCGCGAAGTCGATGCCGCGCGAGATCCGCGGCGACAAGCCGAAAGTCGACGGCCAGCTCCAGGTCGCGATCAAGGACCACGTCCTGTCGATCACCTCGCTCTCGCTCCAGGTCCGCGACATCACCGATGCGACCGCGAGCGATGCGCTGGCCAAATGCGTGCAAGAGTCCTCCACAGCGCTCACGTCGGTCGCGAAGGATCAAGCAGATGTCGCGGACTACGGCATCAGCCTGACGTTCGCGATCCCGTAGCAGCTGCAACCAGGTCGCGATTGCGGTGCCATCGCGACAGTGCGTCAGGCTTTGTCACGGATCACTCGGATCCCGCGAACTTTTCTCGTAGTAAAGCCATGGCGAGCCTTGGTCGGAAGCGGTTGATGACCCCTACCCACATATGTATAGTCGCGCGCCTCATGCGGAATGCCGACCGCGCGATTCTGTTCGCGACCATGCTGCTGGTCGCAGCTTCCGGATGTGACCAGCTCAGTGGTCGCAACCAAAACCGCCAAGGCGGCCGCTGGTACCGCGACGGCAAGTTCCCGGATGCGCTCGCTCAATACGAGCAGTCGCTAAAAAAAGTCGATGATCCGATCGTCCACTTCAACACCGGGATCGCCTACCACGGTGTCTTCAAGGCTGGGTACGACAAGCCGGTCCTCCTCGCGTTCCAGAGCGAGGACGTGTGCAAGAACATCCCGAACACGAAGCCGGTCGAAGCGAGCATCTGTGTGAAGGAAGGCGATCGCCACTACAACGGTAACGAGTGCGATGACAAGGCCGCGTGCCCCGCGCTCTCGACGTGCACGAAGACCACGTTCTGCTCGATGATGTCCGTCGACATCGCGAACCTCGCCGCCGGCCACCTCCAGATCTGGCTCAAGGTCCAGCCGACCGATGACTCGCTCCATGCCGAGATTGCCAAGGTCGAGGCGCAGATCGCAGACCTCAACGAGAAGCTCGAGGCCGACGCCGGCAAGGCCGACAAGAAGGCCGAGAGCGCCGCGCTCGAGGACCAGATCAAAGACGACGGTAAGAAGATCGACGAGCTAAAGGCGAAGTTTCACGTCCGGGACATGATGACCCAGATGTGGCTCGACTCGGACCAGTACACCAAGGCGCTCGACTACTGGACCGCGCTCTTGGCCGAGAAGCCGAACGATCCTAACCTGATGGCGGTCCTCGCCGGCATCAACCTCAAGGCCAACGATTGGCGCAAGTCGATCGAGTGGTACCTCAAGGTCGCCGCGGTCACCAAGGACGTGACGGCGAAGGCCACCGCCTACCAGTTCATCGGTAACGTCGCGTGGTCCAAGCTGAATTCGCACACCCTGACCACGGTCGAGTCGGTCGAGATCGCGGATCGTGGCATCGGCGCGCTGCAGAAGGCGATCGAGCTCCAACCCGCCAACACCAAGCCCATTGGCCTGGAGGCCTCGATCTTCAACTTCCGCGGGACGGCCAATGGCGCGTCCTGGGCCACGGCCATCGATCGCGCAAGTGCTCAAGATCTCCAGCACACCTTGCACGTTCTAAACGACAAGGCGAAGCAAAAGGCTGCTCCCCAGCCAACCCGCGCGCCGGCTTCCCCCGGCGGATGATGATGTTGTCGCCCCAGAAAACAAATCGATGGTGACCACAACAAATCCCAGTGCCGCGATGTTCGGCAACTATCAGCAGGCGCAGCTCCGCAAGCTGCCGCCGTGGGCGCTGCCGTTGCTCGGCGGTTGCTTCATGTTCGTCTTCGCGATCCTCGGTGCGATGTGGGTCAAGACGATCTGGGCGCTCGACCAGGTCGATCTCCCGAAGACGTCGATCGACCTCGCGATCGCGCCGTCTCCGCCACCACCGCCGCCACCGCCGCCGGGCAGCTCGAAGCCGCACGACGTCCAGATGACGCCGAAGAAGAAGACGGTCAAGGACCTCGTCCAGCCGAACATCAAGGTCGAGAAGCAAGAAGTCCAGCAGTCGACCGACGTCGGTGATCCGAACGGCGAAGTCGGTGGTGAAGAGGGTGGCGTTGCCGGCGGTGTCATCGGCGGCGTTGCCGGTCCGCCGCCGCCGCCGCCTCCGCCGCCGCCTCCCGCGCCGCCGCAGAACGTACCGCCCACGATGCTCGAAGGCTCGCGCGTCGCGGGCGACAAGATGATCGCTCCCGACGACGTGACCAAGACCGAGATCTCACGCTCGGGTAAGGACCGGATCGTCGGCTCGTTCAAGCTGTGCCTCACGCTCGACGGCTCGATCTCGAGCGTCAACATGCTCAAGTCGACGGGCTTCCCGGCCTACGACGCGAAGATCCAGGGAAAGATGCGCTCCGAGTGGCGCTACAAGCCGTACAACGTGAACGGCAAGCCGGTGCCCGTGTGCACCGCCGTGACCTTCATTTATTCGCAGAAGTAGCGAACCTCCGACCGACAGGAAAGTGCCATGGGACTCGACCTCGTACAGATCTTCAAGGACGCCAGCATCATCGTTCAGATCATCACGGTGATGATGATGTTGATGTCGGTCTTCATGTTCTACGTGATCGCGGAGCGTCTCCTGACGTTCCGCGCCGCGAGTGACCAGAGCATTCGCTACGTCCAGGCGCTCGGCGAGTTCCTGCGCCAGCACAAGGTGAACGAGGCGCTCCAGGCCGCGAACCACTCGAGCAAGAGCCCGGTCGCGAAGGTCATGCAATCGGGTCTCCAGGCCCTGCTCCAGGGTCGCGAAGCCCTGACCACGCAGGGTCCGGACGATGTCGGCGACTTCGACCTCGTCGATAGCGTCAACCGCGCGCTCGAGCGCGTGAAGGAGCGCGAGACCGCGAACCTACGCAAGGGTCTGCCGTACCTCGGCACCGTCGCGTCGGCGACGCCGTTCATTGGCCTCCTCGGCACCGTCGTCGGTATTCTCGGGACCTTCCAGCTCTTGAAGGGCGACGAGGTCTCCATCAAGGAGATCGGCCCGAAGATCTCCGAAGCGCTCGTGTCGACCGCGCTCGGCCTCGGCGTCGCCATCATCGGCGCCATGGCGTTCAACTACTTCACGTCGCGCGTCGAGAACTACGTCATCGACATGAACGACGTGTCGAGCGAGTTCATCGACTACGTGCTGCGCGAGGGTCGGGGCTAACCAGTGAGCCACGCACGAGCCGGACACGCGCACCGCCGGTGGCGCATCTCGGGGAAAAAGGCTCACGCCGATTCCGTGCGTAACGATATCAACGTGACGCCGCTCGTCGACGTCATGCTCGTGCTCCTTATCATCTTCATGCTCATGTCGATGCTGATGGGTCGCGGTCAAGAAGTGGCCATCCCGCGCGCGAAGAACATCTCGAGCCAGCCGGACATGCTCCAGCCGATCATCTCGATCGACGAGAAGGGCGTGCTGTACGTCGAGAAGCGCAAGGTCGGCGAGATCGACAAGCACAACCTCGAAGTCACGGGCGAGCTCGTCAAAGCCGTGTGGGCGAAGAAGCCGCGCGGCAAAGACAAGATCTACATCAAGGCCGAGCAGAACCTTCCGTACTCGACCGTCTACCCGGTACTCGAGTACCTCAACAAGACCCTCCAACTCGAGGCGATCGACTTGGCTGTTGCCGAGTCGGCGAAGTAAGGACCACGCGCCATGGGCATGAGTACTGGCGGCGGTGGAAATTCCGTCAAGAACGACATCAACGTGACCCCGTTGATCGACGTGCTCCTCGTGCTGCTGATCATCTTCCTCGTGATCATCCCGATCATGATGAAGATGGAGACGCTGCAGGTACCGCGTCAGATCGACGACAACGAGCAGCCTGATCCGGACGCCAGCCAGCTGACGATCAAGGTCAAGGCGGACCTCCAGATGTCGTTCAACGACGGCACCGGAACGCCCGATGTGCCAGTTGCGACCCAGGCCGATGTCGCCAAGCTCCTGCGCCCGAAGCTCGAAGCGCTTCACATGGGCAAGGAGAAGGTCGTGTTCGTCGACTTCGAGGATCCGGTCCCGTGGAAGTTCGTCGTCTCGACGATGGACTCGATCCGCAGCATGGCGAGCGACGCGAGCCACGACGACATCAAGGTCGCGTTGAAGCTCAAAGACGACAAGGCCCCGGCGAAGCCGTAGCGACCCGAGCTCTACGTCCCGGCCATGAAAGCAGCCCCTTGGGGGCTTTTTGGTTTTCGGGGCTTGCTGGGTGCGACACCGTTCGCGACCGTACCGATGATCTGTCACGTGCGGTGATCACGTCGCATGAAGCGATCGCAACGCAAGTGATACAAGCAGGGGAACTGCTTGACACATTGGCGTCGTTCTCGCTACAAGCGGTCGTTTTTAACGGGTGTACTTCTCGTCGAGGAGCTTAGAAATGTTGGCTCGCTTTGGGATCATTTTCGCAATCGTGAGTGCGATCGGTACGGCATGTACCGATCTGAGCAGCTTCACGAACCTCGTTACCGATGGACCGCCGGCGATCGCCGAAGTTCGTCTGAAAGAAACGTACACGACATCGACATCGACGGCCTTCCTGCCGCGTCGCGTGTTCGGTTTCGGAACGTTTCCTGACGCGCCCACCGAGCTCGACCACCCGGTCACGACTGCCGCGGTGTCGGGTCAATCGCTCCGCATCATCATGGACGAGATCCTGATCGGGAACTCGCTCGAGCAGGTCCAGTGCCGCGCGCCGATCAACGCGGCCGGCGCGTTCAGCTCGGTCCCGCTCGGTGCGACGCCCGACGACATCGCGCTGTGCTCGGTCAACACGGACGCGATCAAGGCCGCATGTCATGGCGAACACGCGGTCTGCCTCTGCGCCATCGCCACTGGTTGCGGCTCCGTTGCGGTCGGCGATCCGGTCGGCGTCCTCGATATCAACAACGACGGCGCCGCGGACAACACGAGCTTCATGCCAGGCGCAGTTGGCCTGACCTGCGGTGGGGTTGTCGTGCCCATCGACCTCGACCAGAGCTACTGGAACCCATCGGGCGATCAACAGGTCCCCGCGATGGGCGGATACGACGCGCTCGGTCCGGCCATCGTGCTCGTACCGACCGGCGGTACGTTACCGTCGAACTCGACCTGCGGTCTGACGTTCGCTGCGAACGTCACCGACAAGAAAGGCAACAGGGTCTGCACCCCGCCCGCGGGTCGTCCCGCGGACTGCACCGGCGCGATCGAGGACTGCGCGGCAGAGCTCAAATGCACCCCCGGCGATGTCTCGGCGTTCTCGTTCAAGTCCGAAGCGCTTCGCCTCACCGTGCTCGGCATCGTCGACGGCGGCTCGGGCGTCGACGGCACCATGCCGATCTCTGTCAACGCGAACGCGCCGCTCGCGGCCGCATCGCTCGCCAACATCACGTTCTCGCCCGCCGCGACCTTCACGATCTCCCAGCCCAACGCGTCGCAGATCAAGTTCACGTTCACGACTCCGCTGACGGCGGCTACGACGTACACGATCACGTTCCCGACCACTGTGACTGACAGCTTCGGGATCGGGTTGCCGGCAACGAAGACGATTACCTTCACGACCGCCTAGGACCCACCCCGATGAAAACTCGCAATCTACTCATCGCGTCGATCCTCGGCGTCACCGGACTCGCAGCGCACCTGGTTGCCCCGAACCTCGCGGCCGCCCAGTCGGCGACCACGGGCGCCATCCAGGGCACCGTCGCCGATCAAAACGACGGTAGCGGTCTCGCTGGCGTGACCGTCATCGCGACCTCGCCTGCGCTCGCGCAGACGCAGACCGCGATCACGGACGACAAGGGCACGTACAAGATCAACGATCTGCCGCCCGGTGACTACCTCGTCACGTTCTACTATGCCGACATCACCGTCGAGCACAGCGGGATCCACGTCGGCATCGGCAAGGCGACGCCGGTCTTCCAGAAGATCAACCAAGCCCAGGCCGGTGGCGAAGTCGTCCACGTGACCGCGACCGCCCCGACGATCGACCCGACGTCGACGACGCAGGGCATCACGATCGACAAGAACTACATCAAGAACATTCCGGTCCCGGGCCGCACGTTCGAAGCTGCGCTCGGCGCTGCCGCCGGTTCGCAGGGCGACGCGCTCGGCACCTCCTTCTCGGGTAGCTCCTCGCTCGAGAACCAGTACTACGTCGACGGCGTCAACACCACGAACCTGACGTTCGGTACCGTCGGCTCCCCGGTCATCAACGACTTCATCGAAGAGATCGAAGTCATCACCGGCGGCTACAACGCCGAGTACGGTCGCGCGACTGGCGGGATCGTCAACGTCGTCACCAAGTCCGGATCGAACGAGTTCAAGGGCTCGATCTTCGGTTACTGGCAGCCCGGTGCACTCACCGCGGCCGCGAAGACCACGCCGATCAACGCGTCGTCGATCGACATCACCGGTAACACCGCCTACAACGCCGACTTCGGGTTCGAAATCGGCGGTCCGATCATCAAGGACAAGCTGTGGTTCTTCGTCGGCTTCGCGCCGCAGTTCGCGTCGGTGGACTACACCCGCACGATCAAGCGCCAGACCGATTGTCGCACCACGGCGAACGCCGCGGCCGGCATCCCGCAAGGCTCGATCCCGGGCCTCTCGGCCTGCGACAGCAAGTACGGCGACGCGACGGCCGACGTCGATCCCCGCACGGGCTTCTACATCACGGACAACGTCGACAGCGAGATTCGTAACGCGCACTCGACCGCCTACAACGCGCTCGCGAAGATCAACTACGCCGCGACCCCCGAGCACCAGGGACAGTTGTCGTTCGAGGCCCTGCCGTCGAACTCGACGCAGCCTGGCCTCTACGGCCCCGCCGCTGTCGGTCAGACGACGAGCGCGTTCACGACCGACATCTCGGGCAAGTGGACCTCGAAGTTCAACGACAACAAGACCGAGGTCGAGGCGATCATCGGCTACCACCGCGAGTCGTTCAAGACGAGCGCGCTCGCTCCGGACGACCCGAACTACGGCAACAGCCAGCCCTCGCAGGTGTTGTTCGATGGCGATCTCAACCGCTGGGGCCCGGGCTTCGGCGAGACCGCTCAGGTCAACAGCTACGGCGGTTGTAAGGACGGCACGGCGGCCACGGCCGATCCGTACCCGCTCATCACGAACTGCCCGATGTCGACGACGGAGCCGTACTACATCGGTGGTCCGGGCTCGCTGTTCGACGATGTCGAGCAGCGCCGCACCGCGAAGCTGTCGATCACGCACCGCGTGAAGGCAGCCGGCAGCCACGAGTTCAAGGCTGGTATCGACATCGAGGACAACATCTCGAACAAGGCTCGCGTCTACTCGGGTAACGACTCCACCCACGGTGGCGTGCGCATCGAGAACGACGTCAACGGCGGCGTCGTCTACCTCAACCGCTGGGTCCAGCTCACGACGAACGACACCACGGACCCGCGCTTCTCGCAGACCTGCCGCACGCCGAACCCCTCGGGCACGACCGGTGTCATGGGCTCGGGCACGCTGAACTTCAAGTGCGACTACCTCGGTGGCTCGGTCGGTTCGCCGAACACGCAGATCCAGGGCAACACGACCAACTGGGCCGCGTACATCCGCGATTCGTGGCAGATCCAGCCGAACCTGACCCTCAACGTCGGTCTCCGCTACGAAGAGCAGCGTCTCCGGTACGCTAGCTTCCTGCAGAACACCGTCGACCCGCTCACCGGCGAGACGCTCGGCACGAACGCGATGACCCTCACGGGTAACTTCGCTCCTCGTATCGGCCTCCTCTACGACTGGACGAAGGAAGGTCGCTCGAAGATCTACGCCCACTGGGGTCGGTTCTTCGAGTCGGTCCCGATGGACATCAACGATCGTTCGTTCGGCGGCGAGGTCCAGTACCAGCAGATCTCGTCTTCGAAGAACTGCGGTACCGCGGCTCAGAACAAGGGCCCGCAGATCGGTGCGCCGGACGGTGTCGGTTGCGCGATGAACGCCGCAAACGTCGGTGACCGCCGAGAGACCCTGATCGGCGCGAGCGGCGTGCTCGTCGACCCGGGCATCAAGTCGCAGTACATGGACGAATTCATCGCGGGCTTCGAGTACGAGGTCCTCGACGATTTGAAGATCGGCGTGTCGTATCAGAACCGCGGCCTCGGCCGCGTGATCGAGGACTTCTCGACCGACGGTGCGAACACGTACATCATCGGCAATCCCGGCCAGTTCTCGGCGGCAGAGGAGACCAAGCTACAGAACCAGATCGCCGCGACCGACGATCCCAAGGAGAAGGCCCGCCTGTCGAGCCATCTCAAGCTGTTCGAAGGCAGCCGGATCTTCGACAAGCCGCGCCGCGACTACAACGCGCTCCAGTTTACGCTGACCCGCCGCTTTTCGAAGAAGCTGTACGTCCAGGGCAGCTACACGTACTCGCGTACCGAGGGTAACTACCCGGGTCTGTTCTCGTCGACCAACGGTCAGGTCGATCCGAACATCTCGTCGCAGTACGACCTCGTCGAGCTCCTCGAGAACCACAACGGCGCGCTGCCGCAGGATCGCCCGCACTACATCAAGCTCGACGGCTACTACACGTTCGATCTCAAGAAGGCCGGCGACCTGACGATCGGCATCCGCTTCCGTGCGCTCTCGGGCACGCCGGAGAACGCCCTCGGGGGTCACTACCTCTATGGCGCGAACGAGTCGTTCCTCCTACCGCAGGGTCAGCTCGGTCGTACGGAATTCGACCACGGTCTCGACTTGCACGTGGGCTACTCGCACAAGCTCAACAAGAACATGAACCTCGAGATCTTCTTCGACATCTACAACATCTACAACCGCCAGGGTACGGCGTCGGTCGATAACACCTACGCGCCGTACTACAAGCTCTCGTCGGCTGGTGTTGCGGGCGAGCAGCAGAACGCGAACCCGGTCTCGGGTGGCACGTACGAGGATCTCATCTGGGTGAAGGAGATCGACACGAGCGGCAACGAGAGCTCCAAGCCGATCGGTCGCAACCCGAACTTCCTCAACACCAACGGCCGATACGGCCCGGCGTACGGTCGCATCGGCGCTCGCCTCACGTTCTAACCAGAACGCGAGTGGGTGACGCCGGCGACGTGAGCAGTCACGTCGCCGTCCGCATTTTCGGCGGCCTCTGCTGACAAGCGGGTGTCACAACCGCGTGCTACCCAGGCGTAGTGGAGCGCGATTTTCTCAATCCCGAACAGCGCGCGGCGGTCTCGCACGGCGATGGCCCGCTCATGGTGTTGGCGGGCGCGGGCACGGGCAAGACCCGCGTCCTGGTCCATCGGATCGCTCACCTCGTCGAGACCGGCTGCGATCCACGCAGCATCCTCGCGGTCACCTTCACGAACAAGGCGGCCGGCGAGATGCGTCACCGTCTCCGCCAGCTGCTCGGCGCACGCGCCGATGCGATGTGGATCGGTACGTTCCACGCGACCTGCGCGCGCCTGCTGCGCAAGTACGGCGAGGTCCTCGGGCTGACCCGCAGCTTCGTGATCTTCGACGACGGCGATCAGATGAAATTGATCGAGCGGCTGTTGAAAGAGCACGGGCTCGACGACCAGGTCTCGGCACGCACCATCCTGTCGCGGTTCGATCGCGCGAAGAACCGCGGCGTGAGCCCGCTCGAGGTCCAGACTGGCTCGTTCGACGACATCGTCGAGAAGATCTATCCGCTCTACGAGAAGCAGCTCGCGAAGGAGAACGCGGTCGACTTCAACGATCTGCTGCTCAAGACCCTCGCGCTGTTCGAGAAGCCCGAGACCAAGCACACGCTCGCCGTCCGGTTCTCGCATGTCCTGGTCGACGAGTTTCAGGACACGAACGTCGTCCAGTTCAACCTGGTACGCTCGTTCTCGCAGGCGACTCGCAACCTGACCGTCGTCGGCGACGACGACCAATCGATCTACGCGTGGCGTGGGGCCGAGCCGCGCAACCTGCTCGATTTCGATCGCGATTTTGCGGACGCTACGGTGATCAAGCTCGAGCACAACTACCGGTCGACCCAGCTCATCCTGGACGCGGCGAACGCCATCATCTGCCACAACCGCGATCGTCACGACAAGGCGCTGTGGACCGATCAGGCCGGTGGCGATCCGATCGAGATCTATCAAGCGGGCGACGAGCGCGGCGAGGCGTACTTCGTGGCGCAGACGATCCGCCGGATGATCGACGAAGGCCCGATGTCGCCGAACGAGATCGCGGTCCTCTATCGCACCAATGCGCAATCGCGCGTCCTCGAGGAGCACCTGCGCGCCGCGCGGATTCCCACGAAGATCGTCGGTGCGCTCTCGTTCTTCGAGCGCAAAGAAGTAAAGGACGTGATCGGCTATCTCCGGCTGATCGGCAATCCGTCCGC
>JAYWCI010000276.1:0-4605 GCA_043780895.1 Kofleriaceae bacterium | reverse complement strand
CTCGACGGTCTCCGCGTTGACGTCGCGGAAGCTGACCTTCAAGAAGTCCCAGACATCGCCGATATCGCGGCGGGTCATGTGCCGCACGACGATCTGTGGGCCGGTCGGCGTGGCAGCCTTCTTGCCCTTCGCCGGCTTTTTGGACGCAGCCGTTTTCGGAGCCGGTCTAGCTGCCGGCTTCGACGCAGGAGCGGCGGCCTTACGTGGACTACGCGAACGCGCCATTGCCCGTGAGAAGAACGTACCGCACGGGAACCAGCAAGCGGCCCACGTGACAAAAGCGTTCTATGACCCGACTTTAGCGACCAGTTGGGTGATGCGCTCGACGAAAGCTGGCTTGTGGTGGCGGTCGAACTCGGTCCACGTGGTGAAGGTGGTCGGATCGGTCACGCGATCGACAAAGATCTTGCCCAGCAGGTGATCGACTTCGTGCTGGTAGGTGCCGGCTTTGAGGCCATGAACGACCTCGTCGATCGCGGCACCGTGGCGATCCCACGCCTGAACGCGTACGTGGAGGTGGCGCTTCACGAGGCCACGCAAGTTCGGCACGGACAAGCAGCCTTCGTAGTTGTCGAACTGTTCGTCACCGACCGGGGTTAACACCGGGTTCACGAGGATCGTGAGAGGGATGTTCGGCTTGTACGGATAGCGCGGGTTGTTGCGCACTTCGATCGCGCAGATAGCGATCGGCTCGTAGATCTGGATGGCCGCGAGGCCGGCTCCGTCGGCGTCGTGCATGGTCTCGACGAGATCGTCGATGAACTGCTGGGTCTCCGGCGACGCGAACTCTTCACGCGTCAGGTGACGCGCGGTCTGGCGGAGCACCGGATGTCCGATCTGCGCGATCTTGCGGATGGCCATGCGCGACATTGTACCGCATTGCCTCGCTACGCCGAGTCGCAGGATCGGTGAGGCAATGCGAGGTAGCAGATCGAGGCGAACCGACGCGCGCCGGATAGTGTCCGCGCATGCAGTTGAAGCGAATCACCAGCTCGTTGTTCGTCGTCGGAGTCTCGTGCGTTGCCACGATCATCGCCTGCGGCAGCAGCAACAACGGTGGATCGTCGGCAGACGCGAAGGTGTTCAAGGATGCCCCGACCGGCTCGGGCTCGGGCTCGGGTTCAGGTTCGGGGTCGGGGTCGGGTACGACGGCCGATGCGATCGGTACGACGTGCACCGCCGGCAGCAACTCGCAGGGCACCTGTCCGACCGGCTTCATCTGCTTGAACCTCCAGGGCGCGACGAACGCCTACTGCTCGAAGCCGTGCACGGCGGGCAGCGGCGACACCTGCAACGCCGGTCGTACGGGCACGGGCTACGCCGAATGTTTGCTCACGGTCACCGATCCGAACAACAACAACGCGCAGATGACGGTGTGCGGTGTCGTTTGCGCGCAGACCGCCGCCGGCGTCTGCCCGGCGGGCTCGACGTGCAACGGCACGTGCCCGGGCTCGCTCAAGTGCGACGCGACGCTGATGAACGGTAGCGGCTCGGCCGTCGGCAGCGCATGTAACTGACGGCACGGCGAATTCGCCTTGAGGGACTCGTCGCGCACCGTTCGACGAGATGGTGACGAGGTTGATGAGGATTTTGTCCAACGCAGTCGCGGCGCTCGCGATCACGGTGACAGGTGCACGGGCCGGAGGACCGAAGCGAACGGCCGAAGTTTGCAACGACGGCAACGAGTGCAGCCGCAGCCACTGTCTCGGCATAGGCGAGGTAGCGATCGACCACTCCGCGGGCCTCATATCCGGAGTCGCGCCGACCCGTTCTAGCAACCCGTTCTATGACCACCGATTCATCAGCGTGACGCGTTGAGCGAACTCGGCGATCGTCATGATGTGCGGACAATCTACGTAATATTGAGCCTCGAACTCTGCGTGTCGTTCGGCCGTCGGCGCCATTCTGCCCTCGTGGCTCGTGTCGCAAATGGCTTCGAGTGCAACGAGGTCGAACTGTTCCTTTCCGCGTCGGGCGGCCTCGGCCTTGGCTGCCGTGAGTCTCTCGGCCTGCTCCCTCTTTGACTTGGCGATGGCTGTCGCCATGTCTTCCTTGTCATCGCTCGTTGTCACTTTGCTTCCTCCTGGCTATGCGCATCTAGTGCCGATTTCCACGTCCATCCTTCGTATCTCTCAAGGACAGCGCGGATCTTCGGAGCACGTTCCGGTGACAGAGATCCTGTAAATTCTGCGATGGAGCGGGAGGTAATGCGAGTGGTCGCAAGCGATTCCGTCGCTTGTCCGATGGCCAGGTCACGCAGTTGTCTATTCTTGACAGTTTGTACTCCCCCAGCGATCGAGACGCTCTCGACTCGCTGTCCGTCCGGTGTCGTGCCGTAGAGATGGTAGCTGCCAACGGTCGGATCGTTGAATATCTCGATGACAGCCGCGCGGTTTCTGCGTGCAGCTGCAAAGCCTCCATCGATTACGTCGAACGGAGGCAATGGATCGGATCCACCCGGAACCCGCTCCAACACGCCGACTAGCGATTGCTCCAATGGTGCGTCGACATCGAACAACACGAACCTGCGCCCCGTGGCCTTGGCCATGTTCGCGTACGCGCGGACGTCGTCCACGCCGACGAGGCGCTTGTCGATCAGCATACTCGCCGGTTTCTTGTCAGCGGTCCGCATGCCGAGCATTTCGCTCTCCAGCCGGCCGGCGAGCATCGAGGATTCGGAGTGTACGTCCGTCGAAGTTGCGCCCGGCGTGGCCTTGATCGGGTCAGCTTTGAAGTTGTCGGGATTGATGGCCCGATGAGGTAGGTCTTTCGTCTGCGCCATCGGCTCTGCCAGCTCCGCGACGTTGGCGCTGACAGCGCGGGTCTTGCCTGCTGCCGTGTTGCCGCGCATGGCGAACAGCGTCGGCTCCTTGCCAACAAACTTGTCAGCGAACGCGCGTGCCTGCGCCTTCGCGTTCTCGATCAGGCGATCATGGAGCGCCGCGCGCTCAGAGGTCCAATGCCTCGGATCCTCGAGATACGCCCACCGCGCCGGGCCAGACTTGGGAAGCTCACCAACAGTGAACTTGTCGGCCGTATCCGGCGAGTGCATCGCAGCTTTGCTGCCGAGTCTCCGACTCGCAGCGTCGAGGTCCCCTCCGTAGTCGTCCATCACTTCCTGTGCGGACTTTCCCTTCGAAGACTCGCGCAGACAGACACGTGCGTCCGGGTCGAGCTGCGTGTTGAGATGCTCGACCCACCGCTCCGCCATGGCGCTCGCGACAGCAATCCGTGTTTCCGTTACATGCGGCGCGGCATCACCGAACGGTACCGAGCGCGCACGCTCGCGGAACTCGATCATGCGATCGCCAACGCGATATTTTCGCGTGCTCTGGACGGATTCGACGAGCTCGGCGCGGATCCCCGTGTCATCGAGCGCCTTGATCGCGTGATCGATCTCGGCGCTCGTGCCGATGTACGCGTGACCCTCGACGACGGTCTCGAGATGCGCGAGCGTGAGCGGAACCGCAGCAAAGTCACCGCCGAGACTCGGCTCGCTCGCAAGCTCGTGCTCGAGCTCGGCGTGGCCTTTGTAAAGCGTCTGCTCTTCGCGAAGTAACGCGACACGATCACGAAGCAGGGCGAGTGCTTCCTCGTTCGTAGGCTTTCCCTTCGATGCACGCTCGGAGAGCTGCGCTGCCTTGTTGCGTACCGCGGCCACCGTTTGTTTGCCGAGTACGGTCGCCGCCTTGTCGAGGCGCTTGGTCATGGCGGACGTCTGTTGATGAACGAGCTTGCCGACGAGCAACGAGAACGCTTGTTGGCGAACGTCGCCGCCCGTGGCGTTCGCGACGTAGCCGTTCGCGGTCGCCTGGCCCATGACGCTGCCCGCGTAACCGGCGCCCGCCTCGATCGCGACCTTGGATCCGGACCGCACCGCCTTCTGCGCGAACGTTCGCAAGTCGGCTTCGAGGGAGGCCGACTCGGCCAGTAGCCCTTCGAACGGCGCCGTGATCGCGGTCATCGTCGAGAGCGCGACCGCGTTCTCGGCGAACGCCCGCATCGAGACCTCGCCACCGATCGCGCCCTGGCCAACGGTCTGGACACCTGCGGCAGCGATCGACGTGACGATCCGAACCGCGAGACTCGCGCCGCGCACGTCTTCGGCGATCTCGAGCCCGAGCATCACGCCGCGAACCGCGGCGACCGCGGCACCCGCGATCTGCATCGACGCGATCATGATCGCGATCTCGCCGGCGAGCCTGGCCACGAGCTTGACGATCCGTTGGACTACGAGCTGGTCGTGGATCGTCGTCCTCGCCCACTCGACGTACTTGTCGATCTGGATCTCGGCGATGCTATTCGCGAGCGAGGTCGTGATCTGCGTCATCGTGTTGCGACGCTGTTCGACGACGGTCTCGTCGCCCGTGTGGCCCGTCGTGGAACCCTTGAAGTGCTTCGCGTCGTCGAGTTGCCGGCGCCAGCCAGCGATCCGCTTCGAGAGCACCGCACCTGCGAGGCGTACAGTCGGGAGGTCGTGCTCGTAGTTCGAACTCGTGATCCCGGCGTCGTCGGCCATCGCGTTCAGCTCGGCGAGCGTGTGTTCGAGCGAGCCGAGTTGCGCATTCAACGTCGCTTCTTGGGTGTCGGCGGCGAGCACGTTGA
>JAYWCI010000275.1:0-5198 GCA_043780895.1 Kofleriaceae bacterium | reverse complement strand
TCGAGCTTCTCGGTATCGCGCTGGAGCTTGCGAACCTTGTCGATGATCTTGCAGACCCGATCGACGTAGAACTGCTCGTTGAACTCGGCCTCGTCCTCGTCGATGTCCTTGACGACATCCTTCACGCGGACCTTGCCCTTGCGCAGGCGCTCGCCGATCTCGAGGAGCTCCTCGACGGCGACGGAGCTGTTGAGCACGGCCTGGAGCATCTTGCGCTCGCCGTCTTCGATGCGCTTGGCGATCTCGACTTCACCTTCGCGGGTGAGCAGCGAGACCGAGCCCATCTTGCGGAGGTACATGCGGACGGGGTCGGACGTGCGCGAGTACGCGTACTCCTCGTCCTCGTCGACCTCTTCCTTCTCTTCCTTCTCGCCACCGAGACCGAGCGCGCCGGCTTCTTTTGGCGCCTGGTCTACGATGTCGGGGCGACGGCCACCGGCACCATCGACGACTTCGATGCCATGATCGCCGAGGGCCGAGAGCCAGCTATCGATCTGATCGGTCGAGACGACGTCCTCGGGCATCGCGTCGTTGACTTCGTCGTAGGTGACGAAGCCCTTCTGCTTGCCGAGCTCGATCAGCTTGTCCTTGGCCGAGGTCGCGGCGTTGCCGTTGTTCCCACGGCCCTTCTTGCCGGGGCGACCTTCTTCGGCGAGCGCAGCCGAATCGGCATCCGCCGACGAGCTGCGTGCGCCGCGGCGATCTTCGAGCTCGTCTTCTTCTTCGTCCGCGAAGTCCGCGACGGGCGGAATCGCGTCGTCGTCGTCGAGGAGATCGGGGAGTGCGTTCGCGGTCTTGCCGGGCTTGCCCGGCTTGCCACCCTTCGCCTTGGCGACCGGCGCGAAGTCGTCGTCCTCGTCGTCGTCGCCTGCGGCGTTGCCGCCTTCTTCATCTTCGCCGCGCGCCTTCGCCGGCTTGCTGGGCTTGCCGGGCTTGCCGCCTGCGGCGGGCTTCGCGGTCTTGCCCGCGACGATGGGCGCTCCAGGCGCGCCGAGCTTCTTGATCTTCTCGCCGGCAGGCCCAGGGCCGGAGACACCGTTCGGCTTCGCAGACACTGCGGCCTTCGCTTTGCCGTCCTTGGCAACTCCGTTCACGGGAGCTGCCGCGGGCTTCTTTGCGGGGGTCTGCTTAGTCTTGGTCGGGGTCTTCGCCATTGGTCTCTGCCTGCTTTCGGTTGGACGAAATCTCACCCTCGAGCCGTTTCACGGACTCGAGGTCACCGGTCTTGCGTGCGATCGCGAGCTGAATTTCTAACCGCATCAGCTCGGGGTTGCTCGTACCGCGTTTTGCGTCGGCAAGCTTCTTTTGAAAGCCTGCCTGTTCGATCATTGCCTTGCGTACTTCGAGTTGCTCCAGCAGTCCCCGCAACGCCGCGGGCGGATCCTTATGATCGGAGTACTTCCCGGACATCACAGACTTCGCGTACGAGGATGGGAGCTTCAAGGGGGCAAGCTCCAGGAGGGACTTCCCCTCCCGAGCCGCGGAATACATGTCTCGAAGCGTATCGTCCGTCAAGAGCCAAAAAGCCTTGTCTGCCTCGGGACTTCCGATCAACGAAGAGTGGTCGGTCAACAGCTGGATGACCTCCAGCTCCTCGGTGGGTGGCGCAACGGTCCTGGGTGACCCGGCCATTTGGCCGTTTTGTGGAGGCTGGCTGGATGGCGAGCTGTTCGCTGGCCGCCCTGATCCCTGGTACGGCCCCTGTGGCGACCCCTGATTTTGTCCGGTTTGGCGCTGTTGGCTCGCCCGCTGGACCGCCGTGCGGACGATGCCGGTGTCGACATCGAGGGCTTTGCCGAGGGTATCGATCACGAGTTCGCGCTTGAGCGGGTTCTGGATCTGGACGACCAAGCGCGCGGCCTCCTCGAGGGCCCGGGTCCGCGCATCGGCGTTGCCCTTGGCCTTGCCCCAGACCTCGAAACAAAAGAACTCGATGCCGCCGAGCGCCCGGTCGACCGCTTCCTTGAGCTGGACCGCGCCGCCACCGGCGACCATGCTGTCGGGATCGACGCCCCCGCCGAGCGGACCGGCGCCGCCCGATTTACCGTGACCGGGGCGCGAGGCGACGAGGACCTCGACGTCCGCCTCGACGCAGGTCTGGAGCGCGTGCATCGTCGCCTTGTAGCCGGCGCGATCACCGTCGTAGAGCAAAACGACGCGATCGGCCAGCCGCTTGAGCGTCAGCACCTGATCGACCGTGAGCGCCGTTCCCAGCGGCGCGACCACATTGTTGAACTCGGCCTGGTGCAACGTGATGACGTCGAAGTTTCCCTCGACCAGCACCGCGCGGCCATGTTGCTGCATGCCTTCGCGGGCCTGGGCGAGGCCGAACAGCAGCCGCGATTTTTTGTAGACCGTGCTCTCGGGAGAGTTGATGTATTTCGGCGGCGTGTAGCCGTCGGGCTTCTCCTCGGCGGGCGCGATCAAGCGCGCGGAGAACCCGACGACCTCGCCACCGGGGACGACCACGGGGCAGACCAGCCGCTCGCGATAGAAATCGTAGTAGCCGCCGGCGTTGCGCGGCGAGATCCGCACGAGCCCGAGCTTCGCGGCGAGCTCCATGTCGACGTGCTTGGCCTTGAGGTAGTCGCCGAGGGCGTTCCAGTCGGCGGGGCCGTAGCCGAGCTGGAACTTCTCGGTGATCGCCGCACCGACGCCGCGCTTCTCGAGGTACGCGCGCGCGAGCTCGCCGCGCTTGGCGTCCGCGAGGACCTCGCGAAAGAACGCCGTCGCATGCTTGTTGATATCGAGCATCGCGACGCGTTCGCCGCGCGCGCGGCGCAGCTCCGGCGATTCGTCGACCTTCTCCACCGTGATGTTGAAGCGCGCGCCGAGCTGCTCGGCCGCTTCGACGAAGCTCTTGCCCTCGATCTCCATCACGAACGTGAACACGTCGCCGTGCTTCTGACAGCCAAAGCAGTGGAAGAAGCCCTTGTCGGGCATCACGTTGAACGACGCCGTCTTCTCGCCGTGGAACGGACACAGGCCCTTGAAGGTGCGGCCCGTTTTTTTGAGCTGGACGTGCTGGCCGATGACCGCGACGATGTCCGCGCGAGAGCGGATCTCGTTGATGACTTCGTCGGCGATCATGCGTACGGCTGTCTACTACGCAAACCCCAGCGCAGAGCTATGGACTTTGACCGATCGTCCCTATGGACGCCAGGGGCGACTAATGGGTCGCGTCGACGAGCGCGTAAAGCACGAGGACGAGCGTCGCCGCGATCCACAGCCCGAGCATGGCCTGGATCGCCTTGGTGGTCCCGGCCGCGAGCTTCGAGCCGTGGTCCTCTTGACCTAGGTCGTGGCGGTGCTTCTTGCGAACGCCCGTGGCTACTTCGTCACTCATACCAGGAGTCACATGTACCAGGCTTACCGGCCCGCGTCGCGCATCAGCCGACCGAACGCGGTGCCCGCCGATGTGGCGATCGTCTCGATCGGGTCTATCGACGCATCCGGTGTGGTCGCCACGGCGAGCACGCACATCACCTTGCCCGCAATCGCGATCGGCACCACGACCAGCTCTCGCAGGACGTCGCCGAGCGCCGGCTCGAGCTCGGATAACAGGCGAGCATCGAGGAGCCCCAACGCCTCGCCGCGCGCGCGGCAGGTCTTCACCGAGCTCACCGCCTGCGGCAGCAGGCCCGGCTGATCCATCGGGACCGCGAGCTCGGGCTGATCGGCGCCGGACCGGCAGAAGTATTTCCAGCTGGTCGCCGAGCCGCCGCGGATCACGAACAGCATCGCCGCATCCGCGGTCGGCGCGAACCGGACCAGCGCATCGATCACGAGCTCGGCGACGCGATCGCGATCGGGGCTGCGGCGGATGCTCTTCGCGGCATCGGCGAGCGTGTCGGTGAGCAGCTGCTCGAACGCTTGATCGCCGCCGCGCGCTTCGATCGCGGCGTCATTGAAACCTGGGACACCCGATGGCACCCCGCGCTTGATCGCGATCCGACCGAGCGCTTTCTTCGGCCGGCTGGGCTCGCGCTTGCGCTCGTGGGTGCGTGGCGCAGCCGGTTCCGTGGTGCCATCACCGAGAGTCTTGACGTAGGTCCGACGCTCGCGACCCGAGGTCGCCTCGGGGCCCGACGCACTCGCGACCGCGCTGTCGATCGCGGCGGCGAGCGCATCGGTATTCGCGCGCGGGACCGCGATGCCCACCGTCGGATCGTCGTCGCCGATCTCGACGTCGGGGCCCGCGCCGGGGCCCGCGATCGGCACCGACATCGAGTCGCCACCGTCGTAGACGAGCTCGATCGGAATCTCGATATCGGAGTCGGCCTCGTCCTGAAAATCGCCGAACACCGGGAACGGTGGGATCGTGCCGCCTCGCGATCGCAGGAACCGCGCGTCGCGCGCGATCTGATACACGCGCTCGAGCTGGTAGCGCATGCGCTGCTCGGCCGCGATCGACATCACGAGCTCGCTCGCCGCGACGCCGAGCGCCGCACCGAGCTCGGCGAGGCCCTCGTCGTCGATCGGATCCATGGCCGCGAGCGCGATCTTGTGATCCGCGAGATGGAGCAGCGGCACGCAGCTGTAGCGCTCCGCGAGCTCCGCCGGAAGCACGGCCTGGAGCTCGGGATTCGCGCGCTCGAAGTGGCGGGCGAGGGCAGCGGGCAAGCCGTGTTGCTGACCGAGTGCGCGCGACAACGCATCGAGGTCGACAAAACCGAGCTCGATCAGGTTCGTGCCGAGGCGTCCGCCCCACACGACCTGTGCCCGCAACGCCTGCTCCACCTTGTCGGCTTCGAGCACGCTCGCGGCGACGAGTAGCTCGCCGATGCGAAGCACTAGGCGACCGTGACGTCCTTGCAGAGATAGACATCCTGGATCGCGTTGACGAGCTCGACGCCGTCCTTGAACGGGCGCTGGAACGCCTTGCGTCCGAGGATCAGCCCCATACCGCCGGCGCGCTTGTTGATGACGGCGGTCTTGACCGAGTCATGCAGATCGTTCGTGCCCGAGGCGCCGCCCGAGTTGATGAGGCCGATGCGGCCCATGTAGCAGTTCGCGACTTGCCACCGCGTGAGGTCGATCGGGTTGTCGGTCGTGAGCTCGGAGTAGACGCGCTTGTCGGTCTTGCCGAAGCCCTTGAGCGCGGGGTCGATGTACCCGCCGTTCGACTCGGGGAGCTTCTGCTTGATGATGTCGGCCTGGATCGTCACGCCGAGGTGATTCGCCTGGCCTTCGAGATC
>JAYWCI010000274.1:0-1683 GCA_043780895.1 Kofleriaceae bacterium | reverse complement strand
AACCGACCTGTGCATGGCACGCGTACCGGCACCGTGTCTGCGAAAAGCGCTCGGGATGCTGAGCAATCGGCGTAGTGCCTACCGAGACCATCATCTGATAGCGGTTTCGCTTTGACGTTTTCGATCGGGATCGAAAACTGGAAGCAGTCCTGGTTGTTCGCGAAGAGCGTTTCAACAAGCCGGCCGAATGGCACCGTATTCGAGACCAGCTCGAGGTCGAAGTAGACGGCCACGCCGAGAGCGGTCATCGAGAACGATGTCCCATCAGCGGCTCGAGCATTCGGGCAATGTGTTCGAGCGGTTCATGATCGGAGCGGTCTTCCGCGATGGGCGTCTCGATCGGTGTCGCTTGCAGAAACGCTCCACCCGAATCGAGGCGAATGACGGCGGTCACACCGGCGGTCTCGACGATCCGCTCGATACCGCCGAGACGATGAACATGTGCGGCTCCCAGGAATGTTCCCCACGCCGGACCGCGGATCACGCGTCCCCACTGCGAACGCCAGTACATCTCGTCCGTGACGCGCGCCCGCTGCACATCGGTCAAACTCGAGCTCCCACCGACTGCCCACGCCAAGTCCGCCGCGAAGTGCGGCGACTCAGCCCATAGAATCACGCCGGCGTTGACGGAGACCGAATCTGCAAAGGCGACCAAGGCATCGACGACTCGGCTGGCGGTCAGCCGCGCCAACCACGTAGGGCCTACTGCGACCACGAGGTCGTAGCGCCACGTCTGGCCGCGTTGGTCGGGCAGACGAGCAGACGGGGTCGTGTGCGCGAGCACCATGACCCGGTCGGCATCGGGTGTTTTGGGTGGACTCTCGATGGTGGCGGTCGAGGTCTCTTCGCGTCGAAGTTTGCGCGCGATAGCAGATATCTCGTAGTTCGCGCCGGGCGTCGTACGCCCGTTATCGACCCGGTGGAACCATTGGACCAGGGAGTCGGTCGACGCCCGTTCGCCGAACAGCACTTCGAGCAGTCTGATCAGCGGCGCGGGCTCGGCCGAGAGATCGTGATCAAAGTAGATCGCGGCTCCGAGCGAAAGATCGTCTGACATAGCTAAAGCCGACACGCGGGATAGAGCTCGCCAGCTGCTTCGAACAGCGGGCCATCGGATGTCTGCTTGCAGCGCTTGGCGCGTTCGTCGTTCTTGAATCGCTCGCGTACGTCACCTACATATCGCACCGCTTGGTCTCGTGCGTTGGACTGGCTCCACGTATCGGGTTTGAACTCGATCACTCGACAGTTGTCGGCGTCGAACTTGATGCAATCTGGTCGGCCCGAAGACAGCGTGATCTCCTTCTCGTCGCAGCTGAACGACGACTGCAGATCCTTGTGTTTCTGCTTTCCGTAGTCCATGCGCGCCCGAATCGTCGGATTGTTCGATCCGTTCATCACCCCCTCCTTGACGCGATCGAGCGTGTTCCGATCGCTGTTGAGCCGCTCGAACAGCTTCGAGATCGCCTCCTGTGTCTTCTCGATGTCCTGTCGAAGCTGGGCAGCGTCCGACTTCACGTCAGCTTTCCCTTCGAGGTCCTTTGCCCGCTCGCGGGTTGCCTTCGCCTCGCTCTCCAGGCGACCGAAATCATCGAAGACATGCGCACCGTCGTCGACGGTGCGGTCGTATTCGCGCTTCACACGATCGATGACCTTGTCGCGGAGGTCCTTCGCGAGGCGATCTGC
>JAYWCI010000273.1:0-31691 GCA_043780895.1 Kofleriaceae bacterium | reverse complement strand
CTCGTCACGCACGCCGGATCGTCAGTCGCGCACACGAGCTCGGCGGGGAACCGATACACGCCATCCCCGAGATAGTGGGCATCGGTAAACAGCTGATCGGTCAGCCAGCTGATCGCTGCGTCGGGATCGAGACCCGTCGCTGCGGGCAGTGAAGGCAGACCTGGCAGGTAGCCGCGCAACACCGCGCCCGGCAGCGTGCCACTCGTCAGCCCGTAGGCGGCCTTCGACTCGGCGAGCACCTTGCCGAGATCCGTGACGATCCGCGCACGGACGTCCGTCGGGTCCACCACCGTCCCACCACACGAAGCCACCAACGCGAGCAAGGCGACCGGGCTCATGCGCATGCCTCGACCTACTTCAAAGCCGGGACCATCCGGAACTAGTCGGAATCACGTGCTGGCAACGCCAGCCGCCTGTCAGTTACTCGACGGAAACGCCGAAGGTCGGCAGGAGGTCACCGGTCAGGGTCTGGACCACGATCTCGGCCTTGTGCCAGTCGATCAGCGCCTGCGCGCGGCGCAGCTCGGCCTGGCGCTGCTCCTCGAGGCGGTTGAGCACGTCGAAGTTCGTCGAGCGCCCGAGGTTGAAGCGATCGGTCTCGATCCGGATGTTCTCTTTCGCGAGATCGATCGCGCGCTGACTCAGCACGACCCGGCGCTTCGCGAGCTCGATCTGCGCGACCGCCTGCGCCATCGCTTGCGCGATCTGAGCGCGCACGTCGAACGAATTCACGCGCAGCTTCTCGCGCCCCAGCCGCAGCTCTTTCTCGCGATACTTCACGTCGTACTGGTGAAGCGAGCGCGAGAACGTGAGCGAGCCTTGGACCTGATATGCCTTGAGCTCGAACACATCCTTGGTCGCGCTCCCAAACGAGGTATCGGTGCCGCGCGGACCGCCCGACAACGCGAGATCGAGTTGCGGCAGGAGGCCATTCTCGGTGACCTCGATGTCGATCGTCGATTGCTTGTCCTGCTTCGCGAGTTGCGCGAGCTCGGGGCTCGCGGTGTACGCGCGCTCGACGAGGTCGCCGAGATCGAGCTTCGAATCCTTGAGGTCGAGCTCGGTCGCGACGCGTAGCCCGAGCTCGCCCTTGCCGATCGGCATCCCGACCGAGCGGCGCAGAGCGATCGAGCGATCGAGCACCAGCAGCTCGCCGCTGAGTACGTCTTCTTCGCGCGTCGCGATGATCTGCTGGACCGCGGGCACTTCGGCATCGGCGACCTTGCCACCCTTGACCTGGATCTCGGTGACGCGCAGCCGTTCGCGCGCGAGCTCGAGGCTCTGCTCGGTGATCGCGACTTGCTGCTGCGCGAGCACGAGGTCCCAGTAGGCCGAGATCACGGCCTGGATCGTGTTCAGCGCGGTCAGCCTGCGCGCGAGCACGGTGACGTCACGGGTCAACGTCGCGCGGCGCTCGGAAGCATCGTAGAGACTCTCACCGCGGCGCTTGAGTAACGGCTGCGTGATCGAGCCGGTGATGTCGTTCGTCCAGTACGTCGAGCCCCCGGGGCCGAGCAACGAGGCTCCGGTCGATTGGTAGTTCGAATCGACATGCAGATCGATCGTGCCGCCGGTCGGCAGCGCGCGTGAGAGGTCGCCCGAGATCGTCGCGCTCGTCGTCGAATCGAGGACGATGCCGCTGAACACCGTGCTGCCCGACTTCGCGTAGGTCGCTTGCGCGCCGACCGTCCAATCGTGGCGAACCCAGGTCTCGGCGACCTGGGCCTCGGCGATCGCGATATCGAGCTTCGCGCTCGCGAGCGCAGGCGCCTTCTGGACCGCCATCTGGAGCAGCTGGGGCAGCGTGATCTGCGTGGCCTGCCCCGCCCACTCGACCAGATCGGACTCCTGCGCGGAGGTCGAGCCGGAGCCCGGACCGCCAGCGCCACCGCCCGCTTCTGCGTCGAGGACGCGCGTCAAGAGGTCGGCCTGGGCGTAGGCCGGGAGTGCGGCGAGAATGGAGACGATCAAACACCAGCGCATCGGAATCGCTCGCATCATGGCATGGCCATTTCTGGCCCGCATCGTGCGACACGGCTGCGACGCATGCGACGAGATGCGACTCTTGTGGACCCTGACGTTGAGTCGATTACGAAAGCGGTGCTAGTGTGCTCCGCCTAGGGATGGCTGCCACGGTACTTCGTACGTACTGCTTTCTCGACGCGCTCCAACCGCAGCAAGCGACGTTTATCGGTAAGACCGCGCGCGGATTCTTGCCGGTTCCGTATCAAGCTTCGCTCTGGGTGGAGATCGCGCCGGGCATTGCGATCAACCAGGTGACCGACGCGGCGCTCAAGGCGACGAGCGTCCAGCCGGCGGTGCAGGTCGTCGAGCGCGCCTACGGCCTGCTCGAGGTCCATCACCATGACAAGGGCGAGGTGCTCCAGGCGGGCGCCACGATCCTCAAGCACCTCGGGGTCGAAGAGACCCAGCGGCTCAAGCCGCGTGTGCTGACCAACCAGATCATCCGCGGCGTCGAGGCCTACCAGACCCAGATCATCAACCGCTCCTCGGCGGGCATGATGGTGCTGCCGGGCCAGTCGTTGTTCATCTTCGAGTGCGAGCCCGCGGGTTACGTGGTGCTCGCCGCGAACGAAGCCGAGAAGGCCGCGCACGTGAACCTCGTCAACGTGACACCCTATGGTGCGTTCGGTCGGCTCTATATGGCCGGTCCGGAAGCGGAGATCGACGCCGCAGCAGCGGCAGCGACCACGGCGCTCAATGCAGTCACTGGTAAAGAGCCAGAGAAGTTTGTCGATCGTTAGGAGATCTAGATGGCTGACGCACTTGGAATGATCGAAGTCAAAGGTTTCGTCGGCATGGTCGAAGCGGCCGATGCGATGGTCAAGGCCGCGAAGGTCGAGCTCGTCGGATTCGAGAAGACCGGTGGTGGCTATGTCACCGCGATCTGTCGTGGCGACGTCGCCGCTGTCAAGGCCGCGACCGAAGCCGGCCAGCGCGCCGCAGAGCGCGTTGGCGAGGTCGTCTCGGTCCACGTGATTCCGCGTCCGCATGCGAACGTCGATGCGGTGCTCCCGCTTGGTCGCACCGGCGGCAGCGGCAGCGGCAACGGCAAGTAACCTTCCGTGATCCTCGGCAAGGTCATCGGCACGCTCGTCGCGAGCCGCAAGGAACCCACGCTCGAGGGGCTCACGCTCCTCGTGGTGAGGGCTTGCGATGTCGACGGCACACCGAACGGATCGATCGCGATTGCGGTCGATGCGGTCGGTGCCGGTCTCGGCGAGGTCGTTCTGTATTGCTCCGGCAGCTCGGCGCGCCAGACGCAGGTCACCAAGGACCGACCGGTCGATGCGGTGATCATGGCGATCGTCGATCAGATCGCGATCAACGGCGAGAGCCGCTTCATCAAGGACTGATCCGTGGCGACGCTCGACGAGAAGAAGATCGAAGAGATCGTCGCAAAGGTCCTCGAGCGCCTCGGGGGGACCCAAGCGGTCGCCGGGTCACGAGCGGCCACCACGTCCCAAGCGGCCGCCGGTTTGTCGGCCGCGGCGCCCAAGGCGAATATTCCACGCGGCACCAACGGCGTCTATGCAGATGCCGAGGATGCGGCGAAGGCCGCACGCAAAGGCTTCGAGCAGAACGAGCGCACGCCGATGGCTGTGCGCGCGAAGATGATCGCGGCGATGCGCAAGGTCGTCCTCGCGAACAACGAAGCGCTGTCGCGCTACGCGGTCGAAGAGTCGGGCCTCGGTCGCTACGAGGACAAGCTCGAGAAGAACAAGCTCGTCGCCGAGAAGACACCGGGCCACGAGATCCTCCGCCCGGTCGCGTTCACCGGTGACGACGGCCTGATGCTGACCGAGCGCGCGCCGTACGGCGTGATGCTCGCGATCACGCCGACCACGAACCCGACCGAGACGATCGTGTGCAACGCGATCGGGATGCTCGCCGCTGGTAACGCGGTGGTCTTCAACGTTCACCCCGGCGCCGCGCAGGTCTCGAACTGGCTCGTCCATCTGTTGAACGAAGCGATCCAGTCGGTGGGCGGCCCCAAGGATGTCCTGGTGTCGGTCGAGAAGCCGACCGTCAAGAGCGCGCAGCTCTTGATGAAGCACCCGCTCGTCCGCATCGTCGTCGTGACCGGCGGGCCTGCCGTCGTCGAGTCGGCGATGAACTCGGGCAAGAAGTCGATCTGCGCGGGTCCCGGCAACCCGCCGGCCGTCGTCGACGAGACCGCGAACTTCGCGAAGGCGGCGAACGCGATCGTCCGCGGCGCATCGCTCGATAACAACATCGTCTGCATCGCCGAGAAGGAAGTCATCGCGGTCGACCGGACCGCCAATGATCTGATCGCCGAGCTCAAGCGCCAGCCCGTGCTGTGGCTCGATCATCGCCAGGTCAAGGAACTCGAGAAGGTCGTGCTCGAGGGCGATCACGTCAACAAGGCCTGGGTGGGCAAGGACGCGGCGTTGATCGCCAAGGCGATCGGCATCAGCGGCCACGGCCACGATCTCAAGCTACTCATGATGGAGGTCGAGGAGTCGCATCCGTTCGTCCAGCACGAGCTGTTGATGCCGGTGATCCCGCTGTTCCGCGCGCGTGATGCGGCTGATGCGATCGCCGCTTCGCTGCGGGTCGAGCATGGCTTCCACCACACCGCGACCATGCACTCGACGAACATCGACAACATGGCGGCGATGGCGCGGCTCTGCAATTGCTCGATCTTCGTCAAGAACGATGCGTCGTACGCCGGCCTCGCGCTCGGCGGTGAAGGGTACACGTCGTTCACGATCGCGAGCCCGACCGGTGAAGGCCTCACGACCGCGCTGCACTTCAGTCGCGAGCGCCGCTGCACGCTCAAAGAAGCGTTCCGATTTGTCTGATCATCATCTCGGACGCGGGCCCGCCTTGGGCGTCCTCGAGATCGGCACGATCGCGCGCGGCATCGTCGCCGCGGATGCAGGTCTCAAGCGCGCTCCGGCGGTGCTCCTGCATTCGCGCGCGGTCTCGGGAGGCAAGCACCTCGTGATGTTCGAAGGTGGGGTCGCCGAGGTCGAAGAATCGTTCGGTGCGGCGAAGCTCGCGGCCGGCGACCTCCTTCTCGATCAAGTCTGGTTGCCGTTTGCCGATGCGCAGGTCTGGCCGATGCTCGGCGCACCGCAGACGCCGCCCGACTGGGCCGGCGATCACGAAGCCGAGGCGGTCGCGATCATCGAGACCTCGACCGTGTGCGCCGCGATCCGCGCGGCCGATGCGGCGTGCAAGGTCGCCTACGTGATCGTACGTGACACGCGGTTCGCGTTCGACCTCGCAGGTAAGGCGTACTTCACGCTGACCGGTACGCTCGACGCGATCGAAGCGGCGGTCGGTGCAGCACGCGCCGCGGCAGACACGAAGATCATCGGCCTCGAAGTGATCGCCCAGCCCGCGCCCGAGCTGCGCGGCCAGCTGTTCCGCTAGACCACGACGTCACCTGAAATCCGGTGTGCGCGCGGGCCCGACCGTGCGGATTCGCTCGGGGAATGCTGAGTCTCGAAATTTATTCGCCCGGAGCCGATCCGGCCTCGTGACCGACTCGTAGGGCCTTCGGAGGCTCCTGAACCATGCGCACTGTTGGTCTATCTCTCGTTCTCTTCACGGTCGCCACTGCCGGCTGCAGCAGCGACAGCTCCTACACCCCGACCGGCACCGGCCCGGCCGCAAAGCTCTACTGCAACTCGAGTGGGAAGAACGCCTTCGACACGTTTGGCGCGACCGCGTTCGTCGCCGTCAACGAATCGATCTTCACGAATGTCGGCGCCGAAATCGGCGCCCATATGACGACGAATCTCGGTGATTCGTTCGGCAAGGTCGGCACCGGCAGGCCCGCCTCGACATCTGATGGTGCAGCTGCTTTCAAGGGCACGCTCGCCGCGTTCCTCGTCTACGTCTACGGTGGTCCGGACTCGATCAAGTACACCGACGGCGTGACCTACAATGGCAAGGGCGAAGACATGGTCACGGCCCACACCGGGCTCGGGATCACCTCGGCGCAGTACGACTACTTCGTCGCGAACATCGTGGTGCCAGCGCTGACCACGAACGGCGTCACGATGGACGACGTGTCGAGCTGCTTCGCTCCGCCGATCACCTCGGCGGCCTTCAAGGCCTCGATCGTCGGGCAATAGCCGATGCGTCCCCTCGTTCGCACCGCGAGCAAGTTCGTCCTCGGCACGGTCGGGCTCGTCCTCGGGCTCGGGCTCGTGATCCATCTGCCGCCGATCAAGCACTGGCTCGGCGTGCATGGCCATCACGGCGCGGGGGTGTGCCCGCTCGGCTACGGTACGCAAGCCCCGCACGTCGCGCTCGCGCCCGGCAAGGCGCGCCCCGCTCTCGGGTTCGAGCTCGGTGCGACGACCTCCGTCGAGATCGAGCGATGGGGGCAGGCTCACGGGCTCGCGTGCAACGAACACCATCGCGGCGCGCAGCTCGATTGCGAGCATGTTCCGAGTGCGCTGCTCGGCGACGTGACCGCCCCACCGGCAGCGCTCTCGTTCTCGATCGATAGCGCGGGTGCGGTCCGTTCGATCGAAGTGACTCGCCGGGGCCCCGAGGCCGCGGCGATCACGGCCGCGTTCGAGGCGCTGTCGCACGAGCTCGCCGCCCAACATGGCGCGCCGGTGAAGCAATCGGGCGTCGCGACGGCGGACGACCTGTCGCGCGGCGCCCTGCGCCAGGCGATGGTCGAGTATCGCGGGAGCGACTACCGCGCCGTGATCCGCGCGACGAACATGGGCGACGGCTTCGTGCTGACCGAACACTACGCCCTGATGAACTGATCTGCGACCGGCTCCCGCTCGTAGAATTCGACGATGGGCTGTCCCGAGGGCGCAAGACGTGTGAGGCTGGGAGCCTCACGCGTGCCGCACGACTCGCCCAGCCTCGCTCGTCGGATCACGCTCGCGTGGCTCGGCATCGCGCTCTGGCTCGGTGGCGTCGAGCTGATGCCGAACCTGCACCTCGCGATGCACGCGCACCTCAAAGCGCACGTCCACGATGGTGACCGGACGATCTACCTGCACCACCCCAGCGACGACCTCTTTGTCGAGCATGCAGCCGACGATGATCTCGACGCCGAGGTCGACGAGCACGGCAACGTCGTCCCCGCCGAGCTGGCACGTCCGGACCACGACGGCATCGAACGAGATGATCACGAGCTCTCGCGCGCCGAGCACGAGCTCGCGCTGCGGCTCGAGCACGGTAGCCACTCGCTCGCTCACCACGCGCTCGCGCTCCACCCGGCTCCACCACCGGCGCTCGCGCCGCTGCCGTTTCATCGCTACCTGACCGAGGCTCCGCACACAGCGATCATCGAGCCGGGCTCGTGGTCGGTACCCGAAGCTGCCGCGCGTGGTCCGCCGGCGCTGTTCGTCTAGCTCACGAACACCCTCGGAATTGTTTCTTTACGATCGGACCTCTCGTTCATGGCTTCGACACGATTCGTCGTGGTCGCGGCGTTGCTCGTTGCAGCGCGCGTTCACGCTCAAGATGCTCCCTCCTCGGCAGCCCCCGATGCAGGCCCGCCGCCTGCGGACGCACCACCCGCCGACACGGCTCCGCCTCCCGCGGCCACCGTCACAAACCCTGTCGCGGCGGCCCCACCAATCGCACCGACGCCAACCCCATCGCCACCACCAGGTGCGACGATCGAACAGATCGAAGCGGAGACGCTCGGCGGCGAGACGATCGAGATCGTCGACACCGCTCCCGCGGAATCGGCCTCGTCGGTCCACATCACGCGTGCCGATCTGCAGTTTCGATCGGTCACGCAGGTCTCCGACATCCTGCGCCAGGTGCCCGGCCTCATGGTCAGCCAGCACGCCGGCGGTGGCAAATCGGATCAGTACTTCATCCGCGGCTTCGATGCAGATCACGGCACCGACATCGCGATCTACGCCGACGGCATTCCGGTCAACATGCCGAGCCACGGCCACGGGCAGGGCTACGCCGACACGCACTTCTTGATCCCCGAGACCGTAAATTCCGTCGACGTTCACAAGGGCCCCTACTCGGCGCGGTTCGGCGACTTCTACACCGCCGGCGCGATGGAGCTCACGACGATCGACAAGGTCGATGGACCGACGATCTGGATCGCGGGTGGCGCACCACTCGCGGGCCCGAAGGCGTTCGACCAGTACAACCGGCGGATCGTCGGCATGGCGAGCCCCGAGCTGCGCGAAGGCTCGGCCGACAAGTCGCTGCTCGCGGTCGAGATCGGTGACACCGATGGCCCGTTCGCGAACCCGCAGCACTTCCGGCAGGGCAACGGGCTCGTGAAGTGGAAGGGCGATGCGGGCCCCGGCGAGCTCCACATCGAGGGCAACTGGTACGAAGCGAAGTGGAATGCCTCGGGACAGGTGCCCGAATCCGCTGTCACCTCGGGCCTGATCAGCCAGTACGGCTCGCTCGATCCGTCGGAGGGCGGCGACACCTCGCGCACGACCGGCCAGATCGCGTACACCGTGCGCGATACCAAGGGTGGTTCGTGGACCGCGATGGCGTACGCGCTGGCGTATCGCCTACGCCTCTACTCGGACTTCACGCTGTACGCGCGCGATCCGGTGCACGGCGACGAGATCGAGCAGACCGACGCACGCTCGACGTACGGCCTCGATCTCAAGTACGAGCGCCACATCGATGCTTTCGGACACGACACGTGGCTCATTGTCGGCGCGCAGACGCGCAACGACGATGTCGAGAACGCGCTGTGGCACGACCAGAAGCGCGTGCGGCTCGCGGATTGCTTCGATCAAGGAATCAATCCGTGCAACCACACGCTCGATCGCATTCGCAGCTTCTCTGGCTACGTCGAAGCGAACGTTCATTTCGAGCCGCACATCCACGTGCTGCCTGCGGTGCGCCTCGATCAGTTCGTGTGGGACGTCGAGGACTTGAATCCGGCGACCACTACGAATCCCTCGACCTCGACGGGTGGCACCGCCGGCAAGGCCATCGCATCACCGAAGCTCTCTGTGGAGATCGAAGCGACCGACAAGCTCGACCTCTTCGCGAACTCTGGCTACGGCTTTCATTCGAACGACGCGCGCGGCAACGTCGCGAATAAGGGCGTCGGCTCGCTCGCACGCGCGCTCGGTGCCGAAGCCGGCGTGCGGACCTCGTACGTGCCTCACGCGAAGTTCTCGGCGGACCTCTGGTACCTCCACCTCGATTCGGAGCTCGTGTGGAGCGGCGATGAAGGCGGCACCGCGGCCTCGGGGCCAACCGAGCGCTACGGCGTCGATCTCGAGAGCGCGTGGAATCCATTTCCATGGCTGCGGCTCGACGCGAACGTTTCGATCGCGCACTCGGCGTTCGTCGCGAATGCGGGCAACGGCAGCGCCCTCGCGCTCGCCCCGAAACTGATGGGTCAGGGCGGCATGACGTACATCCACGGCGCGTTCAACATCTCGCTGCGCGGTCGCGGCATCGCCGATCGCCCGGGCAATGACGCCAATACGCTGACCGCGAAGGGCTACTTCATCTTCGACTTGATCGCGAGCGTACAACCGACGAAGAAGCTCGGCCTCAACCTCACGCTCAACAACCTGTTCAATCAGGCTTGGCGCGAGGCCCAGTTCGCCGATACCTCGGCGATCACGCCGACATCTCCCGCGGTCGAGCAGATGCACTTCACGCCGGGCATCCCGCTCACGGCGACCGTGACCGCGAGCTACCAGCTCTAATTCAGGTTCTCGACCGCGCCGAATGCGACGACGTTGCCGCGCTCGGCGACCTCGGCGACGAGCCACGCCGGATCGCGCGCGAGGTGCGAGATCCGGATCTCGTCGATCATGCCGGCGAACCGCTTCGCCGGTTTGTCGCCATGCGCGCCGCCCGCTTCGACCGGGGACTCCGGCGCCGTATCCTTGGACGCGCCGGGCTCGCCGGTCGCGATGCCGTCGACGAACAGCGCGTCGCGGCCCGCGTGGTGTACGCAGCACGCGTACTTCCAGCTGTAGACCGCGAGCGAGCTCGGCGCGGTCGCCTCGCCACACCGGAGGCCCGCGCGATCGCGATCGATCGCGAACCCGGTCGAGCCCGCGATCCGCGCCTTGCCCTCGACGGTGTCGGGCCGGATCCACACGCACAGCGAGCGATCGCCATCGAGTGGCTCGGTCTTGACGGTGACGGCATCGAGCTGCTTGGTCGCGAAGTAGTACGCGGCGCCGAACACGCCCTCCGCGGGGTTCGTACCGACGACGCCGGTGGTCGCATCGCGCGGCGAGCTATCGCCACCTTCTTCGATGCCGTGGATCACGGCGGCAAACCCGGCGCGCCAGACTTCGCGGCTCTCGCTCGCATCGAGGTACGGCGCCTTCGGGTTGTCGAAGTACATCGTCACCTTTGCGACCGCGCCGACCTCGACCTTCGGTAGGCGCAGCCAGATCACGGCGCCACGGGGCGTGAGCGTTTCGATCTCGTACGTGAGATCGACGTTGGCGGCATCGGTGAAGCGCAGGTCGTGGCCATTCGCTGCGATCCGCTTGAAGTCGAACCGGTCAGGCGTGAGCCGGATCGCGACCGGAAAATCGAGCAGCGGTTTGGTCGCTTTGAGATCGATCGAGAGCGCCACGCGCGCGCCCCACCCTGGACGCGGCGAGGCGTGCGTGCCAGCCACGGGTGACGACGAGGGATGCGCGGGCTTACAAGCACCGAGCAGCGCACTAGCGCATAGCAATGAACGCCATGTGAACACCACCATCCTTGCCATCACGACGATAGCTGAAGAATCGATCGGGTTCGCACTTCGTGCACGGCGGTCGATCGTCGATCGTATCGGAGGCAACACCTGCACGCTCGAGCATGTTGCGCAGTGCAACACGAAGGTCGAGATGGTCCTTGACCGCGCCCTTCACCACCAACCCCGGCACCTCGCCCAGCGCGGCGCGAAACTGGTCGACCACTTCTGGCCCGACCTCGAAGCAACACGGGCCGATCGAAGGACCGAGGGCGACCCGGATTCGCTCGGGCTTCGCACCGAGCTCGGTCATCCGGGTGATCACGTTCGGCGCGACGCCGTTGACCGTGCCGCGCCAGCCAGCATGAGCCGCACCGATGACCCGCGCGACCGGATCGGCGAACAGGATCGGCACGCAGTCTGCCGCGAATGCGCCGAGCGCAGGACCCGGGCGATCGCACACGAGACCGTCGAATTCGGCATCGGCCGCGAGCGGTTCACCGACGGCCCAGACCGCAGTGCCGTGGACGTGGCGGGTGGCCTGCAGCGCGCTCGGCTCGTAGCCCGCGTGGACGGCGAGCAACCGGCGATTCTCCTCGACGTTCTCGAGGCTATCGCCCCAGCGTTTGCCGAGATTCAAGGATGCTCGTGCGCCGGTCGAGACACCCCCGCCACGCTCAGGGAAACCGTGCACGAAGCCTTCGGTCGGCAGAACCGGCGATGTGTACAGGCGGATCGCCATGGCGCAGCTATTAGCACGGCATGACGTGATATCGTCTCCCCATGATCCCGTACGACGATCTGGTCGCCGCGTTGCAAACCTGGCGTGCTCGCCAGGGCTTGCCGGTGGCCGCGCCTGCGTCTGGCTCCAGCCCGCGCACTGCTCCGCCTGCGGCTCCTGCTCCGCGCACGAATCCGCCTGCTGCGCCGCCTGCCCCCGGGTCCATGGCCGCGCGCCAACCGGCACCGCTCGCCGATGTCGAGACGCACGACGAAGCTCACGAGGAGCTCCACGAGGAGCTCCACGCAGAACCGTTGGAAGAAGAGCACCTCATCGAAGAGGGCCAATACGAGAACGAGGGCAACGACTTCGCGATGTCGTTCGCCGGCGATGGTCACAACGGTCATGCGACCGGCGTCAATGGCGACGATGGCAGCGAGACGTCGGTCGGTCACGACCCGAACGTCGAGCCCGATCGCCCGTCGGACCTCGCGAATCCGGGCGCCGCGCAGCGCAACGGCCGCGACGATTGGTGAACGCCTCGGGCGCGCCAGCTGAGCTGCTCGACCTCGAGCTGCTCGCGCGCCAACCCAGCGGTGCCGCGCTCGCGCGGGTGACCGCCGCCCCCGACGGCGCGTTGATCGCAGTGGGAACCCACGTCCTGATCGGCCCGGCCGATCCGTGCGGCGAGTGTGAAGTCTGTCGCCGCGGTGGACCCGCGGTGTGCGTCAACGCGGTCGTGCGCGATCCGCAGGGTTCGACCGCCCGCGTTTCGAGCCGCTGGGTCGTGGCGCTCGGCGATGGCTTCGAGCCGCTCGCGCAGCTGGGCGCGGCCGCGGCTGCGATTCCCGGCGATCTCGCGATCGCGTACACGCTCTACGCACGCACCGGCCTCGGCCCACGCGATCCTGTCGTCGTCACCGGCGCGACCGCGATCACGCGGTTCGTCGTCGCGATCCTGCGCGCGAAGGGCCTCACCCCCGTCGTCCTCACGACTCACCCGGAGCTCGTCGCAGCCGGCGCGATCACCGTCGCGGGACCGCGTGAGGTCACCGCGGCGATCACGAGTCTGGGACTCGGCGCGCGCCCGGTGCGCGTGATCGCGACGGATGCAGCCTCGCTCGAGATCGCGGCCGAGCTCGCCGGTCCGCGCGCGACGCTCACCGTGCTCGCACCCGCGGCCGCGTTGCCGGGCTTCTTGATCGCTCGCGAAGTCACGGTCATCGGCGTCGCCGGCGCACACCCCGATCTCGTCACCGAGGTCGCGGCGATGTGCGTGAAGGGCGAGCTCGACCTCGCCGCAGGCACGACGACGGATCCGGAAGATCAGACGCGCGCGCTGGTTACTTCGCTGCCAGCGCGATGATCAAGATCACCGCGACGACTGCGACGACGATCCCGAGGATGATCTTCGAGCGGCCGCCCTTCATCTCACCGATGAGCGCATCCTCCGAGACCTTGTTCATGCTCTGACCGGCAGTGGAAGCGTCCGGACGCAGCGCCTGCATCATCTGCGTCGCGCCGGTGCGCAGCGAGTACTTGTCCTTGTCGCCGCGCGTGATGGAGCCGTCGTCTTTGTAGCGCTCGTCCATCGGCAACGAGTCGGCTTTGTCCTTGTCGACGTCTTTGCCGGTGCGCGCGCGCTCATCGGCAGCGTCGACCGCGGCCTTGGTATCGAGGTCGCCCTTCTTGAACCACATCGTCTCGCGGAACTTGCCCTTTTGCTGACCGGGCTCGGGTGCGCGTTGCTTGCCTGCGGGCTGCGCCGCCACGCGCGGTGTGGCGATCTGCGGTGCGGCGACGACCGGCGCCTGGAGCACCTGCGCGACCTGCAGCGCCGCAACCACCGGTGCCTGGATCACCTGCGCGACGGCAGCCTGTTGCGCCCAGGGCGAGGCGGCGGGCGGCGCTTGCACCGGCGCGGACTCCACAACGATCGGCACGATCGGCACGTGCATCACCGGTGCTGCCGGAACGGTCCCCGACGGACCTTGCCCCGGTGCGGTCACCTGCATGTTCAGCGGTGCGGCTTGCGCGGCTTGCATCGGCGGGGCTTGTGCCGGTTGCGGCGCGGGCGCGACGACAGGCGCCGAGGCCTGTGCGGATTGCGCGCCGCTCGACACGCCGATCATCGTCGACATCATGTTGTTGGGCTGCGAGGCGGCGCGCGCCTGCGCGACGACTGGCGCGGCGACCGACGGAACGCCGGTGCCCACGGTCGGCGCCGACGCGAGTGCGTTCGGCTTGGTGCGGACGCCCATCAGCGTCGACACGAGCTCGGCCTTCGGGCGCTGGACGCGCGGCTTGAGCTCGATCACTTCGCCGTGCCCCGTACGCGTGACCTCGTCGACGAACTGCCGTACGGTCAAGAACCGCTTGGTCGGGCTGCGATCGAGGGCGCGCAGGATCAGCGCTTCGATCGGCGAGCCGGCCCCGATCTCGGAGACCAGCTGCGACGGTGGCTTGATCGTGCCGCTCTGGTGCTGGCGTTGCACTTCATCGGCAGAGCCCGAGAACACCGTCTGGCCGGTGAGCACGAAGTAGTAGAGCGCGCCGAGCGAGTAGAGGTTCGAACGCTGATCGACGGGACGCCCATCGAGTTGCTCCGGCGCGACGAACTCTGCGACGCCTGGAACTTTCACCGTGGTCGGGACCGGCAACGAGAAGTTGATGAGCTTCAAGTCGTGGCCCGCGAACAGCACGTTCTTCGGTGCGAGATCGCGGTGCACGACACCGACCTGGGCTGCCTCGATCAGGGCCTCGCCGACGACCTCGATGAGATCGGCGGCTTGCTCCGGCGAGACCGGGCCACGCGCGGTGATCGCTTCTTCGAGCGTGTGAGCGCCTTCGAGCAGCTCCATCGCCATCCAGGTCTCTTCGCCGCGCTTGCCCGAGGCCACCACGCGCGCGACGCCGGCGCTCTGCACGCGCTCGAGCTGACGGAGCTCGCGCTCGAGCCGCTGGGCGACTCCCGGGAGCGAGACGACGGCCGGGGCGACCAGCTTGACGACCACGGGTAGCTTCGTCGTCTTGTCGGTCGCTCGGAGGACGGAACCGGTGCGATTGCCGCCTAGACGCTGCCCCAGATCGAAGCGTGCCAGCAGGCTATCCGCCCCCGGCTGCTGGGCCTCGAGCGGGACCAATCTGGCCGCGTCGACGGGGCAGAAGTTGGCGTCATCGCTGAATTGTTTCTGGCACTTCGGGCAAAGCTTCATCGTCGGAATCCCTCAGCGGCGCCCGCTGGCAAGCGAAATGCAACGTAGCACACGATTGACACGTCGGGTTACTGGGGGCTAGAAACTGGCCCGTCATGGCCTCGAACACCAAAGCAACGACCGTCAAGCGGAAGAACAAGCACGAGAAGGCCGGCCGCCGCCGCAAGAACAAGCTGGCGCGCAAGTCGACCGCGAGCACGGTCGAGCTGTTCGCCGGTATGGGTGCGCCCGGTACGGCGACGCCAAAGACCAAGTAACGGTTCTTCAGGTCGCTTCTGCAGCTACACGATCGACCGAGTACACGCCTTTGATTCGCGACAACGCGCGATTCACCTGCTTGAGCTGATCGAGATCCCGCACGAGCGCGTGGAACGTATTCACCGCGCGTCCATCGTCGGTCGCACGACAGTGCGCCTGGCTGATGTTGACTCCTTGATCGGTGAAGCACTGCGAGATGTGCGCGAGCAAGCCTGGCTTGTTCGTGCACAGCACCTGGATCGCGACCTCGTGTTGCGCCTTGCTCGCGCCATCCCACTCGACCTCGACGCGACGATCGGGATCGAGATCGAGCCCCTTGTCGCAATCGCGCCGATGCACGGTGACCCCGCGACCGCGCGTGATGAAGCCCGTGATCGGATCGCCTGGTAGCGGCGAGCAGCACTTCGCGAACCGCACCAAGACGTCTTCTTCGCCGGCGACCTTGATCCCTTGCGACTGCGTGCGCCGCGTCGTGACCTTCCGGATCAGCGACTTGAACACGCCCTCCGGTTTCGCCGCGGGCTCGTCGCCCTTCTTCACGATGCCAGGCAGTGCATCGATCACTTGCTGGGTCGTGATCTTGCCGTAGCCGACCTGCACGATCAACTCGTCGACGTTCTGGCACTTGAGCGCCTTCGCGGCGACGTCGAGACCTTTCTCGGCGCGCGCCATCGACATGTCGTGCTTGCGCAGCGCTTTCTCGACGAGATCGTTGCCGAGCGCGACGGCCTTGTCGCGCTGCTCCTGGCGAAGTAGCCAGCGGATCTTCGTGCGCGCCCGCGCGGTCTTGACCAGCTTGAGCCAATCCTTGTTCGGCTTCTGGTTCGGGTTCGTGATGATCTCGATCGTGTCGCCGTTGCGCAGCTGATAGCGGAGCGGAACGATCATGCCGTTGACGCGCGCGCCCGAGCAGTGATCGCCGACCGAGCTGTGCACCGCGTACGCGAAATCGATCGGCACGCTGCCCTTCGGCAAGGCCTTCACGTCGCCGCCCGGCGTGAACACGTAGACCTCGTCGCCGAACAGATCGATCTTCACCGACTCGAGGAATTCCGTCGGATCGCGGAGCTCCTTGTGGCTCTCCATCAGCTGGCGCAGCCACGCGAACTTCTTGTCGTCCTCGGGGCGCACGCCTTCGCGACCGCCATCCGCGCCCGCTTCCTTGTACTTCCAGTGCGCCGCGACGCCGCTCTCGGCGACGAGGTTCATATCGTTCGTGCGAATCTGGACCTCGATCCGCTCGCCGCGCGGACCGATCACGGCGGTGTGCAGCGACTGATAGAGGTTCGGCTTGGGCAGGGCGATGTAGTCCTTGAACCGGCCCGGGATCGGCGTCCACGTCGAGTGCGCGACACCGAGCGCCTGATAGCAGTGCATCTGGTTGTCGGTGACGACGCGAAAGCCGATCGCATCGTGGATCTCGTCGAACGGGCGCTGCGTGCGCTTCATCTTCGAGTAGATCGACCACAGGTGCTTCGCGCGGCCCGTCACCTCGCACGGCACGCCATTGTCGCTCATCTCTTTCTCGATGAGCTTCTCGACGTGATGGATGTACTCCAGCCGCTCCGCGCGAGTCTTCGCGATCTCCGCGGCGAGCTGATCGTACTCGCCCGGATAGAGATACTTGAACGACAGATCCTCGAGCTCGATCTTGACCCACTGGATACCGAGGCGGTTCGCGAGCGGTGCGTAGATCTGCATCGTCTCGGCGGCGATGCGCTCCTGCTTCTCGGGCGGCAGGTGATTGAGCGACCGCATGTTGTCGAGGCGGTCGCACAGCTTCACGAGGATGACGCGGATATCGCGAGCCATCGCGAGCAGCATCTTCCTGAAGTTCTCGGCCTGCTGCTCTTCGCGCGTCGAGTACGGCAGCTTGCCGAGCTTCGTCACGCCGTCGACGAGGTACGCGATCTCTTTGCCGAACGTCTCGCTCAGTTGCTCGACGGTCGCGGACGTGTCTTCGACACAATCGTGAAGCAGACCCGCGCAGATCGACGACACGTCGAGCTTGAGCTCGGCGATGATCCGCGCGACCGAAATCGGGTGGCTGACGTACGGATCACCAGACTTACGGGTCTGACCTTCGTGGGCCTGCGAAGCAAACTCGTACGCGCGGCGGACGAGTGCCAGGTCGGCATTGGGATCGTAACCCGCGACTTCTGAAACGATCTGGTCGAGTTGATGCGACACGGCGCGTTAGCATCCAAGCGTACCACGCACTGCGTAACGTGCCCTACTAGCCGAATGGTTACTCCGGGCAAACCACCCGAGCCCGTGACCGGACTAGCTCAGCTCAGGAGCGAGCGTGCGTGCGCGAGCGCGGCGGTCGAATCGCTGACCTTCGCGGCGAGCTCGGCGAGCGGGTGGGAGATGTCGGGCCGATCGACCGAGCCGTAGCGCCGCGTCAGGTAGGTCGCGCGCAGCGCGGCGTACGCGTGCTCGAGCTCGTCGTTGACGATCAGGTGCTGGTACTCGGGATAGTGACCGAGCTCGTCCTTCGCCTTGCGGATGCGGCGCTCGATGACCTCCGCAGAATCCGTAGCGCGCGAGCGCAGACGGGATTCGAGCGTCGTCATGTCGGGCGGCAGGATGAAGATCTTCAGCGAATCCTGGGGCCAACGCTTCGACAGCTCCTGGCCGCCCTGCCAGTCGACATCGAAGATGATGTCGTGGCCGGCATCGAGCGCGTGGTCGATCTGGCCCTGCGCCGTGCCGTAGCGGTTGCCGAACACGTTCGCGTACTCGGCGAACTCGTGGGCCTCGACCATGGCCTGGAACTTCTCGGGCGTGACGAAGTAGTAGTCGCGGCCGTTGACCTCGCCAGGGCGCATCGCTCGGGTCGTGTACGACACCGAGAATTCGAGCTGCGGGCGAAATTCGGTGATCAACCGGCGCGTCAGGGTGGTCTTGCCGGCCCCGGAAGGCGACGACACGATCACGAGGACTCCACGGTCACTCACCTGCTTCATGTAACATGATTCGCGGGGGATTCGGCCGGTGTACCGCACGGCGATCGTGATCGGATTTGCGGACCTCTTTGGGGCGCATTGCTCGTGGCCCCACCCCTGTTACTCGACGTTCTGAACTTGTTCGCGCAGTTTCTCGAGCACCGACTTGGCGTCTACGATCGTCGAGCTGATCTCGGTGCGCTGCGACTTGGAGCCGATCGTGTTGAGCTCGCGTCCGAGCTCCTGGACCAAGAAGTCGAGCTTGCGCCCCGCCGCCGCCGGTCCGGCGATGATCTCGCGGGCCTGTTCGAGGTGCGAGGCAAGGCGGACGAGCTCCTCGGTGATATCGGCGCGCTCGGCGAGCAGCGCGACTTCTTGCGCGAGCCGGGTCGGATCGACCGCGGTCTCACCGACGAGCCGCGCAAGCCGCTCGAGTAACTTCTTGTGGAGCTGCTCGGTGACGCCCGCAGCGTGGGTCTCGATCGAGGCACGTAGCCGCGCGAGCTCGTCGATCCGCGCGACCAGCTCGCGCTCGAGCGCCCGACCTTCCGTCGCGCGCATCTCTTGCAGCTGCGAGAGCGCTTGCTCGAGCGCGGCGAACACCACCGCATCGGGTGCCTCGGCCTCGGGCTCCTCGCCGCGCGCGATCACCACACCGGGTTGCGCGAGGACGAGGGCGAGATCCGGCGGTGGCAGCCCGAGCGTGGTCGATAGGTGGTGCAGCGTCGAGTGCGCGTGGTGAGCGGCGGCTTCATCGATGCGCAGCGCGGAGGCATGCGTGGCCTGGCGCACGACGTAAACCGCGGCCGCGATGCTGCCGCGCTCGACCGCGGCGCGGATCTTTGCGCTGACCTGCTCCTCGAGCGCGGGCCCGAACGTGGCGCGCAGCTTGAGATCGAGGAAGCGGTGGTTGACGCTACGAAGATCGACAGTCGCGCGGATGCCGCCCTGCTCGGCGACCCCACGTCCGAACCCGGTCATGCTGCGCACGCGCCTTCAATAACACGTAGAGTGTTGGGGTGCGGTGTCTCGCGCTTGCAGCGGCTGTAGCGGCCTGCGGTTCGCCGCCCGCTCCGAGTAGCAGCCGCGCGATCCGGTTTCTCCACACGTTCAACCCGAGCGAGACCGAGCTGTTCAACACCACGATCGGGGAGCGTGGCCTCGTCGTCGACGCGTCGCTCGTGCCGTTCGCGCGCGGTCATCAGGTGATCACGGAGCTGTTGCGTGGCGGCCAAGACTGCCCCGACCTGATCCGGATCGATGCGACCTGGTTGCCAGGCCTCGTCGCCGCGCACCTGTTGCAACCGCCGCCCGAGCACCTCGCGACTGCCGGGTGGTCGCCGATCGCGAAGCAACTCGCGCTCGTCGAAGGCGCGCTGTGGGCGGTACCTCAATCGATCGACGGGCTCGTCGTCGTGCGCGTGAACGGCACGCCCCCGGTGGGGCCGAGCGTGGCCGAGCTCACCGCGGCAGCCGCGCGCGCGCAGGCCAGCGGGCTCGCGCATCCGCTCGGTGTGCGTGTCGATGGCTACTGGATGGTGCCATGGTTGCGCGCCGAAGGCGTCGAGCTCGAGCCCACGCAGATCGAGAGCGAGGGCGCGGTCCGCGCGCTACGCGAGTTCGCGGACCTGTTCGGATCCCTTGCCGCGGCGCCACCGAGCGCGGGCAGCGAAGCTCCCGACGAGCTGCGGCGCTGGAATGCGCACGAGCTCGCGTACTGGGTGACCGGCCCGTGGCAGCTCGCGGATCTTCGCGATCGCGATCAGATCGAAGTCTCGGAGCTCGCGCACGCACCGCGCGGCGGCCAGCTCTTGGTCGTGCCGAAATGCGCGCCGCAAGCCGCCGCCGGGTGGCGGCTCGCGCAAGAGCTGACGTCCGAGCCCGTGTCGCTGATCTTCAGCGACGCCTTCGCGACGATTCCGACGCTCGAGGCTGCGCAAGGTCACGCGACCACGCTCGTGCAGCACACGCTCGCCGCGCTCGCGCATGCGGAGCGCCTGCCGCACACCGTGGTCACGCCGCTGTTGTTCGACGATCTCAACCCGGCCGTCACGGCGGTGATCGCGGGTGATGCGACGCCGGAAGAAGCGATCGCGGGGGTGCGCCGCGGCTGGCGTCGCCTGGAGTCGACGAAGTGAAGACGAAAAAGTCGTCGTTGCGCTGGAGCGTCCTGATCGTCCTGTCGCTCGCCGCCGTGGTGCCGACCGTCGTCGTCGGTTCGCTCGCGATCTCACGCGCGCGTCACGACGTCGAAGACGCGGTCCAGCGCGGCGCGCTCGCGCATATTCGCGCACTCGGGGCGGCGCTCGATGGCACGTTGCAAGATGCTCGACGCACGGTCGATTTCGCGGCGTCGCAGTGGGCCGATGCCGCCGGTGACCAACGCAGCACGCAACTGCTCGCGCGCCGGTTGCGGCGCGACCTCACGATCGTCAAGACGCTCTCGATCCTGTCGCCCGAAGGCGAGCTCGTGTTCGGCGATCCGATTCCCGGCGACTTCGACATCGGCTCGCACAGCTTCGGCGGCTACATCGGTGATGCGGTGTTCGAGAAGGGGCACCCCGAGATCCACATGGTCGTGCAGGCGCGGGGTCGCACCGGCGAGCTGATGGGGGTGTTCGTCGCGACGCTCGATCTCGCGTTCGTGCACGACGTGATCGCGTCCGCGCGGCTCGGACCAGGTGCGCAAGTGATCGTGATCGATGGGCGCGGCGTGCCGGTGGCGACGAGCGCTCCGACCGGCATCTCGGCGACCTCGCTCGTCGGTGATCCGGTCGTCGATCACGCACTGTCGTCGACGGTCGAAGGCACACTCTCGCAAGGCGGCTGGGTCAGCGCGTATCGCAATCTGTCGAGCTATCAATCCTTGCGCGGCGTGCGCTGGGCGATCATCCATCGCCAGCCCGAGGCCGAGGCGTACGCGCTCGCTCGCCGGACGACCCGCGACACGCTCACGATCGGCATCGCCGCGCTCGCGATCGCCCTCGCGCTCGGTGCGTTCTTCGCGCGCCGCCTCACCCGCCCGCTCGCCGACCTCGCCCGCCGTGCCGACGTGATCGCCGCCGGCATGACGCCCGACGAACCGCCGGTCCAGGGCCCCGGCGAGATCGGAACGCTCGCGCGATCGGTCGACGAGATGGCCAAGCGGATCGCCGAGCGCGCCGAGCTGACCTCGGCACTCGCGCGCGGTGATCGGCTCGCCTCGGTCGGCGTGATGTCCGCGCAAGTCGCACACGAGATCAACAACCCGCTCACCACCGTGCTCGGCTACGCGAAGCTCATGCTCGAGGACAAGCCCGCCGATCATCCTGATCGCGGCGCGCTCGAGCTGATCGCGGATGAAGCCGAGCGGATGAAGAAGATCATCGGTACGCTGCTCGAATACGCGCGCGCGCCGCGGCCGAGCGAGCCGGCTTTCGGCTCGGGTGCGACCGCGGGGACGTCGCGCCCGAGTGTCGTGATCGAGCATGTCGGCGCGCTCGTCCTGCCGCAGCTCAAGAAGGTTCGCGCGGTGTTCCAGACCGAGGTCACCACCGAGGCGCTGATCTCGATCGAGGCCAGCCAGCTCCAGCAAGTCTTGGTCAACCTGGTCCAGAACGCCGCGCAGGCATTCACGAACGGCGGCACGATCAAGGTGACCGCCAAGCCGCTGCCCGGCGATATCGCGACGCTCATCACGGTCTCCGACGACGGTCCTGGGATCCCCGTCGAAGCCCGCGCGAAGGTGTTCGACCCGTTCTACACGACCAAGGCCCCAGGAACGGGCACCGGCCTCGGCCTGGCCGTCTGCAAGCACCTGGTGGCCACCGCCGGCGGCTCGATCGAGCTGGTCGACGGCCCGAACGGTCGTGGTGTCGAGTTCAGGGTCGTGATACCCAACGTGTCGTGAGTAGCATTCTGGTCGTCGACGACGAGCGTGGCATCCGAAGCCTGTGCTCGGAAGTGCTGACCCGAGCCGGGCATCAGGTCGAAGCCGTCGACTCTGCCGCTGGCGCGATCGCGGCAATGACCCGAGATGGCTCACGCAACAAGTTCGACCTCATCCTCTGCGACATCAACCTGCCCGACCAGGATGGCGTGTCGCTCTTGCCGAAGCTGTTGGTCGGCGATCCGGTACCGGCGGTGTTGTTGATCACCGCATACCCGACCATCGACACCGCCGTCCGCGGCATGAAGCTCGGCGCGCGCGACTACATCGGCAAGCCGTTCTCTCCCGACGAACTGCGCTTGTGCGTCAACCGCGCGCTCGCCGAAGACGAGCTGCGCCACACCCACAACGCGCTCACGAAGCGCCTCGCGTACGGCTCGATGGTCGGCGATTCGCCGGCGATGCGCCAGCTCCGCGAGACGATCGACAAGGTCGCGCACTCCGATGCGACCGTGCTCGTCACTGGCGAGAGCGGCACGGGCAAGGAGCTCGTCGCACGCGCCCTGCACTTCGCGGGTCGCCGCGCAGCGCAGGCGTTCGTGCCGGTCAACTGCGGTGCGCTCGTCGGCACGCTGCTCGACAGCGAGCTGTTCGGTCACGTGCGCGGTGCGTTCACGGGTGCCGACACCTCGAAGCGCGGGTTGTTCGTCGCGGCCGATAGCGGCACGCTGTTCCTCGACGAGATCGGCGAATTGCCACTCGAGCTGCAACCGAAGCTGCTGCGTGCACTGCAGGACGGCGAAGTGAAGCCGGTCGGCGGCAACGCGGCGATCCGCGTCGACGCGCGGGTGATCGCCGCGACGAACCGCACGTTGCAGAATCAGATCGCGGCGGGCGTCTTCCGCGAGGATCTCTACTACCGGCTCGCCGTGATCACGATCGAAGTGCCGCCGTTGCGCGATCGTCCCGGCGACATCGGCCTGCTGGCGCGCTACTTCGCCGAGCAAGCCGCGCTGCGCGCCGAGCGCGGTCGGGTCGTGCTCTCCGATGCCGCGCTCGCGCACCTCGCGACCCAGCGCTGGCCTGGCAACGTGCGCGAGCTCGAGAACACGATCGAGCGCGCCGTGATCCTCGCGGCCGGCGACATCCTCGAAGTCGCCGATGTCGCGGGGCCGCGCGCGCCCGCCGCCGGTGCCGCGTTCGCGACGTTTGTTGGCGACCACGTGCCGACCTTGGACGAGCTCGAGCGCGCGCACATCTTGAAGGTGCTCGAGCTCTGCGAGAACCAGAAGACGAAGGCCGCGCAGATGCTCGGCATCAACCGCACGACGCTGTGGAAGAAGCTGCGCCAGTACGGTCTCGAGGCTGACTGACCGCAAAAGCCGACCACGACATCGCTGTCGGGCCGGCTTCCTTCGAACTAACGTAGCGCTGAAATTACGGGGTGGCCGAGCCAGCCGCCGAGCCCGCCGGAGCGGCCGAGCCTGCCATCTCGCCGGCCGGAGCCGGAGCGGCCGAGCCCGCCATCTCGCCGGCCGGGGGCGCGCCGCCGCCCGCTGCCTTCATCATGTCGGCCATGAGGGGCTTCATCGCCTCTTCCATGTCCTTGTCGAGCTTGTCCTGCTGATCCTTCGGGATCGCCTTGCTGCACTTCTGCATGTCGTCGCCAGTCTTGCCCGCCGAGAGGCACTTGAGGACGTCCGCCGACCACTTGTCCTCGGTGCAGTGCTTGACCATCACGCCCTTGATCGCCGTGCCGAACGCCGCGATCTTGTCGTCGGGAACGCCGGCCATCTCCTTCTTCATGTCCGGCATCGAACGGTCGATGGCGGCCGGGACGACGGACGCGCACTCGCTCGCGCCTCCGCCCTTCTTACATGCGGCAAACGAGAGCGCGGCGAGGAGAACGATCGAAAATTTTTTCATTCCGCGGACCATATCGAAAACCGCCTTCACGGGGGGCCAGAGGGCACCTAAAACGCCGCCGGCAGATCGAGGGCGATTCGCTCGCCCGAGTGAGGGTGAGCGAACGCGAGGTGCTCGGCGTGGAGCAACATCCGTGGCGCCGGCGTGCCGTACAACCGATCGCCGACGATCGGGGTCGCGAGCCCAGCGGGATGCGCGCAGTGCACGCGCAGCTGGTGCGTGCGGCCGGTGTGCGGCACGAGCTCGACGCGCGTGGTCCGTGCATCGCGCGCGAGCACGCGCCAGATCGTGAGCGCCGACTTGCCGTGGACCGCATCGACGATCTGGCGCGGCCGATCTTCGAGGTCGACGCGCAGTGCGAGATCGATCGAGCCATGGTCACCGGTCACCACCCCATCGAGCACGGCGACGTAGCGCTTCGTGATCTCGCGGCGCGCGAACATGCGCTGGAGGATCACGTACGTCATTTCATCCTTCGCGACGAGCATCAGGCCCGACACGTCGAGATCGAGGCGGTGGACGACGTGGGCTGCGCCGTAGCGCGCGGCGAGCCGCGTCGCGACCGAATCGGTGAGCAGGCCGCTGCGCCCGGGCACGGAGAGCAGCCCGATCGGCTTGGCAACCACGACGAGCCAGCGATCTTCGAACACCGTGCGCGGTTCGTCGCTCGAGATGAGGGTCGCGTCGCCGAAGATCGGTGCGGGCTCGGCCGCGAGACCGTCGAGCACGTGCGCGAGGATCGGCGCGCACTTGCCGCGGCACGCCGGGTAACAGGTGTTCGCACGGCGATCGCCCGCGACCGGCGGTGGCCCGAGCCAGACCTCGGCGAGCGCGATCGGCGCGAGCCCTTCGCGATATGCGTGCGCGAGCAGCTTCGGCGCGGCGCAATCACCTGCCCCGCCCGGCGGTGAATCGGGCGCGAAGATGGCGCGCAACGATCGCACCTCGCCACGTGCGTTCGCGAATTGATACGTGTCCTGGATCGCGACGAGCAACTCTCGCGAGCGTGCGGCGCGCTGCTCGCCGAGTGCGGCGCTGCGCGCGGCGATCTCGCTCACCCGGGTCACGAGCGGCGCGAGCTGTGTGACATGCGCGGCTTTGTACTGGCGGCGCTCGGCGGAATCACCGCGGCTCTCGTGATCGAGCCCGCTCGCACTCGCACCGGCGGCACGTGCCGCGGTGCGCGCGACCTTGCGCTCGGCATGGCGCGCGTCGAGGGCAGCGAGCTCCGCGGCATGTACGGCGACGAGCGCGGCGTGCGCGGCGTGTGCAGGATCCGCATCGACCTCGCGCTGCTCGGCAGCGAGCACGCCGAGCTCGGCCTCGCCAGCGGGCCAGAAGGCCTCGCGGGCCGCGTGATCGAACACCGGGCCGCAGAACCCGGCGTGGTGCCAGCTGCCGTCGAGCATCCCACTGAACGCGCGGAGATAGCCGAGGCGACCTCCGCGATCGCGCACGACGAGCACGCCGAACATCTTACCCTCGGAGAGCGGGCCGACCTCGAGCTCCGCGATCGCGCGCATCGCGATCGGGTGCGGAGGCACCGCGAACGGGCTCGGGAACACCGTCGGGACGTCGCCGGCATCGGGCGGCTGCGGCTCGAAGTACGCGATCACGGCAAGGCAAGCGCGGCCTTCGCCGCGATCAGATCGGGAGGCAGCGGCGCTTCGAACCGCTGGCGCTCGCCAGTCACGGGATGATCGAATGCGAGCACCGCGGCGTGCAGCGCCTGGCGATCGAGCACGCGCGCGACCTCGGCGAGCCGCTCGTCGCGCGGCTTGTGGCCATAGACCGGATCGCCGACGAGCGCCCAGCCGTGATCGCTCGCGTGCACCCGGATCTGATGGGTGCGCCCGGTCTCGAGCACGAACTTGACGAGCGCCGCATCGTGCAGCGGCTCGACGGTCTCCCAGTGCGTTACCGCCGTCTTGCCGGTCGCGACCTTCGACGAGAACTTCTTGCGGTTCGTCGCGTGGCGACCGTACAGCGTGCGCAACGCGCCGCGCTTCTGCGGCGGTGCAGGCGACGTGATCGCGAGGTAGCTGCGCTCGATGCCGCCTTTGTCGCCGCGCGACTTCGCGGCGAACGCCTCGGTCAGGTGCGCGTGCGCGCGATCGGTCTTGGTCACGACCATCACACCGCTCGTGTCCTTATCGAGCCGATGCACGATGCCGGGTCGCATCACGCCGCCGATGCCCGAGAGATCCTTGCAGTGAAACATCAGCGCGTTGACCAGCGTCCCCGTCGCGTGACCGACCGCGGGATGGACGACGAGCCCGGCCGGCTTGTCGATCACGACCAGCTCGGCATCCTCGTAGAGCACGACGAGCGGGATGTTCTCCGGTAACACCTCGAGCGCGACAGGCGGCGGCACGGTGACGTCGATGACGTCGCCGAACCGAACCCTCTGCCCGGTCTTGGTGACGGTGATGCCGTTGAGCTGCACGCGCTGATCTTCGATCAGGCGCTGGACCTGGGCGCGCGAGGTCTCCGCGAGCACCACCGTGATGGCCGCATCGAGGCGGCTCGCCGTGACGACCTCGATCCGATGAAGCGCTGAAGGCTCGGCTTCCTCTTCGAGTTCGTCGGGACCGATCACCAGATCTTCGATTTGACGTGGCCCTTCGACTTCACGAGCACGTCGACGATCGCGCGCTCGTAGATGTGCTGGCCGAAGATGTCCTCGGTGACGCGGCTCTTGAACAGCTCGCGACCTTCCGTGATCTCGTCCGCCATCACCTCGAAGAGGTTGTCGTTGGCGATGCCCTCGAGAATTTTCGGCTCGTGATACAGGGTCAGGTCCGAGGCGATCGCACGAGCAAGCTGCCGCGCGCGCTTGGGATTGTCGATCAGGGTCGCCATGCGGCGATCGTAGTGGCGCAGCCCGAAGCGATCAAGGCTTGGCGGCCTCGTCGTCGTCACGAGTTGCAGGCTCCCGAGGCGCTTCGGTGGCGTGTGAGCGCGCGGCTCGGTAGCGATCCAGGTAGGTCTGCTTGACTCGCTCGGGATCGAGCCCCAGCGCCCGTGCGTACTCGGCGAGGAAGCCTCGGACGTACACGTGGGCGGGCAGCTTCGCGAAGACCTCGCCCTCGAGCGCCTGGAGGTAGGCCATGCCGATCTTCGAGCGTTCGGCGATCTCGCGCAGCTCCACCCCGACCGCCTCGCGGATCTGGCGGAGCAGCGGGCCACTGAACTCGGTACGCGGGCCGATATCGGGCATCGGCGGGCGAGCCGCGAGCGTCGCGGGATCCTCGCTCTTGACGACCGCGCGCGGGGTCGGAGCAGTCGCATCGTGGACCGGCGCCGAGACCGGCATCGGCACACCATCGGGAAACAGCTCGTTGTCGTAGTCCTTGCGCTTCGCCGCGTCCATCAGCGTCGTGTAGGCGAGGTCGAGCCGGCGATGCACCGCTTCGAGGCTCGCGGGATCGTAGAGCCCCGACACCGCGATCGATTCGGCGCCGTAGACATCGCGGATCCGGCGGTTCGCGCGGCGAATATCTTCGAAGCTCGCGGTCGGCGGCACCTCGAGCAGGTCGTAGTGCGAATCGCTCGGCAACACGTCACCGTGATCGGGCGCGCGCACCGCGAGCAGGCCACGCGCGACGCGCTCGAAGCACTTCGCGATCCGGGTCTCGGGATGCTCGATCAGGAGCGGCCGGCGACGCCGCGTCGAGGACCACACCGCCTCGTCGTACTCGAGATGACCGAGGTAGCGAATCGGCGTGCCGAGCCGGCGGCGCGCCGCCGAAGCGACCGCACGGCCAAGCTCCATGTCGGACTTCGAACGCGCCGAGTTGATGATCAGGTGCGGCGAGAAGCCGAGGATCGCTTCGCGCAGCCCCTCGACGTCGGTATCCGGCGTCGCGACCGCCGCGAGGTAGACATCGAGCGCGCTCGGCGCCCCGCCCTCGTGCGGACCGATCCCGACCTTGGCAGCGAGCGCACCGAGGCCCCGCCGTTCGAGTGCCTTGAGAAACGCGGCGCGCACGAACCGATGCATCAGCTCGATCGAGGTCGGGTCCGGGACCGCGATGATCAGGCCGATGTCGGCCTCGAGAAACAGATCGAGCGTGGCCGAGCCGAGCCCGGGCGAGAGATCGACCACGACCCAATCGGCGGGCAGCGTGTGGAGCTGGCCCGCGATCAGCGAGACTTGCTCGCTCGTGACGTTCGCGACGCTCGGAGGATCGTAGATGCCGCCGATCAACCGCACGTTCGGCACGTGGGTCGCGACCGCGAGCTCGGCGAGGGACACCGCCGTACCATCTGCGCGCGCGAACGCCTCGGACAGGCTGCGGGTCGGGCGCGGCACGCCTGCGAAGATGTGGAGGTTCGGCGCGCCGAACGCGGCGTCGACCAGGATCACGCGCTTGCCGAGCGTCGCGAGGAAGATGCCGACATTGGCCGCGACCAGGCTCTTGCCGACACCACCCTTGCCACCTGCGATGGCGACAACCCTTGGAGTCACGCTCGCGACATAACACAGGACTGTACCGCCGCGATCAGCTGGAACAGCTCTTCGTCGGCGACGGTCCGCAGGTCGAGCCAGACCTTACCGTCGGCGATGCGGCCGATGACGTGGGCCGCGCGCAGCATCGGTTCGAATTCGCTGGGTAACCGGACCGCGAACGAGGGCAACTCGGCGGTCGGCATCGCGCCGCCGCCGATCGTCGAGATGCACGGCGCGACATCGAGCCCGTCGATCGCCATACCGTGGGTGTGCTCGCCTTCCAAGACCACGCAGATCGATTGGACGACGGCATCGGCGGCAGCCCTCAGCTGCTCCGGTGACTTCGCGATCATCCGGATCACCGGGAGCTCGTCGCTACGGCCGTCGCGATACATAGCGAGCGTCGCCGAGAGTGCGGCGAGCGTCAGCTTGTCGGGGCGCAGCGCGCGCATCAGCGGGTGCTTGCGGGCCTGCTCGATCGCCGCCACAGAGCCGACGCAGATGCCTGCCTGCGGTCCACCGAGCAGCTTGTCACCGGAGAACGTCACGAGGTCGGCGCCGCTCGCGACCGCCTCCTTCACCGTGATCTCCTCGGGCAAGCCCCACTCGCGCTGTTGCTCGCGCTCGATCAACATGCCCGAGCCGAGGTCGATCATCGTGGCGATGCCTCGCGCGCGCCCGAGCGCGACGAGGTCGGCCAGTGCGACCTCCGCCGTGAACCCGACGATCGCGAAGTTCGAGCGATGGACCTTGAGCAAGAGTCCGGTCGCCGAACGAATCGCTTGCTCGTAGTCGCGCACGTGGGTCTTGTTCGTGGTGCCGACCTCGACCATCACCCCGCGCGACAGCGCGAGGATGTCGGGCAAGCGAAACGAGCCGCCGATCTCGATCAACTCGCCGCGCGACACCACGATCTCGCGATCCTGGGCGAGCGCCGCGAGCCCGAGCACGGTCGCCGCGGCGTTGTTGTTCACCACGATCGCGTCCTCGGCGCCGGTCAGCGTGCGCAGCATCTCGCGCAAGTGATCGTGGCGCGAGCCACGCTGGCCCTTCGCGAGATCATATTCGACGTTCGAATAGCCACTCGCGAGCTCCTGGATCGCCTGCTGCGCATCGCCCCCGAGCGGCGCTCGCCCGAGGTTGGTATGGAGCACCACTCCCGTGGCATTGATGACCCGCCGCAACGACGGGCGACAGAGCTCGTTCGCCACGGCACGGAGGTCGTCGTCGGAGATCTCGAATTCGGTCGCGCCCGCGGCGATGGTCGCGCGCGCCTTCGCGATCAGCGTGCGCGCGGCCTCGATCGCGGCCCACCGCGGGACCTCGCCCGCGCGATCTGCCAGGGCGTGCACGGCTGGCAGTTTCGCGAACGCTGAATTAACCACGCGCCCACGGTACCAGGCTACGATCACCGGGTGGAGGTACCGGAGCTACTGGAGTCGATCGGGCCGTATCTCATCGATCAGCTCGTCGCGACCAGCGGAACCGGGACGATGTGGCAGGCGCATCACTACATCACCGGTGTGCAGGTCGCACTGCTCGTCCATCACGCGGCGCCGACCGATGCCCAGCTCGCGAAGTTTCACATGACGATCGGCGCGATTCGCAATCAGCACGTGTGCAAGCTGATGGAGGTCGGCACCGCGGGCGACCGCTCGTTCCTCGCGTACGAATGGCTCGACGGTCCGACGCTCGCGACCGAGATGCCCAAGCCGGTCGCCGCGTTCAAGCCGATCGTGGTCGAGCTGCTCGACGGGCTCGCCGCGATCCACGCCGCCAAGCGCGTGCACGGCGAGGCGCGCCCCGAGAACGTGATGCTCGCCGATCGCGCGGTGTGGATCGGGTTCGCGCTGTTGCCGGTCAACCCGCAAGACTCGTTCATGAGCATCGGCTCGCCGTCGTACGCCGCGCCCGAGGTCATCCAGGGCGAGCAGTTCACGGCGCGCGCCGACCTCTACGCGTTCGGCATCACGATGTTTCAAGTGCTCGCGGGCGAGTTGCCGTTCACCGGCAACACCTTCATGGAGGTGTGCCAGGCCCACATCGACAAGCCGCCACCGCTGTATCTGGTGCCCGAGGCACTTCGCGGCCTCCTCGCGGTCGCCCTCGCGAAGCTGCCACAAGACCGGTTCGTCGACGCGACTGCCATGCGCAAAGCGTTCATCGCCGCGGTCGGCTAGACTGACCGTCGGATATGGACGTCCAGGCCGTCTCGGCACTGCTCGCCGCGCTGCTGATCCTCGCGATCGGTGCGTCGGTGTTGCTGCGCTCGCGCTCGGACCGCATGTACACCGCGTTCGCGGCATTCACGTTCACGGTCTCGGCGTGGCACCTGTGCTCGTTCATCGATGCTGCGACCGGCAGCCCGGTGATGCGCTGGCTCGCGCTGTGGGCCGCCGCCACGATTCCGCCGACCGCGATCCGGTTCTTCCGGATCTTTCTCGCGCAACCTTCGATCGGTGGTCCGAACCGCGGGCCGCGCGTCACGCTCGCGTGGACGATGCTCGCGTACGCCGGGTTGATCACCTCGGCGATCTACAAGCCGATCCACGAGAGCACGTGGTTCCTCGTGCCGTTCGGCACCTACGTGTTCGGCGGCCTCTATCGCTGCGTCTACGATCTCTGGCGCCAGTACCGCGCGACGGCAAAGCGGGTCGAGCGCACGCGCGTCGGTTACCTCGCGCTCGGTGGGTTCGTCGCGACCACGCTGACCCTGACCGACGTGTTGCCGCGGTTCGGCATCGCGTGGCCGGCGATCGGCAACGTGCTCGGCATCCTCTACCTGTACTTCTTGTCGCAGACTCTGTTCCGCAACCGACTGCTCGATCTCAACGAGCTCGTCGGCAAGATGGCGGTGCTCGGCTCGCTCGTCGTGTTGCTCTCCGCAGTGTACGGCTTCCTGCTGTACTGGGTCGGCAGCGGGCAGCAGGGCCTGTATCTCCTGAACGCGCTCGTCGCCGCGTTCGTGATCTTGATCTTGTTCGAGCCCATCCGGAGCTGGCTCGAGAACAGCATCAACCGCTGGCTGTTGCGCCAGGGCACCGAGCTCCGTGGCAAGATCGAGGCGGTCCGCAAGCAGCTGCCTGGCGTCGTCGATGTCGCCGACATGGTCACCAAGATCACCGCCGCGATCGAGGAATCGCGGCGCGTCACCGATGCCTCGATGTACCTGCTCGATGCCGACGGTGCCGGATTCGATCGCGCGAGCTTCCTCGGCACGCCCCCGCCCGAGCGGCTCGATGCGAACACCGAGCGCATCCTGCTCGATCGCGTGCGCACCGGTTATCTCGATCTCGAGCAGCTCCAGCGCGAGCTCGATCAGACCCCGAATGCCGGCGAGCGCACGCCGCCCGATCTCGAGGCGAAGCGGACCGCGCTCGTCGCCTTGCGCACGCGTGTCGAGGAGCTCTCGGCCTCCGTCATCTTTCCGTTGTTCGGCTCGGCCGAGACCGAGCAAGGCCCGTGGTTGCTCGGCCTGTTCTGCGTGCGCGACGACCGCACCGATACCGCGTTCGACGCCGACGATCTCGATAGCTTTCGGGGCCTCGCGATCGCGGCCGCACGCGTGATCGAATCGTCGCAGGCCTACGAGCGCGTCAAGGAGCGCGATCGCCTCGCCGC
>JAYWCI010000272.1:0-72040 GCA_043780895.1 Kofleriaceae bacterium | reverse complement strand
CTCGACGCTGCCGGCATCGAGCTCAACTACAACTCGGTCCCGTTCGATCCGAGGAAGCCGTTCGATCCGTCGGGCATCCGGCTCGGCACGTCTTCGGTCGCGTCACGCGGCATGAAGGAAGCCGAGATGAAGCAGATCGGCGCGTGGATGGCGCAGGTCGTCGCGGCGCCTAGCGACGCGGCGTTGCACGCGAAGATTTCCGGCGAGGTTCGCGAGTTTTGCTCGAAGTTCCCGGCGCCAGGGATCCTGATCTAGCTCCGCCGGCCAGGCGGCTGGGCGCGTACAGGCGCATGGAGACAACCTTATCGAGAATGCGGTGTGCGACCTCGGCCTTCGAGGCCGACGGCACGTCGGTCACGCCGCTCGCGTCGACGAGCTGGACGTGGTTCGTATCGACCGCAAAGCCCGCGCCGGGCTCGGCAACGTCGTTCGCGACGACGAGGTCACATCCCTTCGTCACGAGCTTCGCCTTGGCATTCGCGATGACATCGTTGGTCTCGGCCGCGAAGCCCACGAGTAGCGGTCGCTTGCCTCTGCGCGCCTTGGCCAAGCCCGCGAGCAGATCGGGATTCGCGACGAGCTCGATCGCCATGGTCTTCTGCGTGCCGCGCTTGAGCTTTTGATCGGCGACGTTCGCCGGCCTGAAATCCGCGACCGCCGCCGTCATCACGACGACATCCGCATCTTTGACCGCGTTGTCGAGCGCCCAGCCGAGCTGCGCGGCGCTCTCGACGTGCGAGGTCTGCACGCCGACCGGCGGCGCGACGCCACTCGGACCGAAGATCAACCGCACCTCCGCGCCACGGCGCTGAGCCGCCGCCGCGATCGCCGCGCCCATCTTGCCGGAGCTGCGATTGCCGACGAACCGCACCGGATCGATCGCCTCGTACGTCGGCCCCGCGGTGACGACGATCTTCACGCCGGCGAGGTCCTGCGCGGACAACACGTGCGCCGCCGCCTCGACAATATCGACCGGCTCGGCGAGCCGTCCCGGCCCCGTCCAACCACAGGCGAGGAAGCCATCGCCCGGCGCCACGATCTGATACCCAGCGACGTCGCGCAGCGTGGTCAGGTTGCGCTGGGTCAACGCGTGGTTCCACATGTTGACGTTCATCGAGGGTGCGAGCAGCACCGGCGCTCGCGTCGCGAGAGCGATCGCGGTCACCGCATCGTCGGCCGTGCCCGCGGCCATGCGCGCGCAGAGGTCGGCGGTCGCGGGTGCGATCACGACGAGGTCGGCGGCATCCGCGAGCTGGATGTGGCCGATCTTTTCTTCGTCGGTGAGCGAGAACAGATCCGTGAACACCGGCCGCCGCGTCAGCGCCTGGAACGTCATCGCGGTGATGAAGTGCTGGGCGCGCGGCGTCATCGCTACATCGACGGTGGCCCCGGCCTTGTCGAGCAGGCGCACCAGTTCGGCGGCTTTGTAGGCGGCGATACCGCCCGCCACGCCAACAACCACGCGAGCGCCGCGAAGAGGATGAGCAGGGTCGCGAGGAGCACGATCAGTCCGAGGTCCAGGGATCACGCAGCGACTGTACCGCGATCAGCCGGCGTGGCTTTCGCGGGCGTCGCGGTGTGCGGGCTAGTCTTCGCTTGCAACATCGGGCGGAACGCATCGCGGTAGAAGTACGCACACGCGATCTCGAGGACGACGAGGACCAGCGGCAGCGGCAACCCGCTCGGCTCGAGCGAGATGTGGAACACCGTGATGCCGACAAGGATCGGTGCGAGCAACGTGAGTGCGAGGGGCACGAACATGTTGGAGATCAGGAGCAAGCCCGCGATGATCTCGATCGCTTTGACGAGCCCCATGTACTTGGCCCCGATGAACGGCACCATCAAGGCCATCACCTCCTTCATCACCTCCGGGGCCATCGCGGGCGCGGGCAGGAACGGATGAAAATAGTTGAGCCCGAACACGACAAACGCGAGCCCTAAGAGAGTGCGCACGACGGCCGGAATCTTCGACATGAGGGGCACTATGGACTGTTGCTCGAATTGCACTAGTTAGCATCGAGGCAAGAGGCTATTGTCTTTTAGGCATCAATGGACCTCAATCGAGCCACCACGTTCGTTCGCGTTGTCGAGAGCGGCGGCTTCACGCGCGCCGCTGAAAGCCTAGGACTTCCGACGTCTTCGGTGAGCCGGAGCGTCCAGCGGCTCGAGGAAGAGCTCGGCATCACGCTGCTCGAGCGGACCACCCGCAAGGTCGCGCTGACCGATGCCGGCCGGGTCTACTTCGAGCGGGCGCGTGATGCGCTGGCCGGGCTCGAGGAGGCGAACGCACTCGCGCTCGACGCCGCGCGCGAGACCCATGGCCTGGTGCGGATCGCGGTGCCCCTCGATTTCGCCGCGAAGCTCGGCGGGGTGATCGCGACGTTTCAGATCCTCTACCCGCGAATCCGGATCGAGCTCACGTTCACCACGAATGGTGGCGAGCTCGTGGGCGATGTCGCCGACCTCGCGATCACGTTCGGCAAGCTCCCCGACTCGTCGCTCGTAGCTCGCCGGCTCGGCAACTCCGTGAACCAGCTCTACGCGGCGCCGCGCTACCTCGCCGAGCGTGGCACGCCGAAGCACGTCGCCGAGCTCGCCGCCCACGAAGGCATCGTGCAGCGCGCGGTCGCAGGCGAAGCGCGCTGGAACCTCGTGGGTCCCACGGGAGAGGTCCACGTCGATATTCGCGGCCGGCTCGTCGCCGATCATCACCAGATCATCGTCGACGCCGCGGTTGCCGGCATCGGCATCGCGCTCCTCCCCACCTTCTTCGCCGAGCCGCTCGTCGCGGATGGTCGGCTGGAGCGCGTGCTGCCGGAGTACACGACCGAATCGCCGATGCACGTGCTCACGCATGCCTCGCGCTACCTGCCCCGCCGCGTCGCCCTGTTCCGCGACTATCTCGCCGACACGCTGACGTCGAGCTGCAAAGCGCACGGCGCGCTAGAGTAGCCTTGTCGCGATGTACTTGTAGTTCGAGTAGTCGTCCATGCCGTGGCGCGAGCCTTCGCGACCGAGGCCCGATTGCTTCACGCCGCCGAATGGTGCTTGCGCCGTCGACACGAGCCCCTCGTTGACACCGACCATGCCGGCTTGCAGCGCTTCGGCCGCGCGCACCTGGTTCGTGCCATTGCTCGTGTAGACGTACGCGACGAGCCCGGCATCGGTGTCGTTCGCCATCTCGAGTGCTTCGTTCTGATCCTTCGCGATCCGGAGGGTCGCGACCGGACCGAACACTTCCTCGTGCCAGATTGCCATGTCGCGCGTGACACCCGCGATCACGATCGGCGCGATCGCGCGCGATGCTGGCACCTCACCCTGGACGAGCTTCGCGCCTTTGCCGAGCGCATCCTCGACGAGCTGGCGGATCTTCGCGACCGCCTTGTCGTCGATCACGGGACCGATATCGGTCGAGGGATCGAGACCGCGTCCGACCTTGAGCTTCGCGGTCGCGGCGATAAATTTCTGAGTGAACGCCTCGGCGATCGGCGCTTCCAGGATGAAGCGATTCGCGGCGACACAACTCTGGCCCGAGTTGCGGAACTTCGCGACGAGCGCGCCGGCAACCGCGGCATCGACATCCGCATCGCGCAGCACGACAAACGGCGCGTTGCCGCCGAGCTCGAGCGAGAGCCGCTTCACGTCATCGGCCGCCTGGCGCATCAGATCCTGGCCGACGCGGGTCGAGCCGGTGAAGCTGACCTTGCGAATGGTCTTGCTCGCGAAGAACTGCTGCCCGATGCGCTGGTGCTCGGTGCCGGTCACGACATTGACCACGCCCGCCGGGATGCCGGCCTCGTGGCAGAGCTGCGCGAGTGCGAGCGCCGAGAGCGGGGTCTGCGAGGCGGGCTTGCACACGACCGTGCAGCCCACCGCGAGCGCCGCACCGAGCTTGCGCGTGAGCATCGCGTACGGGAAATTCCACGGTGTGATCAGCGCGCACGGACCGACCGGTTCGCGCAGCACCGAGATCCGACCATCGCCGCGGCTCGACGGGATGGTCTCGCCATAGATCCGCTCGGCCTCGCCGGAAAACCAACGGATGAAGCTCGCCGCGTATTTGACCTCGGCGACCGATTCCCCGAGCGCCTTGCCGTTCTCACGCGTGCAAATCTCGGCGAGCCGCGCCTCATCGCGCGCCATCAGCGCCGCGACCTTCGCGAGGAACTGACCACGCTCGGGAGCGGGTCGCTTGCGCCACTCGAGGAACGCCGTGCCTGCAGCAGCGATCGCGCGATCGACGGTGGCGACGTCGCAATCCGCGACCTCCGCGACGAGCTCGCCATCGAACGGATCGTTGACCGCGAAGCGCTTGCTGGCGGGCAACCAGCGGCCATCGACATATGCATCCCGGGCGAGGTCCATGCCCGTTTGATACCGCACGAGTGTTATAGACGCACCATGAGCACCGAGCGGTCTCGTACGATCTTGATCCTTGTCGCTATCGCGGCGATCGCCGGTGGCGCCGGTTTCTGGTTCTTCAAGATCTACTCGCCTGCGCAAACCGCCAAGGCCGCACAGGCCGAGGTCGTCGCATGGGAGACCAAGTGGACCGCGGCCCGCACCTGCCTGCTCGGCCCGAGCCCGGCGTCGCGTAAGACCAGCGAGGCGCTCGCGATCCGCGAGCTCACGCCCGATCCGTGGGACCGCGCCGGGTGTGCAGCGCTGATGGCGAAGCTCAATCGGGGCGAGGCTGACGACACCGGCATCGAGGCCGTCGAGCGAGCGTGGGCGACGATCGATAACGCGGCGACCAAGGCCGCCGGTGCGTTCGCGACGCATGTCGCGAACCCGATACGCGCCAACGCTCCACTGCCGGCCGCACTCGACGAGCTCGATGCCGCACACGCGGCACTCCGCGCGATCGTGAAGCTGCCGGCGGTCGTCCAGAGCGGTCCAACCCTGGTGGCTGCCACGCTCGTACCGATCAGCGTTGGCAGCACGCAGTTCGACGAGCTGGGCGAGCGAGCGATGCCGTCGGCGCACGGCTTCATCCTGACCGCAGTCGCGAGCCGCCAGCACTATCAGGTCTCGTTGCGCACCGGGACCACGCCCGTCGTCACGCAGTCCAATGGCGTCGTTCACAGCGCGCCGGATTCGACGTGGGGTGCGGGTGCGGACCTCGATGGCAACAAGGTCGAGATCGGCGCGCTCGACCACAACGGCGTGATCATGGGGAACGCCGGGCTCGTGCTCGCCAACCCGAGGGTCGCAGCGGTCATCGGAACACGCGCGCACGGCGACGTCATCGTCGCGTATGCCAAGCAGTTCGTGATCGCGAAGGTCGCGCTCCAGAGCGCAGACACGCCGGACCAGCTCGTGGCAACGGCCGAACCGCCGACGTCGAACACCAACCTGCACGTGGCGGTCGATGTCGACGGGCGCGCCGCCGTGACGTGGCAGGACGGCAAGCTCGCGCACGGTCGGATCTTGAAGACGATGAACGGCGGCGTCGATGAGGCGAAGGTCGAGCTTGGCGTGATGGAGGGCCCCGCATGTCTCACGAACGACCGCGCGTGGTTCTCGATCGGCAGCGACGTGGTCGCGTTTGGCGGCACCAAGCCGGTGGTGCAACGCAAGGAGTTCGGTTACACGCTGCTCGGCTGCACGAACGATGCGGCCCTGTTCCGCAGCGATCGCAGGCTCGCGATCTGCCAGGACGATTGCCGCGACGTGGCGCTACCTGCGGGCGCACCTGAGCGCTCGACAGTGACGACGCTCGGCAACAAGCTGATCGCTATCACCGCGCACGCCGGCGTGGTCGGCGTCTGGCGCGAGGACGCGGCCCCCACGTTCTACGCACTGCCCGAGCTCGCCGAACCGCTGGATCTGCACGACTGGCCGGGCATACACGAAGCGGCGATGGCCGCGAGCAACGGCGAGGTCATCGACGTGCTCGCGCGCACCGGGAAGGGGTTCGTAGTGATTCGCATCCCGGCAAAGCAGGACTAGATCGTCCGAGCGAGCTCGCGGGTCTCGAGCAGGTTGTCCTCGATCGAGCAGTAGGTCCAGCGGCCGTAGCGACCGACCGAGTGGACGTCGCGTCGCGCGAGCAGGCCGCGCAGCCGTGCGGTCTCGACGAGCGAGGCCTTGGTGATGTGGACGTACGCCGGATCGAGGACGACGTGGTGATGCGACACGAGGCGCTGGGTCGTGACGATGCCCTGGCGGCGGAGGTCAGCAAGGACGCGCTCGCGCAGTGCGTCGACATCGAACTTCGAGCGGCTCGGCGCGCCGACCTCGACGTAGAGGCTCATCCGATCGCCACCCATAATATTGTCGTACCAACCGACGCGATAGAACACGTCGGCGGGATCCGGAAAGTACATCCAGTGCGTATCGGTGCGGCCCTTCGCATCGAACCCGAGGTTGAACACGAGCACGCGGTTCGACGTGAACACGTCGCTGTCGTGCTCGACCTTGCAGAGCTTCGCGAGCGTGGACAGTGGCGCCGAGCTGACGAGCCGCGCGTACTCGATCACGCGTTTCGGCGTCTGCACGGTCCGCGCGTCGAGATCGATCGCGAGCACCGGCTCGTCGCACGCGACCGTGCCTGCCGGGAGGTCGCGCATCAGCGCGTGGATGTAGCGAATCGCGCCGGCGGCGGGATACGTGAACGTCGCGTTGTAGCCGTGCGAGCTCGCGTTGGGGCGCATGTTCGCGATGATGTCGGCGAGGTCCGCGTGCGGAAAGAACCGGCCCATCGCGTCGACGTCGAGCATGTCGAGTGACGTCGCGTAGAGCTTCTCGTTATACGGGCGCAGGAACTTCTCGGTGATGCCCTTGCCGAGCCGCTGGACGAGCATCTCGCCGAACGAGCGCGGTGGCACGGCGCTCTGCGGTCGGAAGTACAGCTCGGTCAGGCACTCGAGGAAGTCCGCGAGCGGTAGCTGGTGGATGTGCTTCTGAAATGGGAAATCGATATCGCGATCGGCGAACCGGATCCGTGCGATGCGCTCGACCGTGCGGAGGTCCTCACCGGGCATGCGATCGCGCAGCCACTGTTCGATCTCCGGATGCATGAAGTGAAAGAAGTGGCCCGAGTAATCCCACACGAACCCGTCTTGTTCGACAGTGCGGCAGTAGCCCCCGGGTAGGGGCTCGCGCTCGAGCACGAGCACGCGATCGGTTGGATGGCGCTCGCGCCAGTAGTTCGCGAAGCCGAGGCCGGACACGCCTGCACCGATACAGACGACATCGGCCTTCTCGGTCACCGCAGCCTCGCGAGCTCGTTCGTCAGGATCCTCCGCGTGATCGCGATCGCGCAGCCATACGTACTCTCCATGCCGAAGTACGAGAGCGACTTCGACAACAGGCTCTGACGCCGCGAGTACGGCGTATCCGACGCGTAGTGGATCACCCCGAGCTCGAGGTCACGCGACGTCCGGTCGACGAGCGACACGATCTCGTTGTTCGGATGGCGCTTCGGCTCGGTGATCTCGTAGGCCGCCGAGAGGTACGGGCCCGCTTCCATCTCCATCACGGTATAGCCCTCGCGATAGAACACGTCCATGTACTCGCGGTTCTGCAAGAACGCCGAGCGCACGGTCAGCGCCTTCTGATTGTCGAGTACGGTGCCGTGGCGCATGAACGGCTGGACATCGGCGGCCGTGAGCGCGTTGTGGAACAGGTACGTGTTCGACGAGTGCTCGTCGTGGATGACCTTCGAGATCATCACATCGCCGACGCGGCCATTCAGCGTCGCGGCCTTGCCCATGATGTAGATGCCGCGGAGCTCGTCGACGCCGAGCGCGACCGACGACAGGTGGTGGAACGCCGCCATCCCGAGCGGATAATCGATGTTGATGATCACCGCATCGCTCTTCACGATGTTCTCGATGCCGGGTACGCGCACGCGCGGATCGAGGCGATCGGGGCGGAGCTTGCCGAGCTCGATCACCTGCGCGTCGACGTCGATCTTGCCGGGCGACATCATCGCGCGCAGGCCGGACTCGGCATCCCAGTCCTGGACCGCATCCATCCGGCTCGCATCGCCGGCTTCGTGGAGAAACGCGCGCAGCGCGAAGTACAGGATGTTCGTCGCGAGCGAATCATCGTTCGCCGCGATCGCTTCGTCGTAGCGCGGCGCGAGGTCCTCGAAGTTGCGACGCCGCAGGAACTCGACGATCGCCGCGCGGTGCGCGATCGCGTAGCCACCGAGCATGTTCGGCAACGCGTGGCTGTTCGAAGAGACGAAGTAGATCGGTCGGTTCGGCGGGATCGCCGGCGCGATCGCCTGGTACCAGCGCAGCGCCTGCTTCTGGTACTCGCGCTGCGAACCATCGAGCAGGCGCAAGAACAGATCGCAGTCGTGCTCGATCATGTCGGTCAGAATCGCGTTCGAGCTCGGGCCGAGGGCGCCGCGCAAGCGCGCCACCCCGGCGGCATCGGTGCCGAGGGCGCCCTCGAGCCCGGCGTCATCGGTCACGTCGCTCGTACGATTCATGAGCAGGCGATCGCGGAGCTTGTTCCACTCGATCTGATACGCGGTCAGGATCGGGACCAGGTCGTCGATATCGGAGCCCGACGCGATGAACACCGCGAGGGTCTGGCCGCCATCCCAGCGGAGCGGCCGGCGGCGACCGCGGGTCCGGACCACCTGCCACGATTCGATCGGGTATCCCGCCTCGACAAACTGGGCGAGCGACTGGCCCAGGACGATCCGGCGGACCTTCGGCATGCAATCCGGAAGGCGCCCCGCGGAGTACGCAAAGGCCGCGAGATCGGGCTCGGGCTCCTCGGCACCGAGGTGCAAGCTCGAGCGCGCGTAGAGGTGCGACTCCTCGAACGCGCGGACGCGGACGTCACCGCTGGCCCGGAGCAGCGAGTAATAAGTCCGGATATAGAGGTCGATCTCGTCGCTGGTTGCGCGAGGCGGCTGGCGATCCACGGGCTAACAGTAGATCACCTAAGCGGCTCAAGTGCTTTTCCCGGCGCCCCGTTGATGCTAACCAAGGCCCCCTGAGAGGTCACATTTGTCTAAGGAAGAGCTAGTCCATCTCGACGGCGAGGTCATCTTGATCGCGAAAGGCGGTAACTTTCGGGTCAAGCTCGACAACGGCCACGAGGTGCTCGCGAAGCTCGCCGGTAAAGTCCGTCGTCACCGCATTCGCGTGGTGCTCGGCGATCGCGTCACCGTCGCAGTTTCGCCGTACGACCCGACCCGCGGGTTCATCGTCTATCGCCAACGTTAGCTGCTAAACTTCGGTCAGCAATGGCCGAATCGCCGCTCTACGTCGGGATCGATCTCGGGACCACCAACTCTGCGGCCGCCGTGTTCGACGGCGAGCGTGTGTCGGTTGTCCGCAACGCCCAGGGGGCGACGGTCACGCCGTCGGTGGTCCGGGTCGATAAACAGGGCCGGATCACGGTCGGGACCCGTGCGCGCCGGTTTATCGAGCAAGATCCCGCGAATACCGCAGCCGAGTTCAAGCGGCTGATGGGGACCGGCAAGGCGATCGATTTTCCGGCCTCCGGCAAGCAGATCAAGCCCGAGGCGCTCTCGGCCGAGATCCTCAAGGCACTCCGCCAGGACATCCAGGACCAACTCGGCATCTCGGTCGAGCGCGCGGTGATCTCGGTGCCTGCCTTGTTCGAGCTGCCCCAGAGCGCGGCGACCTCCGAGGCCGCCAGGCTCGCCGGGTTCGCCCGCGTGGAATTGTTGCAGGAGCCGATCGCCTCGGCCCTCGCCGCCGGCTGGCGCGCCGATGACGACGGCGGTGGCACCTGGCTGGTCTTCGATCTCGGCGGCGGCACGTTCGACGCCTCGCTGCTCGAGACCCGTGATGGCCTGCTCCGCGTGGTCGGTCACGACGGTGACAACTTTCTCGGCGGCCGCGATTTCGATTGGATGATCACCGAGCACCTCGCCTCGCAGCTCGCGGTGGTGCCGAGCCGCAACAATCCCGATCACACGAGTGCGTTGCGCGCGCTGCGCCTGGCCGCGGAAGACGCCAAGATCGAGCTCTCGCGCGGCGATCGCGCCCAGGTGACGCTCGCCCAGCCCCTGGTGATCGATGGCCAGGATGTCGAGGTCGATCTCGAGCTCACGCGCGCGACGGTCGAGCGGCTATGCACGCCGCTCGTCGATCGCGCGCTCGAGGTCTGCCTCCGCTTGATGCAAGGCAATGGACTCAGCCCCGGCAAGCTCGCGAAGGTCGTCCTCGTCGGCGGCCCGACCGTGATGCCGATCGTGCGCCAGCGCGTGGCGGCGAAGCTCGAAGCCACGATCGCCGAGGGCCACGATCCGATGACGCTCGTCGCCCAAGGCGCGGCGCTCTACGCGGCGACGGCGTCGCTCGATGGCCGCGCGGCGAGCCAGGCGCCGATGACCGGTCGTCAGGTGTGGCTGCAATATCCGGCGGTATCGTCGGATCTCACGCCCCACGTCGTCGGCAAGTTCATTGGTGAAGGCGCGCCCGCGAAGATCAAGCTCGTGCGCAACGATGGCGGGTGGAGCTCACCCGAGGTGCCGGTCGCGGCGGATGGCACGTTCATCATGTCGGTCACGTTGATCGCGCGTCGCGCATGTACGTTCGAGCTCGTCGCGACCGCGCAACATGGCGAGCGTGTGGCGGTTTCGCCGCCGGCGATCACGATCGTCCAGGGCCTCACGATCGGCGATCCGCCGCTGTCGCGCACGCTCGGCGTTGCGCTCGCCAACGGCCATGTCCAGGTCTATCTCGAGCGCGGCGCGCCCCTGCCAGCTCGCCGCACGTTCACGCATCACACGGTCGAGACCGTCGCTCGCGGTTCCAAGGAGAGCGTCCTGCGTATCCCGATCGTGCAGGGCGAAATGGATCAGGCGCACCTGTGCCGGCTCGTCGGCACGCTCGATATCGGCGGTGATGGCGTGCGCGATACGGTGCCGACCGGCAGCGCGGTCGAGGTCACGATCGAGCTCGATCGGGGCGGCCGGCTCTCGGCGCGCGCTCTCGTGCCCGTGATCGATCAGGTGTTCGAGCACGTCGCGCACCTGCTGGTGCCGGATGCGTCGCCCGAATCGCTCGATAGCGCGATCGGCGATCTGCGGCGCCAACTGATGGACCTCCGGACCGATGCCTTTCGCAATGGCCTCACGCAGGTGATCGAGAAGCTCGATCATCTCGAGGCGCGGCTGTCCGAGGCGGAGCGCGATATCGATGCCGCGCACGGTGGTGACGCCGATGCCGCGCAGCGAGCCCGCCGCGCGCTGCTCGATGTCGACGGCACGATGGCCGATGCGCACCTCGCGCGAAAGTGGCCCGAGCTCGATAGCGAAGCCCGCTCGCTCGCGATCGGAGCGACCTCCACGGTCGGCTTGCACGGCAGCGATGCCGAGCGCGCGCTGCTGCAAGAAGTCCTCGCGGCGATGGAGCGGGCGCGTGGCGAGAAAGATGCGGCCGAGCTCGAGCGCCAGATGCGGCTCGCGCGCCGATTGTCGTCGGCCGCGTTCAACCGCACGGCCGAAGCGTGGGAGTGGTACTTCGACGACGCCGCCTCGGAAGTCTCGCGCACGACGGATCTCCCGCGCGCGCAAAAGCTCGTGGCCGAGGGCAAGAAGGCGGTCGACAAGGGCGACACCGAGTCGCTGCGCAAGATCGTGAAGGATCTGTGGGCGCTGCTGCCCGAAGACTCCGAGGCCCGCAAGCGCGGCTTCGATTCGGGTGTGAGATGACCACGCTCGCCGAGAATCCGTTCTTCGTGCTCGGCCTCTCGGTCGATACGAAACGGATCGAGATCGAACGCGAAGCGCAGAAGCTCCTCGGCATGCTCGAGCTCGGTTTTGCCGCGGTGAAGTCGTACGCCACGCCCCTCGGCCCACGCGAGCGGACGGCGGAAGCCGTGCGTGCCGCCGTCGCCGCGCTTCGCGACCCGTACCAGCGGCTCGTCGCCGAGGTCTGGGCACGCCACGCCCCCGCACCGATCGAGATCGCGCCGGAGGTCGCTCCCGCCCCGCCAACCGAGACCCATCCGGGTGCACGTCGCACGTTTGGATGGAGGCCCTAGATGTACGGACCTCTCGGCGTCGTGCTGTTCCGGCTCAGTCGCCACGCAATCGGTGCGCGCCGGAATCGAACGTGGCGGCGGTTCCTCGCGTGGTCCCTGTTGGCCGGAACGCTCACGGCGATTCCTGTCTCGGGGTTGTTTTTCGCGGGGCTGATGTTGCTCGTCAACGGCCTGTGGTGGCTCGCCCTACCCGTGTTCGCGCTGATCGCGGTACCGATCGTGCAGCACCTGTTCGTGCGGCACGTACTCGTGCCGCTCGGAGCGGTGAAGACCGCGTACTGGGTCGGCCACTTCGCGAGCATGGAGGACAGCGATGCCTACGGCCTCGTGTGTGGCGCGTGGGCGTACTCGCATCGCCCGAACCCGGCCTATGAAGCGTGGCTGATCGCGCGCCGCGATGAGCGCACGCCGCTCGGTGATGCCGAGGTCGTCGTGACGGCCCTGATCGCCGCAGGTCATGGCGATGCCGAGACCGCGCGCCTGTTGCTGCGCTCGACGCTCGATCTCGTCGAGGTTCACCTGCCCGTGCGCGAGCTCGCAGGTGAGTGGCTCGCGGTCGATGCCGCCGAGCGAGGTGCGTGGCACGAGCTCGCTACCGATGCGGGTGCGGCGCGGTTTCCCGCGACGTCGTTGACGTATTTCCTCGAGGGCGTCGCCGCGCGACGGATCGGCGACCCCGGCGCGCCGAACGCAGCGACGTTGCGCGTACGCTGGATCATCGCGCCGCATCGTCGCACGACCTTTGCGTATCTCGCCTCACCCTCCGGCATGTCCGCGGAGCCGATGGTCGAGTCGGTCGGTACGATCGAAGTCGTGACCGGAGGTGCGCCGCTGCCACGTGCGGTCGCCGCGCACGTCTCGCTCGCGCGGGTGGGGACCTCCGTCGCTACGCTCGCCGAGACCACCGCCGCCTGGGATGCCGCACTCGCCGATCCTGCGACGCGCGTGTGGATCTCGAAGCGCGCGCTCGAGCTCGATTGTCCGATCGGTGCAGCGGACCGCGCGCTGCGCGAGGTCGCGCAGGCCGTGACCGACGAGCTCGGCGACCGAGCCGATGCCGCGAAGCTCGGCGCACCCGCGAGCCGCGGGGCGGTCGGTGAGGGGCTCGCTCGTCGCCTGCGGCACGGTCGGCTCGATGCCCTCGAGGCGGGCTTTTCCCGCTGGGAGGATCGCCGCCATGACGGGGCAGATCGCGCCTCGATCGACGAGTGGCGCGAGTGGATGGCGCTGCGTGGTCAGTACGATGCGGCCGTGCTCTCCGGCCGGGATGACCTGCGTCGGCTCGCGTTCCCGCATGCGTACAAGATGGGCAACAGCATGGCCTCGTGGCTGTGGAATACGCGCAAGGAGTACGCCCTCGCGCACGCCGTGTTCGCGTGGCTCCTCGGCGAGGCGCTGCTCGTCGGTGACGCCGAGGCGATCGACGTGCTGACCTGCAATGCTCGCATCGCCGTGAACACGCGGATCGGGCGCATCGAATTTTCTGCCACGTAGTTCCGGTTCAACGCGACGAAGCTTTAGACCAGTCGCAGCCGAGCTCGTCCTGGGTCACGTGACAGCGCAAACACATCCGGCGATTGCCGCGATCGAGAGCGCGACATCGCGAGCTGCCACGCCATCCCACGGGATGAGGAGAGGCGTGCATCGCCGTGCCCTGCGCGCTGTGACACGTCAAGCAGTCTTCTTCGCGATGACACGACGTGCACGCCGTGATGTTGCGACGCGCTGCCTGCGCGTGGAGGTTCGGTCCGCCACTGGTCTGCGACGCCCAGCCGACGGGGTGAAAGCGCTGGCTCGGGTCGAACGCGTTGAACTGGCTCGCCGCGCGCGTGCCCACGCCGGAGCGCTCGTGGCACGCGACGCAAAACGATTCCGCGCGGTGACACGCCGAGCAGTCCTTGCCGCGCTTCGCATCGACGACGTGCAGTACGACGTAGTTCGCCGGATGGAAATCCGTCGGCTTGACGACGCCCTGATGGCACTCGACGCACTCCGATCGATCGTGACACGCGTTGCACGTCGAGCCGGCCTGCCGTGCTTCTTGCGTGTGGTTGTTCGTGAAGCCGGGACCGTGTTGATCACCGAGGCCATCGCGCCCGGGCACGAGCTGACCGTGCTCGAACTGGGTCTGCATCAAGCCACCGAGCTTCGCCAGGTGGCAATCGGTGCAGTGGCGCTCTTCATCGCCGCTCTTGTGGCAGCTCAAGCACGAGCTCATCGTCGGCAGCTGCAGGGTCGTCGCTAGATCGACGCCGCGGATGCCGGTGTGGCAGGTCTCGCACGCGAGCTGCTGGTGCCGCGCGTGCGCGAACTTGAGCGGCGGCGGCGTGAGGTACGTCTGCTGGACGACCTTGTTCGGCGTCCAACCGGGATGACACGCAGTGCACGCGGCGGTCGGCGTGGCGACCTTCGTCGGATCCGCCCGATCGATCGCGTGGCACGCGCGGCACTGGACCTCGGTCGGCAACAGGTTATCGACCGCCGATTGCGAAGACGTCGCGGTCGGATGACACGCGGTGCAGTCGACTCCGCGCGCGAGGTGCTTCTGGTGCGAGAAGATCAGCGGCAAGCGCTGCAATGGATAGACGACGGGAGACCAATCCTGCGCGCCGTCGTCGGGCAGGACCGGTTGCGCCAGGCCGATCACCGAGGCCATGCACAAGAGAAGGAGGATGATCCGGGCCTTCATCGCTAGGGCTCCGGTGCGAACGCGAGATCGAACACACCGATCACGCGGGTTTGTAGGGCGTGGATCGCATCGCGATCGGTCTCGCCGATCACGTGGAAGGCGACCGAATCGGCGACCCGCCAGGTGGTCGACACTTGCGCCGAGGTCGTGACGTACGAAGCCGCGAGCACCGTCGAGGACGCATCCTCTTTGATATCGAGCACGATCACGCGACCGCGCAGCCAGAACAGCTGGGTCGGGCGGAACATCGCCTCGGCGGTGCCACCGATCCGCTGACCACCGTAGCCGGTATCACCGAGGAGGTCGATGCCGGCGCGCCAGCCGTTGCCGAGCACGCGCCGGATGCCGGCTTCGCCGCCGCCGGCGAACGAGCTCGTGGCGTCTTCGTGCGCGTAGCGGCGCAGCCACGCGTCGGCGGTCGCGCGCCACGGACCTTTCGCGCCGTAGCGATAGCCGAGCCGGAGATCCGTGGTGGGCTCGATCGAGAATGCGTTGAAGATCGAATCGCCATCGAAGGTCGGGAAGAAGTATTCGATCGCGGGCTCGAGCGTGTGATCACCGCTGCGCAAGCGCACCCCTGCATCCGCGCGATCGACGACCGCGTTGAGCAGCGAGTACCGCGCATCGGCGTACGGCTCGATCGCGAGCCTGCCTGCCTTGAAGTCCGCGTGCGCGCGGGCGTACAGCCGTTCCTCGTCGGTGCCGGTGCTCGGGGCCTGGCCGTAGTCGTTCGGATAGAGCCCCTTGTCGGGATAGTCGAGGCGATCGACGGTGCCGATCAAGCCGACGGTGTCGGACCACGTGCGGCGGTAGCCAACCTCGGCGCCGAAGTGCTCGGTGTGCGTGGTCGCGAGCGTGACGCCGACCGTCGGCTGGCTGACATCGCGCTGCGGGCAGTACTCGTAGTCGCTCGTCAGCTTCGAGGTCGTGACCGCGCGATTGCGATCGATCAGCCGCCAGGCGCCCGTGCCAGGCGTCGGACCTTCGACGTATTCCTGGCAGCCCGCACCGGACGTGCCGTCGAGCTCGTACGAGGTCACGCCGAGCGGCGAGCTCGCGCGCACGCGATACCCGGCGCTCGCACCGACCGCGACCGGTATCGCCGAATCGGGGAGTGCGTAGCGCGCGTTCACACCATCGAGCGCGGTCGTGCCCCAGCCGTCGTCGACGAGCACCCGACCGATCTGGAGCATCAGTCGATCGTCGGCGAGGCCATCGAGCTGGAGATAGCCGTACATGAGGTCGAGGCCGGCGACCGAATCGGCGAGCTCTGGAATCACATCGATCGCGTCGCGGCGCAGTGGCCCGGCGAGCGTGATCGAGCCGGTCGTGTAGTCGCCGAAATCGTGATCGACGCGGAGATAGGTCTGCAACGAGATCCGCAGCCCGCGCTGCGGCAACCGCGCGAGCCGGCGCGCGAGCGCGAAGTCACCGACATCCGTGATCCGCAGCGCGAGCGTCTGCGTGATCCGGCGCCGGCCGAGGAATAGATCGGGACCGACGAGCTGGTAGTCGCGCAGCTGATACGCCTGACCAAAGGTCTGCGCGCGCAGCCAGAACTCGTACGCGTGCGCATGGCCGTGCCCGGTCGCTAACGCGAGCGCAGCGAGCGCCAAGCGAGCAGCCCCGCGCGACATCGCAGCGACGGTATCACCTGGTCACGTCGATCGTCTCGACCGTGAGGCTGCCGTTCGCGATGGCCGCGATGCCCCAGGCGCCGGATTCCGGGGCAACCGGGTCATTCGCCCGACCGCAACTGACCCGCGCGGTGGAGCCGACCGAGGCCGTGACTGTGGCGTCGGTGACCGCGATCGCGAGGGCCTGACCGAGGTCGGAGCGCGACACGATCTGACCGGTGCACAGCACCGTGACCTTCGCTCCATCGTGACGCTCGATCCGCGCGGGCTCGCCGGGCACCAAGCGCGCGACGAGCGCACGCGCGGGACCTGTCTGCTGCGCGATCAACGCCACCCCGCCGCTCGCGAGCACGACCGAGGCCGACAGCGTGCCGGTGGCGAGCCGCGGCCCTCCGACGAGCGCACGCGCGGTCAGGGAATCATCTGTCGCGGTCAGCGCGAGGCTGCGTGCGACGCGCGTCGCGGTCGCCGGTGCGGGCGTGGTGATCACGGCACCCGTGCCATCGGGGAATGCCGTGACGTGACCGGAGGTCGGGCCATCGAGCGATGGCCGATACAGCCAGGCCGAGGAGCCCCCCCCGAGCACGAGCACGGTGCCATCTCGCAAGCGAATCAGCGACGGGGCCGCGATCGCGCCGGGCCAGTTCGCGACTTGATCGACCGGTGGCGCGAGCTGGGCCCAGGTGTTCGTCGTCGGCGTGTAGCGCGAGAACCCCGCATCGCCACCGATCGCGACGGCGGTGCCGTCCTCGAGCGTGATCAGGCGCGCGCCGGTGATCGCCGGCGGCAGCGCGACATCGAGCCCATCCCCACCTTCGGGCGGCACGATCGAAGCGACGCTCGTGGGAACCGCGGTGCCATCGGGATCGAACGCGGTGAGCAGCGCGCCACCATCGAGCTCGGTGACCTGCGAGAACAAGTGCGCGACGGTCGTGGTGAAGGCACCGGTATCGGTCTCGGAGAGGGGAAGCTGATCCGCGGTCCAGGGATCCGAGGTCGCGCCCGCGAGTACGAGCCGGCGATTACCATCGGACGTGATGCCGACATCGAACAGCCGACCGCCGAACCGCACGCTCGTCGCGGGCAGTGGGGGCTTCGCGACGCCATCGCCGACCGTGTGGCCCGAGGCATCGAGCTGGTACTCGACCGTCGAGCGCCGCACGGTCGAGCCCGTGCCACACGTCGAGCCGCCGTTGCTCTGGCACCCTCCAGTGACAAGGATGTGACATCCATCGAGCCCGAATGCCGCGTGCTCGCTACGCGCCTCGACGAACACCGGTTGCGAGAACGTCATCGCGACCGGATCGAACACGGTGAGCGCCTGCCCGCTCGACACGGCGACGCGCCCATCCGCGAGCTCGGCCGTCGCGGCCCCGACGAGCGAGTTGCCATCCTGGAGGGCGGTCGGCAACGCGACGGCGGTGAACTGCGCGGTCGCCGGATCGTAGTACTCAGCCGAGGGAGGCGACACGCCGGTGCCATCGACGGGCTCGCCACCGAGAACGAGTACGCCCTGCCCCGCGTGCGCGACGAGCGGCTCGATCCGCGCGACGGTCATCGCCGAGACCGGGCAGAAGCCATCGAGCGGGACCATCGCGATCGGAATCTGCGTGCCGTTTGCGAGTTCGTTGTACGCGAGCGATGCGGTCTTGCCGGTCGAGACCACGACGCCACCGCTGACCACCTCGACGCCGAGCTGCTCGGTCGTCGCCGGGAAGTCGCTGATCACCGGATCGGTGCGGCGAATGTCACCGGTCGACGTATACGCGATCACGCGCACGATCGTGTTCGCGAGCGGCTTGCCGCACGCCCCGAGATCGATCGGTGCCAACGCGACGCGCGCCGCCGGATCGCTGCACGCAGCGAGCCCGACAAGCGTGAGCACCCGAGTCATCACCGAGCACATGATACTCTCGCCGCGATGCCGGAGTTGCCGACGACGTTCGGCAAGTACTACCTGACCGAGAAGCTGGCCACCGGCGGCATGGCGGAGATCTACCTGGCCAAGCTCATCGGTCCCGGTGGGTTCGAGCGCTTCGTCGTGATCAAGCAGATCTTGCCGAAGCTCTCGGGCCAGCGGCACTTCGTCGATCTGTTCGTGGCCGAGGCCAAGACGCTCGTCACGCTCGCGCACGGCAACATCGTGCCCGTCTACGAGCTCGGGGTCGTCGACGACACGTACTTCATCGCGATGGATTACATCGATGGGCCGACCCTGTATCGGCTCACCGAGATCATGGCGCGCCGCGAGGCCCAGATGGAGCCCGCGGTCGCGGCCTGGATCACCGCGCGCATCCTCGACGGCCTGGACTACGCGCATCGCAAAGGCGAAGGCGTGATCCATCGCGACCTTTCGCCTCGCAACGTAATGCTGTCGCGCGATGGCGACGTGAAGATCGTAGACTTCGGGATCGCCGTGGTCGGTGAGGGCACCGGAGACGAATCGCACCAGTCGGCACCGACCGGCTCGTTCCCGTACATGTCGCCGGAGCAAGTCCGCCGCGATGCGCTGACCCCGCAGACCGACCTGTTCACGGTCGGCGTGCTGTTCTGGGAGATGCTCACCGGTGCGCGGCTGTTCGCGCGCCGCTCAGCCGAGGCAACGCTTCAGTCCGTGTTGCAGGACGACATCCCCGTGCCCTCGACGAAGCGCGCGGAGGTGCCGGCCAAGCTCGACGAGCTCGCGATGCGCGCGCTCGAGCGCGACCAGGCGGCGCGCTGGCCGAATGCGGGCGAGATGCTCGCTGCGCTCAACAAGTATCTCTACTCGCTCGACGAGACGCCAGGCCCCCGCGACGTGGCGGCGCTCGTCGCGCGGTACTGCCCGCCCGAGACGCGGCGCTTGCCGACGAACATGGAGGCCGACGGTAGCGGCCCGGTCGCAGCGCCCGGCGGGCCGAGCACGGCGGTGATTCCGCGCGACGGGGTTACGCAAGGCAAGAAGCACGTGCGGGCGCAGACGTTCGCCACGCACGTCGAGCTGCGCGGCATGCTCGGCGAAGAAGAAGGCGAGCCACCGACGACGAAGGTCACCGCGCGGCCCACCATGGTGGAAGACGCGCCGTTGCCGCCGCCGACCACGAAGCGCGCGAGCTCGGAGCTCGATGATGATCGTCCGATTCCACAACCCGAGCGCGCGGGGCTGCGTCTCGATCAACCGCCAAAGCGCGCCACGCTGATCGTCATCGGGCTCGGCGGCATCGCGCTCGCGGTGGCCGTCGTCGTCATGGTGCGCCAGCGCGGTGATCACGTGCTGCACATGGGCGTCGAAGACGCGGGCGTGTTCCGCGATGCGCCTGCGCTCGTCATCGCGGAGGACGCGGCCGTGCTCGATGCGGACGCACTCGATGCGGCGATCTCGATCTCGATCTCGATCGACGCCCGCCGGCCCGTGCGCGATGCCGGGCTGGTCGTCGCGCATCCCGATGCAGCCCTCGTGATCGCCAAGCCGGATGCCGCGCTCGCAGGCACGGCCACGCTCACGCTCGGCGCGAACCCATGGGCGAAGGTCTTCATCGACGGCAAAGCGCAGAAGAAGCACGCCCCGAATACGTTCGAGGTCAGCGCGGGCCATCACGAGGTTCGCCTCGTGTTCGACGGCGAATCACCGGCGGTCGAGAAGGCGTACTCGGTCGACGTCAAGGCCGGCGAGACGCCGAGCTTCCAGGCCGACTTCTCGCACTAGCCGGAACTAAAACCGCCCCGGGTCGACCGTGAGCACCGGCGGTGGCCGCGACGCGCTCGCGATCGCGATGATCACGATCGTCGTGACGATCGCCGTGGCGGCGGCGCCGGCCCACAAGATCGGGCTGCGACACACCTTGCAGCCGTGCTCGACGGCCGCGCTGGTCAACCGCGCATCGCCGAACAACGTCGGTGGATAGCGCAGCTCCGCTGCGCGCAGCGCTTGCCACACCGCGCGCGCCGCGGTCGCGACCCCGGATCGATCGGCATAGCCGAGCTCGACGACGGCCGAACAACGCGCGGGCGCACCGGCGCAGCGTTGCGCGAGCAGCGCGGGGCCACCCCGCCGATCGGTCGCCGCGACGAGCACCACGTCGTCGAGATCGGCGAGCGCGAGTACTAGATCGGAGACTACCTGCTCGGCGCGATCGGTCATCCCGAGCTCCACACCGAGCGCGAGCTCGGCCGCGGACGCGTCATGCTCGAGAGGCAGCGCGAGCTCGGTCGTGTGCTCGTCGATCGCGAACGCCTGTGCGTGGGGCTGGAACTGTGGCGCGCGCGCGATCACGACGTGCTGCCCGAGCGCCAGCTCCAGCGTGACCGGCGTCTGACCGGCAGCGACCCCATCGATCATGACGAGCGCATTCGGCGGCTCGCTCGTCACGCGCACGGCACGCCTCGTGTTCGGCTGCGCGCGCACGGCATCGATCGCGGCGACGACCTCCGGCGAGAACTCGAGCTGCGTGATCGGGCGTTCCGGATCGAGCGCGAGCGCCAAGGCGATCGCGTCGTGCGCTTCGCCGCTGCGCCCGAGCTGCGCGAGTACGACGCCGAGCCGCAACGATGCGTCCGCGTAGAGCGCGGTCATCCCGGGCAGTGCGAGCGAGCTCTCGGCCGTGATCCGCGCGGCGACCAAGCGCTGCGCCGCGAACTCGAGCTGGACGTTGTGATACGCGCGCCAGCCTTCCTCGATCTGCTCGCGCACGCGACGGAACTGGACCAGCTGCTCGAGCGGCACCGCGCTCGCGGCGGCGGCCTCGCGAGCCACCCCGAGCCCGTCATCGACGATGCGCACCGCACCACCCTGGCGGATGGCATCGGTCATCGCGGCGGTCACCACGGGGCGCTGATCGCGAGTCGCGACGACGACGATCCCGCTACCACCCGCAAATGCAGCAGCGGCGTGTGACGCGATCGTCAGCGCGAGCACCAGCGCTCTCATCGACCCGAGTATACTCGCGCCATGTCTTTCGAATGGCTGGCGAAGGCGCCGAACAAGCACGGCAAGCCGCACATCCACACGGTGACCGCCGAGCTCGCCGATCGCGCCGGCACGCTGTTTCGGCTCGGCTTCACCCAGCAACAGGCGACGGAACGCCTCGCTGCGCGGATCGCGTGGGAGTACGACCCGCCGGCCACGCACGGTCCGCATCGTCGTCCCGAAGCGCTGTCCGACGCGGCGATCGCGAAGATCGTCTCCGATACGTTCGCGCGCCGTCCGGGCTGATGCGCGCTGCGCTCGCGCTCGTGATGTTCGCGGCGTGCTCGCAACCGAGCGCGTCGTCGAGCCACGCGGTGCGACCTTCCGAACGGCTCGACATGTTCGCGCTCGTGGGCACCTGGAAATGGAACTACCAGACCGAGGAGCGCGGCACCTCGCGTACCGAGGCTGAACAATGGCGGCTGCTCTCCAACCCGCGCACGCCCGCGCAACTCACCGGGCGCTACGTCCGGACCGTGACCGTCCACTCGCTCGATCACGCGCCGTTCCAGTGCAACCAGATGCCCTGGTATCGCCAGCGCTCGATCTACGACGTCGTCGTCGACCTCGTCGGTGACGAGATCGTGGTCAAGGAGACCGGGGTTGCGACCGAGCCGTCGCCGTGCGATCACGGGTTTCGTCATCTCGGCGACTACCGCTCGCCCCTCGCGGCGAGCTCGCTCGCCCTGCACTGGGGCCAGGGAGCGGAGTCCGGCGTGCAGACGCTCGCGCATGTCGATCAGACGCGCGGCGCGTTGCCGACGGCGCCGTGGCCTACCACCTACGCGCCGACCGGTACGTGGCGGTGGAAGGCGAGCTCGGTCGATGCGGCGGGGAATGTCCACGACGAGATCGAATGGTGGGAGATCACGAGACGCACCGACACGCGGCTCGACGCGACGTATCGCCGTCGTGTCACCGTGCGCAGCACCGACGGCACGCCGATCGCGTGCGCCGGCACACCGAGCTGGACGTTCGACGACGCCTACGTCCTCGACGGCCAAAAAGAAGAAGACCACTGGCACTTCCACGAGCTCGCGGTCGAGCCCGGCGATCATCCGTGCCTGCGCGCGACCCCTAAGCGCATCCTCGACGAAGCGACCGCCGAACAGATCGGCGACTTCTTCATCTTCGAGTGGCGCGGCAAGCGCCGCGAGATCCTCTACCGACCTGAATAGACCTTGGAGAGGTAGTCCTCGATCATGCGATCGCTCGAGAACCGCCACTGCGACATCGCGATGCTCGCGCGCATGATCGAGATCCACGTCGCGCGATCGGCATAGGCCGGCAGCACGTCGCGATCGAGCGTTTGATAGAGCAGCTCGCGATCGCGCAGATCGATCTTCGCGGCGGCGATGTCGTCGAAGGCGTTGTCGCTCGGATCGGCATCACCGATCTTCCAACCGGTGACATTGTGCTCGCAGCCTTCCGGCCACCAGCCGTCGAGGATCGACAGGTTCGGCACGCCGTTCATCGCGGCCTTCATGCCGCTGGTGCCCGAGGCCTCGAGCGGACGGCGCGGGTTGTTGAGCCAGATATCGCAACCGCGCGTCAGCATCGCGCCGAGCGTCATGTCGTAGTTCTGCACGAACACGACGTGCTTGGGGTGCGACTTCGCGGCGGCGACGAGCTTGGTCACGAGCTCCTTGCCCGCGGTATCGCGCGGGTGCGCCTTGCCCGAGTACACGAGCTGGATGCCGCGCTCGAACAGCGATTTCAACGCCTTCTCATCGCCGAGGATCAGATCCGCACGCTTGTACGAAGCCGCGCGCCGCGCGAAGCCGATCACGAGCTTGTCGAGCGAGAGCTCGACGCCCGTGCGCTTTGCGAGCTCGACCGCGAGCTCCTGCTTCATCTTCTGATGCGCGGTCCACAGCGCGGCGTCCTGCTGGTCCTTGGGCTTCTCGCTGACGAGGGCCGCGCGAATGCGAGCGTCCTGCCAGGTCGGTACGTGGACGCCGTTGGTGATCGAGATGATCGGTGCGGCGCCTGCGACGTCCTTCCACATCGTGCGCGCGGTCTCGCCGTGGAGCTCGGCGACGCCGTTGGCGATCCGCGCGAGGCGGAGCCCGGCGACCGTCATCGAGAACGGCGCGCCACCGATCTCGGTGAGCTCGGCGGGCGTGAAGCCGCAGTCGGCATCGAGCTTCTTCATCAGCGCGTGCTCGTGCACTTCGTTACCGGCGGCGACGGGGGTGTGGGTGGTGAACACGACGTGGGCGCGCAGCTTCGCCAACTTCTCGGCGAGCGTCTTGCCGCCGTACACGCCCTGGCGCAGCAGCTCGAGACCCGCAAACACGGCGTGGCCCTCGTTGAAGTGATAGACGTCGACCGGCAGGCCGAGGGCCTGGAGCAAGCGCACACCGCCGACCCCGAGCATGATCTCCTGGGCGAGGCGATCGTCTTCACCTCCGCCATACAGGCGCTTCGTGATCCAGCGGTCGGCCTCGTTCTCGGCCTCGAGCAGGTACAGGGTCGAGGTGATGTAGCGCGAGACCTTCCAGGCGACCAGGCTGACCTTCTTGCCCTTGATCGTGACCTCGAGCTTGGTGCCTTTCGGCAGCTCGACGCGCTGCAGCGCATCTCGCGAGGTCTTCGGGTAGTGGTCCTCGATCACGTCCTTCGCACCAATGAGCTGCTGGGTGTAGCCCTCGTCCCAGAACAGGCCGATGCCGGTCACGGGCGCATGTAGGTCGCCGACCGATTTCATGTGGTCACCTGCCAGGATGCCCAGGCCACCGGAGTAGATCGCGAATCCAGGGTCGAGCCCGTACTCCATGCAGAAGTAGGCGACGCGTGGCTGGGAGGGCAAAGAACTCGACATCAGTCGGGACCCTACAAGATTTTTTGGACCGTTATCGCGGCTCCGAGTACACAATGGAGGGGTGAAGGTGAAGCGGACCGCCGTGTCTGCGGAGGACCAGGCCCTGTTCCTGGATGCGGTGCGTGGGTCGCAACCGCTCGGCTCGCGCGATCGGATCGCCGTGCCGCCACCACCGCCTTCGGTCGTCCGGATCGAAGTGTTGCCACCCGAGATCAAGCTCACGATCGAAGGCAATGTTCACCGCTACACGGCGCGGGCACCCGGTGTCTCGCTCGCACAAGTGGCCGAGCTACGCGCAGGAAAGCTCCATCTCGAAGCAACGCTCGATCTACACGGCGTCACCGTCGGGGAAGGCGTCTCCAAGCTGCGTGAATTTTTACTTGAATCGAGGCGACTCGGCCGCCGTCGAGTACGTGTGATCCACGGTCGTGGGCTGCATTCCGAAGTCGGCGCTCCGCTGCGTGAAGCGGTGGTCGCGGATCTGCTCGGCCCTGCGAGCGGCCTCGTGCGCGCGATGGCGAGTGCATGCCCGAGCGATGGTGGTGAAGGCGCCACGATCGTCATCGTGCGAGGTCCAAAATGAAGCGCCTCCTGGCAGCGTTGCTTTTGGCAACATCAAGTGTTTCAGCCGCACCCGCGATCGCCACGCGAGCGCCGATCGTCGCGCCGAGGCCACGCCACGACGGAGCGCACGCGCGGGTCGAGATCGCGGCGAAGGCCGGCGTGATGCGTGTCGGGCGCGAGGTCGTCGGCCGACGCGAAGAGCCGCTCACCGCGGAAGAAGACACCGCGAAGCAGATCGAGAAGCTGCTGCGCGGACCGCTGCGCTACACCAACACCGGTTTCTATGTCGCCGACGCGAAGTCGGGCGATCCGCTGTTCGCGGTCAACGCCGACGATCCGCTCAATTGCGCTTCGAACGTGAAGATGATCTCGACGGCGACCGCGCTCGACCTCATGGGCCCTGCCTTTCGCTACTCGACGCGCTTGCTCGGCCCGGAGCCCGATGCGACCGGTACGATCCACGGTAACGTGTATTTGCTCGGAACGTGGGACCCGACGCTCGTCGCCGCGGATCTCGACGAGCTCGGCGCGCAGCTCGCCGCACGCGGCATCAAGGCGCTCGACGGCAACGTGATCACCGGCGCCGATCCGATGCGCGATGGCATGTTCCGCGCGGTCATTCCGATCGACATCAAGGCGGGTGCGCCAGGCGAAGCACCGACCGCGACCGCCCCAGCGGGCTTCGATCTCGTCGCGTTCAAGATCACCGCGAAGACCGCGAAGTCGATCCAGCGCCCACACCTCACGTACACCGCCGCGACCACGACCGACAGCGCGGGGCACCTGCGTGTCGAGCTCACGATCGCGGGCACGCTCGGCAAGGGCGGCGCGACGACCTACGCGCTCGTCACGAAGGAGCGCACGGCCGATGCGGCGCACGCGGTACGCGCCGCGCTGCGCGCCCACCAGATCGCGGTCACCGGCGACATCGCGACCGCCGAGCTCGGCGACTTCGTCGGTGATTCGGTCGCCAAGGGCAGCCTGCCCTCCGAGCTCGCGCGCCACGAGTCCGCGACGCTCGCGGAGATCGTGACGAAGGTCAACAAGTGGAGCATCAACTGGCTCGCGGACCGGGTGATCATGACGACCACGGCGCTCGCTCGCCGCGAAGTGCCGTCGATGGATCACGCGCTCGACGCGATGTATGCGTGGCTCGCGCGCCATCCGCATGTCGACAAGGCCGATGCGCTGCTCGATAGCGGCTCCGGCCTCTCCTACCGCACGCGCGTCACGGCTCGCGAGCTCGTCTCGGTCGTGCGCAGTGCCGCCGGCTTCGCCCCCGACTCCGATGCCCAGCTCGCCCGAGCGTGGCTCGGCTCGCTCTCGATCGCCGGTACCGACGGCACGCTCTCGCGTCGATTCCGGACGCCGGAGATTCGCGGTCGCATCCACGCCAAGACCGGCACGCTCGCGACCGTGATCGCGATCTCGGGTGTGCTCGATTTCGACCCGACGCGCCCGCTGTTGTTCTCGATCGTCACGAACGGCGATCGCCCGCTGCAAAAGGGCTACGTCCGCAAGGCGCACGAACAGCTCGTCGGCCTGCTCGTGAAGTACCTCGCGAAGACGGCGAAGACCGCGGTGCCGCAGCTCCCGCCCGAGCCGCCAGTCAAGACCGCACCGCTGCCGGACGACTACGAAGAGGAGCCCGAAGCTCCGCTCGACGCGCTACCGCACTAGTGGATCTCGCTCGAGGTCGTGCGGCCGTCTTAGAACACGCCGAGCCCATGCGCGATCTGATAGCCACCGAGAAGCGCGATCGCGATCCCTGCGGCGCTCGCCTGCATCCGGATCAAGCTCGAGCGCCCGAGCCAGAGCGCCATCACACCGAGCGGAATCGCGACGACACCGCAGATCACGGCGATCCAGTCGCGATTCACGAAGCTCGTCACGACGCCGTTCACCGACGTCGAGCTTCTCGTTGCCGCGTGCATCATGAACGGCACCGCGCCGGCGACCGCGCCCGCGATGGCAACCCCCATCCACTTCGGTTGAGCCGCCTCCTGCGCTCCAGCGAGGTCCATCTTCGCCGCACACGCCGGGCACACGACCTTCGCCTGTGGCGTGTAAGTGATCTCGGACGTCGCGATACTCGTTCCACACCCACTACATGTTTCCATCGTGATAACGTAGTTGTTAACTACGCCCGATCCGCACAAATTATCAGTCGCGGAAGCGCCTGCTCACGAGCACCTGAGATCGCGCTCGGCTAGACGCGTGCGAGCAGCTCGGCTTTCTTGGCGACGTACTCGGCGTCGTCGATCGCGCCGTTGATCTTGAGATGAGCCAGCCGCTTGAGCGCGTGAACCGAGTCGTTCGAATCGCTCGGCATCGCGTACTGCACGCGCGGCCTCAAATGGCGCCGCGCGCGAGTCACAGCGCGCGGCAGCACGAGGACCAGGATGAGCGCCGGCAGGTGAAAGAAGAGGCCGATCACGAACCAGTTGAGCGCGCCGCGATTTCGGCCGGCAGCGAAGGCGCTGACCGTCATGGCCATGAGGAACGAGTACAGCAGGCAGACTGCGATGACGTCTTGGTATTGCATGCGCCCTCTATCGGCTCGCGCAGCCACCGGTTGCGTCGAAAACAACAAACGCCCCACGTTGGGGCGTCGCGGGTACAAACTGGAGCGTCAGACGAGGGCCAGCAGCTCCGACTTCTTCACGGAGAATTCGATATCGGTCAGCACGCCAGCCGACTTTAGCTCCGCCAGGCGAGCGAGCCGCTCGAGAACCTCGAGTCGCGCACGGTGCTCTGGGGCTGCTCGATCATCACTCAGATCCGGAATCACGAGAATCATGATGAAGCCGACGAGCGAGATCAGCAACCCGATCGCGAACCAGCCGAGGGTGCTCCGGTTTCGAGTCGCTGCGATGGCCGCGCAGACAAAGCCGAAGATGAGCGCGAGGATGAGATAGGTAAGCGTCATGCGAAGGCTATCGGCACCGCCCGATTGCGGTTGCGCGGAATCGTCCTGCCCGCGAACGGCTGCGTCCGCTCCGATGCCTGTGGGTCGGGCTCGGCAGCTTCAACACGAGCACGAATGCGACCGGCAGCCAGAGCCCGTTGCGGAACCACGGGCCATCCGGCGATCGCAATCAGGGCGCGGTCGGCCACGTCATCGGGAACCCGAGGCTCTGCTCGATCCACTTCACCGCGGTAGGTGGTGTTACGCGCGTTGTCTCGACACCCCACATGAACGTGTGGGTGTTGTCGACCGCCACTTGCCCGGCCGCCGAGGTGTTGAACGTGCCGTCGAACGATGCCGTACCGATCGTGACCGACGCCGCGAGCGCGAACCACGGATCACCGATCTCGGTCGCGTAGCCGTAGACCTCGAGCTTGGTCGGCGCACCCGACGAGAACGTGAACGCCGTCGGCAACGTCGCACTGGTCTTGGGGCCGAACGCGGCGTACTGCGTGAACGCGACCTCGGTCGTCGTGACCGCGACGTCCGCGGTCGCGACCGGGAACGAGCTCGAAATATTGCGGCGCACGGTGGCGAGCGTCATCGGATCGAGCATCGAGTCTTTCTTGCTCTCGTATTGCGGATGCTGGACCTGCACGCGGTACTGGCCCGGTGCGACGGTGAAGGCGTAGTTGCCGTTCGCGGTCGTCGTCATCCGATCGACGAAACAGTGATGCGAGCCGGCCTCTTCGCGCTCGAGCACGACCAGCCACTTCGCGACGCCGGCGCCGGATTTCTGGACGCTACCGGTGACGTGGTACGAGCTTGGCGCGGCGACCTGCGGAACCGTCAATTGCGAACACGGGTTCGGATCTTTGCCGGCCGTCGGGCTCCCGGCCGGGCACTCTACGAAGTCGGTGAGGGTGCCATCGAGTGCGAGATGAGGGTACGTCGCGGAACTCGCGCCAGCGTCGGCATCGCCGACGACGTGAAACAGATACGGATACGTACCGGGGGGTAGCATCGCGGTGCCGGTGAACGTCGCCCCTGATGCGGTGAGCGAGAGTAACGGCGTCGTCCAGTCGCCGGATTGATTGAATGCACCGATCACGTCGACGCTGACCACGCCGCTCCACGACGGGGTGTAGGTAAACGCCACTGGCATCAAGGTCGAGGCATCGATCGCTGGTGCGCTGTCGATACTGACCGAAGCGTCGGTGGCAGCGGTATCGGGGTTCGAGTTGCACGCGGCGACGACGAGGCAAAACGCATAAGTTAGGCGCATGCACGCTTGAAGAGCAATCCCCGAGCCACGGTCGACGAGGCCGCTGCCGGCAGATTCACGTGCGAGTTGCAGGTTCGCGGCGACAACGAGTTGCAGGTTCGCGACGACAATGTGTAGGGCCGAGCCGACAACACGTCGGGCGACGCCTACACCCGGTTTGACCGCGACGGTCAAAATGCATCGCCGCTTGCCCGTGGGAAGCCGCGCGTTGAAGAACTCTTCGGCGGTTTCGAAGGGAACCTCGTCGAAGAGACGCGGCCGCGGCTCTCGTCCAGCGTCGCGCGTCGTCGCCATCCCTCTCGCTCCCAGGAGACTGATGTTTTTGGGGTTGCCGCGATCGCTCACGTTTGATCTGATGCGGGCAAGTCGCCGACCTCCGAGGATGTATTCCGCTCTGGCACCGACTTCTGCGGGGAACGGGTGTCGGCGACCCGCAATACCGTGCGGTGCCCGGCCGGCTTGTTGGCAGTGATCCGGTCGAGCACCGGCGCTGATTGGTCTTCGGCTCGCGAGCTTCGGCGTGCTGCAACCACTTGTGAGTTGCGGAGTCGACGCACCGACGGAAAAGAAGGCCGCACGATCCGCGTGCATCCCCGCGAAGCACCACGCTTCACCCCAGCGATCACGAAACCGGCCGCGTGATCCTGCGTGGAAAGCGCGCTGTCGCGCGACTCGCCCCAAAGGCGAGCGAAAGATTGCCCACCTGATGCAACGACGCCACGGTGGCCGACGTGCTCGGGTGCGGGGCGGCGCTGAGCAGCGCAAAATCATGCATGACGAGAGCGCAGCCTCCACAACCTCCGGGCGGTGAGGCTGGCGGTGGCATCCTGCCCACAACGTTCGTGGCGCTCTCCGAGCCGGGGCCACTTCCGAAGCACCGCTCGCCACCTCGTGTCACGAGGACGGTGTTCGACACCAGTCTCCGAGGATCGCGATCGCCGCTATCGGTCAGCGGCGTGGCCAGGTCGAACGCGGACTGCCATCATCCAGCGCTCGACTTCTTGCGTGGCCGGTAGCTCGCCACGCGCGAGTGCTGCATGCGCGTCGCCGGATGACAGGCTAACCAGTCGCTTGTCGTCAGGATTTTGAGCGCAGTCGATCGCTGCAAAGTAGGCTGCAACAAGCGGCTTGAACGTCCAGTCAAGCAGCCGGGTTGGAACCCGATAGTGCTGCGCGAGTGCCGTCATCGTCAGATATTGGGACGGCGGAACGTCGCGCCGTCTTGCGCGTCACCGTGGGGAACACGCGGATCGCGTAGGTGGGGTCCTGTTGTAGCCGCCACGATAGATCCACGGCTTACGCCGTCAGCCTTGATTACGCCGGTGGGCAACAGCGCGTGGAAGAATTCCTCCGCACTATCGACATGGGTTTCGACGAACAGCGGCGTTCGTTTCTCGCCCGTTTCCGCGACCGACTTCGCTGCCGCTCCGTTCGCTTCCAAACTGTCATCGGTTGGCATTACGAGACCCACCATAACGGAGGACGCGAGTTACCTCCTTTGAGCCAACGATCGAACTCCGTCGCGAACATACAGAAGCTGGGCTGACTCGTAAGCCGACCAAAATCGACGAGAGCACGCTGCGAATAAACTCCAAAGCGGAGGTCGTGCCACGCGACCAGACCAGCCTCAAACGTCTCCAGGGGAACTTCGAGAATTAGCGCCCTAGCCTTCGGCCAGGTCACGTCACGGAAAATATCGGCAGCGTAAAGCGCGAGCTTGACCCGTTGCACTTCGGCCCCGGCCTCCGCCTCGTCCCGTTGTGACATCGCCTCTAGTTCATCGGCGTAGGAGCGACCGCTGGTTGCCGCGCGGATCGCAACCGTCAGACCTACGTTGACGAGTCGTCGGCGCACTGCCAACACGTCCGCCCTGGCAGCATCATCGGCGCTCGCTTCGGCTCGCAACACGTCGCGGATGTCGGGTCTCGCGATGGGCTGGGGTGCGTAGATCGGTTGTGGGGCGGGAGGCGGTTGCTCCGGCGTAGGCCCGGGATAGCTTGGCTGCGCGGGCTTCGACTGAACCTCGCCGATCGATGCGATGACCACGAGCACCACGCCGATACCGAGCGCTGCCTCGCGCTGGCCGATCGCGAATGCGAATGCCGCAGCCAACGCGCCACCAAGGTAGAAAGCAACCTTGAGGAGCACCCAAGCGCCCGGCCAAAAGCCCGGCTGCGAGATTAGTCCTAGACCGATAAACCCCAAGATGATTCCGCCCGCTATCACCAACATAGGCCCTCCGACGACGATGGTAGTCACGCCCGCGGCTCGAGTCAGCGCGGTTCCCCTCTCAGCACCCCAGGGATACCCGACTTAGTTCCAGCTCGACTCCCCAACGGGTTCGATCACCTGGGGCTCCGCGGCCGGTTTGATTTCGCCGAGATTGAGGAGGCCTCGGCTCGCGTCGGGGAGCCGACTCCTCCGCGCGTGCGAGCAACCTCGGCAACGGTCGGAGCTCGAGTCGTGTCCGACATACCGGGAAGCGAGGCCGTGACCGCGAGCGTTGCCAACGATCGCTCCCGCCATCGCTCGCGACAGCCGACTCGATCCACGCTCCTAACCCGCTAACTTTCCGTCTCGATCTCGTGGGCAATGCAGGGATTGAACCTGCGACTTATTCCGTGTGAAGGAATCACTCTCCCGCTGAGTTAATTGCCCGGGGCAGGTTGTTTAGCAACGTAGCCGGCCAGCTGTCAATCTCGTGATACGACCGCGAGATGCACAAGAGCATCGTGCGCACCTCGCAGGCTCCTGCGGCGATCGGACCCTACTCGCAGGCCGTGACCGTGCAAGTGGGTGACAAGCGGATGGTCTTCACCTCGGGCCAGATCGCCCTGGACCCGGTTTCCGGGGCGATGGTCGAGGGTGACGTCGAGGCGCAGACCCGCCAGGTGATCGGCAACCTCGCTGCGGTCCTGGCCGCGGCGGGTGCCGGGTTCGCGCACGTCGTCAAGACCACGATCTTTTTGCAAAGCATGGATGACTTCGCGAAGGTAAACGGAATCTATGCCGAGGCGTTTCCGGTTGATCCGCCCGCACGCTCGACGGTGCAGGCCGCGCGTTTGCCGCGCGATGCGAAGGTCGAGATCGAAGCCGTAGCCGTTGTCTAAAGGAAGAAGCGTTATGAAATCACTGACCGCACTCGTGTTGATCATCGCCGCCGCCGGTTGCAGCAAAGCGAAACCGAAAGAAGGCATAGATCCGGGCGTGCCCGAGCAGGGCTCGGCGGTTGCCGGTTCGGCCGCGGGATCCGCGGGTTCTGGGGGCTCGGCCGCAGGTTCGGCGGCTCCGGCCCCGATCCCGCCGTACACGCCGGCCGCGGATGTGACCCAGCCGATCAAGGACGCGATCGCCGCGACGGATCGCAGCGACGATGATCGCCGCATCGATGCCGGGCGCAAGCCGGGTGAGGTGCTGACGTTCTTCAAGGTCGCGCCGGGCGAGAAGATCGGCGAGATCTTTGCGGGTGGCGGCTACACGACCGAGCTACTGGCGCGCGTCGTCGGCGCCAAGGGCAAGGTGTGGGCACAGAACAGCAAAGAGATTAACGAGATGTTCGCGAAGAAGCCGTTCGGCGAGCGCGCCGCGAAGCCGGTGATGGCGAACGTCGTCGCCGTCGAAGCGCCGCTCGATGCACCGTTTCCGGCGGATGCGAAGGATCTCGATCTCGTCGTGACGGTGCTGAACTATCACGACGCGAACAACATCGAAGGTCTCGACCGCGCGAAGATGAACAAGGCGGTCTTCGCGTCCCTCAAGAAGGGCGGCTACTACGGCATCGTCGATTCGAGCGCGGCCGAGGGCCACGGCGGCGCCGATACGAAGACGCTGCATCGCATCGATCAGAAGATCGTCGATAGCGAAGTAAAGGCCGCGGGCTTCAAGCTCGTGGGCGAGTCTAACGTGCTCCGCAATCCCGACGACAAGCGCGACTGGAGCAGCTCGCCGAAGGCCGCGGGCGAGAAGCGCGGCACGAGCGATCGGTTCGTACTGATGTTCCAGAAGCCGTAGCTCGGGTTAACGATCGATCGTCTCGGCGAACAGGCCGAGCATGTCGCTCCACGAGCGCCTGTACGTCGGCTCGTGATATTGGACCGCCGGGTTGTTCATCATGCCCGCGTTCGGATTCGCGAAGCCGTGAACGGCACCGCCGTAGATGTGGAGGCGCCAGTCGATCATCGCGCCGCGCATCTCCTCTTCGAACGCGAGGCGCTCGGACGGCGGGACGAGTGGATCGTCGGCGCCGATGCACGCGAGGATCTTTGCCTTGATGTTCGCGGCGTCGGCCGGATTGCGCGTGCTCAAGCCGGCGTGGAACGCGACGACGGACTGGAGCGCCGCACCGCCGCGCGCGAGTTCGAGCGCAAACGTGCCGCCGAAGCAGTAGCCGGTCGCGGCGAGCTTCGAGGCATCGACCTCGGGACGCGCGGCGAGCACGGCGAGCCCTGCCCGACCGAGCTCGCGCACGTGCTCTTGATCGCCACGGAGCGCGCCGAGCTTCGCCATCATCGACTGCATGTCGCCGAGCACCTGACCACCGCCGATGTAGTCGACGCAGAACGCGACGTAGCCGAGCGCTGCAAGATGGTGCGCGCGAACTTTGACTTGCTCGCCGAGGCCGTTGCCCTCGTGGCAGATCAACACGCCTGGCCGTTCAGCAGGTTTGTCCGGTAGCGCGAGGTAGCCGAGATACGTGACGCCAGCGACGTCGTACGAGATCGATTCGGTCTTCACCCCCGCGAACATACGCGAATCACTCGCGGCGTTTACGCGCGATGTCGCTGAAGTCTTCATCGGTCGACGACGTGGTCTCGCTCGACTGCCAATCGACGAGCTGCGAATCATCGACCGCGATCTCGCGAACGCGGATGTCGTCGCCGACCTGCGTCTCGACGTCTTCGACTTCCGTACCCGTGCGGCGCGGACGACCCGGCGCCGGCGTCACGGGCGCCTGCGGCCGGCGCTGTTGCTGCGCGCTCTGCTGTGTCTGGCCGAGCCGACCTATGCCGGTGTTACTCGTGCGGAAGCGCTGCGAGGTCGGGGTGCGTGCGCGCAGCCGATCTGGAGTGGTTTGTGACGCCGACGGACGATCGTCTTGCTCGAGCTCCGAGATCAGATCGTTGAGCGGAGACGGGATACCCGGGCCGGTTCCCGGCTGCGTGCCGGCCGCAACCGGCGGTTCCATCGCCTCGGGTGGTGGCGCGAGCATCGATGACGAAGGAGACACCGAAGCGGACGTCGAGATGCTTGGCTCCGAGATCCGTGACCGCGTCAGGATCGGTGGCGGTGCGCTAGAGGACTGCCCCAGCGAGCGCGCCGCGATCTCCGCGATGCACTGCCACAGGATGCTCGCGGGCACGTGCTCGCACAGGTTCGGGATGCCGAGGGTCTCGACGACCAGCTGCGCGTCGACGCGCGACGCGCCAAGGCATGCGGTGAATAGCCGCGCCCACAGGGGCTTCGGCATGTAGGTCGCGAGGATCTCGGGTGTGACGTGCTTCAACACGTCGTCTGGCGTGCCGATGCCGAGCTCGAGCGCCTGCCCGAGTGCATCGGAGAGGAACGCCTTTGCGTTCACGACACCACCACGTTGGTGACCCCCGCACGCGCCGCCGCAGCCGCGATGCAGGCCCACAGCACCTCGTGCGGGATGTGGGTGGCGAGCATCTCGGGCGTCACGGTCTCGAGCACGCGCTCGGGAGTCATCGCACCTGCCGCCAGCGACGCCGCGAGAACCTTCGAGAGCAGCTCGGGAGGCAAATGGCTCGCGAGCACGTCCGGGGTGGCATGCGCGAGGACATCAGACGGGTTGAAAATCTGGTTCTCCAGACCCGACTTGACGACGTTCGCGAACCACGCTTTCCGGGGATCTTGGGACATTCCGAAACGGTACACCATTTCACGAGGCCGCCACTTGCAATGCCACTAGGTGTCTTGCACGGTCGAAACACGATGCCGGATCCTCGCTCGAAGCTCGCGTCCGGTACCGTGCTGTACCGGATCGTCGACGGAGTGGCCGGCCCCGAAATCGAAGTGTTGCTCGTGCATCCTTCGGGCAACTACAACCGGCGCGCGCCGTGGGGCATCCCCAAGGGCGCGCCGAATCCCGACGAACCACTCGAGGCCGCGGCGCGCCGCGAGACGTGGGAAGAGACGGGGCTCACGATCATCAGCCCGCTCGTCGACCTCGGCCACGTCGACTACACCCGCTCGAAGAAGCGGGTGCACGGCTATGCGGGACGCGCGCCCGATGGGGCGAACCCGACGTGCGCCTCGTGGGAAGTCGATAAAGTAGAGTTCATCGAGATCACGCGTGCGCGCAGGATCATCCATCCCGATCAGGCCGCGTTGCTCGATCGTCTCGAGCAGCATCTCGGTCCTACACACTCCGCAAAAGAACACAGCGTCAGCTGACGGTTAGCCACACACCGGTTGTCTAGAAACCTGACAACCGGATCATTTCCGCTCGACAAACTGTCGCGGTGTGGCGCTCGTGCATTCGCCTCGAATCAGCGCTGCTGAGACGGGTGGACGGACCTGGGCTCCTTAAACGGTTGAAATCACCGTCGGGCAACCCCCGAGAGTTCCGTGTCCTACTACCTGACCGGATGGGGCGTTGCTCGACACGGGGGCGGTGCGCAACGTGCAGTTGGTGGCTAGTGAAACGACAAGGCGGTCGACTCGCTCGTAACAGAGGAATCGAATCGCGCGTTGCAACGGTTCCACTGTTCGCGGCGTCTTATCAGCAACCAGGAGCAGCATCATGACCACGACTCAAACAGCTCGCCGGCAGCGTACCGCGCACCGGACCACGGCTCTTGGGCGGGCGCAGAGGACCAAGCCTAGCTCGCTCGTGTCGCCTTCGCCGGCGAACGACGAGAAGCCCGTGCCGGCTCCCTCGCGTGCCGTCAAACCGATGCGTGCAGGTGACAGCGACGATCACCTCGCGACCTACTTCCGACATCTGGCGGAGCACGAGCTGCTCACGCCGGAGGATGAGCGCGAGCTTTCGCAGGGCATCGAAGATACGGAGATCCTCACCTGGGAACGCCTGTTCTCGCGACCGGAGGCGTGCGCCGCGATGCTCGCGCTCGTCGAACCCAACTTCGACGAGCCGATCAAGTTCCCGAAGCTGCAGAAGGCCGCAGACGATCTGCTCGCCTCGAAAAAAGCCCGCAAAGATCCGAAGCTCGCGAAGAAGCTCCAAGCCCAAGCCAAAGAGCATGCCGGTAAGTTCCGTTCACTGGATCTCGATCGCGTTCACATCGATGCGGTGGTGCGCGAGCTCTATCGATCGCGCGAAGGTGCTGTCGCTGGCGAGCACACGTGGTGGAGAGATGGCGCCGGCAAGGAAGCCGATGCGTGGGCGAATGACGTGCGCCAAGCCCACCGCGATGCGGGCGCGCTGCGCGACGAGTTCGTGCGCGCGAACCTCCGCCTCGTGGTGACGATGGCGCGCCGGTACGATCGTGGTGGCATGCCCCTCGCGGACTTGATCCAGGAGGGCAACCTCGGGCTCATGCACGCGGTGTCGCGCTTTGACTATCGCCGCGGTCTTCGCTTCTCCACGTATGCATGCTGGTGGATCCGTCATGCGATCGGTCGGGCGCTCGCCGACAAGGCACGCGCTGTCCGTATTCCGGTGCACATGCTCGAGGCACAACAGCAACTCGAGAAGGTCCGGCAGGGTCTGGTCGGCGAGCTCGGTCGCCCGCCCACGCCGCAGGAGCTCGCCAAGGCGGCGAAGGTCCCGCTCGCGAAGCTCAACCAGATGCATCGCTACATCATGGGTCAGCCCATGTCCCTCGACCGGCCGGTCCACGATGACGACGATCGCAGCTTCGGCGACACGATGGCTGATCCGGACACCGAAGAGCACAACCCGGCGGACGAGATGACCACGGCGACGCTGACCACGCAGATCAAACGGTTGCTGCATCACCTCTCGCCGATCGAAGCCGACGTGCTCACCAAGCGCTTCGGCCTCGGCGACGACGAGGAGCGCACCTTCCGCGAGATCGGCGACCAGTATCATCTGTCGCGCGAGCGTATCCGCCAGATCCAGAATTCGGCACTCGACAAGCTCAAGCGCGCGCTCGAGCGCGAGCACCGCGGCCACGTCGAGATGTGAGGTAGCCTGGGGGCATGAGGCTCCTCGGGATGGTGGTCGCGTGCGGGTTAGCCGTATCGGCAAGGGCTGATACCGCGGACCCGTTTTCGTATCCGCACGCACATCCCTCGTACGACCCATTCGCGTACGCGCATGGCAGGCCGTCCGCGATCAAGCATCCGTACTCCGGGCTCGGTGCGGCGACGGTGTCGCCCGAAGACATCCAGAAGTACGCGCCCGCGGCGCTCGATCCGGCGGTGTCGCGACACATCCAAGCGCTGCTCGACGTCCGCGGCGCCGATGCAGGTGTGATCACCGCGAAGGGCGATCGGATGTTCTTCGCCTGGAAGATCACCGGCACGGCCCAGGTCTGGCGGCAGGACGGGGCGATGAAGTACCCGATCCAGCTCACCGCGGGCGAAGACGCGACGACGGTTGCGGGGCTCGCGCCCGACGACAGCTTCGTGGTCGTGAGCCGCGATGTCGGCGGCGCGGAGAATCCGGGGCTGTACGTGCTGTCCTCCGAGGGCGGCCCGCTCACGTTGATCCAGCACACGCCGAACGTTCAGACCTCGCTCGCCTTCATCAGCGACGATTCGAAATCGATCTACTACAAGGCGAACGATCGCGATGCGGCCTCGTACGCGATCTATCGCTACGACGTAAAAACCGGCACGAAGGAGCTGGTGTTTGGCGAGCCGGGGCTGTGGTCGGTGATCGATCAACGCGACGGGGTGTGGTTGCTCGCGAAGGAGCTCGGCAACGCGCAGGTCGAGATCAGCTCGTACGATCTCGCCAAGAAGGTGCTCGTGCCGCTACTCGGCCAAGGCGAGAGCGAGGAGTACCAGGTCGCGTTTGGCCCGAAGGCCGGACAGTTGATCGTGCGCACGAACAAGCTCGGCGAGTACCACCGGCTCTACACGTACGAGAACGGCACGTTGAAGCCGCTCTCCACCGACGAGCCGCACGATGTCGAGTTCTTTGCGATCGACCACGCACGCAAGCGGATCTACTTCGCGGTCAACGACGCCGGGCAACGGTGGATGCAGGTGATCGATGCGAGCAATGGCACGCCGATCGCGATCCCGAAGTTGCGGACCGCAGAGCTCACCACGCTGCAGTCGCTCTCGACGAGCGGGAGGTTCGCGCAGATCGGGCTGAATAGTTCTTCGGCCATACCGACATCGCTGGTGTTCGATTGGCAGACCCGCCGGACGACCGAATGGCGGTTGCCGGCAGCGCCGGAGATCGATCCGGCCTCGTTCGCGAAGGCCGTGCTCGAGACGTTTCCCGCGCGGGACGGCACGCCGATTCCGATGTACGTGCGACGGCCTGCGGCCTGCGTGAGCGCGACCAAGCCCTGCCCCGTGATCGTGCAGTTCCATGGCGGTCCGGAAGGCCAGGCACGACCGGAGTTCTCGGCGGCGGCGCAGGCGTTCGTCGATGCGGGCTTCATCCTCGTGTGGCCGAACGTGCGGGGCTCGACGGGTTACGGCAAGGCGTGGCTGCATGCCGACGACGGTGCCAAACGGCTCGCGGTGATCACCGACATCGAGGACTGCGCGCGCTTCATCCGCACGACGTGGGCGGTCAAAGGCGTCGCGCCGAAGATCGGCGTGAATGGTGGGAGCTACGGCGGCTACTCCACGCTGATCGCGATGACGATGTTCGCCGGGGCGTACGATGCCGGCGCTGAATCGGTCGGCATGTCGAACCTCGTCACCTTCCTCGAGAACACCGCACCGTATCGCCGGATCTTGCGCACGTCGGAGTACGGCGACCCGGTGAAGGACCGCGACGCGCTCGCCAAGCTCTCGCCGATCCACTACGTCGATCGCATCAAGGCACCGCTGCTCGTCTTCCAGGGTGTCAACGATCCGCGCGTGCCGGTCGGCGAGGCGCTGCAGATCCACGATGCGATGATCGAGCGCAATGTCGAGGGTGGGTTGATCCTGTTCCCCGACGAGGGGCACGGTGCGCAGAAACGCGCGAATATCGTCCTCACCCTCGGCCACACGATCGAGTTCTTCACCGCGTATCTAAAGTAGCGCCTCCACGCGCCCCGCAGCGCGCTACACTCGCTGTGTGGCGGAGACGTTCGATGAGGTGCGAGAGCTCGCGTTGCCAGAGCTTCGCGAGCTCCTCGACCAGGGTCGGCCCGAAGAGCGGGTGTGGGCGATCTGGGAGCTCGCGTTGCGAGCCGGCAATGCCACCGAGCTACCGCGCCACGAGCCCGATCCGGGTGTCAGGCGAACGCTCGCCGTCGTGCTCGCCGGGCACGGTGAGCACGACTTGCTCGTTGCTCTCGCTCGACGTGACCCGGCGCCCGAAGTTCGCGCCTCGGCGATGCACCTCGTCGCGCGGCTCGCGATCGATCACAAGTTGCCGGTGCAGCTCGTCCTCGAACGCGCGGCCTCGGACGGGTCCGAGGTCCGGATCGCGATCCTCGGAGTGATCTTCGCCGGCACGCCGGTGTGGTTGCTCGATCTCGCGATCACCTTGCTCGACGATCCGCAAGGCGAGGTCCGGTACGAGGCGTTCGAAGCGCTGATCCGCGCGAGTGCGCCGTCCCACGCGCTCGCGTGGCTGGAAGAATTGCCGGAGGCCGAGGCGCGGCTCGTGTTGATGCGGTGGGCCGCTCCCGCGCCGGGCCTCGATGCCCCGGACCGGATTCGCGGTTGTGCGCAGACCCTCGCGAATTCATCACGCCGCGTGCGGCGCTTGCTCGTCGAATCGGTGCGGGTCGCGACCTGGTATGAGCTCGCGCCCGCTATCCGCGACGAGCCTACCTTGATCACGGCCTTCATCCGGCAAGGCCACCACGCGATCGAACAGATTCCGACCTCCGTGCTCATGGCGGCACAGCTTCGCGAACACCAGGACACATGGATGCCCGTGTTGCGCTCGAGGCTCGCCTCCTTGCAATCGCCCGATGCGGACCTTGGCGCCTTGATGCCGGAGTATCTCGAGCGCTGCACGAAGCGCCTCGCGGCGTTGGATTTCCAGCTGGCCGAGCTCCGCAAAGCGAGTGACCTCGAGGAGTCCGAGCTCGAGCAGATCGAAGCGCATCGCGACGAGCTCGCCGAGCTGTGCGAGCAAGCGACGCGGTTCTTAGTCCACTAACCGCCCGACCAAGAACCGCACGAGCGCGCGGATCTTCGGCGCGAACGTGGCGAGCTCGACGTACTCGCTAGAGGTGTGAAAGCCCGCCCCGCGCGGCCCCAAGCCATCGATCGCGGGCACGCCGAGCGGCGCGATCGTGTTCGCATCGGAGCCACCCCCGATGAGTGGAGCCTCTGCGTGACCGAGGCCCTCGGCAGCCGCGCACGCCGCGTACTCGTCACGCAGTGCACTCGACGCAGAGGTGCGCTCGAGCGGCAGCCGATTCGCGCCACCCGCGACCTCGAGCGTGACGCCCGCGACCCTGATCGCAGCCGCCGCTTCGTGCAGGCTCGCGACCAACGCACTCGCATCGGCGACCGACTCGTAGCGCAGGTCGAGCATGCACTCGGCGAGTTCCGGAACCGTGTTCTTCGACGTGCCGCCGGTGAACATACCGACGTTGACGGTCACACCACGCGCGTAATCGGTGAGCTGCGCTGCCGCGGTCACGAACTGCGAGAGCGCCACGATCGCGTTCGCGCCATCCTTGTGATTGTTGCCGGCATGCGCCGCCTTGCCGCGCGCCGTCACGGTCAATGCGCCGACCCCTTTGCGTCGCGTGATGATCGCATCCGCCGCCCTGCCCGATTCGAACACGAGCGCACACTGCGCATCCTTGGCGACGCGCTGGAGATGCACGGTCGAGCTCGGCGAGCCGACTTCTTCCTCGGCCACCGAGACCACGACGATCGGGATCTTCGCGAGCAACCCCGCACGTTCGAGCGCCGCGAGCGCCGCATGGATCACGGCCAGGCCACCCTTCATATCCAGCGCACCCGGTCCGTTCGCCCGCCCATCGGCCTCGCGCCACCCTTCGAAGTGCCCCGGCGGAAACACCGTGTCGTGATGACCGACCAGCACGATCGGCGTGCCCGCCGCCTGCGTGCGCCAGATCAAGTGATCGCCGAAACCCACACCACCCGGAATCACCTCGCAGCTCAGCGATGGCAACGTGAATGCCTCGCGCAACATCGCGCCCACTCGATTCACGCCTTCGACATTCGTCGTGTAGCTGTTGACCTCGACCCACTGCTTCGTGAGCACGATCGCGTGGTCCGCATCTACGTGGTCGAGCGCAGCTGCAATAGTCATCGCGCATGGCATACCCTGCGGTCATGACCTTGGTCATCAAGATCGGTGGCGAAGTCGTCGGCTCGGGCGAAGCCGTCGTGCTCGCGTCCGACCTGCGCACGCTGATCGACGGTGGCGAGCGCGTCGCGATCGTCCACGGCGGCGGACCGCAAGCGACCGAGCTCTCGAAGCAGCTCGGCCTCGCCACCCACCAAGTCGCAGGTCGCCGCGTCACCGACGCTGCAACCCTCGACGTCATGAAGATGATCATCGCCGGCAAGCTCAACGTCGACCTCTGCGCGATCCTCAACGCCGCAGGAGTCCGCGCCGTCGGCATCCACAACGCGGTGCGTGCCGTGCGTCGTCCACCGTCCGTGTTCAGTGGCAGCCCCGAGCTCGTCGACCTCGGCCTCGTTGGCGATGTCACCGGCTTCGACATCACGCTCCTCGACCTCCTCTGGTCCGCCGGCTACACACCCGTACTCGCGTGCCTCGGCGGCGACCACGCCGGCAACGTCTTCAACATCAACGCTGACACCGTTGCGAACCAGCTCGCCGCGACCCTTCAAGTCGAGCGCCTGTTCCTCATCACCTCCGCACCCGGTGTCCTCCGCGACATCGCGAACCCCACCTCGCGCATCGCGCAGCTCACCCGCGCCGAGGCCCGCGCCGCGATCGCCGACGGCACGGTCAGCGGCGGCATGATCCCGAAGCTCGAAGAAGCGATCAAGGTCATCGATCGCGGTGTCGGCGCGATCCACATCCTCGGCAAGCTAGCGCCCACGCGTCTGGTGCGTGCCGTGCACGAGCCCGGAAGCGTAGGCACGACCTTGGTCCCCTGAACCTGTTCTCAGATGGTTCTCAGATGGGGACGGTAACTCATTAGTCACTTTGCGCCTCGCAACATGCGGCAATCATTGAACGTGAGAGGGACGGTAACTCACTCGTAAGTACGCAACCGATTCAGACGGCTGCCGATATCCGCCGCATGCGAATCGCGCGTGATCATGTGCCCGGCATCGTTCATCACCTCATCTGGCGCTTCGTCGAGCACCGCTGGTTCTTGAGAACCGCCGAGTCGCGCGCAACCTATTTGCGTCTACTCGGGCGTGCACTCGAGCAAAGCGACTGGCAGTGCATCTCGTACGCACTTATGAGCAACCACATTCATCTCGCTGCGGTAGCCGGGCGTTCGCCGCTCGCGGAATGGAGCCGATGCGCCAACCTTCCGTTCGCTGCGTGGGTCAACCATAAGCACGGCCGTATCGGGCCGGTGTTCGCTGATCGAGCGTGGGACCACGGAGTTGCTCCTGGCGGCATCGCCGCGCTCATCGGATACATTCACAACAATCCGGTACGTGCGTCCGTCGTCAAGCGCGCTGCGGATTCGAGCTGGACGAGTCATCGCGCATACCTCGCAGTCGCACCGCCCCCGTGGCTGCACACCCGCCTAGGCTTGGAGCTCGCGCGCCTGGATCTCGATGCGTTTGACGATTTCGTTGACAGTCACCCGGACGCGCCAGAACGCCCGAAGACAATGAAGATCCTCCGGGCGACGCAACCGTTTGGACAGATCAACGCGGCTACGCCGTTCGAACGACAGGTTCCGCTCGTGATCAGGCCGTTCGGCCGTATTCGACCGGACCCACGCCGAGTCGTGGAATTGGCGAGTGCGATGCTTGGACTCGATCCCGCGCGTGTCGCGTCGCGCAGTCGCAACAAACAGCTTCACCTTGCCCGTGTCGCGGCGATTCACAGTGGCGTCGCAGTGGGGCTTACCGGCGCTGACATGGCAGCCACCCTCGGCGTGAGCCAGCAGACGGTTTCTAGGATCGTCCGCTACGCTCGCCGACCAGCTGACGTCTGCGAACGAATTCACGCACAGTTGCTGCGCGAGCTACGGTCTTCGATGTGAGTTACCGTCCCTGCGAGCGGGTGTGATTTCGAAGAGTTACGGATCGTAAAGTGACTAACGAGTTACCGTCCCCAATTAGAGGACGTAGACGAGCGGCGCACCGGTCGCTGCCTGCGCTTGATCCTGGGTGATGCCGGGCGCGAGTTCGACCACGCGAAAGCCGTGGCCCGTCGGCTCGAAGGCACCGAGCTCGGTGATGACGAGCGAGATGACGCGCATCGCGGTCAGCGGGTAATCGCACCGCGCCACTAGCTTGTGCTCACCTTTCTTCGTGGTGTGCTGCATCATCGCGATCACGCGGCGACAGCCGTTCGCGAGATCCATCGCGCCGCCGATGCCCATGACCTTGCCACCAGGGACGGCCCAATTCGCGAGATCTCCACCGGCCGAGACCTGCATCGCGCCGAGGATCGCGATGTCGACGTGACCACCGCGGATCATGCCGAAGGAGGCCGCGGAATCGAAGGTCGAGCCGCCCGGGAGCACGGTGACGGTTTGCTTGCCGGCGTTGATGAGGTTCGGATCTTCGTCGCCCTCGAAGGGGAACGGGCCCATACCGAGCAGGCCGTTCTCGGAGTGCAGCCACGCGTGGCCTACCGGGAGGTAGTCCGCGACTTGCGTCGGCAAGCCGATGCCGAGGTTGACGAGCGAGCCCGCCGGGATTTCACACGCCGCACGGCGCGCCATGTCTTCGGTCGAGTAGGTCATCGCTTTCGGACCGTTCTGTATTCGAACGCGTTCTCGTGCTCCGGCACGTGGACGATCTTGTGGACGAAGATGCCGGCGAGATGTACGTCGTCGGGATCGATCGCTCCGTTCTCGACGAGCGAATCGCACTCGACGATCGAGAGCTTGGCGGCGGACGCCATCACGGGGTTGAAGTTGCGCGCGGTGCGCCAGAACCGGAGGTTGCCGAAGTGGTCGCAGGTTGCGGCGCGCACGAGCGCGACGTCGCCGACGAGGGCGTGTTCGAGCAGGCAGCGCTTGCCATCGATCTCGCGGACCTCTTTGCCTTCTTCGACGACGGTACCGGCGCCGGTCGGCGTGAAGAAGGCCGGAATGCCTGCCCCTGCAGCGCGCATGCGCTCGGCGAGCGTGCCTTGTGGCGTGATCTCGACCTTCACTTCGCCCGACGCCATGCGAGTGTGGAGGTCCTCGTTCGCACCGATGTAGCTACAGATGACCTTCTTGATGATGCCGGCCTTGAGCCAGGTCGCGAGACCTTTGCCGAGGTTGCCGGCATTGTTCGAGACCAAGGTGAGATCGCGAACACCACGTTCGACGACGCCGCGGATCAGCGCCTCGGGATTTCCCGAGAGGCCGAAGCCGCCGACCATGATGGTCATGCCGTCTTTGAGCGGAGCGAGCGCATCGGCGACGCTCGCGACAACTTTGTTTCCGTGCTTGCCGGTCATGTCGATCCAAACGCGAGCCTAGCCGCTTCACCAAATGACCGCACGCCCATCACCAGCTCTTGTTCCGAGATGCAGAGTGGCGGCGCGAAGATCGCAGTGCCCTTCTTGCCGTCGACGTGGAGCGACAGCCGGCGGTTGGAGAGCTCCGCGCTGAGGTGCTGCCAGTGCTCGATCGGCGCATTGTCGACCTCGAGTGCGGCGAGTAGCCCGAGTCCGCGCGTGAAGGCCCTCGGCGCGATCGCATCGCGGATCACTTCGAGCTCGCGAAGCAGCACGGGCCCGAGGCGCTCGGCATTCGCGTACAGATGCTCGTCCTCGTAGACCTTCATGGTCTCGAGCGCGGCAGCGCACGCGGTCGGATGCGCGTAGTACGTCAAGCCACACGCGAGCACGTGGTCATCGAAGTGCTTCGCGATCCGCTCGCTCACGATCACGGCACCGATCGTCGCGTAGCCCGAGGCGAGCCCCTTTGCGACCGTGATCATGTCCGGCTTGACATCCCAGTGCTGAAAGCCGAACGGCTTGCCCGTGCGACCGAAACCGGTGAGGACTTCATCGGCAACGAGCAAGGCGCCATCGTTGACGCATTCCGCTTTCACCATCGGCCAGTACTCGGGCGGCGGGACGAGCACGCCGTTCGCGCCGGGCACGGGCTCGAGGAAGACCGCTCCGACCTGGCGAGGTTCCATGCGCATGAGATCGCCGATATGGGACGCGCACTCGCGCGCGCACGTCGCGACCTGCTTGCCGAAGGGGCAGCGATCGCAATAGCAATCCTCGGCGCGCACGATGCCACCGAGCAGCGGCTCGAGCGGCGGACGACGCCAATCGCCGGTGAGCGACAAGGCCCCCATCGAGGCGCCGTGATAGCTAGAGCGCCGCGCTAGATTGCCGTTCCTCTTCGTGAACAGCCGCGCGATCTTCATCGCGTTCTCGTTCGCCTCGGCACCACCCAGCGTGAAGAACACCTTCGAATAGCCTGGACCCGCCATCGCGAGCAGGCGCTTCGCGAGCTCGATCTTCGCCGGATACACCGCGTTCGGCGCGGACAGGCACAGCTCGTCGGCCTGGCGCTTGATCGCCTCGACGATCCGCCGGTTGCCATGACCGATGTTGACCTGATAGCTCAGCGCGCCGAGATCGAGCCAGCGGCCCTCGGGCGTCGTGAACCACGCGCCCTCGCCGCCCGTCAGCTCGAAGGGCTTCGCGTTGTCTTGAGCGCTCCACGTGAAGAAGAATGGATAGTCATTCACAGCTGCGATTTCTCCGCGGCCACGTTGTGCACGAGCCCTTGTTGCGCCCAGACCTCGCCACTATCGAGGTTCATCGCGATCGCGCCACACGTCGCCGCGCCGTGCGGTGATTCGGGTGTCGCCATGTTCGTACAGATGCTGCGCGGCCAACCATCTTCGCTGCCGAGCCGCTGCCACGCATCCGCGAGGTCGCGCACCGGAGCACGCTTGGTATCGGCCTCGAGCCACTTCATGCGGTCCCAGGTCGTGCTCGTCGCGGGCACTTTGCTGCGTGCCTCGACATCCGGATCGAAGCAGTGGTTCGTGTGGCAGTACGCCGGGCCGCCCGCGAATACTTGCTTACGTCGCGTGCCGCTCGCTTCGATCGCGAATGCATCGGTGCGATCTGCGACGAAGTAATGGTGGCCCGAGCCGATCGGGCTGTGCGCGATCACGTCGCGCGCGGCAACGGCCGTCTGCTGGTGCAGCGCGTGTCGCACCATTGCCGGCCACACCACGCCGAGCGTGGCATCGGTCGAGTAGAGGTTGTTGATCGCGATACCGACGCGCGCCGCATTCATGCCGGCCATACCGAGACAGCCCGTCACCGTGAGCAACTGCGCCGCCGGGCCATCCGCCGATTCGGGAATCATCAGAGTCATCACGTACGGAATCGCCGTCGCGTGCATGTCCCAGGTCTGCGCGATCAAGCGCCCGGTCGGCGACTCCGCCCAGATCACGCTGCAACCATCACCACCGAGGCCGCTCGCGCCAGCGGTTTTTCCATGCACGGTCGCGTCGTCGTGCGTCGGCGCCGCGAGCCACGTCGAAGGATCCGGATCGAGGTCGCGGAGATCTGTGTAGTGGTTCGCGATGACGATGTCTTCCGGCGCGCACGCAGCACCTTCGGCGATGCCGAGGAGCTCCGCGTACAAGCCCGCGTGGTAGCGCTCGAGCACCGGCAAGTGCGCCGCCGCCGCCGCGATGACTTGCTCTCGTTGCTTGAAGCCGCCGATCTTCGTGCACAGGTACGTGCGGATCGCCGCGATAGCTTGGATCTCGCCGCGAAATGACTCGCCGTGGAGCTGGCCCCACGCGCGATACGAGGCGCCCGCGGGATAGACGAGCGTCCTCATCGAATCACCGCGAACGAGTTACCGTCCCTTTTGGTCCGTGTAATTTCAGTGACTTGCACGACGTAAAGTGAGTAATGAGTTACCGTCCCCATTTTAGAGCGCCGCTTCAAGCGCGCGCGCCGCGGCTTCGAGTTGATCGAGAGCGGGCACGATCGCGAGCCGCCCCTGCGGGTAGCGGCGCACGCGGATGCCGTGCGACGCCAGCTGCTGGGTAAGCGCACCGACGCGCTCGCCCGCATCGATCACGCGATAGGCACCGAGGCCGGACGAGCCGACCTTCGCGAGCGCGTTCTCGAGCGCAGCGGAGCCGGCGACGATGTCGAGCTGACGGGCGGCGCGGAGCTGGTGGTGCTGGCGTACGAGCGAGAGTTCGTCACCATCCCAGGTCGACACGAGCGTGAGCGGCGAGCTGATGAACCAGCGCGCCGAGGTGTGGAGGTAGCCGGTCTGGCCACCACCCCACCACGCGAGGACGTCGGGGGTAAGTCCCATCGCCATCGATGCGAACGGGCCGTGACCCGAGCGGTAGAGGGCGGTGGTGTGCTCCATCGCGATCAGCGGGAGATCGAGCTCCTTGCGCAGCTTCGCGAGCTCCGCGATGAAGTCGGATGGGAGGACCTGGCCGGTGCGCTCCTGGACGAGCTCGTAGAAGAAGCCGAGGATCTTGTCCTTGCCCGCGGCTTCGATGGCGGTGCGGAGCGCTGTGATCGTGGCGGCGGCGCCAGCGCGCGCGGGATGGGGGACGCGCGGCCACGCGAAGTGGGCCGGACCACCTTGATGGACCGCAGGATCGGAGAGCGAACGAGCCGAGGCGACGGTGTGACCGTAGTAGCCGCCCTCGAGGCCGATCGCGATGCTCGCCTGCTTGCGGGTGCAGCGGATCAGGCGCAGCGCCTTGTCGAACGCTTCGTCGCGCGACGAAGTCAGGTAGAGGTGCGGGAGCTCCGGCACGAGCGCCGTGATCCACTCGAGCGCGCGGACCGCGCCCGGCGTGACGTAATTCATCAGCGTGAGCTTGTTGACCGCCGGGCCGTACAGGAGGCCGCGACGTTCTGCTTCGACGAGCGACGCCGGCCCATTCGCGAAGGGCTTCGTGAGGCCCGCCGCGACATCGATCTCTGGATCGTTGCCGTCGATCCCAGCCTGCTGGGCCGCGCGCCGCGCGATTGCTTCTTCCTGTGCGTTCGGATCGGGCTCGAAGGCGCCGAGCGGAATCCGGTAGTAGATCGCCTGCCCTTCCGGATCCTCGTACTGGCCGGTCATGACCTGTACGACATGCGCGCCGTAGACGCGGTTGAGGTGGGTCATCTCGGCGGTGCGACCGACGCGATTGCGACCGGTGACATAGCGATACCGGTTCGTGCCGTCGGGGCGTTTGCGCGCCGCTGCATCTTGGAGCTGCAGAGCTTTGAGCTTCCGACCGATACCCGCGCTCTGAAAGTCGTGCGCGACCGTGATCGAGACCGAATACATCGAGTTGTGCTTGCCGAGCATCGGGTCGTCGTCGCAGCCTTCGACGTCTTTGTTGTGCTCGAGCGGGCCACCGATCGCGAAACCGACGAGGGTCCACGCGCCCGATGCGCTCGGCGCTTCACCGACGATCAGCGAGCCATCTTTGTCCTCGATTGCCGCGCGGATCTCGGCCGGTGGCGTGCGCCGCGCCGGTTCGTAGACCTGGTACTCGATATCGAGGATCGCCGGCAGGTACTCCATCGTCTCGCCGTGCGCGATCTGGCGGTAGCGCAGCTCGGGCTGCGGCTTCTCGGCGCGCGCCGGTGCCGGCAGGTCTTCCCACTCGGGCGGTTTCTTGCCCTCGTGCGCATCGAGCCACGACAGCGAACGCCGGATCGTATCGAACAGCTGATCGATCTCGCGTGCGAGGAACGAATCGCTCAAGCGATAGCGCGCGGTCTTCGTCCCGGCCGCGAACACGATCGCGCCGCGCCAGAACCGCTGCGCGAGATACGCATCGAGCAACTGCGGGTTCGGGAGCTCGAAGGCGAACGCGTAGCCCGTCGCGCGCGGATTCGAGACCAGGTGAGGAAACGCCTTCGCGATCTGATTCAACCGCGGCCATACGAGCTTCTCGAGGCGCTCGGCATTGTGGCTCGTCGAGACCATGTCGGCATGGATCCGCCCGCGCACGAGCGATGCGCCGTGCGCACTCGTCGGCTCGGGATCCGCGAACCGCGACATCACGACACCGACCTGTGCGCGCTTCGCGAATGTCACCGCATCCGGATAGTCTTGCTGGCCGCGCGCCGACATCAGCCGGAACTTGGAGTGCCACGCGAACGGGCCGCCGAGGCCGAAGCCGACCTGAACCTCGTCGAACACGAGGAACGTCTTGTGATGACGCGTGAGCAAGCGCAACGCGCGGAAGAACCGCTCGGTCGCGTATCGATCGCCACCTTCGCTCTGCATCGGCTCGATGATCGTGCAGAAGTACTCGCCGGTCGCGAGCGCCGCGTGCACCACAGCGAGCGACGCGACCTCGGCCGCGAGCAGTGGATCATTCTTCGCTTCACCGAAGCGCTCGGTGAGCTCCGCGATATCGCCGGTTGCCGCCGCCGCATAGAAGCCACTCGGCGCGGTCGGCTCGTCACCATTCGGCGTATTCCACAGCGGATACGGTGCGAACGTCGCGTGATACCCCGCGAGCTCGAACGGCGCGCGCTTGCTCGGCGAGTGCGTCGCGTGGACGGACAGCAACGTCCGGCCGTGGAAGCTGCCGTCGAACGCGAGGATCTTCATCGCGTTCGGGCGCTCGCAGTTGATCCGACACAGCGCCATCGCTTTCTCGTTCGATTCCGATCCGCTCGAGACGAACGTGACGTGCGGCAACCCAGGAACGAGCTGACGCAGCGTGTTCGCGTAGTCGGTCGCGGCCCAGGTCTCGCCGATGCTGGTGTCGTCGTTGCTCGTGATCGTGTCGGCGAACTCGCCCTCGGTGTACGCACGCACGACCGGATCTTCGGCGAAGCCACCGACCACGGTCGCGGTCTGGCTCATGCCGTCGAGTACGCAGAGTGGCTCGTCGTCGACCGAGACCATCCACGGCCCTGCCGAGCGCAGGTGATCGAAGACCGGCGGCTTCTTCTCCTTCGGCACGCGATCGCCAGCGTAGAGCCGCGCGAGCAGCGCTTCGGACTTCGGCAACCGACCGCCCGCGGGCTTCAGCATGTGCATCGGCCGCGGCTTGTCGATCAACGTGCGCTGGCTCTCCTCGGTCTCCTCGCGCACGTGCTGGCTCTCGAGCCGATCGAGATCGAAGCCGGGAATCACGTTCGCCAGCAACGCGTGCGGGGTCACCGCACCGAGCGGGTTCTCGAGGATCGCGACGGGATGCACGACGTTGCGATGCGCCCACGCCCCCGCAGGCCGATAGTTACCACTCTTGCCGACGCCACCGAACGGTAAGCGTGGGCTCGCAAGGTTCGTCGACCGGTTGAGGTTGAGCATGCCGGTCTTGGTGCGGTCGTAGAACCACTCGAAGCGCGATGCCGTGAAGATGCCGTGGACGAAGCCGTACGTGCCACCGTTGAGGATCGCGAGCGCTTCCTCGTCAGAATCGATCACCTCGACGACCAGATCAGGGCCAAAGATTTCGGTGTCCGTATAGCCCGGCACGTGGTGCACGCCATCGGGCAAGCGATGCAGCGAGGCCGTGCGGAACGCCCCTCCCGCGATCGGGGTGCTCGCGACGAGCGCCTCGGCCCCACCCGCGCGGGCAGCCGCGATCGCTTTGTCGACCTTCGCCGCCGCTGCGGCGGTCGCGAGCGGGCCGAGGAACGTCGACGGATCTTCGGGATTCCCGACCTTGAGCGAGCGGACGACCTTCGTCAGCGCCTCGATGAAGCGATCCGCGATCTTGCGATGCACGAGCACGCGCTCGCTCCCGGTGCAGCGCTGACCGGCGCTGAGATAGCCGCTGACCGTGACCTCGTGTACGGCCTGGCGCAGCGCCGCATCGTCGAGAACGACGCAGCAATTCTTACCGCCCATCTCGAGCGCGACGAGGAGCTCCGGGCGATGCGTCGAGGCTTCGAGGATCTTCTGACCGACGCCCCAGCTACCCGTGAAGCACAGCCCACGCAGCCGTTCGTTCGCGATCATGGCGGCGCCGACCTCGCCGGTCCCCGCGACGACATTCAACACACCGGCAGGCAGCTCCGCCGCGAGCGCGCACTCGGCGTAACGCTGGCCGCACAGCGGCGTGATGTCGCTCGGCTTGACGACGATGGTGTTGCCGGTCGCGAGCGCGGGAATCACGTGGGCGTGACAGAGGTGGAGCGGAAAGTTGAACGGCCCGATCACGCCGACGACACCGAGCGCTTGATAGCGGAGGTGCTCGCCCGGACCGACCGTGCCGGGCTTGATCTCGGCGATCGCTGCCTTCACGAGATCGAAGCGATTGAGCAGCGTCGTGATCTCGGCTTTCGCCTCGCTCCGGATCTTGCCCGTCTCGATCACGATTGCATCGGCGAGCACATCCGCCTTCGCGGCGATCGCCGCCTTGAACCGCTCGAGGTGCGCCCAGCGTTCCACACTAGTTAACGCTGCCCATTTCGGCTGCGCGCTCTGCGCCGCTGCGGCCGCGTGTTCGACGGCCTCGACCGTGTAGCCGGTCTCGAACACCACGGCCCCGTCTGCGGCGGGATTCCGCGACACGAGGGACTTGCCCGACGGGGCGACAAACTGGCCCCCGATGAAGTTGCCAAGCGCTTGCACACGCGAAGTACACCACAAATTTAAGGATCGGGCGCGATCCCGAAAAGGTGTGGTATCAAGCGGCTCTACATGCCCTCGCTGATCTTCCTGGCCGGCCCAATTGCGGGCCGTCGCTACAAGCTCGGAGAGGGTGAGTACGTCATTGGAAGGCGCAGTGATTGCCAGATCTTCGTACCCGACATGCGGGTGTCGCGGCAGCACGCGCGGCTGTGGCGCGAGGGCGAGCAATGGGCGCTCGAGGACCTCGGATCGAACAACGGCACGTACGTCAACGGCACCCGGTTGCAGTCGGCGACGCAACTCAAGCACGACGACGAGATCACGATCGCGAACAACAAGATTCGCGTCGAAGCGACCGATAGCACCCTCGACGGCCTTCCGAAATATCCCGAAGGCAACGTCGTCACGATCGTCGATGTCGCCTCGAACTCGCTGATTCGTCCTCGTGAGGATTCGAGCTCCGGGCGGATGCCGATGATCTCGTCGGGCATGATCAACATCTCGGACCAAAAAGCGGTCCGGCTGATCGAGCGCAAGCTCGACGCGATCATGCAGCTGCTCCACGCGACGGCGTCGTCGGAATCGCCCGAAGCGCTGCTCGAGAAGCTCGTCGACGTGATGCTCGATCTGTTCCCGCAAGCCGAGGATGTCGGCGTGCTCGTCGAGGACGAACGCTCCGGCGAGCTTCGCGTGCAGTGCCAGCGTCACCGCGCACCGCGCACCGATCCGGGCTCGCTGCTCGGTGGCGTGCCGAAGCCCGTCTCGGAGACCGGTCGCTCGCCCTACGGCGGCGAGCTCAAGGTGCCCGGCACGATCATCCAGCACGTCGTCTCCGATCGCCGCGGCGTGCTGCTCGGCGAAGGCCCGCCGGGCGCCGACGACGAACACGTCGGCACGCGCATGGGCGCACCGCTCATCTATCACGGGGCTCACTACGGCGTGGTCTACGTCGAGAGCGCTGGGATGGTGTTCCGTCAGGAAGACGTCGATCTGCTCCAGGCGATCGCGACGCAAGCAGGCCTCGCGATCCACGCCGCGCGCGTCGCCTCGCAGCTCACGCGCCGCGCGAACCTCGAGCGCGATCTCAGCGTCGCGCGCCAGATCCAGCGCTCGCTACTCCCGCCTCACGTGCCGCAGGTCGTCGGCTTGGACTTCGCGGTGCACTACGAGCCCGCGTATCAGATCGGTGGCGACTTCTACGACTTCATCTGGCACGACCCGTCGCACCTCGGCATTGCCGTCGGTGATGTCGCGGGCAAGGCGATCAGCGCGGCGCTCTACATGGCGCGGCTCACGAGCGAGCTGCGCTCGCGCGCGGCGATCGCACGCACGCCCGCGCGCCTGCTCCGTCGCGTCAACCAGGAGATGGCGCAGCTCGGCGACGACGGCATGTTCGCCACGCTCGTCTACTGCATCTACGATCTCGACAACCGCTCGCTCGTGTTCACGAACGCTGGCCATTGCGTGCCGCTGCTGCGCCGCGGCGATCGCGTGTTCCCGCTCCAGGCCGAGCGCGCGCACACGCCACCGCTCGGCGTCGTACCCGAGCTCGAAGCCGGCGAAGCGCGCGTCCAGCTCCACTCCGGCGACATGCTCATCATGGTGTCGGACGGCATCATCGAATCACGTGACGCGCGCGGCAACGAGTACGGCCTGTCCCGACTGTCGCGCCGGATCCGGACCGCGCGCGGAAATGCCGATGATGTCGTGAAAGCGATCCTCGCGGATATCGACAGTCACGCCGGGGATCAGTCCCAAGGCGACGACATGACGATCGTCGCGATGGCGATCGACTCCCGCCGGGCAAAGCGAAAAACCACGACATTACCGGGGGTTGCAATGCCCGATGGGACCATCACCGGCGAGCGCGAGCTCCCGAAAGACAACGAAACTGGCGACGAGCCGGTCGACGCCGAAGCCTGACCGTTCGGGCGAGTTCCGCTTGCCAACGCCCAGCGTCGCATGCCATAAGTCGCAGCTCTTCAGTTGTAGGGCAAGCGAGCAAAGTCATGGCGAAAAAAGGTAAATCGGGCCGCGAGCTCATCCGTCTCGTTTCGACGGCGGACACCGGCTACTTCTACACGACCTCGAAAAACCGCAAGCGCACCCCGGATAAGCTCGTGCTCAAGAAGTACGATCCGGTGATTCGCAAGCACGTCGAGTTCAAAGAGTCGAAGATCTAAGGACCGTTATGTCGCGCGTTTGCCAAGTCACAGGAAAGTCGCCGCTCGTCGGCTCGAACGTCAGCCATTCGAACCGCCACACCAAGCGGCGCTTCGAGATCAACCTCCGCCACAAGCGGTTCTGGCTCGAAGACGAGAAGCGTTGGATCTCGTTGCGGGTCTCCGCTCGCGGTATGCGCATCATCGATCGCCTCGGCCTCGCCAAGGTGGTCGCGCAGCTGCGTGCCCGCGGCGAAAAGCTCTAAGCTTCTTCGATGCCTGGCCGGCAGGGCCGTCTGCTGGCGCTGCTGATAGTCGCGTGTCGCGGCGCTGACCATCCTCATCCCGGCACGGCTGCATCGTTCGCGGTCGAGCTGGGAAGATCCGGCGAGACCCTTCGTGGTGTCACCGGAGATGGAGTTCGCGTGTTCGTCGCTCGTGGCGATGCCACGCACTCCGAGATCGAAGCGCGCAATGCCACTGGTGGCACCGTCGCGTGGTCGGTCACCCTACCCGGCTCGGCCGGTGCGCTCGCGTCGGTTCCCGGCGCCGTGGTCGTCGCGATGTCTGCGACGGGTCATCCGGACGGCGCGGACAGCGCAAATCTCGGCGCGCCGGTCACGCTGCACGGCGAGCCGAGTGGAGTCGTCGTCGCGCTCGATGCTACGACGGGTAAGCCGCGCTGGCGGGTTCCCGTCGACGGCACCGAGTTCGCGGTGATCACGTCGATCGCCGCGATCACCGATCCCGCCAAAGGCGCGCAGGTCGCCGTCGTGATCGGCGGCGTGTTCTCCGGAACGATCCGCGTCGGCGATGCGGTCAACGGCAAGCCGACCCTTCGCAGCATCGTGTCGAGCGCCGGTCGCACCGACGGCTTCGTCGCCGCGCTCGCGAGCGATGGCAGCGTGCTGTGGGTCGATCGCGTCGGTGGTCCCGGCGCGGATGCGGTCGAAGGCGTCGCGGCGCGCGGTGATCGGATCGCGGTCGCCGGCATGGTCACCGGTGGTGCCGACTTGATGGGCGAGATCCTGCCCGCGTTCGACGAGCGGCTCCCGTTCGCGGATGGCTTCGTCGCCGAGCTCGATCTCTCGGGCGCGCGGCGCTGGGCCCAGACATTTGGTGGCAAGGCCGATGACGCGGTCGCGGGCGTCGCGATCGATAGCCAGCAGCGCGTCGCCGTCGCCGCAACGCTGCGCACCACGATCGAGCTCGGCGATCGCCAGCTCGACGTGCGCGGCGCGGCCGACGGGCTCGTCGCGTGGTACTCGCCCGCCGGTGCGCTCGGCGCCTCCACGATCATCGGCGGCGCCGACTTCGACGGCCTGCGCGCGATCACAGCGATCGGTGATCGCGTCGTCGTCGGGGGCTTCTTCCGTGGCGCGCTCGCGCTCGGCAAGCGGGCGCTCGATGCTGGTGGTGGCGACGACAGCTTCCTCGTCGAGGTGACCGCCAGCGGTACGCTCGAGACCTCGTGGCACCTCGCCGGCCCCGGCCGCGAAGAAGTCAGCGCACTGTCCTCGATTCCCGGCGGCTTTCTCGCCGGCGTCGCGCACACCGCGGCCCTGGTAACCGACGACGACACACTGCCTGCGCCCTCGGATCCGGCGAGCGGCGCAGCCGTGATCGCGCGTCCCGCTCCGTAGCTACGCGTCGACGAGCAAACGGTCGGGCGACTCGAGGCGATCCTTGACCGCGACGAGGAACGACACGGCTTCGCGACCATCGACGACGCGATGGTCGTACGACAGCGCGACGTACATCATCGGCCGCACCACGACCGCATCGTCGATCACGACGGCGCGCTTGACGATGTTGTGCATGCCGAGGATCCCGGTCTGCGGGTAGTTGAGCAGCGGCGTCGACATCATCGAGCCGTAGATGCCACCGTTCGTGATCGTGAACGTGCCGCCCTGGAGATCGGGGAGCGCGAGCTTACCGTTGCGCGCCTTATCGGCGAGCTCGGCGATGCCCTTCTCGATCTCGGCGAACGAGCGCTTGTCGCAATCCTTGAGCACCGGCACGACAAGACCCTTCGGCGCGGAGACCGCGATGCCGAAGTCGTAGTGCTTCTTGTAGACGATGTGGCCGCCGATTAGCTCGGCGTTGACGCCGGGAAATAGCTTCGCCGCGGCGACACATGCCTTCACGAAGAACGACATGAACCCGAGCTTCACGCCGTGCGACTTCTCGAAGGTGTCCTTGTACTTGGTGCGGAACGCCATGATCGCCGACATGTCAACTTCGTTGAACGTGGTCAACGATGCGGCTTCGTGTTGCGCTTGCACGAGCCGCTCGGCGACGCGCTTGCGCAGCGGCGACATCGGCGTGACTTCGTCGCGCGGATCGACCGCGTGCAAGCGATCTTCTTCCGACGGACCACTCGGGATCGACGGACCCGTCGAGCGGTTCGGCAGTGCGCCGGTCTCGCGCGCGGTCATCCGTTGCGCGGGCGTGAGCTTCATCAGAGTATCGCGATCGATCGCATCGGACGTACCGTTCGCGTTGGCGGGTGCAGCCGTGATGGCGGGAGGCGCCGGCGGTGCGGTCGGAGGAGCGACGGGCGCGGCGACGGGCGCCGGTGCGGGCTGCGAGGTGACCACTTCGTGCGGCGGCGGTACGGCCTTCGCCGGCGGGGACGCACTCTTGCCTTGCTTGCCGGCTTCGACCGCGCCGATCACGTCGCCGACCTTCACGGTCGCGCCGACGGCGAAGCGCTGCTCCGTGAGCGCGCCTGCAACCGGGGATGGAAGCTGGACCGTGATCTTGTCGGTCTCTAGCTCTGCGATGGGCTCGTCGACGGTGACCGCGTCACCCACGTTCTTGAGCCACTTCGCGACAACGGCTTCGCTGATCGATTCACCTAGCTGCGGGACCACGAGGTCGGCCATCCGCGCAGTCTAACGCCGAACGTACGCACACGCTCGGTTAACGGGCGTCGAACGCGGCCTTCATGATCTGCTGTTGCTCGATCACGTGGGCCTTGTGAGAGCCGGTCGCCGGTGAAGCGCTTTCTGCCCGCGCGATCACCTCGAGGGTCACCTTCTGCGGCAGCAGGTCCTCGAGCTTGGGCGTCACGAACGTCGCCGCACCCATGTTGTAGGGCTCGTCCTGGACCCACATGACCTCCTTGAGGCCCTTGTACTTGTCGATCGAGGCCGACACCAGGTGCGGCCACCAGGGATACAGTTTCTCGAGCCGCACGATCGCGATGTGGTCAGCACCTCGTTTGATCCGCTCCTCCGCGAGGTCGTAGTAGATGCGGCCCGTGCACATGAGTACGCGCGTGACCTTCTTCGGGTCCGCGGTCTCGTCGGCGAGCACGCGATGGAACGTGCCCTCGGCGAGCTCCTCGAGCGTCGACGTGGCCGCCGGCAGACGCAGCAGGCTCTTCGGCGTCATCACGATCAGCGGCTTGCGCAGCCGGCGCAGCACCTGACCGCGGAGCAAGTGATACATCTGCGCTGGCGTCGTCGGCTGCGCGACCTGAATGTTCTGCTCGGCGCAGGACTGCAGGTAGCGCTCGAGCCGTGCGCTGGAGTGCTCCGGGCCCTGGCCTTCGTAGCCGTGCGGCAGGAGCAGCGTGAGCCCCGAGAGCCGCTTCCACTTGTCTTCCGACGAGGTGATGAACTGATCGATGATCACCTGCGCGCCGTTCGCGAAGTCGCCGAACTGCGCTTCCCACATCACGAGGGCATCGGGATAATCGAGCGAGTAACCAAACTCGAAGCCCATCACGCCGGCTTCCGAGAGTGGCGAGTCGAAGATCCGGACCAGGCCCTGTTCCGACGACAGGTTGTTGAGCACGAGGTGCTCGCGGCCGGTCTTGACGTCGGTGACGATCGCGTGGCGATGGCTGAACGTACCGCGCGCGCAATCTTGACCGCTCATGCGGACGTTGGTGCCCGCGTAGAGCAGCGAGGCGCACGCGAACAGCTCGCCCATGCCCCAATCGATCGGGCGCTCGCCCTTGCCCATCTGCGAGCGTTGCTCGAGCAGGCGCACGATCTTCGGGTGCGGCGTGAAGCCCTCTGGCAACTCGCACATGCTCTGCGCCAGTTGCTGGAGCAACGCGCGAGGTACGCGGGTATCGACATCTTCGGGCGCGTCAGCGAGGCCGCCACGATAGCCCTTCCACATCGCGGTCATCGCCGGGAGCTCGGGGCGCTGCTTGGCCGCCTTCGCCGAGGCGAGCTCGGTCTCGAGCTCGGCGACGCGCCGCGAGGTCATCGCCGCGACATCGTCGGTGGTGACGACGTGATCGTCGATCAACCGCTTCGTGTAGACCTCGACCGGCGACGGCTTGGTCTTGATCACGTCGTACATCACGGGCTGCGTGAACGCGGGCTCGTCGCTCTCGTTGTGGCCGTACTTGCGATACGAATAAATGTCGAGCACCACGTCCGACGCGAACTGCGTGCGGTAGTCGCTCGCGATCTTGACGATGCGCGCGACCGCGTCGAGATCCTCGCCGTTGACGTGCCAGATCGGGCACTCGAGCATCTTCGCGATGTCGGTGCAGTACGGCGTCGAGCGAGTCTCGGCCGGCGACGCCGTGAAGCCGACCTGGTTGTTGACGATGATGTGAACGGTGCCACCGGTGCGATAGCCCGGCAGGTTCGAGAGCTGGAGCGTCTCGGGGACGAGGCCCTGACCTGCGAATGCGGCATCGCCGTGGACGAGCACGCCCATCACGCGACGCATCTCGACATCACCGTGCCGGATCTGCTTCGCGCGAACGCGACCACAGACGACCGGATCGACGGCTTCGAGGTGGCTCGGGTTGAACGCGAGCGACACGTGCATCGCATTGCCGTTCGCGTCGATCCGATCAGTCGAGAACCCGAGGTGATACTTGACGTCGCCACCGCCAAGCGCCTTCTCGGGCTCGATGTCCTCGAACTGGCCGAACAGCTCGCGCGCCGGGCGACGCATCAAGGTCTCGAGCGTGGTCAAGCGACCGCGATGTGCCATGCCGATCACGGCCTCGATCGCACCGGAGATCGCACCGTGCGAGAGGATGAGATCGAGCACGGCGATGAGGCTCTCGGAGCCTTCGAGCGAGAACCGCTTCGTGCCGGGATACTTCGTATGACAGAACCGCTCGAACGTCTCGGCGTTGATCGACAGCGCGAGCATGCGGACGCGGACATCGTTAGACACGGCCGTCGCGGCCGTCGCGGCCGAGGTCTCCATCCGCTCTGCGAGCCAGCTGCGACGTTGCGGCGAGGAGATGTGCATGAACTCGAGGCCCACCGAGTGCGAGTACGCGCGCTGGAGCAGCGCGATGATCTCGCCGATCGTGCCCGACGGCAGGCCGTGCACGCCGGTCTGCGCGATCGGCGTGTTCGGATCCGTGAAGCCCCACGTCGCGGGATCGAGCTCGACGATCTGTGCCGTCTCGAGCAGGCCGAGAGGATCGAGGTTCGCGGCGAAATGGCCTCGCACGCGATACGCGTTGACGAGCGGCCACACCGAAGGCGACACGACGATCGACGACAGCGTGACGCTGCCGGGGCGCGCGAACGAAGGCATGCGGCGCGTGGTGCCGCGCGTGATCGCGATGCCGTCACCATCATCGAGCAGCGTCTCGTGCGGCGTCTGGTTGGCCATGCCGTTCTGCGGCTCGCCGTTGGTACCGTGACCATTCGTGCCGTTGGTCTTGCCGTTGATCTTGCCGTTGTGCGGCTCGTTTTTCGGCGCCAGAACCGGCGAACCGATGGGCCCGATCAGCTCGTTCCAGCTCGCATCGATCGCGCCTGGCTGGGCCTGCTGCCGTTCGTAAAGCTCGTCGAGAAACGCTAGCGATCCGCCGAGCTCGAGGATGTCGCGTGGCATGGGCGCATCTTACGACTCCCGACCCAACCTGGCGAGCTAGGGGACACTCCCCTTTTTACGGATTTCGGTGACTTTCTCGGGTGGCAGCTTCGGATTGCGTTCGATGCGAACTGCCTCGGCACGGACCAGCCGGCCAAGCTCGAGGAGCGTCAGCTTCGGGTTGTCGATGGCGACGAGCTCGTGGCCGAGCGAAGTCAATTCGCCCGCGGCGACCAGCTCGAGCGAATGGTTGTCACTGATGATCATCGCCCCACCAATCGTCGCGATCCTCGGCAACGCGATCGTCGTGAGTGAGACGTTGTCTTCCACGTCGATCCGTCCCGCGTGCTCGAGCCGCGGCAAGAACAGGCCGCGCAAAGAGGGATTCTTTTGAATCCGGACCGCACCGGTGATCGTGCTGACTCGATTGAGTGCGACTTCCTCGAGGCCGACCGTCGGTCCGACCACCAGGTCGCCGTGGATCTCTTCGAGCTCCCGCAGTGGCGCCAGATCGATCGACGCACCGGTGCGGACGACCAGGCCACTGACCTCGCGACAGCCCGCGATCTGCAAGACATCATCCTGCGAGCCGAGCATCACGATCCGTCCTTCCTGGCAGCGGTCGCCTTCGCTCGCGTGGAACAGAGAGCAGCCCACCAGCAGCGGGAGCACAGCCACCGCCTTCATTGGGTTGTCGGTGCATCGGCCGCTTCGCCGTTGCACGCGCGCACGTAGCGCCGCACGGTCTCGGAGAGCCCGAGGTACAGCGCATCCGCGATCAAGGCGTGACCGATCGAGGCTTCTGTGATCTCCGGAACCTCGCGCGCGAGCAGCGGCGTGTTGCGGAGGTTGAGATCGTGACCGCAGTTGACCTTCATGCCGAGCGCGACCGCGGCTTGCGCGGTGGCCTTGACGCGCGCGAGCTCGGTCTTGAGCTGCGGCTTGCCCCACGCGGCCGCGTATGGCTCGGTGTAAATCTCGATCCGATCTGCGCCGGTCGCCGCGACCGCTTTCATCATGTCGGGATTCGGATCGACGAAGATCGCGGTCCGGATCCCGAGTGGCTTGAGGCGCGCGATGATCGGCGCGATCACGTCGTGATCTCTCGGGAGGTCCCACCCGTGATCGCTGGTGACCTCGCCCGGCTTCACCGGCACGAGCGTGAACTGATCGACTTTCAAGTCGGCCGCTAGCTCGACGAGCTCGGCCCGCGCGTCGCCCTCGAGGTTGAGCTCGACGCCACGCTCGCGCGTGAGCTCGCGCAACACGCGCACGTCGTCGGCGCGCGTGTGACGATTGTCGTGGCGCCAGTGGAGGGTGAGCCCGTACGCGCCGTTGTCGAGGCAACACACTCCCGCCGTGCGCGGCGACGGGTTCTGCGCACCGCGCGAGTTGCGCAGCAGGGCCACCTTGTTGAGGTTGACCGAGAGGTTGATCGCCACGGCGCGTTCATAGCACGCTGGGGCGAAGCGCTCAGGCGTCGGTCGCTCGTGCCGTGTGCGTCTTAGCGGGGTTCGCGTAGACCTGCTCGGTGCTGCCCGTCACCACGCCGAGCCGCGTGACGAGCGCGTGGTCAGCACGCGGATCATCGGGGCCCCACACACCGAACGCCTTCGCGAGCTCGGCCGGTTTGGCCGAGCCTTCGACGGTCGCGCGCACACGCACGCTGATCAGCGCCGGCGCATCGGGCCACTCGAGTACGGCGCACAGCTTCGCGGCGGCATCGCCGGCGAGCACCGAGGCATCGAGTGCGAGCCCGCGCACATCGATGTCGCGCGCCTTCTTGTCGCCGTTCGCGCCGCGCGGCACGAGCACGCTGTCCTTCGCGAGGAACGCGCCGACGATCCGACCGAGCCGCGCTTCGTCGTAGGGCATGCCATCGGCCGCGGGTCGAATCACGACGTCGACAGCCTGGATCAGCTTCCCGAGGCCCGGATCCCACGACACCTTCGCGAGCACGTGGCCCGCGAGGCGCACGGTCTCGCAGGTCTGGATCTCGAGGCCCGGCGGGCACACCTGCGCGAGGCGCTCGCGCACTTCCTCGGCGGCGAGTTCGACGCGCTCGGCATCGGGCGCGACTTCCCAGGTCTTGGCGCCGCGCACGGTGTGCTCGAGATCGACATCGACGAGCTCGCCGAGGCTCGGCACGCCGAGCCCGAGCGCGGGACCGAACGAGAGCCGCGGCTTCGGCGAGAACCCGCGCGTCATCGCGAGCGGAAGATCCGCGCGACGCAACGTGCGCGCGAACAACCGCACGAGATCCAGATGACCGAGGAACGCGGCGCGACCGATCTTCGCGAACCGGATGCGATAGGTCGTGTACGCGGTGCCCGCGCCGTGGTGACCCGCGAGCCGCACGCGCTCTGCACGCTCGGTCTCGCGATCCATCGGCTTGCCCCGGCCCGGCTCTCTTCCGTCTCTGCCTTGCTCCGCGGGGCTCCCACCGCCGCGCTCCGAGACATCGATCAGCGCAGCGGCGGCATCGGCGGGCACCGCGCGCGAACCGGTCGGCGCGACGGCACCGAGCGTGCGCAACGCGACGAGCCGATCCTGGCGCATCTTCGAGAGGTCACACGCGACACCGCAGTCGTAGCAAACGAGGCGCCGCTTATCCGGCTCGGCCTCGGCGAGGTTCGTGTGGTGGATCAACATGCCGGCGACCTTGCCGCACGGAGGCGAGGCGCGGTGCTTGAGCGCCTTCCTGTACTCGTCGAGCAAGAAGCCATCCTCGAGCCCGACATCGATGTGGTCCCACGGCAGACGAGCGGTGACCGGGCGCGTGTCGAGGTACGCGTTCGCATCGAGGCTTGCCTCGTTCATCGCGGTCTGCCAGCGCTCGAGTTCGAAGCACTCGTCCCAGCCGTCGAACCGCGCACCCGCGCGCCACACCGCCTCGATCACCGGCGCGAGCCGACGATCGCCACGCGCGAGCACGCCCTCGATGAACGAGATGCCGCTGTGGTGATGCTTGAGGCGCAGGCTGCGATCGGTGCGCGCGGTCTGGCGCAAGATCTGTTGCTTGCGCTCGATCTCGGCGAACGAATCCTGCGCGGCCCACTGCAGAGGCGTGTGCGGCTTGGGCACGTGCGAGCTCACGCTGACCGTGACCTCGGCGCGCTGCCCTGCAAGCCCTCGGCCGACCTTCAGCATGCGCAAGCCGGTCTCGACGATGCCGCGGACATCCTCGTCCTCCTCGGTCGGCAGGCCGATCATGAAGTACAGCTTGAGCCGGTGCCAGCCGCGAGAGAACACGCGGCGCGAGCTCTCCTCGATGTGCGCCTCGGTGACGTTTTTGTTGACCACGTCACGCATCTTCTGCGTGCCGGCTTCGGGCGCGAACGTCAGGCCGCTGATCCGCGTGAGCGCGAGCTCGTCGAGCAGATCCTCGTTGAGCCCGTACGCGCGCAACGACGCGACCGACATCGAGACGCCGCGCTTGCGCAGCTCGGCCGCGAGGTTCTTCACGAGCGGCGTGATGCTCGAGAAGTCCGCGGTCGACAGGCACGTCAAACCGGTCTCGTCGTAGCCCGCCTTGTCGACGCCATCGAGCAACGACTTCGCGATCGATGCCGGCGAGCGCTCGCGCACCGGGCGATAGATCATGCCGGCCTGGCAGAACCGACAACCTTCGGTGCAGCCGCGCGCGATCTCGACCGACGCGCGCTCGAACACCGCTTCGGCGTACGGCACCGGCGCATCGCTCGGGAACGGATAATCGTCGAGGTTCGCGACCATCGCGCGATGGATCCTCGCGGGCGCGCGCGGATCGAGCGGCGCGCCGACGACGGTCATCCCCGTCGCCTCGTCGGTGGTCGTCGCGTAGAGCGCAGGCACGTAGAGCGGGAACCTCGAGGCGAGCTCGGCGAGCGCGTCGAGGCGCGTGCGCGTACCGGCCGTGATCTCCTTGCGCATCGCGGCCCACGCGAGCACGAGCGGTGGCAGCAGTTCTTCGGCTTCACCGACGAACGCGGCATCGATGAACGGCGCCATCGGCTCGGGGTGCGAGGCCGTCGGGCCACCGACGAGCACGAGCGTGGCATCGGGCGCGCGATCCTTCGAGTGGATCGGGATGCCGCCGAGATCGAGCAGCGTGAGCACGTTCGTGAACGTGAGCTCGTACTGGAGCGAGATGCCGAGCACGTCGAACTCGTGCAGCGGGCGCTGGCCCTCGAGCGAGACGAGCGGCAGATCGCGCTCGCGGAGCTCGGTCTCCATGTCGAGCCACGGCGCGAACGCACGCTCGCACGCGATCCGTGGATCCTTGTTGAGCAACGAGTAGAGGATCTTGGTGCCCAGGTGCGACATGCCGATGTCGTAGACATCGGGAAACCCGAGGCACACGCGGGCATCCGCGGTCTCCTTGAGCACCGATTGGTACTCGCCGCCGAGGTAGCGCGCGGGCTTGGCGACGCGGTCGATAAAGTCAGCGTAGAGGTGGCGCATCGAGGCCTCCCGTAGCTACCACATCAATCGACGCAGACCTTCGCGATCACAGCGGACACTGGCGGTTCGGTGGCGAGCCACCAACCAAACGACGGGTTGTCGGGTCCGTTCTGCGTCGCCTTGTAGCAACCGTAGCGCTGGCCGATCGATGCTCGGATCTCGTAGAGTCCGGTCGTCGTCGGGACGGTCAACGGCGTCTGGCTGTCGTTCGCGTCCGTCGTCGCATCGATGTCCGCGCTCAGGGTCGAGCTCCCGACACCTTGGTCGAAGATGCACGCGAACCGATTGCCACTGGGGTGCCAACCCACCTCGAGCTGGTCGATGCACCGGCCCGGGCCACAACCGGTCTCCTTCGCGTCGTCGTGCATCTGCAACCGGAGGCCTTGGCCGTGGCCGATGACCGCCAGCGTGCCCATCTGGTTGATGCTGATGTTCGTGAGCTTGAAGCCGCTGGTCCCGACATGCAGGTCGTAGCTCGTGGGTGGCGCCGTCGGCTTGATCCCGCACGGCCAGTCGTCCTGCGCGTTGCAGATGCCGTCCTGATCGTCGTCCGCACAGGGCGCCGCATCCATGAGGACCTTGGCATCCGAGGTCATCGTGGGACCTTCGCTCGCCGCATCCTGGATGACCGGACCACCGTCATCGCCGGCTTGGTTGACGGCTGTGCCGGGCTGAAAGCCACAGCCCGCCATCACCAGGGCGATGAGAACTACGCGCACCCCGCGATGATACACCTGAGGTACGGTGCGGGCGATGCATAAGCTCCTCCTGGTGGCGATCACCACATCCTCGCTCGCTGCAGCGTGCTCGAAGCCGGCCAGAGAGGCCGCCCCCGAGGCTGCGAAACAACCCAAGGTAGTCGAACACGGCACAACCGCCGACATGTTCGATCCATCGAAGCTGCCCGCCGCGGGCACCGCGCCGACGCCCGTCACCGTCACCAAGGAGCTCGACCCGATGTGGACTGCACCGATCAAGACCCTCAAGGGCGAGCCGACCACGCTCGCGGCCTACAAGGGCAAGGCGTTGATGCTCGTCAACGTCGCGAGCAAGTGCGGCAACACCCCGCAGTACGCGACGCTCGAAGCACTGCAGAAGAAGTACGCGGCGAAGGGCTTCACGGTCATCGGCTTTCCGAGCAACCAGTTCGGTGGCCAGGAGCCGGGCAGCGCCGAAGAGATCGCGACGTTCTGCGCGGTGAACTACGGCATCTCGTTCCCGATCATGGAGAAGATCGACGTCAACGGCGAGCAGCGCCACGAGATCTACAAGGCGCTCACGCCGATCAAGGGCGATGGTCGCGAAGGCGACATCAAGTGGAACTTCGAGAAGTTCGTCGTCAGCGCCGACGGCACCAAGATCACGCGGTTCGCACCGAGCACCAAGCCGGATGACCCGGCGGTGATCGCGGCGGTCGAAGCGGCGCTTCCGAAGGTCTAGTTCGGAACGACCTGTACGTCCGCCATCACCGCGTAGTGATCGCTGGCGCAGATGCCACCTTCGCGCGCCGTCAGCGCGACGCGACAGTCGTGCACCGCGCCGCGGCCATCTTTCTTGCGGCTCGTCACGAACACGTAGTCGATGCGTCGATCGATATCGAGCGAGCGCAGCGGACGGGTCAGCTCGTTCTCGCTCGACCACGTGATGCCTTGTTGCGGGCCATCACCGGGACCGGGCTCGCGATGCAGGCGCAGCCACGCGTCTTGGAAGTGGGTGCGGCGGTTCGCGAGCGTGGTCAGCCCCCGGAGAAAGCGAATCTCGTCGGAATCGGGCGTCGCGTTGAAGTCCCCGCACAAGAGCTGCGGTGCATCGGTAGAGCCCCGCCCGATCGCGCGGATCTCCGCATCGATCGCGTCGACTTGCTGCTCGCGCGCGACGCCGTCATCGAGCCGATAGTTGAGGTGCGTGGTGTGGATCCAGACCGGGCCACCGGCGGTCGTGACCTGGCCGGAGAGCAAGATCCGCGGATCACCGGGCGCCGAGCCGGGCAGCGGCAGCACGCGGTGCGCGACGAGCTTCTCGCGGGAGATGATCGCGAGCCCTTCTTCGCCGTCGGTCTTCATGCCGTGCTCGCCGGCCAGCCACGTCGACGCGACCTGGTAATGCGCGACCATGCCGAGCTCGTTCGCGATCGCGTGCGCGGTCGTCGGTTCGTGCCCCTGCACGCGGCCGGCCGCCTGCACGCGCCCGGCCGCCTGCACGTGCCCGGCGGGCTTGACCTCCTGCATGCAGACGACATCGGGTGCGAGCTCGCGGAGCTGCTGCACGGCCATCGCGAGGCGCACATCGAGCGGCGCTTCGGTCCCCCAGACGTTGAGGGTCACGATCCGGAGGGTCTTCATCACGTGTTCAGTCGTGAACGCAGACCGTCGCGAACGTGTAGTTGGAGTTGGGAACATCGGTGTTCCACGCCCCCGTGCACGTGGCCGCATTCGCGACGATCACGCGAAGCGAGTAGACGCCGGCGGTCGGGAGTGTCATCGAGTACGTCGCGTTCGTGCCTGTCGCACTACCGAGGCCGAGGTAGGAACCCGTGACCTTGCGAGGCGCGACGAGGCAGCCATCCTTGAGCGTACCGGCCGCCGAGCTCGCCCCGATCTCGAGCTCGGCATCACACATGGCGTTGTTCGCGCATGGAACCACGATCTGCCAGTTCGCCGCGATCGAGAACGCGGTGTTGCGCGGAACGACCGCGAGGTGGCCCGTTCCGGCGACGGTCTCGTGATCGGTCTGCGTGTACCAGCCAATCCCGAGGACGTTGACCGAACCTGGAGCACTCGGCTTCGCACCGCACGGCCAGTCGTCGACGCTGTCACACACCCCATCGCCGTCGGCATCGGGACAGGCCGCCGAGCCGGAACCCGATCCGCTCCCCGAACCCGATCCGCTGCCCGACCCGCCATGGGTGTCAGGGAGCGCCATGTTCGAGTCGACGGCTTGTGCCCCGTTCGTCGCCGGTGCAAAACCACACGCGGCGAGAAGGCTCAGGGCAACATGCCTGCACGACACGCTCGGAAGCTTATCACCCGCGATAGACGCAGCGCGACGATTCGGTCTCCGAGACCACCACTTCGACGAGCTGCGGCAACGTCGGGCGGAGGCGGTCCCACCACCACACCGCGAGCAGCTCGCTCGTCGGATTCGCCAGCCCGTCGACCTCGTTCAGGATCTGATGATCGAGCAGCTTCACGAGCGGTTGCGCGTGCACGTCGATCGCGGAGAAGTCCATCACCCAGCCGAGCTCGGCATCGATCTCGCCCTCGATCGTGAGCTGGATCTGGTAGCTGTGGCCGTGCATGCGAGCGCACTTGTGCCCCGCCGGCACCTTCGGGAGGAAGTGGGCCGCTTCGAACCGATAGAGTCGCTCGAGGCGCGTCCGCATCGCCGCGGTTTGTAGCATGGCTTCGGCACCGTCCGTGCAGCCCTCGCGGCAGACGATCGCAGACGATCGTTGCCGGTTTGGATCTACCTGGAATGAGCTACGGTTTTTGACGAGGAGCGGCGCTTGATGAGGAAAGTGTGGCCATTGGTTCTCGGTCTAGTGGGCGGCTGCGTCACGCCGACGAGCAGTCCTCCTCCCGATTATGGTGACGGCGGTGGCTACCCCGGCTGGGGATCCGGCTACCCCGGCTCGGACGGGTCGACCGGCTACGGCTGCCACGCCGACAGCGAGTGCGGCAGCGGCCTGGTCTGCGCGCGCACCGGCGAGTGCCTGGGCGCGCGCGCGGTCCACGTCATCCGCGTGTCATGGACCGTGAACGCGCAGGTCGCCTCGGCTGCAACGTGCGTCAATGCGCCCGAGCTCGAGCTCACGTTCGGTGCGAACACCGATGGTCAGTTCGGGTTTGCCCCAGTGCCGTGCGCAGAGGGCCGGTTTACGATCGACAAGATGCCGCTCGGCTACACGACGGTGCAGCTCGAGCGCGAATACGACTACAACGGCGGCACCTCCGGAACGTTCGACAGCACGGGCTCCGCGCTGCTCGATTTGCCATACTAAGCCCGTGCGCTCCATTGTTCTTCTCATCGCTCTTGTCGCTGCGTGCTCCGGGAGCTCGTCGGTCACGAACTGCACCGTCGATAGGGAATGTGGGGGTGAGGTCTGTGCGCGCGATGGCGAGTGCTTGCCCTCGAGCGAGATCCGCGGCGTCAAGGTCACGTGGACGATCAATGGCGTGACCGCCGATGCGACCCGTTGCGCGAGCACGCCGGATTTCTATATCGACTTCTATGGCAGCTACGCGGCGTACTCGTTCGGCTACGAGCCCGTGCCCTGCATGCAGAGCCAGTTCTTCATCGACAAGCTGCCGACCGCCTTCGATCAGGTCGAGCTCGGCGCGACCGGTGTGTTCGACCACGTCAAGCGCATCGAGAGTACGAATAGCGCTGCTTTCGATCTCTCGTTCTAACCGCTTATCTATCGCCCTAACTGTTTGCGGCTCCGGCGTTGGCTGGGTACGGTCCCGCCGTGGCGACCGCCGTATCAACTCCCGATCCCTCCAAACGCGTCGAGGAAGAGGATCCATCGATCCTCGAGACCACGGCCGAGGAGCTAGCCCCTCTCTACCGCCAGATGCTCGCGATCCGCCGGATGGAAGAGGCGGCAGCCAAGGCGTACTCGCAGGGCAAGATCGGCGGCTTCTTGCATCTCATCATCGGCCAGGAGGCCGTGTGTGTCGGTGCGACCGCGGCGATCGGTCACGACGACTACGTGGTCGCGACCTACCGCGAGCACGGCCACGCGTACGCCAAGGGCGTCGCGGCGCGCCCGATCCTCGCCGAGCTCTACGGCAAGAAGACCGGCGTCGTGAAGGGCCTCGGCGGCTCGATGCACATCTTCGACAAGGCGACGAACTTCCTCGGCGGCTACGGCATCGTCGGCGGCCACGTGCCGATCGCGGCAGGTGCGGCGTTCGCGTCGAAGTACCGTGGCGATGGCCGCGTGGTGCTGTGCTTCTTCGGCGAGGGCGCCTCGACGATCGGCGGCTTCGCCGAGGGTCTCGCGCTCGCGGCGCTGTGGAAGCTCCCGGTCGTGTTGATCTGCGAGAACAACCAGTACTCGATGGGCACGCCTACCTACCGCTCGCTCGCGGTCGAAGACGTGTCGCTCCGCGCCCTCGCCCACGGCATGGCGCGCGATCGCTTCGATGGCGACGATGTCATCAAGGTCAAGCGCCGCGTCGCCGAGGCGGTCGAGCGCGCGCGTACCATCGGCGAGCCGACGCTCGTCGAAGTCGTCACGTATCGCTTCCGCGGTCACTCGATGTCGGACCCGGGCCTCTATCGCACCAAGGACGAAGTCGAGGAGTGGAAGCGGCGCGATCCGTTGAGCCGATCGCGCGAGCGCTTGCTCGAGCTCGGCATGACCGAGGGCAAGCTCGACGTGCTCGAGGCTGACGTCAAGGCCGAGATCGAAGATGCGGTGAAGTTCGCCGAGGACAGCGAAGCCGCCGACGAATACCGCAAGTACGTGGTGAAGGAGTAACCGCCGTGCCCGTCATCAGCTACCGCGAAGCACTGAACCAGGCGATGCGCGAAGAGATGGATCGCGACGCCAACATCTTCGTCATGGGCGAAGAGGTCGGTCACTACAACGGCGCCTACAAGGTGACGCAGGGCATGCTGCAGCGCTTCTCCGAGCGCCGCATCATCGATGCCCCGATCGCCGAGATGGGCTTTGCCGGCATCGGCATCGGCGCGGCGATGGTCGGGTTGCGCCCGATCATCGAGTTCATGACGTTCAACTTCTCGCTCGTCGCGATCGATCAGATCGTGAACAATGCGGCGAAGATCTTCCAGATGAGTGGCGGCCAATACCACGTGCCGATCGTGTTCCGCGGGCCGGGTGGCCCAGCGGTTCAGGTCAGCTCGCAGCACAGCCAGTCGCTCGAGAGCTTCTACGCGCACGTGCCCGGCCTCAAGGTCGTGATGCCTTCGACGGCGTACGACGCCAAGGGCCTGCTGAAGACCGCGATTCGCGACGACAACCCGGTCGTGTTCATCGAGGGCGAGACCCTCTACAACTCGACCTGGGAAGTGCCCGACGCCGAGGCCGGCGACTTCTTGATCCCGATCGGCAAGGCCGACATCAAGCGCGTGGGCAAAGACGTGACCTTGATCGCGTGGTCGAAGATGGTGTGGATCTGCATGGATGCCGCGAAGGTCCTCGCCGAGGAAGGCATCGAGTGCGAGATCGTGGATCCGCGCACGTTGCGCCCGCTCGATGTCGAGACGCTCGCGACGTCGGTCAACAAGACCGGCCGCTGCGTGATCGTCGAGGTCGGTTGGCCGGTCGCCGGGTTCGGTGCCGAGGTCGCGTACCAGATGCAGAAGCACTGCATGGATGCGCTCGACGCTCCGATCGAGCGCGTCACCAGCGAGGACGTGCCGATGCCCTACGCGAAGAATCTCGAAGATGAAGTGCAACCGCAGGTGAAGGACGTCGTGGCCGCCGTTCGCCACGTTCTCTATTTGGACTGAACACCATGGCGCAAATTCTTGGACTGCCGAAGCTCTCGCCGACGATGGAAGAAGGCGTGCTCGTCCGCTGGACGAAGAAGGAAGGCGACAAGGTGTCGCCGGGAGACCTGATCGCCGAAGTCGAGACCGACAAGGCGAACATGGACTTCAACGTCGAGGACGAAGGCGTCCTCTTGAAGTTCCTCGTCAAGGAAGGCGAGACCGTCAAGCTCGGCGCGCCGGTCGCGATCATGGGCAAGGCCGGTGAGGACATCAGCGCGCTCGTCGCGCAAGCGACCAGCGGCGCGGCCACGCCCGTGGCGAAACCCGCGGCAAAAAACGACGAGGCGAAGAAGCCGGAGCCCGCGCCGAAGGCCGAAGCCAAGCCCGCGCCGAAGGCTGAACCGAAACCAGCCGCCGACGCCAAGCCGGCGCCGAAGGCCGAAACGAAACCAGCGACCGCACCTGCAGCGGGCACCAAGCTGATCGCCTCGCCGCTCGCGAAGTCGCTGGCGATCGAGCTCGGTATCGATCTGCGCACGCTGACCGGCTCGGGCCCCGGCGGTCGGATCGTCGAGCGCGACGTCAAGGCAGCCGCCGACGGTGGCGGCGCTCAGGCGGACGCGCCCGGCGCGAACGAGGTAGACGACGCGAACGACGCGACACCGCAAGCTGCCGCGCCGTCGGCGTCCAAAGAGACGGCGATCGCCGTGCGCACTCCGCGCCAGAGGGTTCCGGACGCCGAAAGCGACTACACCGATGTTCCGACCTCGAACATGCGCCGGCGCATCGCTGCGCGCTTGACCGAAGCGTCGCGCGACATCCCGCAGTTCTATCTGATGCGCACGTTCGACATCGCGCCATTGCTCGGCTTCCGCGAGCGCTTGAACGCGCTGCTAGGCGCGCGCGAAGCCTTCCCGGAGGAAAACAAGGGCAAGGTCAGCGTCAACGACCTCATCATCAAGGCGGTCGCTCTCGCCTTGCGCCGCGTGCCCGATTGCAACGCGAGCTGGGAAGGTGACGCGATTCGTCACCACCATCGCGTCCACATCGGGGTCGCGGTTGCGATCGAAGACGGGCTCGTCACGCCGGTCGTGCGCGATGCGGATCAAAAAGGCATCGGCTCGATCGCCGCAGAAGTTCGCGATCTCGCCGACCGTGCGAAGAAGCGTGCGCTCAAGGGTCCGGAGATCACCGGCTCGACGTTCACCGTGTCGAACCTCGGCATGTTCCAGGTCGAACGGTTCACCGCGATCCTCAACCCGCCCGAGGCCGGCATCCTCGCGATCGGGGGCACCGTCGACGTGCCGGTCGTCAAGGACGGTCAGGTCACGATCGGCAAGCGCATGACCGTGACGATGACCTGCGATCACCGCGTGATCGACGGCGCGCTCGGTGCGAAGTGGCTCGCCGCGTTCGTCGATCTTGCCGAGCATCCGGAGAGCTTGGCGTTGTGAGCGAGGTCAGCGAGGTCAGCGAGGTCAGCGAGGTCAGCGAGGTCAGCGAGGTCAGCGAGGTCAGCGAGGTCAGCGAGGTCAGCGAGGTCAGCG
>JAYWCI010000271.1:0-7194 GCA_043780895.1 Kofleriaceae bacterium | reverse complement strand
TTTGATGGACATCAGCCGATGGACGCCTTGTCGGCACCCGCCGATGTCCATCGAATAGGCGGTCGCCTCGACCATGAACAGGGCCGCTCGGTAACAGAGCTACGCGAGCTTCCCTAACAAGTGGAGCGAGTACGGCCGTGTGCAGCGTAGCGGAGCGTATCCTCCCGCAAAATCCCCACCCTCTGGTGGCGCATCTTGGTCGTCAGCCCGTTACGCGGCCATTTCGGTTTGTCCGCAAATCGCGACGATGCTCCCGTGACATCGAACTCCATCGGCTTGCCTTGCACTCGTGCGATGCGTGATGCAGCGCTGTTCTGATCGAACACACCTGCCAAGATCTCAAAGATGAACTCGGGCTGAACGCCGGTCTTGATCATAGTCGTGCCGTCGAACTCGAGTGCCCGAGGCTATGGCTTCTCCGGAAGCTGGAGGGATTCCTGGGTGCTGCGCGGGACGGTCCAGCTATTTGCGCGCATATGCTCCTCGAAGTCCTCGGGAAGCTCGATGTCGTACTTCTCGACGTAGTAACCAATTAGCTCGGGCCACGAATAAACTCCGTCGGTTCGGATCGACGGTGAGTCGGCAAGTTTCGTCTCGTCGAACACGTCTCTCTCGACCCCTGGCGAGAACGCCTGCATCTTTGCGCCGCGTAGGTATCTGACCACCTCCGCTTTGTTCCGTGGGGCCCTTTTTCCGCGCGCTGCGACGAGGCTTGGAGCGGTCTCTCCGTACCCGAGTTCTCTGAAACGCCCCACGGAGCGAAGCTTGGGTTCTGCATGCGTCGAAGTCGTCGCAAGTCGTTTCGCAATCTCTTCGTTGAGAAAGGTTATCCAGCGGTCAGCCTCGCTCCCTCGGTCGGGTTGCACCCAACCCACAAACACATCCGTCATGTGCGAGTGCAACGGCGGATCGACGAAGCGAAAGATCACCGCCCACCCTCGGTGACTGTCATCGAGATCGAACCGCTGCCTGAACAACCGTGATGTGGGGCCGAGCGGGTGCGAGTGCCCGACACGATAGTGCGGAAAGCGCTTGCCGATGCTCAGCGACCCCAACCACCACTCACCTTCGGTTTCCTCGATTTGAAGAAGTGGATGAGGTTTCAAGCGCAGCCAAATTCGAATTTCAGATTCGGGGTAGCCGGTCATTTGCGATCTCCTGGCGTCGGCGTACGAAAGTCCTGCGGCCTTTCCGCCTGTACCCATTTCTCGAGCTCCTGCATGTATTGCTTGAGGTTTCCACTCGCCTCGGGAACAGGGATGCCCACTTTCTCGGGAAACGTCGCGCAATTGCGGACATCACAGGCTTGAAACCCATTCGACGGGCCGAAGTGTTCCCCGTTCTTGGGCTGAGGCAGCGGGAACGAATACCCCAATCCATTTTCGCCCGAGTCGCTCTCGGTCATGCGACGCAGTTGACTCACCACGGAAAGCTTCTTCGGCGCGTCGACGAGCTCGACTGCGCTAAGCGGCTGCGTGTTCCATCGCTGTTCTTTCGCCATCCTCTCGGCCTCGCGAAATATCGCCGTGTCGTCCTGCACCACGCCAGGATACGCCTCGTGTGCCATGAGGCTCTTCATCAAGACGTCCGGGGACATGTCGCGAGGGTAGTCAGGCGTGAACCCGTAGATCATCTTTCCACCGTCCGTCGAAATTCCCACATGGCCCGTATACAACAACGGTTCAACGGTCTTGATCCGATCGATTTCTTCGCGTTCCGTAGCGGTCCACTGCTCTCGCGATCGACCTGCGATCTCGCGGACTCCACGGAACGCCCACAGCTCGACAGTGGCAACGTTCGGTGACGGCAATCCGTTGGTTCGCTCGCCTCCGTAGCTGGGCATCTTTCGCGCCCGTTCGAGGATCTCGAAGTACCACTCCTCGGTTCCGCGCCGAACGACATAGCCCTTCGGGAACACGTGGGTCTGCACCGTTGGCTCGAGCTCCACAAGTAGGTCGAGCATCCGTTTCGCGCTAGGTGGAGACACGTAGTATGTGTCGTGATGCAGCGGCTCAATGTCTCCAACGACGGTGGCACCCTTCGGAACTTTCGCGACTGGAACCAGAGCGAGCTGATCGATCGTCGCGCGGGTGGCCGCGCTTATTTCTTCGGCGGTCGACGCTCCGAGTTCCTTCGCCTTGCTCGCTGGTGTCGAGCGATCGGCTTTGATCTCGATGGTCGCAGACTTGGGCTCTGTCTCCGATTCAGCCCGCTTCGCGGCAAGGCGCTCACGCGGAGTCGAGGGCGCAGGCTCGGGCGTCCTCTTGAGACGTGCCTTCGAGGGTTGGGGCGCGAACTTTTCCCAGCGACCCGTATTTCGTGTCTCCTCCGGGCCGATCGTCATCGATCCGTCGGGATGAATCCATAGCTTGTCACTCGGCGCCTCGACCGGAACGCCGAGCTTGTTTGCTAGGTGCTGCGCGACGCCTTGGGGGTGCTGGCCCGTCTTGCACGCGAGCAGTCGGATTCGCTTGAACTTGGCGCCCGACTTCTTGATGTAGGTTGCAAGCCTGCGATGGTCGAGGGTGATGTTACCGTGGTCCGTTTTGACGATGAGGTCGTCGACGGACCCGTGAACCACGATCTCGACGACGCCAGGTTCCGGCGCCGGCACCTTGCTCAGATACTCGAGCATCGTGGCTTGGTCGCCTCCGGCCAGAACAACCCGATCTCCGCGCTTAGATGCGACAGTTTCACGTTCGCGAAATTCGATCGTGCGATCGCCAACGAGATATCGTCGAGTGCCCTGCCCGGATTTCACGAGTTCCGGGTCCACGAGTTCCGGGCGTAGGCCAGTGTCGGTGAGCGCCTCGATCGCGTGGTCGATCTCGGCGCGCGTGCCGATGTACACACGCCCTTCGACGACGGTCTCGAGATGTGCGAGCGTGAGCTCGGCGGACTCGACCTTACCGGGACGCCCTTTGAAGGACGAGCCTGGAACGGCCGACGCATTGATCACATTGCTGCCGTCGAGTTGCCCCTCGACCACTGGGTGTGACTCCGGGGCCGGCCGTGCACGCCATGCCGATGCGCCTTCGCGGATCGCATGGATCGCGACGTGCGAAGCGAACAAGAACATGCTGTTGCTCGCGAATGCCTTGTTCCACTCGGCGATCGTGCGCTGGCGGATTCCGGCGGCGGCCTTATCGACGTCGGCGCGGCGCTGCGCGAGTAGCGGGTCGCTGGGTTGGTCGTCTTCTCGAGCTCGAGCAACGCACGGTACGTCTCGGCGAGTGCGGCGAGGTCCATCTCTTGGATCTCCGCGATCGACTGCTTGGTCGCCTCGGTCATCACCAGCAGCTGCGCGGCGTGCGAGGCGATCTCGAGTCCGAACAGTCCCGCGCCCGGGCGGAGCTCGATCGCGCCGTGCGCGAACGGCAGGACGTTCATGCCGATATCGGCGAGATCGATCGCCGCGCTCGAGAACGTCAGCGTGCCATTCGTTCTGCGAGTGATGAGGTCGTCGACGCTCGGGAGCGAATTATTGACCGCGAGCGCCGTCATGATGACGGGTGCAAGCTCTGGCTGGAACACCATCACCGCGGTCGCCGCGAGGTTGATCGCGAGCTGTACGAGCGGATTCGACGTACGCCCCTTGATCCGCTTCCACGTCGTCGTGGTGGCGAGCTCGAAGCCGAGCACACGGCCGTTCTGGCGCGTGCCGTTGCGATCGACGACAAGCTCCTGCGCCATGATCCCGAGCCTTCCCTCGGGGTAGGCCTTGCAGAGATCGACGAACGCATCCTCGAGCGCGATCTCGAACGTCGCACCGCGGCCGATGAACGCGAAGTTGTTCGGGCTGAACCGTTGCGATTGGTCGCGGATCTGGACCTCGACCCACGCCGGAGTCAGCTGCGCGATGTGACGGCGTACCGTTCCGTAGAGATCGAGCGGGCCACTGGGAATCTCGACGCGGCTGAGATAGGTCCCGCGCAGCTCGAACGGCGTCCAGCCCTCGCTCACGTCACTGGCGATCTCGTGATCAGACGCGACGAGATGGTCCAGTCGCTCCTTTGCGACCTTGATCGCCATTTCGTTGTCCGCCCGACGCTCGTGCTCGAGGTACTCGATCAGCTTGCGGGTCTGCTCGATCTCCTTGGTGCGCAGGCTCTCCCGCTCTTGCGGCGTGCGCGCCGCGAAGTTGGCGGGTTGCCAGCCTCGGGTCACGGTGCCGGTCGCATCGAGATCGCGGCCTATCGAGAGGACCCCAGCCGCACTCCTGACGCCGCGGAGACCACGGTCGACGACCCCGATGTCAAACGTGTGGCTGGCGACGTCCGCATGATCCGGCGCGATTCCCGAGTACGCTTCGCGGCGAAGCGTTTCGAGCCGGACCTCTTCGGGTTCGACCTCGACGGCCGCCGTGATGTGTTGCGGTGCGAAGGCCGAGGTGTGCACGAACGCATGCACCAGCCAGGTGCCGCGGCGCTCGCCATGACCGAGCGTGAACGTGTGCTCGAGCTCGAGTGTGTCGGAGGTGTATTCTTGTCGGACGACCTCGGGCTTCGCGATCGGCTCGCCGACCGCCTTCGGTGGCCCGGCCACATCCGTGCGCTCGAACACCCATTCGACGATCGCGCGCCACTTGATGTTGGCGAGCGCGTAACGACCGCTCGATAGTCCAACCTGGCTCCAGTCGATCGCGATGAGGAACTTCGTTGGCCTGTCTGGAACGATCAAGCTGCGCTCGACGAGCCGCATCGGTAGGTCGGCGTGTGATGCCACGTCGGTCTTGTGACCCGGTGCGACGGGATCGACGAGACCAAGCCGCGCACGTTCGAGCTCGATCTTAGCTCGCTCGATCACGGAGCGCAGCACGATCACATCGACGGCTCGCTGCGGGCGCGCGAGCAACAAGATCCGAGCCCGTTCCGCGATCGCAGGATCGCGCTCGAGCTCGTCGATCAGCTCGACCAGCTCGTGCGGCGCGTACGCTGGCGTGGGCAACCCAGCGGTCGAACACCAACGCTGGATCCGCGCGCGTTCTTCGCGGCTCAGCGGGCTGGGAAGTCCTCGCTTCGCCGCCGGCGGCGCGGGCTCGTGATGTGGGTGAGCCGCGGGCTGGCGACCGAACATCTGGTCGAGTAACTGCGGACCGACCGCGAGAAGCAGGGTCCCGTCGTGCGGTCCCTCGCCGGCGCTCACGCTCTGGAGCTGCGCGCTCAGCAGGATCTTCGTCTGGAGTTGCAGCCCGGTCGCGTGGTTGAGGGCCTCGTAGACCACATCGAGCTGATCCGGTGCGAGATCGACGTAGCCACTCGGGCCCGCGGCCACGTTGGGCACGCGAAGCGCCACGACGTACGCCTGACCGACCCGTTCGACGACGGGCCGCGCATCCTTCGCCAGGCCGATGATCGCGAGCGCCGCGACATCGAGTGTGTAGCGCACGACGTTCGCGCCTTCGCTGGCGAGCGGGGACGACCTGCCGGCAAGTCGCTCGAGGTCCGCATCGGTTGCGTGAGCGATCGCTGGGTTCACGGCACGCATCGCCTTGAACATCGCGAGGTAGTGCTGGAACGGCTTAGCTCTCAGCCAGTCGCGACGAACGCGCGCAGAGACACCGTCGGTGAGTACCTCGAAGTCGACGCCCGGCGCGAGCTCCGCGCTGACCGTCGGTCGAGTCTCCGCGGTCGTGCTCTTTCGTTGGACGACCGTTCCTCCCCCCGATGAAGATGACGTCGTGCTCGGCTGAAGCCCGAGTAGGTGCTCGACCGATTCGCCTCGCACGACCGCGTCCGCGACGCGATCCGCGTGTTGCTCGAACGCATCCGAGCCGGTATCGAGGCCGTTCGGCAGTACTACCCCATGCTGTTGCTGAATGACGTGGGCCGCCTCGTGCGCCGCAGTGTGCAGATCGGGCTGCGCTGCAAACGCGATGCGCGGTCCCGAGGTGTACGCGCGAGCGCCGATGGCCCGCGCGGCGTCGGCAGCGGTGCCACCGACATGTGCATCCACCGAGCGAACATCGTGCCGCCCGAAACTCTTCTGTATGATCGCCAGGTGCGGCAGCTCCTGGGACGGGCCGGCAAATCCAACAGCTGCGGTCATGCGCGCCGGATCTTCGCGTTCGGTCTTCGTGAGCACGGCGGCTTCCGCGCGCTCGGAACCGAGCAGCGCATCGAGCAAGCGCTGGCGCACCTCGCGATCGAGACGCACGTAGCGCGCTCCGAGTGGATCTCCACTACCGAGCCGGTACGCTTCGAGCTGACGCGCCATCGCGCGACGCCTCGTTCCGTCGATCGCCGCGAGCGCGTCGAGATCAGGCTCGCGCGTGTCGATCATGTGGCGGACGTGCATCTCGAACGAAACCGGCTCGGCGCCATGATTCGTCGCCGCAGCAATGGACACATGGGCCGTCTCCACCGTTGGCGTAGCGCTCGACACGTCGATCGATCCGACCGCGGACGAGGTCGCGAGCGCCTCGTTCGTACCCACGGCCGAGACTCTCGCGGTGCCCACGATGGGCACCTTCGTCAGTGCCGCGCGCCTCCGCGCATCGCCGAGAAACGAAACAAGGCGCGCACGGCGCTCGGGGACGAGCAGCGCGATGGCGGCGGCGACCGGATCTCCGGCGATGCGCTTGTTCAGCCGAACCATCAAGTGATGACTCTCGGCGGGCGAGAGCCGAGCCAGCTCGGCTTTGAGCTCTGCTTCTTTGTGCGCGAAGGCGCTTCGCACGGCACCGTCGGCGGGCGCGCGCAGGATCACGAGGAGCTCGGCCTCGCGCGCGACCGGCTTCCATCCTCGCGGGGCCTCGACGAGGCTGGCAGCGGCGGTCACATGTTGCGCGAGCGCAGCCTCCGCGACAGCGAGCTGCTCGCGGGCCTCCGGCTCGGCGTCGTGTGTGCGCGTCCGTGCACGCGCGAGGTCCTTCTCGGCGGAGGCGAGGTCGCGATCGACCACTCCGCGGGCCTCGCGCCACCGCGCGGGATCATTCGCTGCGTGCGCCCGTCGGACCGCTTCGAGTGACCCGGCGATGGAGTTGACGACGCGCGCGGCATACGAGATCTCATCGCGTGCTTGTTCCGCGGGCGTTCGTGGCGCGGGTGTGTTGCTGGCGTGCGACGGCGAGGCGTAGCTGACATCGCGGTCGTGGCTGCGACCACGTTCACGCGACTCGTACTCGCTCATGACCGCATGCCCCACACCAGGCGGGCCGGTTCTCGCGATCTCATGCCGCCCGTATCGGCACGG
>JAYWCI010000270.1:0-5659 GCA_043780895.1 Kofleriaceae bacterium | reverse complement strand
TTTGATGGACATCAGCCGATGGACGCCTTGTCGGCACCCGCCGATGTCCATCGAATAGGCGGTCGCCTCGACCATGAACAGGGCCGCTCGGTAACAGAGGTCGAGCCCGGTCGCGATCATTCGCGTTGGGTGGATCCGATCGGAGCCCATGGGTCCGAGTGCACGCGGCTCGACGACCACGAATAGCTTCGCGGCAGCCATGCCGAGCTCGGCGAACGCCGCGCCTACTTCTTTCTCGAGCTTCTTCGCGGCTTTCGTGCGGAGCTTGGTCAGCCCCGTCGCGACCGATAGCGCTGCCGCTTCGGCCGTGGCGCGAGCGGTCTGCGCTTCGACGAGTGAGACCTCGTGGCTCGACAGCTGCGCCAGCTCGTTGCGCAGATCGATCGCCTTCCCGATCACCTCCGCGAGGCCGTTCGTGGCGCCATGCTTGCGGACGAGGCGCCGGATCAACGCGATGCGCTCGTCGACCCACGCGAGGCGTTCGGGATCGCCCTCGAGCTTGTCCGCGTACGCGCGGAGCTGATCACTGGCGTCGTCGAGCAGTGACTCGATCTCGGTGAGCTGGCGCGCGATCGGCTCGAGGCTCGGATCCGTGCGCAAGCCGCGATCGATCTCGCGATGCGCCGAGTCTACGAGATCGCGCGCCGCCGAATCGCCGGAGTAGAGCTGCTCCTCTGCAAGGCGGGCTGCGGCCTGCAGCAGATCGACCGAGGCCAGGCGCACGCGCTCGAGTTCGAGCGACGCATCTTCGCCCGCTGCGAGGTTCGCGCCATCGAGCTCCTCGAGCTGGAACCGGAGATAGTCGATGCGCGCATCGCGCTCGCGCGCATCACCGCTGAGCGCCTGCACGGCTTCGTCGCGCTCGCGCAGCAGCTGCCACGCGGCCTGCATCGCGGCGGCCTCGCCGGCGGAGCTCCCGAACAGATCGAGGATCTCGAGGTGACGCGCGGGATCGACGAGCCCCTGGTGCTGATGCTGGCCCGAAAGATCGACCAGCAACGCGCCGAGCTCGCCGAGCCGGGCCGCCGTGGTCAACGCGCCGTTGCGCGTAGAAAGCTGTGGGAAGCCGCGATTACGAAGGACCCAGTCGCGCGCGAAGGTCTCGCCCGAATCTCTCGCATCTTTGCGCTCGATCGTTCGTTCCGCGGCAAGCCGGCGTCCGAGATCAAATCGCTCCGCGAGCTGCACATTCGTGCGCACACCGACGCGTTCTTCGAATGCGTCGCGTTCGAATACGACAAGGTTCGCGCTCAGCGCGGTCTGTTGCGGACCGCCCTCGGGTACGCGCATCGACAGCGTGAGCCGCTCACGACGTTTTACGACGACGGCCGACTCAAGCTCGACAACAACAGCTCCGAACGCGAGCTTCGCCGGATCGCGGTTGGTCGCAAGAACTGGTTGTTCCTCGGCAGCGACGATCACGCCCAAGCTGCTGGCAACTTGCTCACGCTGATCGCGACCGCTCGACTGCATCGGCTCGATCCCGAGCTGTACCTCCGCGACCTGATCCGCGTCCTGCCGTACTGGCCCCGCGAGCGATTCCTCGAACTTTGTCCCCGAGATTGGATCGCGACTCGTGCTCGTCTGGACGCAGCTGGTCCAGTCGACGACTGCGACGCCAGCGGCTGCGCCGGCGCCGGCAGCGGCCCCCGCTGCGACGCCCGCTCCGTGATCCCGAGCTAACGCGACACGTCACACGCCATGCCTCACGAGGGCCGTGGCGTTCGTCGTTTCGGCGTGGCCGCGCCGAGGCACCTATCGAGTCACGCTCCGGCGCGCACTTCGAAGACGTGCGGGATGGCGAAGCGGCCGATCAACTCGCCGCCCGCCGGATCCCGTGCGCAGACCTCGATGACGATGTTGGGAGGGAACGCCTGGAAGTGACGCTGGCAGGCGATCAACACCTCGCCGGTGTCGCGATCGAACGCCACGCTCGGCTCGTGGAGCAGCACCGCGCCCGTCTCCTCGACGGTAACCGTGACGCCAACGGTGGTGGAGAGAGAGAGATCGATCCGCAGACGATGGATCAGAAATTCGGTCCCCGCGCCAAACACCGCGACGTGCCGGTCGTTTGGCTGGATGACGTTGTCCCGGATCTGATGCCCGCGCGCGTGCAGTGCCGCGAGCGCGGCGTGATCGATGACCGGCGGCACCAGCTCCTGCAACGCCTGCGTCAGCGCCGTCACGCGCGCCGACTCTGCCGAGCACGTCGCGCAGCCGACGAGATGTTCGTCGAGGCCATCAACTTCGGAATCGTCGAGCTCGCCCGTCCAGTAGGCGACAAGCTGCTCCCAGGGAATCGGTGTGGCGCACCCGTTCCGCGCGCTCATTGGCCGCACGCCTGACAGTCATCGATACAGCGTCGCAGCTGGGCGATCGCACGATGCCGGAGGACCCGCACGTTGCCCGCCGTCGTCTCGACCACCGCTGCGATCTGCTCCGCCGAGCGACCTTCGGTGAACGACAGGTAGACCACGGTCCGGCCGCGCGCGTCGAGCTCGTGCAAGCATCGAACGAGCGCGCCCGTGTCGACGGCCTCGACATCAGGCAGGTGGGGAGCGCCCAGCGCGTCGAGCTCGGAGGCCTCGGTCGGCTGCGCGCGCGCATCGTGCGCGCGCATGCGCAGCGCGACGTTTCGGCAGGTCCCGAGCACGAAACGATCGATACGCATGGGGTCCTCGATGCGACCTGCGCGCGCGGCCACAAGGACCGCGAGCATGACTGCCTGTGCGAGGTCGCGCGCGCGGTCCTCGTCACGGAGGTGCTTGCGACCGTAGAGGTGGGCACGGGGTGCGAACGAGCGACAGAGCGCGGCCTCTGCCTCGCGGGCATCCGCCGAGCGAGACGCGATGCGCCTCACGAGCGCTGCGTCCTCGGCGACGTCCCCCATCCTCCCGCGAACGTAGCACGGGATGACCGCGGCTTCAGCCGCAGAGCGCATCAGCTAGGCCACGGAGCAGCGCCTGGCCGTCGCCGCGATAGGAGCTGCCGTGCATGAGCGCGAGCGTGGTGGGCTCCGTTGAAGCGAGCTTCTCAATCAGCGGGCGCGTGTGGAGCTCGATGGCCACACCGCCCATCGCCTTGCGCATTCCCTCCGAGGGCGACAGCACCTCCGACTCCGTCAGCGGCGGCCCGTCGTGACCGGCATGCGTGAAGAGATCGCCGCACAGGAGAGTGCGCGTCGTGCTCTCGAAGAGATAGCCGCACTCCCAGTTGTGCGGGAGATGTGGAGCATCGAGCCACCGCATCTGCTTGGCTCCCAGCGAGAGCGCCTGCCCGTCGGCGAGCGCGTGAGGAGGGCGATCGGCGAGGTCGATGACGGAGACCATCGCGGCGATGGTGCTGCACACCGGCTCGGCACGAGGCGCGACCGAGAGCCACTCGTTGAGCGAGCCGCACTCGTCGGACTCCACGTGCGAGAACCCCACGTAGCGCAGCTTGGCTGCGTCACCGAGCACGTGCGCGACGGCCTCTCGCACGAGCGGGAACATGCGACGCGGCCCCGTATGGAAGAGGAGCGGATCGTCGTCGACGACGAGGAACTGGTTGAACGTGAAGCCGCCGGGCATCTGGCTCGGCGGAACTGGCGTACTGATCCGGAAGATACCCGGGGCGATCTCGTGGACGTTCGTACCCGATGCTGCATTCGTGACGGTCATGGCTTGGCCTCTGCGCTGACGTACAGCGGCGCGATGCTTCGTTACAGAGATTCGGCTTCTCACAGATCACGGCTCGGTGAACGTGACGGACTGCCCCGTCATCGACTGATACTGCGCGCGGATCCAGTCGGGGCTTCGGTCGAGTCGTGAGATCCGGACCTCGTCCAGTGATCCTTCGATCGGCGTCGAGGCAGCGCCGAGGTACAGCGGGCCAGACGATCCCGCTCGCGATCTGGCCGGGCGCGAACGTCGGTCCTGACAGGACCTCGGTATGGCCAGCGCCGGTCGAGTCGACCACGTGGTCGGGCTCGAGGTGGGCAACCATGTCGAACTGTCCGCTCCACACGTCGGTCGCTCTCACCGCGCTGCGGGCGCCGCCGATCGTCATCGTGATGTAGTCGGTCGCGGAGCCGCGATCGATCTGAGGGACCACGGCCTAACCATGACCATCGCCGCGAATCCGACTAACGCGCCGAAAAGGATGCTGTGCAATGTCACGCCGACGCCGACGCCGACGCCCACGGCAACCGGCAATCCCAGCACTAGCGCGACTCTCGAATAGTTCATGGAGGAGCGAGCCCTGCACACGGATCCAGTCGCGGCAAATCGACCTGTCAGTTGCCGTAGTACGCGTCGTCGAGAAACCACTCGTCGTCGCAGCGCGCCACCACCGTCGTGCCGCCAACCCGCTCGTTCAAATGCCGCCTCCCCGAAAAGCCGCTTTGTTTTACTTGTGCGCAGCACGTCCACATCGACGAGGAGTTCGCGACCGACCACTCGACGACGTCTCCGCGCTCATCTAGAATGGGCGCGATGGTGCGTGCGCTCGGCCTCTTTTCCGTCCTGGCGATTGGATGCGGGGCCGCAGCGCGCACGGAGCCCGCTCCACTTTCCAGTACGCCGGCCGACGAGCCCGACACCGCGCCGCCCAACACCGACAACCGATGCGAGCCTCTGCCGAACGAAGGCGCACGCTGCGGCAAGCGCGACGGGTATTGCGTGCTGTCGTGGGGACAGCCGGGCGGCTCCAGCGCGGCCTTGTGGTGTCGCGATGGCAGGTGGACGCTCGAGGAGGAGCGCAACCTGCCGCCGAAGGGGATGCGATGGTGGCCAAAGTCCAGGGCTGACGCGACGTCGAGCCCGAATACCTTGGCGGCCGACGAATAGGACAATCGATACAGGGTTTTCGGCGCCGCGGGGCCGGGGGCGCGGATGTTCGGGAATGCGACGACAGCGCGCTGGACCAGCAGTGGAAGCTGACGCCGATCCGAACAGGGTCGCGTGTCGAAGGCTCGGCACCGCGTGGCTCGTGATGGTCGAGGAGCTGCCAGGCACAGAATCGACGCTCACCCATGCGGATCTCGCGAAGCTCGGGCTCGATCTCGACACCGCGTTCGAGCTCGGCATCGCACAAGGTGCAGCCCGCGTTGCGGAGGTCGAGATCACGAAGGTCTCGATACCGGGGGCCAAGGTCGAGCTGATCGTCGCGAACGATTTATTCCTGTCCGCGCTGATGCTCTCGCCAAAGCCTCCCGGTTCGATCGCCGCCGACATCAAGTGTGCGATCTCGTGGCACCACTGGATGATCGCCGAGCTCGAGCCCATCGCGAATCGCGCGACGCTCGAAGCGCTGCAGGCGCTGGTCGAGCAGATCGCCGAGGGCGTGAAGGTCGCACCGGCCGAAGGCATCGGCACGTCGCTCTGGTTCTGGCCAACCGACTCGGAGCCAACACCGTTCGCGCTCGATGCCCTCCCCGCAGCGCTCAGCTCGATCGGATCACGAGGGTAGGCACGTAGCTCTCCGGATCGACCGTGATGATGTGCCCGTGCTTCGTCCACGGCGCATGAACATCGAGATGATCGAACAGCGCACCGCGCTGGGGCACCAGGCCGAGCTGCTCGCGATCGAGCTGGGTGGCGACGACCTCGAAGCCTGCGTGCTCGAGCTCGTCACGTTCGAACAGGACGCGCGCGAACGTCGATTTGCCGGCGCCCGAGCC
>JAYWCI010000269.1:0-46587 GCA_043780895.1 Kofleriaceae bacterium | reverse complement strand
GGTGTGCTCGGTGCGATGGAGCGGATGTACCAGCGCTCCAAGATCCAGGAGGAGTCTCTCTACTACGAGACCCTCAAGCACGACGGCACGCTACCGATCATCGGCGTCAACACGTTCCTCGATCCGCAGGGCAGCCCGACCGTCGAGCCTCCCGAGGTGATCCGTGCAACGACCGAAGAGAAGCACTACGCGATCGAGGCGCGCGATGCCTTCTGGAAGCGCAACGCCGCGGTCGCGCCGAAGGCGCTCGCCGAGATCAAGCGCGCCGCGCTCGATGGCGACAACGTGTTCACCGCGCTGCTCGAAGCCTGCAAGGTCTGCACGCTCGGCCAGCTCTCGAAGGCGCTCTACGAGGTGGGTGGTCAGTACCGTCGCAACATGTGACGTGTCGTGCCGATCACGACACTGCCCCATGGCTGATTGCGAACGCGCGGGTCAGCTCGTGCCGAAATGCTACGTTCTCGTCGCTGTGAAACCCACCTACGACGACTGGCGCGCGCAGGTCGAAAAGGAGCTCGCCGGCGCTCCGTTCGAGAAGCTCGTCACCCGATCCGACGGGCTCGCGATCCAACCGCTCTACACCGAGCGCGTTGATTCGGGCGTGCCGGGCTCCGCACCGTTCGTGCGCGGGGCCGCTGCGACCGCGGCCCCGTTCGAGCTGTGCATGCGCAGCGGCGATAGCGACGCGATCGCCGACGACCTCGCGGGCGGTACCGATGCGCTGTGGTTTGCCGCCAGCGATCGCAACGCTCTCGCGGCCGCGCTCGGGCACGACCTCGCGATCGTGATGGACGTCCCGGGCACGCCGAAGATCGAACACTTCAAGGCGGTGATGAACGCACGCCGCGCGTGGCTCGGCGTCGATCCGATCGGCGAGCTGTGGGCGGGTGAGTTCGAGGCGACTGCCCTGCCGCGCGAGCTCAACGAAGTCGGCGCGTTCGCACGTCGCGTCGCCGAGCAGCGCGCGAGCGGCAGGCTCGGTGCGCCCGATCATCAAGTCCGCGCACTGCGGATCTCGAGCGTCGCCTTCCATGCCGCGGGCGCCGATGCCGCCGACGAGCTCGCAGTGATCCTCGCGACCGGCGTCGCATATCTCCGCGCGCTCTCGCGCGAAGGCCTCGACGATGCCGCTGCCGCGCGCAGCCTGTGGGTCCAGATCGCGGTCGGCCGCGATACGTTTGGCGAGCTGTGTAAGCTGCGCGCGCTGCGGCTCGTGTGGTGGAAGTTGCTCGCCGCGGCCGGCGTGACCGAGATCGGGCTCGACGCGATCCACGCGGTCTGTTCGCCGCGAACGCAGAGCGTGCGCGATCCGTGGGTCAACATGCTGCGCGTGACGACCGAGGTGTTCGCGGCGGTGCTCGGAGGTGCCCAGCTGGTCACACCCGCGGCGTTCGACGAAGCCTTCGGTGCCCCCTCGGCGCTCGGTCGGCGGACCGCACGCAACACCGCGCTCGTCCTGCGCGACGAGAGCCACCTCGGGCGCGTGCTCGATGCAGGCGGCGGTTCGTACTACCTCGAGGCGCGGACGGAGACCTTGGCGCGCGAAGCGTGGTCGAGGTTCCAAGCGATCGAACGCGACGGGGGCATCATCGCCGCGATCAAGAGCGGCTCGTTGCGCGAGCGCCTCGATGCCGCGTGGACCGCGCGCGCCGCGGCGATCGCTCTGCGCAAGGAGCCCGTGCTCGGCACCTCGGAGTTCGCGAACCCGAGCGAGAAGCTCCCGGCCGCGTTGCCCTCGTCCGCGGGCACGGGCCATCGCGATGGCGAAGCGTTCGAGGCGCTGCGCGCGAAGGTCGAAGGCTCGCGCGACGTGGTCCTGGTAACGCTCGGACCGTCCGCGGAGTATCGCGGCCGGCTCGGTTACGCGCAGGCGTTCTTCGCGACCGCGGGTCTCGCCACGCGCGAAGGCGGCGAGGTCAAGCCCGCCGGCACGAACGCGATCGCGTGCATCTGTGGCAGCGACGAGCGGTACGCGACCGAAGCTGCCGAGTGTGCGACGAAGCTGCGCGCCGCGGGCTACAAGCATGTCGCGCTTGCCGGTCGCCCCGGCGCGCTCGAGAAACCGCTGAAGGCCGCCGGCGTCGAACAGTTCGTCTTCGTCGGCTGCGACGCGATCGCGACCCTGGCCGCGCTCACCGGAGGTGCAACGTGAAGCTCCCCGATTACGGCACGATCGAGTTCGATGCCATCACCGCAAAGCCCGCGCCGAGTGCCCGCACGGGCGCGACCTGGGACACGCCCGAGGGCATCCCCCATCGCGGGCTCTATTCGGCCGCCGATCTCGACGGCATCGCGCACCTCGATGGCCTGCCCGGCTTCGCGCCGTTCGTGCGTGGCCCCTACCCCACGATGTACGTGCAGAAGCCGTGGACCGTGCGCCAGTATGCGGGCTTCTCGACCGCGGAAGATTCGAACGCGTTCTATCGCCGCAACCTCGCGGCCGGTCAGATGGGGCTCTCGATCGCGTTCGACCTCGCGACCCATCGCGGCTACGACAGCGATCATCCGCGGGTCGTCGGCGATGTCGGCATGGCGGGCGTCGCGATCGACTCGATCGACGACATGAGGATCCTGTTCGACGGCATCCCGCTCGACAAGATGAGCGTGTCGATGACGATGAACGGCGCGGTGCTACCGATCCTCGCGCTCTATGTCGTCGCGGCGGAGGAGCAAGGCGTCGCGCCTTCGGCGCTCACCGGCACGATCCAGAACGACATCCTCAAAGAGTACATGGTGCGGAACACCTATATCTATCCGCCCGCGCCATCGATGAAGATCATCGCCGACATCTTCGCGTTCACGTCGCAAAAGATGCCGAAGTTCAACTCGATCTCGATCTCCGGCTATCACATGCAGGAGGCCGGGGCGACCGCGGACCTCGAGCTCGGCTACACGCTCGCCGACGGTGTCGAGTACATCCGCACCGGCGTCGCCGCGGGCATGAGCGTCGATTCGTTCGCACCTCGGCTGTCGTTCTTCTTCGCGATCGGCATGAACTTCTTCATGGAGGTCGCGAAGCTGCGCGCGGCCCGCCTCCTGTGGGCAGAGCTCGTCGCGAAGTTCGAGCCCAAGAGCCAGAAGAGCCTCGCGCTGCGCACGCACTGTCAGACCTCCGGCTGGTCGCTGACCGCGCAGGACGTCTACAACAATGTCGTGCGCACCGGCATCGAAGCGATGGCGGCGACGCACGGCCACACGCAGAGCCTGCACACCAACTCGCTCGACGAAGCGCTCGCCCTGCCGACCGATTTCTCGGCGCGCATCGCACGCAACACCCAGCTCCAGCTCCAGCTCGAATCGAACACCACGAAGACCGTCGATCCGTGGGGCGGCAGCTACTACGTCGAGTGGCTCACCGCCGAGCTCGCTCGCCGCGCGCGCGAGCACATCGCCGAGGTCGAAGAGCTCGGCGGCATGGTCAAGGCGATCGAGGCCGGTGTGCCGAAGCTCCGCATCGAAGAAGCAGCCGCACGCACGCAGGCGCGCATCGATAGCGGGCGCCAGAAGATCATCGGCGTGAACTGCTTCAAGCCCGAGCGCGAAGCGCCCGTGCCGGTGATGAAGGTCAACAACGCGGCCGTCCGCAAGACCCAGATCGATCGGCTCGAGAAGCTGCGCCGCGAGCGCGATTCCGAAGCAACACAACGCGAGCTCGACGCCCTCACGTCATGCGCCGAGACCGGTGCAGGCAACTTGCTCGAGCGCGCGATCGCCGCGGCACGCGCACGCGCCTCGGTCGGTGAGATCTCGTGGGCGCTCGAGAAGGTCTGGGGTCGGCATCGCGCCGAGATTCACGCCATCTCCGGCGTGTACAGTGGCGAGGTGGGCGAGACCTCCACCACTGTCACCACGATCCGTGGTCGCACGCAGGGCTTCCTCGAGCGCGAAGGCCGGCGGCCGCGCATCCTGATCGCCAAGATGGGCCAGGACGGCCACGACCGCGGCCAGAAGGTCATCGCCTCGGCGTTCGCCGACCTCGGCTTCGATGTCGATATTGGCCCCTTGTTCCAGACCCCCGAAGAGACCGCGCGCGCCGCCGTCGAAGCCGATGTCCACGTCGTCGGGGCGAGCTCGCTCGCCGCGGGCCACCTCACGCTCATCCCCGCGCTGCGAGATGCGCTCGCCGCGCTCGGTCGCCCCGATATCTTGATCGTCGCGGGTGGCGTGATTCCGCCGGACGACTACGCCGCCCTGCGCGAGGCAGGCGCGGCCGAAATCTTTGGCCCCGGTACCGTGATCGCGGAGGCCGCGGGCTCGCTCCTCGATCGGCTCGAGCGTCACGAATGAGCGCGAGAAACGCGGAGGTTAGATGACCCCGCGGGCGCCGCGCCTGACGGTCGACGAATACGAACGAGGCGTGCGCGCGTGTGATCGCGGTGTGCTCGCGCGCGCCGTCACGCTGATCGAGAGCCGCGAGCCGAGCGATGCCGCGCTCGCGCAGGACCTGCTGCATCGCCTACTGCCCGCGACCGGCAACGCGCGCCGGGTCGGCATCACGGGGGTGCCCGGGGTCGGTAAGTCGACGTTCATCGACGAGCTCGGCATCAAGCTCGTCACCGCCGGCAAGCGCGTCGCGGTGCTCGCGATCGATCCGACCAGCCAGCTCTCCGGCGGCTCGATCCTCGGCGACAAGACCCGCATGCAGCGCCTCGCGATCGAACCGAACGCGTTCATCCGGCCCTCACCGAGTGGGCTCTCGCCTGGCGGAGTGGCGCGCCGCACGCGCGAGACCATGCTGTTGTGCGAAGCGGCCGGCTTCGACGTGATCCTCGTCGAGACGGTCGGAGTCGGCCAGGGCGAGACCGCCGTCGCGGACATGGTCGATTTCTTTCTCGTCCTCGTATTGCCAGGATCCGGCGACGAATTGCAGGGCATCAAGAAGGGCGTGTTCGAGCTCGCCGATGCGCTCGCCGTCAACAAGTCCGACGGCGACGGCGCGACGCGCGCGAAGCTCGCACTCTCGGAGCTCCGCAGCGCGCTGCGCTACCTGCCCCGCCCGCGCGATTCGTGGCAGCCGCGTGCACTGGGCGTCTCCGGGCTCACGGGCGCCGGGCTCGACGAGCTGTGGGCCGCGGTCGAGGAACATCACGGCGTGTTGTCAGCATCGGGCGAGCTCGCGAAGCTGCGCGCCGATCAGCAACAGATCTGGATGTGGGCGCTCGTTCGCGAGCGACTCGAGTCGACGTTTCGCGCCACCCCCGCGATCGCCGCAGCCCTGCCTCGGCTCGAGGCGGCGGTCTCGGCCGGCGAAGTCACGTCGACTGCCGCGGCCGACGAGCTGCTCGCGCTGTTCGGCAAGCCGTAGCACGCGACCGCGTTCAGTGAACCGAGAGGTTCGCGACGCGCTTCTTGATCAGCGCGACGTCCTTCGCGGCCGGCGCGAGCGTCACGTAGGTCTTGAACGCCTCGAGCGCGGCGGGCCGGTTCGCTTGCTGCGCGTACGCGAGGCCGATGCCGCGATAGCTCGCTGCATAGTTCGGATACGCCGCGAGTGCCTGGCGATACTGCGCGATCGCGCCGCTCGGGTCGCCCGCGAACAGGCGCTGATTGCCGATCGCGTAGATCGAGCGCGCCTTCGCGAGCGACTGATCTGCATCGGGCGCGGACTCGGGCTTCTTGTCGTAGTCGACGACGACCGGCTTCTTCGCGTTGAACCGACGCTTCGCGGGGGCTTGCTTGGTCGGCGCGGGCTTGGTTGTCGCGGTTGTCGGGGTTGTCGGGGTCGGGGCGGAATTCGTCGTCGAGGCTACCGCTACCGCTGTGGCGGGACGCGCCGTCGGCACTGTGGGTGGAGTTGTGTCCCTCGTCGGGTTCGCCGCGCTCGCTGGCGTCGCCGCAGTTGCCGGCGCTGCTTCGGTCGCGGCAGTGGCCGGCCTCTTCGAACCGCCGCTCGCCATCGCGATCACGAGGATCGCGATGAAGGCGCCGCCGATCGCGAGCAGCGCGACGCGACGATGTTTCGGCGTGAAGAAAGACGTGCGAAGCGAGGCTTGTTCGGTCGGCTCGTGGCGCGTGATCGCAACATCGCCACCTGCGTCATACCCCAGGCCCGCGACACTCGGCCACGACTCTGCGTGCACGATCGGCAGATGCACGATCGGCTCCATGGGTCCTGGCGTCGGCACGAACATCCGCGCCGACGAGACCGAGGTCGGCGTCGAGTAGTCGAGTGCGCGCTCCGAAGCAGTGCGCGAGAACGGCGACACGGCCGCCATTGCGAGCGGCTCACCCGGCCGAGGGGCCGGCAGCGGCGTCTGCCACGGATTCGACGAGCGATCGGGGAGCACCGAGGGTTCCGACGTCGTGCTGATCGCGCGCGGATCCGCGTAGTCGGCGAGGATCGGCGGCAGTTGCGGCACCGCGACATTCGGGGCCGCCGCAGTCGGCATCACGAACACACCGGAGGTCGTCGTGCTCTGCTCGGAGGTCTGGATCACCGGCTGGGTCTGCGCGCGCTTCGTCGCGTGTTTCGGGGGGGTCGGCTGCGCGCCGAGATCGATGATCACCGAGTTCTCGCGGGGGAACGCCGAGACTTCCTCGCTCGCGGCGAGCTCGTTCGGCGCGACGCGATTGCCGATCGCAGTCGATGCCGACGGATCGTCCCAATCTTCGAACGTGGGCGTTGGAGAGGCCGCGGCGACCGCGGCTGCGACATCGGCGACCTTTACCGGCCCGCGGATCACGACGACCGGCTCGGGCGAGGCGCGCTTCGCCTTCGCGGTGAGCTCCAAGGTCGGCCGCTTCGAGATTGCAGGACCCGGCGCAGCGACGGGCTTCGGTGCGACCGGCGCGACCTCCGAGGTCGGACGCTTCGGGGTCGCAGCGATCGGCGCGGCTTCGAACGTCGGTCGCTTCGGCGGCGGCGCGGGAGGCGCGGGCTGCGATACCAGGCGCGTTGCCGGTGATGCCGCTACAACCGGCGTCGCTTGCGAGGTCGGGCGCGTGGCCGTCAGCGCCGGCGGCTTCATGCCAGCTGGCGCGGATGTCGGTCGGCTCGACGTCGCCGTGCGCGCGGCCGTGATCGGGGTTTCGGGCTTCGTCGTCCCCGCGGCGAGTGCGCCGGGCTCCGACGCAGCTCGCGGGCCGATGTGCTTCGGCACGCTCGTCGGGGCCATGATCGGATGATTGGGCTCGGCGCGCTTGGTCGGCATCGCAGGTTTCACGAGCGCCGTCGGGAACGCCATCGTCTTGTTCTTGCCGCCCGCCGGAATCGCGGTCGGCACGCCACGAACCGCTTCGACCACGCCACTGCGTCGGAGCGTGTTCGTCGTCGTGCGCGGCTTGGCAGCGTGCGGTACCGCGAGGTCATTCCAGCCTTCATCGAGCGCCTTGACCGGACCCGAGGTTGCCGCCGATTGCTTCACCAGCGCGGCGAGGTTCGTGTCGTTCGCCATCGGCGTGTGCTGCTCGTGCTCCCACTCCTCGACGGCGATCGCATCGATCTCGACAACCTCCGATGGTTCTTCACGGGTGCTCATCGCGTGGCCTCCGCGACGAGTCGCTCGAGCCCGGCCATCGCAGCCGTCTCGCTTGCATACGTGTGCTCCGCGGTCCTCGGCGAAGACTTCGCGGCACGATCGAACAAGGTCACGGTGACCCTCGGCTTCTGACCATCCGCGTCGATCTGCGCGAACAGGATCTTGTTCGCCGAGAGCGACTTCGCCGCCGCGTCGTAGCAGTTCGCCGTCGCATCGAGGCACTCGATCGAGAGCTGCACGACTTCGATCGAGACCTTCGAGGTCCCCGATTCATCGACACCCGCGACCTTCGCGTGCAAGAGCGCCTCGGTCGCCGCCTTCGCGATCTTCGGGAACGCATCGCTCTCTGCCGGAAGCATGAGCAACTTGATCTTGTCCGCAGGCAACGTGCTCGCCGGCTTCGAATGCGAACACGCAGCAAGGGCTATCACCACGAGGAGCAACCGCACTTGGTTCAGGGTACCACTCCGTCGGAGAATCAGGGATTTCGCCTCGGAGAGCTATCGCTCGCCCTTGCCACCACTCGCACCTACAGTGCGTCGCGTGTACCGAGGACGATGCGCGGCGCCTTCATTGCCACGAGACCATGTGACACTCGCGCCCATATGGCTCGCCGCGATCCGCATTCGTACGCCGATGATGCTCAGCTCCAGACCGAGTCGTTCGCGCTCCGGGCGCAGATCGACTTCGAGACCCAGGTCATCACTGGAGAGGTCACGCTCCAGTTTCGCGCACCGGGCCGAGGCACGCTCGATCTCGACACGCGCGATCTGACGATCGCTTCGATCGTCGACGCGAATGGCACCGCTCTCGCGTTCACCGTCCACCCGCCCGAGCCCTACATCGGCGCGCGGCTCGAGATCACCCTGCCCTCGTCGACGGCGTCGATCACGATCAAGTACCAGACCTCGCCGGATGCCAGCGCCTTGCAGTGGCTCGCGCCCGCGCAGACCGACGGTGGGGTCCATCCATATCTGTTCTCGCAATGTCAGGCGATCCACGCGCGCTCGCTCGTGCCGGTGCAGGACTCGCCGGGCCTGCGCCAGCGCTACACTGCCGAGCTCACGATCCCGAAATCGCTGCGCGCCGTGATGGCCGCCGCGGATCGCGGACGCACCGAGGTGGGCGAGCTCGCGGTGCATCGGTTCGAGATGCCACAACCGATTCCGCCGTACCTGTTCGCGTTCGCCGTCGGCGATCTCGCATCGCGCGATCTGTCGCCGCGCGTGCGGGTGTGGGCCGAGCCCGGCGTCGTCGAGAAGGCCGCGTGGGAGTTCGCGGATGCCGAGGCGATGATCACCGCGGCCGAGGCACTGTTCGGGCCGTACGATTGGGAGCGCTTCGACATCCTCACGATGCCGCCTTCGTTTCCGTACGGCGGCATGGAGAACCCGCGGCTCACGTTCATCACGCCGACCGTGATCGCCGGTGACCGATCGCTGGTTTCGGTGATCGCGCACGAGCTCGCACACTCGTGGACCGGCAACCTCGTGACGAACGCGAACGCCGAGCACTTCTGGCTCAACGAGGGGTTCACGATGTACGCCGAGCGCCGGATCACCGAAGCGCTCGAGGGTGAAGAGATGGCCGCGCTCTCGGCAGCCCTCGGTCGGCGCGAGCTCGACGAGTCGATCGAGCGATTCAAGGACACGCCCGCGATGACGAAGCTCCGCACGCACCTCGACGGCATCGACCCCGACGAGTGCTACTCGCTGATCCCGTACGAGAAGGGTTATCTGTTCCTCACCGCGATCGAAGCCGCGGTCGGTCGGCCGGCGTTCGTCACGTGGCTGCGGACGTATCTGGACACCTTCCGCTTTTGCGCGATCACGACCGAGGACTTCATCGCGCACATCGAGCACGGGCTGCCCGGCGCGCTAGCCAAGGTCGACGCACCCGCGTGGCTCGATGGTGAGGGGCTGCCGCCGAACGCGGTGACCGCGAAGAGCTCGCGGCTCGCGGCGATCGAAGCGCTCGGAACCGCCCTTCCCCCCGTCGACAACACGTGGAGCGCGACCGAGTGGGCGCTCTACCTGGAGCACCTCCCGCGCCCGTTGCCAGAAGCAACACTGCGCGCGCTCGATGCCCAGTGCCACCTGACCGAGAGCGGCAACTACGACGTGCTCGTGCCGTGGCTGACGCTGGCGCTCAAGTCCGGTTATCTCGCAGTGCTTCCTCGAGTCGAGCGGGTCGTCGCCGAGGTCGGCCGGATGAAATATCTCCGGCCGCTCTACACCGCGCTCGCGGCCGAACCGGCGACCCGCGACCGGGGCAACGCGCTCTTCGATCAGTTGCGCGCCGGCTATCATCCGATCGCGCGACAGATGGTCGAAGGGGTGCAGGCGCGATACCGTCCGGCGCCATGACCACTGCTGCTGTACCTGGTGCCGGCGTTCCCAAAGGGGACCACATCAAGCGCGTCGCGCTGATCTTCTCGGGCGGTCCTGCGCCGGCCGCCAATGCCGTGATCTCGTCTGCCGCGATGTCGTTCCTCTCTGACGATCGATCGGTGGTCGGCTTCTTCCACGGCTACTCGAACCTCCAGGACTATCACCCGGTCACGCACCGGTTGCTCCCCGACGAGCACTACCGGATCTTCGACGAGAAGGACCTCTCGGGCCTGCGCAACTCGCGCGGCATCGTGATCGGTACCGCGCGCACGAATCCGGGAAAGGAGATCGTGAAGCTCGAGGATCTCGACAATCCCGAGAAGACCGCGAAGCTGCGCAACATCTACAACGCGCTCGTCGATCTCGAGATCGATGCGTTGATCTCGATCGGCGGCGACGACACGCTCAAGACCGCGAACTTTCTCTTCGAGTTCCAGCGCCGCCTCCCGAAGGGCGCCAAGCGCGTCCAGGTCATCCACCTGCCCAAGACGATCGACAACGATTATCCCGGCATCGATTTCACGTTCGGCTTCTTCACCGCCGTCGACGTGATGGCCAAGGAGATCCAGAACCTCCGCGCCGATGCGATGGCGACCTCGAGCTACTTCATCGTCGAGACGATGGGTCGCAAGGCCGGCTGGCTCTCGTACGGCGTCGCGATCGCCGGCGAAGCGAACCTCGTCGTCGCGGTCGAAGATGTCCACGGCCCGCTACTCGCGCCGCCCGGCCCGGGCGATACGGGCCCGACGCTCTCGCTCGATGCGCTCGTCCAGCGCATCGTCGATCTCATCATGCAGCGCGAGAAGCGAGGCAAGCACTACGGCACGATCGTGCTCGCGGAGGGCCTCGCCGAGATGCTGCCCGCGGCGAGCCTCAAGGACGTGCCGCGCGATGACCACGGTCACATGTCGCTCGGCCGCGTCGATTTCGGCAAGCACGTCGCGGGCCTCGTCCAGAAGCGCTACAGCGACCTCAGCCAGCGCAAGAAGAAGATCACCGGGCTCCAGCTCGGCTACGAATCGCGCTGCGCGCCGCCGCACGCCTTCGACGTGATGCTCGGCAGCCAGCTCGGCATCGGCGCGTATCGCGGGCTCGTCGAGGAGAACCTCGATGGCCACATGGTCTCGATCGAGGGCCAGCTCAAGCTCATCTACGTGCCGTTCAAGCAGCTCGTCGATGCGGCGACGCTGAAGACCGAGGTTCGCCTGATCAAGGTCGGCAGCGACTATCACCGGCTGGCGCGCTTCCTCGAGGCGCGCACCGACAAGATGCTCGACTGGGCGCTCGGACGCCGTCGCGAAGGCTGATGAAGGCCTGGCTCGTCCGAGCGTGGCTCGTGATCGGGCTGGCTCTGTTCGTCTACGTCCTCACGCGCACCCCGTTCGCCGAGATCGAGACGTCGATCGCGGCGATGGGTCCGTGGGTGATCGTCTCGCCGTCGATCGCCGCGCTGTGGTTCGCGACCCGCACGAGCGCTCTCGGCGTGGTGCTCGGCGGTGGTGTTCCATGGCGCGAGCTCTACGTGCTGCGCTGGATCGGCGATGGCTACAACGGCATCTTGCCGCTCGCGGGCGTCGGCGGCGAACCGTTCAAGCTCCGGATCCTCGATCGCTATCTCTCGACCGAAGCCGCGCTCACGGGCCTCGTGCGAGATCGGTTGATCGACAATGGCCTTGGCTTCATCGTCAGCGCTGGCTTCGCCGCGCTCGGCATCGCGATGCTCGGCGATCCACCGGGGCACCGGGGCCTGATGATCTACGCAGCGATCGCGGTCCCGGTCGGCATCGCGCTCCTCGCGTTGATGATCACGCGCGCGCCCGGCAAGCTCGGTGCGTTCGCCGCGAGGCTCGCAGCCGGCACGCACACCGAGCCACAGCCCCTGCCCCGCCGCGCCCTCGTCCGCGCGCTCGCCTGGTTCGCACTCACCCGCATGCTCCAAGCGTCCGAGACCACGCTGCTCTTGCACCTCGTCGGGTTGCCGACCGACCTCGGTACGATCCTGTTCGTCGATGGTGCGCTCAACGCGGCGGGCTTCGTCGGCTTCGTGATGCCGCAAGGGCTCGGCGTGGTCGAGAGCGCGGCGGTGTTCGCGCTGACCGGGCTCGGCGCGACGCTCCCCGTCGCCACCGCGTTCGCCTTGGTTCGCCGCGGCCGCGTCGTCACGTGCGGTGTTGTCGCGCTGATCCTTCACGCGGTTTCGGGAGCTAACAAGCTCGCGCGCTGATGTGGTCACTGGCGCATCTCGGCGCGGTCGATCGGCAGCGTCGAGGCGACGCGGTTCCACGCCGGATAGAAGAAGTCGATCCCGACGGCGACCGCGGTGTGATCGCTCGTGATGTGCGCCTTGATGTCGGTCGTGTTGGTGAACGTGCCGGTCGGCAGCATGAACTTCTTGCCGGCCTTCATCACGTCTGTCACCCCTCGGGCCCCCTGGGAGTCTTGCCCCCACCAGCGGGGAGACCTACCCCCAGTCCTCGTGAAGGTCGAGCTGCGACCAGGGCGTACGATGTTGTGCAGGAACATGTACATCGTGATCACGCGACGGATCAGTCGAGTCTCACGCGTGCGCAATCTTTCGTGATCGTATGAGAAATCGCATCGCGGCACGGTCGTTGCGATGTGCCTGATGCAATGCGCTCACGCTCGCTGGTTCTCGTGCTCGTCTCGTCGTTGTACCTCGGCGGCTGCGTGGGCGACGCGCCCGCGGACCCGGTCGCCGATGATTCGGCCGCCGGTGCCGGGCTCGGCTCCTCGACCGGCGATGACAGCAGCGGCGGCGGCGAAGGCGCGAGCATCTACGCGCGCGTCTGCGCCGGCGGCACGACCACCAAGGGCGTCGACGTCTCGTACTACCAGGGCACCGTCAACTGGACGACGCTGAAGACCAACGGCTACGCGTTCGCGTTCCTCCGCGTCTCCGATGGCTCGTTCCACGATCCGAAGTTCGCGACGAACTGGGCCGCGACCAAATCGGCCGGGGTGATCCGCGGTGCCTATCAATTCTTTCGCCCGGCGCAGAACGTCACGACGCAAGCCGACTACTTGATCAGCTCGATCGGTGGTTCGTACACGCCCGGCGATCTCCCACCGGTGCTCGATGTCGAGGACACCGGTGGACTCAGCGCCTCGACCGTCGCGGCGAAGGTGCGCCAGTGGGTCGACTACGTTCATGGTCAGCTCGGCGTCACGCCGATCATCTACACGGGCAAGTACTTCTGGCGCGACCAGGTCGGCGGCCCGTCGTCGTTCGTCGGCAATCCCCTGTGGATCGCGCAGTACACGTCGCAGTGCCCGGACCTGCCGGCGCCGTGGTCGACCTGGAAGTTCTGGCAAAACTCCGGATCCGGAAGCGCACCCGGTGTCTCGGGTCAGGTCGATCTCGACAAGTTCAACGGCTCGCTCGCGGATCTCCAGGCGTTTGTCGCGGCGGTCTCGCCGACGAGCGGCGACAGCGGTACCTCCACCACCACGCAAACGCCACCGGCGACCACGTGTGCCTCGGGCACGCTCGACAAGACCGTCGACGACGGCGTGTGCGTGCAGTCGGCCGGCGATGGCGCGCTCTACGAGTGCAGCGCCGGCATGTGGACCGCGGCGTCTTCGACCAGCGGTTGTTTGCAGACCTACGCGTGGTGTGATTCGGCGACGCTCGGTGAGTCGGTGCCACCGCGCACGTGTGTGCAGGCGTCCAGCGACCACCTCTGGTACCAGTGCGATGGCACACGCTGGGCGAGTGGTGTTGCGAATGGCGCGGGCCCCGCAGGTACGTGCTCGCAGCTCTACGCGCTCTGATCGTTCCCCGAGGAACTGTTCGGGTCGCCTCCAGCATCGCGGTCGAGACTGACTTCAAGGTGCCGTCGTCGCAGAGGCCGCGCTCCTTCTGCGCACGATCGAGCTGCTACGAGATCAGCCGCTCGAGCCGGGTGAGCCCATCGCGCACATCTCGCAGCCCGGTGCCCACCAGCCTGCTAGTTGATCACGGACGTCAGGTTCAAGCCACCGGGGTACCAGTAGCTCGTGTACTGGCCGTAGCCGTAGACCGTGATACCGAAGCCCTGGTCACCCGTGATCGTATGATTGCCGTCGTTCGCTGGGCCTGCGGTGATACTTCGCATGCGGCCGAGCGAGTAGCCGGTTGTCCCGATCGGGGTGAGCGGCACCGGTGCGCCGTCCAGCATGACGGTCGCGCCTGTCGGTGCGGTGATGTCGACGTAGTTCGAGGTGTAGGTGATCGGCGCGTGGAACGCGTAGCTCGTGCGGAATTGCTCGACCGGCACCGCAAGCGTCATCGCCGGGTCACCTTGGTCGCCACCCGCCTGCTGGCCTTCCATGTACTGCGCGACGAGGATCTTGGTATTCGCGGTGACCTTGAAGCTATTTGCATTTCCCGAGATCGAGATGAAGTCACCCGCGTTCGCGATCGTCGCAGCCGCACCGCTCTGCGGCGGATCGTACGTCAACGTGGTACCGGGTTGCGTCGCCACGATCCGGATGACCTCGACCTTGCCGTTCGGGATCGACGTCACGGCGGGCGCATTGATCACATACGTCGTGCTCAAGGTATCGATCCCGAACATCGATTCTTCGAGGTGATCGCACGCCTGCACGCCGTCCGGCACGTCCGTGCAGTAGTGAGCCCCGATCACCTGGACGGGTGCGCTCGAATCGACCTTCGAGCCGGTGAAGTCGCCACTATCGCTCGACAACTCGAGCACGTCACCCGCGTTCAACATCACGGTCTGCGGTGTGCCCGCCGTGATGGCGCCAATACCCGATCCGGCGTCGGTCGTCGCACGAGAGTTGATCGTTACCATCGTCGAGGGCTGAGTCGCGGTGACAGCGAGCAAGCCTGGATTTATGCCACCGAGGCCGGCCCATGACGTCACGTAGTACGAATTGCGCCACACGTTCGTCGGGAGCATGAGTGACGCATCGTTCGAGAACGAATCCTGGCTGCCATTGATCTCGTACTCGAGGGCGTTGAACTGATAGAGCGTGATCGGGTTATCCGACCGGAGGTGGTAAGCACCTTTGGTTACGATACCGGGCTCGACCATCGTGCCGCCGTCGCAACCTCCGCTGTTTCCCGTGTCGGCGTGGTTGCACATCTTCAGTGCTTGCTGCCACGGCAGCTTCTGGACCAGCACCTGGTTCGGCTGAACCATCACGGTCATCGCCGCGCTCAGCGCACCGCCATCGATCGTCACCGTCGCGACGGTCGCGCTCGTATTCGAGATCGCGACGGCGAAATCGAAAGCATCGCCGACGATGTTGCCGGTCACGGTCGGGTAGTACTCGCAACCGATGTAGCTCTGACCGAGCGTCTTGGCGGCGCACGGCCCGGTGCAGCCACCCGCCGTGGGATCGCAGGTCTCGCCCTGCGCCGAATCGCAGGTCTCGTCGGTGTAGCCCGTTCCGGCGGCGTTGCACGCGTGCGCGACATCGCCATTGCACGTCGCCGTCTCGGGTACGCACACGACGCAGCCGAGCGTGGGGCTGCATGCTTGCGCGCAGGCTTGCGAATCTTGAAACTGGCCATTATCGCCGCAGGTCTGCAGCTCGTTGCCATTGCAGGCCATCTGTCCCGGATCGCACGCACCGCTGTCCCGGTTCGACGGTCCACACGCAACGACGAACAACGCGCTCAAAAGTAGTCCAGCCCTCATATGTGAGGACGGTACAACTCTTGGGGCGCGAATGGGCAAACGTTCGCGCCGACAACCTGCCATCAGTTTTTCGAGGGGTCAGGGACCGTGATGACGCGGTGCACGGTCACGCGTGACGGCATCGTCGATTTCAGGTACGCCCGTGCCACGAGGGCCGAGCGAACCTGTGCGAGCAACATCTAGTGCGTTCGTAGCAGGCGCGCGATGCCGAAGGTGGCGAACAATTCGAGCTTCTCGCCATGTAGCGCACCGCCGAGATCAAACGTGAACGCGAGCTGCGGAGTCCACGCGAACCAGATGCCGAGGCGCGCGCTGCCAGTCTGGCCCTTCGTGTCGACGAAGCTGTGGCCGTAGGTGGCGGTGAGCTGCGCCGCCGCGATGTTGCCGGCGAACGGCTCGCGCAGCACGACCGCGGCCGACAGGTCCAGCGGCGCGGTACGCGGCTCGGTCGCGATCATCGGCCCGAACAACAGGTGCCGACCGAAGGGAACGAGCAGCGCGAGCGAGGCGGTGCCCGACGTGACCGGCGCACCGATCGCATTCTTGCCGTAGTCCTTGACGTTCGCGATGCCTAGCGAGAGCGCGAGCTGCATGCGCTCGAGCGCCGCGTAGCCACTCGCGGTCGCCGCCGGGCCGTGGGTCCCCACGGTGCGATCGAGGATCGCGAGGAGCTCCGGCACGGTGGTCCGGTCATCCTTGGTCGACGCGACGTTGCGATATGCGATGCGCCCATCGCGATCGATCACGGTCACGCCAGGGAGCGCGGCCTTGTCCGACGACATCCCGGTGTACGCCCGCGCGACCACGCCTTCGGGATCCGAGAGCAGCGGGAACCAGGCGCCGAGCTGCTGCGCGAACGCGCGCGAATCCTCGGGCGCATCGACGCTGATAGCGAGCAGCGTCACGCCACGCGCGGCAAACGCCGCCTGATTGCGAGCCAGCTCACCGAGCTGGTGTTTGCACCAGGGTCACCAGTAGCCGCGATAAAAAACGAGCGCGACCGGCCCGTGGCGGAGCTCGTCGCCGAGCACGACCGTACGACCATCCTGCGCGGTCAACGAGAACGCCGGAGCGGCATCGAAAGCGGCGACATGCGCGCTCTCGGTGATGTGGAGCGAGGTCACACACCCCGAAGCTGCGAGCGCGGCAACGAGCGCGCGCACTAGAACTGCTCTGCCGTGAGCGCCATCACCGAGCCCGAGCCCTCGACGATCGCATCGCGCATGCCGCCCGCCTGGCCGAGCACGTGATCCGCGAAGAACCGCGCGGTCGCGATCTTCGCCGCGTAGAAGTCATTGCCAGAGCCGCCATCGAGGTGCGTCGCTGCGATCTCGGCGGCGCGCGCCATCTGCCAGCCACCGAGGACGATGCCACACAGCTTGAGGTACGGGACCGAGCCGGCGAACACGCCCTTCACGTCGCTCCTGGAGTCCTTGACGATGTAGTCGACGACATCCTCCATCGCCTTCGCACCGGCTTGGAGCCGCGTAGCGATCGCGGCGAGGTCCACGGCGTGGCCCTTCGAACCGGAGCCCGCGAGCTTCGCCGCCGTCCGGCGCACGTGCGCGATGATCGTCTTCGCGGTCGCGCCGCCATCGCGCACGGTCTTGCGACCGATCAGGTCGTTCGCCTGGATCGCGGTCGTGCCTTCATAGATCGGCAGGATCCGCGCATCGCGATAATGCTGCGCGGCGCCGGTCTCCTCGATGAAGCCCATGCCGCCGTGCACCTGCACGCCGAGCGAGGCGACCTCGACGGAGAGTTCCGTGCTCCAGCCCTTCACGATCGGCACCAGGAACTCGTAGAAAGCCTGGTTCTGCTTCTTGGCCTCGGCGTCCGGCGATTTGTGGACGACGTCGTAGGCCGCCGCGGTCACGTACGCGAGGGCGCGCGAGGCTTCGACCTGCGAGCGCATCAACATCAACATCCGGCGCACGTCCGGATGATGGATGATCGTGACCGGGCCCTTGGATCCGGCGAGGTCACGCGACTGCACGCGATCGCGCGCGTAGTTCGCGGCTTGCTGATACGCGCGCTCGGCGATGCCGACGCCCTGCATGCCGACCTGAAACCGCGCCGCGTTCATCATCACGAACATGTACTCGAGTCCGCGGTTCTCTTCGCCGACGAGCTGCCCGATCGCGCCGGCCTTGCCACCGACCTCGAACGTGCCGTCGCCGAACACCAGCACCGCGGTCGGACTCGCCTTGATGCCGAGCTTGTGCTCGATCGAGGCGCAGTAGACATCGTTGCGCTCGCCGAGCGACCCGTCCTTGTTGACGAGCAGCTTCGGCACGGTGAACAGCGAGATGCCCTTCACGCCGTCCGGTGCATCCGGCACGCGCGCGAGGACGAGGTGGACGATGTTCTCGGCCATGTCGTGCTCGCCGTACGTGATGTAGATCTTCTCGCCGAACACGCGATACGTGCCGTCACCTTCGGGCACTGCGCGCGAGCGGACGAGCGCGAGGTCCGAGCCGGCTTGCGCCTCGGTGAGGTTCATCGTGCCGGTCCATTTGCCCGAGATGAAGTTCGCGAGATAGATCTGCTTCTGTTCGTCGCTACCGGCCGTCATCAGCGCTTCGATCGCGCCATCGGTGAGCAGCGGACACAGCGCGAACGACAGGCACGCGGCATTGAGCATCTCGATGCACGGCGTCGCGATCAGTTTCGGCAGGCCCTGACCACCGAACTCGGTGTCGTGCTGGACGCCCTGCCAGCCGGCGGCGCCGTACTGCTTGAACGCTTCCTTGAAGCCCGGGGTCGTGGTGACCACGCCGTCCTTCAGCGTCGAGTAGTTCGTGTCGCCGATCCGGTTGAGCGGCGCGATCACGTCCTCGACGAAGCGCGCGTTCTGCGTCAGCACCTCGCGCGCCATCTCGTTGGTGGCCTCTTCGAAGCCCGGCAGCTTCGCGACCGATTCGAGGTCAGCAAGCTCGTTGATAACGAACAGCATGTCTTGGAGCGGAGCCTTGTACTTCATGCGTACCGGTACCCTCGCATGCCGCGGTACAAGGGGCCATGGCCAAGCCCGATCCGACCGCCCTGCCCCAGGCTGCTGGCGCCTTCGACGAGGCACTCGCGGCGTACCAGCGGCTCGGCGAGCTGTTCCTGCGGTCGCCCCTCGAGACCTTGAAGCACCTGGAACGTGCGAACACGACGCTGAACGAGCTTGCGGATGCCGAGACTCGGCTCCAGGTTACAGGGCAGCTGCTGATCGCCGCGATCTCGAGCTCCCGCGACAGCCAGCAGGCGCTCGCCCAGCAGATCCTCGCGCGCGCGCCTGCCCTCGCCGTTCGCAACGCGCGGCTCGGCGAGTTGATGGCCGGGCTCCACGAGATCGCCAGCGAAGTGCAGAAGGTCAACACCGAGATGGCGACCGCCGCCACGCAGGAACACATGCGGATCGCGATGGTCGGGCTCGTCGAACGCGCCACGGCGCTCACGAAATCCGCGCGCGAAGCCGAGTTTCCCGAGCTCGCGGATCAAGCCCACGCGCTGTGTCAGCGGCTGCTCGCGATCACGGCCAAGCTCGCGACCGTTGCCGGAAACTGACTACTGACCGGTCGCGGTGCCGTCACACACGGTCTGCGCAGGATTCTCGAGATAGAAGCCGACCGCGTCGCACATCTCGTCCGGGAAACGCACCTTGGAGCTCGTCAGGTTGCTCCATGTGCAGCTGATGTGGAGCTGGTCGCCCGCATGGATCTTCGCGGGCGCGTTCACGTCCCACCGCTTCCACGTCGGGTTGAACGCCTCTTCGGCTCGCCATTCGGTGTCCTGGATCATCGGCTCGATCGTTCCGTCCATGTGCTTGATCTCCGAGTACGCGGAGACACCGGACGCGTGCATGTGATTCGACCACATGATGATGCTCGCCTCCTGTGGATACGTGCAGTACGCGTCGAACGTGTACGTCGGCGTGTTCGGAGGGATCGAGAACTCGAGCGTGTTGATGCCCGTGAGCCCTACTGCCGTGCGCGCATCGGAAGGCGCGTCGGTCTTGACGTCGAGCACCGACTGGACGTCTTGCACTTGATCGGTCGTGTTCAGGTAGTGAACGTTCGCCATCAGCGTGCGTCCCTCGCGTACGCGGAACACCAGCCCGACCGGGAGCTCGGTCGAATTGCCGCCACCTTCGCCACCGATGCCACCCAGAAACTCGACGCTGACCATGTCATCGGTCGTGCACTCGCGGCTCGTACCCACGGGCTCGTTCTCGGAGCTCGAGTACAGGACGGCGTGATGACCGGTGACGCTCTGATAGCCGTGGATGTCGAGCAGATCGATATCCGCGGGATTTGCGACATCGACCCACTGGCAGAACATCTTGTCCGCGCCCGGCGCCACGCCGTGAATCACCGGCGTGACGTAGCGCTTGTAACCATCCGCGACCGGCGGCGGCGCGAAGCCCGTGACGTACACGCCGGCGTCAGCGCTCTCGCCGACGTCATCGGATTTCTTGCAGCCGATCAGCGCCGCGGTGAGCGAGACCATCACGAGTAGATGTTTCATCATCGACATCTGGGTCAGCTCCTTCACAGGCACGCGTTCGGGGTGCAGCCGCACTGGTTGCTGGAGTTGCACTCGCACGTCACGCCGGTGCCGCACTGACCCGCCGATCCGGTCGCGGAGCACGTCGTCGTGCAGAAGTGCGTCGTCGCATCGCCGATCGACGAGCACAGCGGCGCGTTCGCGGTCTGCGAGCAATCGCTGAACGAATTGCAGTAGTGGCCTATACCCATCTCGTTGCCGGTATCGCCCGGCTGGCCGCACGTCGATGACGATGCATCGACCGCGACCTTCGCGGCGTCAGGGGGCGTCGTATCTTTCGTCGTGCTGTCGCTCGAGCACGCGGCAATCACGACGAACGCGACGAGTTTGAATCGGCCCATGCGATCACCAATAGCCTGGCAAAACGCGATAGGACAACGCCAACTTGTGCAATACGAGAACGTGTCAGACGGTTGTTACGTGACTGCAACGGGTGTTACAGAACCTTCGACAAGCGCCCGGCTGTGTCATTTTATTGAGTAAGGTCGGGGCCATGAAGGCAATCCTTGGACTGGCGCTCTTGAGCGTCGCGAGTTGTGGACCCGGTCGTTCGACGTTTCAGCGCTACCCGCATGCGACGCCCGCATTCGATCGCGCGAAGTCGGATCCGAAAGCTGTCGAGATCGCCGACAAGGTCGCGGCGGCGGCGGGCGGCATGGACAAGTGGGCGATGGTCAAACAGATCCGCTGGGCCGAGCTCGTCTCGAACGACGGCAAGACGCAGCTGGAAGGCGAAGAGGCCTGGGACCGCTGGAACGCGCGCGCGATGGGCAGGATGCTCGGCGATCACGGTGACGTCGTCGTCAAGCGTGACATCTACGGTGAGCGGCTCGAGGCCTGGAGCGAGCAAGCGGGCAAGCGCTCGGCGCTGCCGGAGAAAGACGCCGAGCAAGCCGACAAGGTCGCGAAGGAGCGCTGGCAGTACGACACCGCCGCGCTGTGCATGCCGTTCTTGCTCGAGGAGCCGGGCTCGAAGCTCGGCTACGTCGGCGAGGCAGCAGGCGATGACGGCAAGCCGCTCGAGGTGCTGCTCCTGTCCTTCGATCCCGCCGACACCGCGCGCACCGGCACCTCGTATCAGGTCGACGTCGACCCGACGTCATTCCAGATCGCGCGCATCGAGGTCGTCAAGCCGGGCGGCAACATCGGCTACAAGGTTTCGGGCTGGAAAGAGGTCAATGGGATGAAGTTCCCCACAGTGGAGAACAACATCGGCATGGCGAGCGAAGCCATCACGTTCAAGGACATCAAGATCGGCGAGCCCGAAGACGAGCTCTACGTCACGTTCTGAACGAGTCGGCGTTCTGGTCGATACACAAAGCATGACTATTCCGTCAACCTCGGAGACGCCAGGGACGTGGGAGATCGGAGTCACCAACATCGCGCGCAGCCAGGCGCGCGTCGAGGGTGAAGCCGCGGTGAAGTTGATCGAGCAGAGCTCTGCGCCACCGGTCGGCAGCGAAGGCCAGGGCTCGCGGATCAATACCTACGGCTAACGGCCAGCGCCGGCCGACCAGCGCCCGGCTCGGTTAGCGCGCGGCTGGGCTCGCGCCCGGGCTGGGCTCGCGCCCCGGAGAGCTCCTCGGCCTCTGCTTTCATCCGATTCATCGCACGCCGATCTCGAGCGCTCGTCACGGCGGGCAAGATGCCGCGCGCCGGCAGGCCGTTCCTCAGCTACTCCCCTTGGGCTTGAGCGCGCCCCACACGGCGGCACAGCCGGCATCGCCGATCGGATCACCCGTCGCCGCGCGCAGGCACTGGAGGCACAGTATCTTGTCGCCGTGGAAGCGAGCGCGATACGTGCCGGTCGCATCGTCGAGCCGGCTCGAGAACGTGCACAACCGATCGCCATCGACGATGGACTCGACCGTCGGGCCGGCGGACGTCGCCTTCTGCTGCTTCATGACATTCGCGGCGACCGCGTCACACGTGGTCGCGTCGGCGCCGAGGATCTCGACGGGCGTGCCCCACATACCGATGATGTTTGTTTGAAAGCCGAGGTCGGTCTCCGCGACCTCGGCCATCAACATCGTGACCTGGAGCTGCGGCACCTTCGATTTATCGACGAGCTCGTGGATGTCGCGCCAGCCGGCCGGAATCGGCGCCGTGAACGGCCCGACCTCGAACGTCGTGATCTTCTGGTCTTCCCATTTGATCTCGTGCTTGCAGCCCCCGCCAGCGAACACAGCGAACACGAGACCGCACGACACGACAGCTCTGAGCATTTTGGGCGAGCTTAACCCTCCAAGATGATCGTGTTCGGATCGTCGTACCACCCTTCGACCGAGCCCGCGTAATGGCGATCCTAGCCCGAAGTTTTCCAGGCAAATTCCTGCGACCGACGAGGGTTCAAGGAATCCTATGCGCGATGACGTAGGCCGACATTCCTCGCTATGTTCATGCGCGAAACTCAGCCGGACTTCGATATCCACGCGTGAAGCCGCGTTATCGTTTCGGTGATGTCTCGATGGATGGTCGTCCTGGGAAGTTTGGTCGCGGGCCTTTTGTTCGCCGACGCTGCCTCCGCGGATACGTGCAGTGACGCCACTGCTTGTTGTAACGCCGCGATGGATGCGATGGGCCAGCCCCACGCGGCCTGCGTGAACATCGCGTCCGGCGGCGCCGTGCAATGCACGCAGTTGCAGACCGCCTTCGCGCGATCAATCGCCGCGCTCCGTAAGCCGGTGCCGCAAGTGTGTCTCCCGCCGCGCACCGGTGGCGGTGGCGACGGCACGGGGAGCGCGAGCGGCAGCGGTCCGGGCAGTGCAGCGCCAATGCCTCCGGGCGCCGGGCCGCAAGATCAACCGCCGCATCCACTGCCGGCCGAGAACGAGAAGCCGGCCAGGAGCCCCGACAACAAGATCAGCTGCATGATCGAGCGTGTCACGGGCAAGCGCGTGGTGTTGACCGGGACCGTCGAGGATCTAGTGGTCAAGTGTTCCGGCATCGTCGACGACAGCGGCGTACTCAAACCCGTGCCGCAGCGTTCAGCGTCGGGCGGGGCGGTGAAGATCAAATGGTCGGCCGCGACCCAGGTCGGCAAGCTCAGCGTGATCCTCCTCGACAAGGCGACCTACGAAGCTCCCGACAAGGTCACGGGCTCGGCGAACGAGAACGTGATCCGCGCGCGCGTCACGGTCGACGGTCCGGGCAACCTCCACGAGTCCGTCGATACCGTGCGCACGATGCACGCGGTCAATCGCAAGCTCGCGATGACCATCACCGGTCACGTCGCGACGCACTGTGGTTCGAAGGGTGGCGGCTCGGTGACCGTCGAGTTCGAGGTCGAGTGCCAGCAGAAGATCGATCTCGAGATCGGGACCGACTTCAAGGTCTCGAGCTCGAACCCGCGCAGCTGCACCTCGGCCGCGTGGAAGGCGATGAGGAGCTGTGCGTCCGGCAGCCCTTCGGCCCCTCAAGCGAAGTGGTCGCTCACGTCGGTGGTCGGCAAGCTCGATCCCGACGCGGCCGTGATGGAGCTCCAGGTCGAAGGCGACCGCGTCGGTTGGCCGGATATGGCGTACGGCTCGAAGGTCGAGCGCGCACACACCAACTCGCTGTTCCCCAAGACGCTCAACATCGGCCCCGATGACAACGTCATGCGCGTGTTCGGCTCGATGACCACGAACGAGGTCATGGGCAACCAGACGATCTTCGAGCTCGATGCCCGCCGAGCCCGCTGAGTCGCCACTACTTCCAGAGCGCGATGCCGCCGAGTAGGCCGGCGACGTTCGACGTGATCTCGGTGCCGGGCGGTAGCTCGAGATCGAGGTGCTTCGCGTTACCGCCCCCGAGGTAGAGCTTGCGCGGGTTCCACGTGGTCAAGACCTGCGCGATCACGCGCGCGACGCGCTTGTTCCACTTCTTCTTCCCGATGTCCTCGAGCGCGGGCTTACCGACGTAGTCCTCGTAGGTCTTGCCGCGCTTGAACGGATGGTGCGCGAGCTCGAGGTTCGGCACGTAGACACCGTTGTAGTAGAGCGCGCAGCCGAGGCCCGTGCCCAACGTCAGCACCATCTCGAGCCCCTGTCCCTGGATCACGCCGTAGCCCTGCACGCCGGCGTCGTTGAGCACCCGCACGGTGCGGTGCAAACGGCGCCCGAGCTCGGCCGCGAGATCGAAATCCTTCCAGCTCGGATCGAGGTTCGGGGCGGTGCGCGTGACGCCGTCGACCACGACGCCCGGAAACCCGACGCTCACGCGATCATAGGCAGGCAGCGGCTGGACGAGCGCGACGAGCGCCTCGAGCACCTTGCCGGTCGTGGCGGGCTTCGGCGTCGGCACGCGCACGCGCTCGGTCGTCGCAGTACCGTCGGGCGCGAGCAGCAAGGCCTTGAGCCCGGTACCACCGATATCGATCGCGAGCGTCGTGAGGTTCGAGGCAGACGTCTGCGCGGTGGTCGACGGGGTTGGCATCTCGTGCCAATCCTAGCGCGCGACAATGCGGGCGCGTCGCGGTTGCCTGCCAACTTTCGAGATCCTCGCCAGTACGGGAGATCGAACATGCGCGCGCCGCCGTGGCTACCGAGCATGGCCCCGGCCGCAGCGTGTGCTCGGGTACGTCGCACTCCTCTGTTCGGGCCACGCCTGAACAGCGACAGCAGTTTTCGAACGCAGGTGATCGGCCAGAAGCTGGTCGTCCTGGCGTCGATGATCCACATCACGTTCCTGACCACGCGAGGGGCGCGCGGCTGATACGCTCGGCCCATGCTCGATCGCGGCGACTCTCGAACGCTCGTAACGATCGTGACAACGGCCATCCTCGCCTCGGCGATCACGTCCTTGCTCGTTCGTCCCGATAACACCCACATGCACGAGCTCGAGATCCGAGTCCGGACGCTCGAGCTCGCGGCTGAACGAACGGCGTCTCCGGTCGCGATGCCGGGGCGCAAATGACGCTCACCCATCTGCAACCCGGCGCCGCCGCCGCCCTCGTGAGGTGGCACCAGATGATCGCCGCGCGTGACCTGTCGAACCTGGCCTCGATCGTCGATCCTCAGGCCTCGTTTCGATCGCCGATGGCACACACCACCTACGAATCGGCGGCGGCCGTGATCCTGGTGCTCGGCACCGCGTTCTCGGTGTTCGAGAACTTCACGTACCACCGCGAGCTGGCGACCGACGATGGCCTCAGCGTCGTGCTCGAGTTCAGCGCCACCGTCGGTGACAAACAGCTCAAGGGCATCGATCTCATCCGCTTCACCGAGGCCGGCAAGATCATCGAGTTCGAAGTGATGGTCCGCCCGATGAGCGGATTGCAGGCGCTCGGCACCGAGATGGCCAAGCGAGTCGGGCATCAGCTGCCCGCGTTCAAAGCGAAATAATCAGTTCGGCGCGACGGTCGCGTCTTCGATCATCACGGCGTAGGCGTAGCCCGCGCCGAAATCTTTATTCGTCGCGATGGTGCCGCGCACGGTGACGACCTCGTCCTTGTTGACGGTCGCCGCGGTCGTCACGGTCAGATCGTTGGTGCCCGCGGCACCGGTGCCATCCTGGATGTGCAGCCAGTTCTTGCCGAGGATGCCGTTGTTGACCTTGACGACCTTGCCACGCACGACGACGGGCTTGCCGGTGAGCGTCGCCTTGCCCGCGAAGATCGCAGCGATCGTGGTGCCGCCCTTCGCGGGCTCGATCTTACCGACCGGCGCGCTCGGCGCTGCGATCGTGACGGCAGGTGCCGCGCCGCCCCCGACCTGCCCGACCGGTAACGCCGCGACGAAATAGATCTGATCGAACGTGCGCTTCAGCGTGTCGCTGCGAAACGCCGTCATCAGCGAGCCGCGGGTCTGGCCGATCTTGGTGCCGACCGCGAGCGGCGTCTCGGGACCTGCGACCCACGCTTGCGACCCACCACGCTCGAGCTTCGCGTAGGTGTAGCCGCCCGAGCTCATCGTCTCGATGACCGTGCCCGAGACATCGTTCTCGGTGATCGGGCCGGTGCCGTCACCGGGCGGCGGTGGCGCTGCTGGTGCGGGCGCGACGCCCGGCGCTGTCTTCGGAACTGCCGCGACCGCCGCCGGGACCGGCATGTCGCCACCACGCGGCGGCGGCGGCGGAGCTTCTTTGGTGCAGGCCGCGACGCCAAGAAGGACCGAGACCAGCGCGAGCGAACGAATCGACATGCGCTCGTCATAGCACGCGACGATTCAGGGCGTCGCCGTGATCGCGGCGACCGCAGCGACGGTATCGGTAGCGTTGCGACACGTCGGCATCAGTGCGTGCCCGCCACGGTCATCATGACCGTTTTGGAACCGCTCGTCGCGAGCGTGCCCGACCACCCACCTGAAGCGGTACAGCTTGTCGCACCCGTTGTCCGCGGGTGTGGCCGGGGGACTCGCCACCGTGAGGGTCTGGAAGCCCTGGGCCGATCCCGCCGTTTTGCGTGAGAGTGACCGTCTGATGTCCGAGCTGCTCGCCAAGTTCGTCGCCGCGTTCAAGCGCGGCATCGAAGGCGAGATCGAGGCGGTGCAGAGTGCGTCGACGACCTCCGAGGTCGCGCTCGCGAACGGCGAGGACCTCGGCGCGCTTCGCTACACGTTCGAAGCGACGAACGACAAGCTGACCACGGGGACCGCGTGCACGTTGCGCGCGCCGCGAGGCGAGCAACGCGTGACGATCGAGCGCGTCGATGCGACGCGGGTCACGCTCGCGGCGACCCAAGCGATCGATCTCGCAGCGCCGGCGACCCTGTTACTCGCGCCGTGGTTTCTCTACGATCGCATGCTGCAGGCCCTCGATGGGCTCGGCGAGCGCCACGCGGTGGACAACGCGCTCGCGCTGTTCGGCAAGCACCCGCCGAGGCGCACGCCGAGCGAGCTCCGCGCGGATCACAGCGCGCTCGATCCCAGCCAGCGCGCCGCGGTCCAGCTATGTGGTGACAGCTCGCTCGCGTTCATCTGGGGCCCTCCCGGCACCGGCAAGACCGTCACGCTGACGAACGTGATCGAGGAGCTGCTCGCACGAGGCAAGCGCATCCTGCTCGCCTCGACCACGAACGCCGCGATCGATCAGGTGCTCGCGAAGCTCGCGAAGCGGCCGTGGTTCGCCGCATCGGTCGAGGCAGGCACGACCTTGCGCCTCGGCCGCAGCGAGGCCGACACGCATGGCGCCGAGCTCGGCGGCATCGTCGTGCGGTTGCGCGGCACGTATCGCGGATCGCTCCAGCGCTTGCGCGCGCGGATCGCCGAGGTCGCGCAGATCGTGACGTACGCGAAGTCGCTATGCGACGAGCTCGAACGCGTGATCGCACCGCAACAGACGCTGTTCGCCGAGCCGCGCCAGGCGTTGCGTGCCGGCGCACTCGCGCGCGTCTTCGAGCCAGGACACGCCGACGTGATCGCGCGCCTCGAGCCCTATCCGCAGCTGCGCGTGATCGAGCTCCGCATCAAGCGGCTCGAGCGCATCCGCGTGCTCGCGAAGGCGCAGGTCTCGATCGCCGCGGCGGCGGATCGCGATCTCGAGGCGCGACTGGTCCGCGATGCGAGCCTCGTGATGTGTACGCTCACGAATGCGTATCTCTCGCCACTGATGACCGATCAGCGCTTCGATGTCTTGATCGCCGAGGAGGCCGGCATGGCGACGCTCCCTCCGCTGTTCTACGCGGCGTGCCTGTGCACCGAGAGCGCGATCGTCGTTGGCGATCCACGCCAGCTCCCTCCGATCGTCCAATCCGACGACGACCTCGTGCGCCGCTCGATCGGGCGCAACATCTTCGATGTCGCGGTGCCGGATCCCGAGCACTCCGAGGTCGTCGCGATGTTGACGGTCCAGTACCGCATGCATCCCGCGATCGGCTCGCTCGTCGGCCAACTCTTCTATGGTGGCCACCTCGTCCACGGCGCCGATCCGACCGCGACCACCGCGATCGCGGCGCGCGCGCCCTTTCCCGGTCAGCCGATCGTCGTCGTCGATACGGCGGGCCGCACGACCTGCGAGCGGTCCGAGAAGGGCAGCTCGCGGATCAACCGCGGCTCGGCGCTGATCACGGCGGACCTCGCGCTCGAGGCGGTGCGCGCCGGGTCCGTCTCGATCGCGGTCATCACGCCGTACGCCGCGCACGCCGCCGAGGTTCGTAAGCTGCTCGTGCAGCGAAGGATCAGCGATCAGGTCGAGTGCAGCACGATCCATCGCTTCCAGGGTCGCGAGTGCGACGTCGTGATCATCGATCTCGTCGACGCCGCACCGATGCGCCAGAGCGCGCTGGTCGGCGAGACGCCGAACCTCTTGAACGTCAGCATCTCGCGCGCTCGTGGCAAGCTCGTGATCGTCGCCGACGTGGCCTACTTCACGAGCGGCCTGGTCGCATCACTGCTCGCCGCTGCAGTGGCTCAAGCGGCTCGCAGCGCGCGGATCGACAGCACCCCGTTCCTTCCGAATCGACCGAGCGCCGAAGGTGATTAGTGCCTACATCTTCAAGCCGTGCTCGGCCATCACCTCGGCATTCCGCGCATCGGCACGCTGCGAGGCGGGGCGGGCATCGAGCCGCGCCACGTAGGCTGCGAGCTTCGCGCGATTCTCGAGCTGGCCGAACTTCATCATGAAGCGCACGGTGCCGCCGAACACGACATCGGCCATCGAGAACTGCGATCCGAGCACGTAGTCGCCGGTCACCGCCGAATCGAGCGCGACCATCATCGCCTCGTAGTCGCCCCACCCCGCCTGGCTCGGCTTGAACTCCCACTTGCTCGCCTTCGCCATCGTGCCCGGCTCGATCACCGAGGGCGCGAAGCAGGACCAGCGCAAGTACGCGGCGCGGTTCGGATCGTCGAACGCTGGCGCGAGCGTCCCGAGCGCGTAGCGATCCGCGAGGTAGAGCGAGATCGCGCACGCCTCGGTCACGACCGCGTCCCCATCCGTGAGGATCGGCAGCTTGCCCATCGGATTGAGCTTGATGATGTCCGGATCCTTCTGGCCGCCCTTCATGATGTCGACGAACCTCAGCTCGTATGGCTGGCCGACTTCCTCGAGCGCCCACACGGTGCCGGCCGCGCGCGAGAATGGATGGTGATAGAGCGTGATCGTCATGGCGCCGAGCCTAGATCACAGCGGCTGCTCGTAGCCGAGGTTCACCGTAAAAAATGGATCGATCGGGAGCTCGCTGTACTGCTTGCCGCCGACGATCGCCTCGTGATTCTTCCACACGTCGACACCGAGCCCGAGCCACGGTTGGAGATAGAACCCCGGTGCACTGACCGGAAACGGATGCCACTGGTAGCCGACGATTGCTTCGGGCGAGATTTCGGTCACCCGCGCCTCGGTCGCCGCAGTCGCCGCAGTGTCGTCGCGCGTGATCGAGAGCTTCAAGATCCGGAACGATGCGCCGACTGCGAAGCCGTTTTCGCCGGGCGCGCCGAAATAGTAGAGCGCGTAGAACGCACCACTCGGCTCGATCTTCTCGTCGAAGCCACCGTTGCCGTTCAGCTGAGAGATCCGATCCGGGACGTGGAGCGAGAAGCTCGCGACCGCGAGCCGCACGCCGGCAAGCTGCGGCAAGCGGAACCCGACCTGGCCACCGTAGCCGCTGTTCGCGAACGTCAGCGGATCGAGCTCCGCATGGATCCAGGTCGGTTCGGCGTGCGCGGTCGTCACAAAAAATAACAGCGCAGGGACGATCCGCATGATCGCCATCGTACGCTTCACGATGCCTTCACGGGCACGCGCATGGTGTCCGCGCATCATCGTGCGATGAACCTCTTGCTCCTGATGGTTGCACTCGCCGGTTGTGACCCGGATGGCTACTACGTCGCGGCGGTCTATCAAGACGGCGCGAACATCTCCGTCAAGCTATGCGAAATCTCGGGCCAGTCGCACGAGCCTCATCCGAGCAGCTGCCACGTCGAGCGCGCTGGACCATCGCCACGCGAGACGGCGCCGGTGTCGCCGAGCCTCGGCGCATATCGTGACGTCTTACCGTCGCTCGCGGAGTGAGCGCACACGACTACGAGCCTGCCGAACGACGCCGGCCTCGTCCATACCCGTGATGGTACGGCACGTTATTCGCTCTACTCGACGGCATGCAAACCGACGTTCTCTGCGATGCGCCCGTGTCGACCGAGACTGCCGCTGCCGAACCTTCAACGGAACCGAGCACCTGCGACAACGCCCAGGCTGTGCCGACGGCCGACTTCGTCTCGACAGCAGCGACCCAGACCGCTCCGGTGGTCCTCCTCGACTGTGACAGTTCGGTCGAGTTGCTCGAGGCCTGAGCGAAAGCGCTCGCCCACGCGGCTCTAGCGACCGATCAATGCATCGTGGACCGCCTCGTGCGCGTCCTTGCCCGGGCGCTCGTGCGGCTCAAGACCAAGGTGATGGCGTGCACATTCGCCGCGCGCCTCACCGGCGGCGAAGCACACGTCACCGAGAAGGCTGGGCGAACGCGAACGACTGGAAGGACGCGCAGACCAAGGCCGGTGACGAGGTGATGGCCGAAGGCGCGGGCTCGGTCGAGCTGACGTCGGCGCGGAGTAACTACGGTTCGCCACCCTCGACCGGCGCTCCGCCCTCCGGTGCAGCCTCCTCGGGATCCGGCCCGCCTTCGAGGCGGCGATAGAGCGAACGCCGATCGATGCCGAGCACACGCGCGGCGTGCGTCTTGTTGCCCTTCGAGGTGGCGAGTACCTGACGCACGTACCGCCGCTCGAGCTCGTCGAGCGTCATCATCTCGAGCGGCGAGGTCGGCAGCGCCATCGCGGTCTCGTTCGTCGCGATCACGGAGGGCGGCAGATCCTCGATGGTGATGTGCGAGTGCGTGCACAGCGCGACCGCGCGCTCGATGCAGTTCTCGAGCTCGCGAACGTTGCCCGGCCAGTCGTACTCGCGCAGCTTCTGCGCCGCGCCTTCCGAGATTCCTTCGACCGGCTTCTGCGAGGTTCGCGCGATCCGCGTCAAGAACGATTGCGCGAGCTGGAGCACGTCTTCGATCCGGTTGCGCAGCGGAGGCACCGCGATCTGGACCACGTTGATCCGATAGAACAGATCCTCGCGGAACCTGCGCTCGCGCACCTCGTGCTCGAGATCGCGATTCGTCGCCGCGACGACACGTGCCTTGATCGGCGTCTCGTCGGAGCCGCCGACCTGCCGGACCGTGCGCTCCTGCAGCACGCGCAGCAGCTTCACTTGCATCTCGAGCGGCATCTCGCCGATCTCGTCGAGCAGGATCGTCCCCGCACCGGCCTGCACGAACAGTCCATCGCGCGAGCGCTTCGCATCCGTGAACGCGCCCGCGACGTGACCGAATAACTCGCTCTCGAGTAGCGGCGCTGGCATCGCCGCGCAGTTGATCGCGATGAATGGCTGCGCCGCGCGACCCGATTGCGCGTGGAGCGCGCGCGCCACGAGCTCCTTGCCAGTCCCCGACTCGCCAGTGATCAGTACGGTCGCATCGCTCGAAGCGACGCGCGCCACCATGTCGATCGTCGCGCGAATCGCCGGGCTCGTTCCCGCGATGCCGTGTACCGGCGGGGTCGCCTTGCGCAAGCTCGCGAGCTCGCGCTTGAGCTTCAAGTGCTCGACCCCGCGGCTCACCACGATCGAGAGCGCATCGGCAGCGACGGGCTTCGCGATGTAGTCGTAGGCCCCGGCCTGGATCGCCGCGATCGCGGTCTGCAGATCGGCGGTGCCGGTCATCACGATCGCGAGCGTATCGGGGTACTTCTGCCGGATCTGCTGGCACAGCTCGATGCCCGACATCTCACCCATGTGGATGTCCGTGACGACGATATCGACCGGCGCATGTTCGAGTGCGGCGAGGCTCGCCTCCGCCGAGGTCACCGTCGTGGTCGAAAAGCCGCGCTTCGCGAGTGCGCCACGCAGCAGGTCACCGACATCGCCGTCGTCATCTACGATCTGCACGCTTCCCTGCATCGGGCGACTATACGGCCTGGGTCGGGACGGCGGGATACGCATCGCCCACCGAGTACTCGAATCAGGAAAAGCCGTAGCCCCGGTTCGGGCGACCACTTCCGGCGGGCCCGAAACATCGCCGTCAGGTCGTCGGCCACGTTCCGGCGTCGCGCAGCGTCAGGCACTCGTAGCTCAGGTTCGCCTCGACGGGCCGACCCGTTGACCCGAAACGTCCACGCTCGTCGGGGATGTTTTCGGGAGTCCGTCGCTCGACGACCTGTGGCGTGCCCCGCCGGGTGGCAACGCGGTGCCCCAGCTGACCGCCCGACACCACGATCTGATCCGCGGCCTCTCTGCTCAACCACGGTTGCTCGTGCGCGCGAACCTACAACCTGGGTGCGGGCCTCGCGCGCTCGCACGTGGCGACGACCGTCATTGCGACCGAGCCGACGATCATCGCGATACAGATGGTTCGCGCACGATCATTGCGAACTATTTCGCTGGCAGTACGTGGGCTTGGGCGGTGGGGCGATAGCAATCGGCCGTTCACACCCCTGGCAAGAAACGGCCTTTTAGAGCCCTGGGAGTGAGGCACGCTGGGTGCACTACTGTCTGGCATGCGGAACACTCTCCTCGGACTCGCCGTCCTCCTCTCGACGGCTGGGATCGCACGCGCGGATCGCGGGCACGGCGGTGGCGGTCACTCGGGTGGCGGTCACTCGGGCGGCGGCCATGCGAGCGGTGGGTTTCACGGCTCGGCGGGCGGCGGCGGCGGCGGCTTCCACGGCTCGTCCGGCGGCGGGTTTCACGGTTCGTCCGCCGGCGGGTTTCACGGCTCGGTCGGCGGTGGCTTTCATGGCGGTGGCTTTCACGCGCCGATCGTGGGCGGTGGTGATCGTGGCGGTTACTCGGGGTACTCCGGCGGTGATCGCGGCGGCTACTCCGTCGCGCGCCGCCCGGCGCATCGGTACTGGCGCGACAACCGCTGGCACTACGAGCCGTACGTGACGCCGAGCTACGGCTACTACGCGCCGAGCTACGACTACTCGTACAACGTCGCCCCGAGCTACGACCCGAGCTACGACCCGAGCTACGACCCACGAGTCGCGCCGAGCTACGTCGACCCTGGCTACACGGATCAGAGCTACGACCCGTCGCTCGCACAGCCGCAGCTCGTCGATCCGGACCAAGATCCGAACCAAGATCTGAACCAAGATCCGAACGCGCAGCAGCCGTATTACGATACGGACGACGACCAGGCCGAGTAGCCAAGCTCGGATACCGCGTGATCCGCGACGCGATCACGTTCTGCTCGGATCACCCGGGTGCTAGCGTGAGCTGGTGTTCGTCGCGGTCGAGCGGTTACTGATCAAGCTGCGCCAACCGGCCGACCGGGCACACGAATTGATCGCGCTCCATGCGCGGCTGCGCAGCGAGCTCGCGGCGACGATCGAAGCCGACGAGCAGGCGCTCGCCGAGGCGGTGCTCGCGCAGAAGCGTGCGATCTCGGCGCACCTCACCGCCGTCCACTCGTGCCGTACGTGCGCGACGGGCCAGCCACGCCCGGTCGGTCACTACGATGGCGGCGCGTGCTGTTCGGGGGTCACCGCAGATCTGTTCGACGACAACGAGCTCGCCGCGCTGGTCCATGCCGGCACGCGCGTCGGTAACCTCGTCGCACCCCGCACCGATCACGCCGGTTGTGCGTTTCGCGGCCCGACCGGATGCACGCTCGAGCTCGATCATCGCCCTGCCCGCTGCGTGCACTACGTCTGCAACACGCTGCGCCGCGAGCTCCACAGCCGTCATCAACTCGACATGATCGAAGCAGGGCTCGCAGAGCTCGATCGCCGGATGCAGTCATTTCGAGCGGTCCATCAGGCGCGGCTCGATCGCGAGGTGCTCGCACCGCTGCTCGAAGCCCTCGCCCGTTGTCGCGCGAGATAGCAGCGACTGGGAGCTCCGTCTAGCTCGCTGGTTCCCTGGCGTGCTGCTGGCGACGCATGGATCCGTTAGCATCGCGGCATGCTCCAAGGCGCAATCATCGGCGCGTTCGTCGCGCTCGTCGTGCTCGTGTTCACCACGTTCAAGAACAGAGCCGCGGCGAAGAATGGCACCGGCCTTCCAGGTCAAGTCGACCAGGCGCTGCGCGGCAAGCCGGCGCAGAACATCGCGGATCTGAGCGCGCTCGTCGGCATGCGAACGCTCGCGGGTCGCGGCAAGGTCGCGCAGGCGCTGAGCGCGTTGCACGCCGTGGGCAAGGTCAAGATCAACCCTGCGCCGGCCGGCACGCCGCAGCTCGAGAAGGTCAACGTCATCACGTACGAAGCGATCTAGAGACCGACGCGGCCGATCTGATTCGCCGCGTACTCCGAGAACCAAAGATCTCCTCCGGGCCCGAGCGTGATCCGAGCTGGCTCGCTACCGGCCGTCGGGATCGCGCGTTCGGTGATCGCGCCGGCGAGCGTGATCCGTCCGATCGCATTGCCCACCTTCTCGGTGAACCACAGGTCGAGGTCGGGGCCCACCGTGATGTCGAACGGCTGCGCGCCCGCGGTCGGCAGCGCATGCTCGGTGATCACGCCATCGGGTGTGATCGTACCGATCGCATTACCACCCGTGAACTCGGTGAACCACAGATTGCCATCGGGCCCAGCGATGATCTCGCGCAGGTCGGCGGCAGCCGTCGGCACGGTGTACTCGGTGATCGCGTGTGCCACGTCGCTCCCGATCGAAGCGATGTGGTTCGTGCCCTGCTCGGTGAACCACAAGGCGTCGCGCGGACCGAGCGCGATGCCGTACGCCTCGTTGGCGCCCGCGGCGAGCGGATACTCCGTGATCACACCGGTCATCGAGACCGAGCCCGCCGCATTGCCGTCGTCTTCGACGAACCACATCGTGTCATCACGGCCTGCCGCGATGCCGGTCGGCACGCTGCCCGGACGCGGCAAGACGACCTCGGTGACCAAACCCTCGAGCGTGATGTGACCGATCGTGTTCGCGGCCTTCTCGGTGAACCACAGCGAGCCATCGGAGCCGCGCGCGATGTGATAAGGAATCGCGCCCGGCGTCGGGACGGTGAATTCGGTGACCTCGCCGGCGGTCGTGATCCGACCGATCTTGCCGATCTGTTCTGTGAACCATAGCGCGCCATCACCACCGAGAGAGATGCCGTACGGACCGCTGCTCGCGGTCGGAATCGCGTACTCGGTGATCGAGGGATCGCCTGCGCCACCACACGCGACGAGCAAGACCAGCGCAGCCCGAGACATGCCGCACGCAGTATAGGCTCAGCCCAAGCGATTGGTCGCGACATTCAAGACCAGCGCGATGATGCCGGTGTTGTAGGCGAACGACAGGATCGCATGGGCGAGCGCGGTGCGGCGGATCCCGCGGTCCGAGATCTCGGAGTCCGAGACCTGAAAGCACATGCCGATCGTGAACGCGAAGTACGCGAAGTCGAGATCGTCCGGATCGGTGGGCTCCTCGCCATCCTCGTGCGGAAACTCGATGCCGCCCTCTTTCTCGACGCCACCGCGATAGAACAAGTGCGCGTAGCGCAGCGTGAACGCGGTGTGCGTGAGCAACCACGACAGCACGGCGCTCGCGATCACGAGGATCAACACGAGCGTCGATTCGAAATCTCCGAGCTGTTTCGCCTGGCGCAGCACGAACGTCGCCGCGAACATCGCAAACGTGCTCGCGACCATCACGATGATCCAGACCCACTTGCGCCCCGGATCTTCAGCGGCGGAGCGCGTCCGCGTCTGCTCGCTCGTCGCGCGAACAATGATCGAGGCGGCGAGCGCGAACAGCGTGAAGCCGGCGAGATCGCCCGTGATCAGCGCACGTGTGATCCAGGCGACACCGAACGTCGCGGTCACGAACCAGGCGATCGCACCGACGACGAGCGCGTAGACCAACCGCGCACTCGATCGCCTCGGATCGAACAGATGAAATTCGGCCACGCACTATCTTTAGCCGATCGCGCATGCCGTTTAAGCTCGAGTCGCCATGATCGATCCCGACCGCAAGAAGATGGAGGTGGTCTGTCACGCGTAGCTGCCCTGATCGCCGCGGTCGCGGTGGTCGCGATCGCGTGGTGGTTTCACGCGCGGTCGACATCGCCGACATCCGCGCTAACCGTTAGCGTCCTGAGCCGAGGTAGCGCTCGGGATGTGGTGGGTACGTGAGTCGTGCGTGAGGGCTCGGAGGTCGCGCGTGCGAGCTCGATCGGTGGCAAGCGGCGGACTGTGAACTTCGCGACCCGACAGGTTTCAGGCGTCAGTAATTTCAGTCAGTTCGAAGCGCCACGCGGCTGGTCGAGATCTTGCTCACCGGGAACTATGATTCGATGCGTGGTAGCGGCGGTCCTGTTCACCACGACGTTCGCGAGAGCGAATGACGGTCCCGATCCAGGGGTGACCGTTCGCGGCGTCGGGGCCGTGGGGTTCGGTAAGGTCGGGATGGCGGACGGACACTTCGGATCCGTGAGCCTCGCCGCCGGGCTGGAAGGTGTGTACTGGTTCGAGCCTGGTATCGGCGCCGGTTTGCATCTGAGCCACAGCGTCTTCGCGCCGTTCAGCCCGAGCAGCATGGACGCGAATCTCGTGCATTGGGACGAGGAGCTCGTGCCGGAGCTGATCTTTCGCGGGCCCTTCCGACGGTTCGAGCATGGTGCGGTGTCGCTACAAAGCACGGTCGGCGCCGGCATCGCAGAAGTCCGGACCATGGATCTCAGCGCTATCCACGGTCACGAGGAGCACGTCACGGGCTCGGCGAAGGAAGTCGCGAAGACGGAAGCGCTGATCGCTACGGCAGCCGTTGCGGTCGCGGTCCGGTTATCATGGTTCGAGATGTCGTTCGGCGTCCGCGGACAGGTCAATAGCGCCAGAGACTGGGCGATCGGACCGCACGTGACACTCGGCGCAACGTTCTGATCTCCCACGGATCGCGAACGCTTCCGCGTCGGTCCGCTCTCACCCACCACGAGTCTACGCTGGATCGGAAGCAACGGGCTCGGGTTGGGATATCGTGTGCGCGATGGGTTGGGACTGCACCCTGCACGTGGTGGACGACACGCAACTCACGCGGTTCGCCGCGCGGTTCGTGCGTGGGCTCCACCGGGGCGGTGCCTTCGATCGCGAGTTCGATGGCGACGAGCTGATCACCAACGTCAAGCAGCTGATCGCCGACGATCCGGAGACCGGAGCGCGGGCCCTCGGCGAGCTCGCCTTGCTCTACGTCGCGACCGAGATGCCACACCTGTACTGTCGCGGCTTCGCGTTGTCGCTGTGGGATCCCGCCGTGATGGGCGCGGAGCTGCCGACCCACCTGCTGACCGGCGTCGAGACCCGCTTGCTCGACGTCACCGCCGCGTATCCGCGGATCGCCGGGCGGATTCCCGCGCAGTTCGACGGCAACTACTGCGTCGGCCGGTACGTCGCGGCCAAGCACGTGCCTGCGCTACTCGCGTTCGTCGAGCCGGTGATCGCGAGACAGCTCGAGGCCCGCCCCTATCGTCCGCTGCTCGATATCTTGCGGGTCGCGGCCGCGAACAACCTCGCCTACTGGGAAGGCGCCGATATCGACGTCACGAATGCGCACGCCGAGTGGCTGCCGGCGCGGGCCTCGCCGGTGATCACGCATCCGAATCCGTTCACGAGCCCGACCGCGCGGCCGTGCGCGATCGAGGGCGCGCGCATGCTCGTCGCGGATCACGTCGCACTCCACGAGCTCGATCTCTCGATGTTTCCGCCGGGCACGATCACGCACGACGACATGCAGGTCAACGCGGCGGCGTTCACGCCGTGGGGCACCACGTTCGTGCGGATGGCCACCGACCGCACCGTGCGGCCGTTCAAGTTCGCCTACTTCGAGCTGCCCGAGCGCGCGCCCCTCGAGATCGATCCTCCCTTCGCGATCGGGCTCGCGCGCCCCGGCAAGAACTGCTTGTTGCTGTTTCCGCAACCGACGACGACCGAGCGCGCGAACCTGCGTCCGCAGATCATGTACGCCGATCATCGGCTCGTGCCGCTCTTCGTGCCGGACCCCATCGAGACTCAGCGCGTCGAGTGCGATGCGATCCCGTTCGGAACCGGCGAGATGCTCGTCGTGTGGGATGCGGTCGCGTATCGCTGGGATGGCGAGAGTGCGCCCACGATGCTCGGCGAGACGCTCGATGCACCCGAGGATCTGTGCGCGGTCACGCTCTCGGATGGATCGATCGTCGGCGGCTTCGGCAGAAAGCTCCTGCGCGTCGATCGCGAGGGTCACTCGACGCCGGTCCTGCCGCTCGACAACGTGATCATGCTCGCGAAAGGGCCACACGACGCCGTGATCATCGGCGAGAGCGAAGGTGACGCCTTCAAGATCTGGTGGCCCGAGACGCGCGAGGTGACTGCAGTTCCGCTGGTGCTGCTCGGTCTCGAAGAGCGTCCGATGTTCGCGTACTACGATGCGCTCGAGGAGCTGCTCGTCGTCGCGCGGCCTGGCACGTGGCACGCGATCGCGTGGAGCGAGCTCGTCGCCCTGCGCCGCGAACCTGCCTAGGTATATCATCCGCTCGTGTCCTCCACGCGCGCTGCCTGGGCGACCGCGCTCGCCGACCGCGCGCGCACCCACTGGACACCGGAGCGCACGCGCGAGCTGACCGGAGGCAAGGAGCTCGAGATCCTGCCGGCCGATGCGCCGCAGTTGCTGCGCGCGCTCGGAATCCTCGACGGCGATGCGACGATGCCACCCGCTCGCGTGCGCAAGTTCCTGCAGATCAACCACGTCGCGCGAGCGATGCGGCCCGCGATGGCCGAGCTGCGCACGCGCCACGATGTGGTCAAGCTGCTCGATGCCGGATGCGGTCGGTCGTACCTCACGCTGCTGCTCGCATGGGTCGCCCGTTCGCGAGGCCACCGGCTCGAGGTGCTCGGCGTCGATCGCAACGCGGAGGTGATCGCGGAGTGCCGTCGCCGCGCGGAGCTCGCCGAGCTCGATGACGTGGTCACCTTCCGAGCCGCCGCGCTCGAGACGATCGACGCGGGCGGCACCCACGGCGTGTTCGCCCTGCACGCGTGTGACACCGCGACGTGCGATGCGATCGCGCTCGGCGTCGCGGCGGGTGCCGAGCTGATCGCCGTGGCGCCGTGTTGTCAGGCAGAGCTCGCACGGGGATGGAAGGAGCTTGCCGAGAGCGGCGCGACCGGCGCGTTCGGAACGGTGTGGCGCACTCCGCACGTGCGGCGCGAGACCGCAGCACACCTCACCGATGCGATGCGCATGCTGCTCCTGCGCGCCCGCGGCTACGACACGATCGCGATGGAGTTTATCGCGGCGGAGCACACCAAGAAGAACACCCTGCTCCGCGCGATGCGTGGCACGGGTGATCCTCACGCGCGCGCCGAGTACGAAGCGCTCGTTGCGGCGACCGGTGGTCGCGGGCTCGCACTCGCGCAGCGAATCTGAGGCAAGCTGCGCACCATGGATCCACTCGCCGTCATCAGCTCGCAAACCGCGTCGCTCACGGTCGCCGTGTTCGACGCGTCGACCGCGAAGGACTGGGTCCACACCAAGGCAGCGGCGACGAAGGCGCAATTCACCGGTCATCCCGCCGAGATCATGCGCGGGCTCGGCAAAGGCGAAGACGTCGCGCCGATCGATGTCGGTGCGAGCAATGGCTTCGCGTTCGAGCTCGAGGGGACCTCCGGTAAGATCGCGATCTATCGCATCGACGATCATACGCTCGCGCTCGTCGCACCGCCGCGGGCCGCGTGGCCAGCCGCGAACGCCGCAGAAGTCGATGCGCTGTTCGCCGAGGCCTTGACCGCCGCTGCGATCGACGAGGCCGCGGAGGTCGGCGAGCTCGAGCTCACCTCGGGCCGGCTCGCGGCCGTGTACATCTGGAATCACAAGGTCGGTATGGCCCAGGGCCTCGTGCCGGATGGCGGCGCGGTCACCTTCGGCGATGGCTACGGCGAGGACAGCGGGTTCGTCGTCGAGGCAGGTGCTGGCGCGCATCGCATGTTGAAGCGCGAGCTGACGGCACCGTGGGACGACGCGCTCGCGCTGACCGTCATGTACGTCGTGCGTTCGTAACAGCTCATTGGGGGCACATCGCGCGGCCGGCCATGCCGCCGGCGATCGCGCCCGGGACCGCGCCCCAGCCGCCCGACTCCGAGGTCAAAAGGCCGCCAGCGAGCGCGCCGGTGCCCGCGTACGCGTCACGACAGATGTTGCCCGTCTCGGTCGCCGGACCCGGGGTCGTCGGCTGCGCGGGCGGTGACTTCTGCGCGACGGCACCACGGCTGCCCATGCCACCGGTGACGAGGTCGAGGTCGGACGAAGCGATCGAGGTGAAGTGCGACATGGGATGGCGCTGCTGCGAGCGCCAGGCCAACCCCGCGACCTCCGTCACGTGCGAACGACGGCCGATCGAGCTGCCTGGAAGGCGCGGCCGTCGTCGCTCGGGATAGCCAGCCCTGCGTCCCGGGCAAGACGATCGCTGCTGCCGATCCGGTCGCCGAGGTCTCGACGAGCCGCCCGTACCGCGCTGGCGTCCCGCCGCTACAGATCGATCTGGGTCCCGATCTCGATGACCTGCTTCGGTGGCAGATCGAACGAGCGATCGGCGGTGACGGAGTTCCGGACCAGGAACGCGTAGATCGTCTCGGTGATCACGCCCATCTCGCCGCCACCACCGCCGATCAGATTCAGGCGCGCGAGGAAGTAGGTCACGTCGACATCGCCGAAGGGCAGCCCCTGCTCGCTGGCGATCTGTTCGAGCGTGGCGTGGACGCGCGGTTGTTCCGAGAAGCCCGTGTTGATCACGACGCGCAAGAAGCCGTTGCCGAGGTTGCTCAGCGCGACGCGCTCGGTGTCGTGGACGCGCGGCTCGGTATCGCTGGGCTTCACGGTCAACAGGATCACGTGCTCGTGGAGCGTGTGACTGCGCTCGATCAAGTGCATCAACGCGGGCGGCATGTGGTCCTCGCGCGAGGCGAGATAGACCGCGGTGCCGGGCACCCGGCCGACCAGCATCGAATCGAGTTTCGGGGCGAGCTCCTCGTAGCTCGGGAACTGCTTCGCGTAGGTCTCGACGGTGAGGCGCCTGCCACGGCTCCACACCAGCATGATCGTGACGAACCCCGCGGCGATCAGGATCGGCACGTAGCCACCGTCGACAAACTTCGCCAGGTTCGAGACAAAGAATGGGAGATCGAAGGCGAGAAAGAGCGCGAGCAAAGGCACCGCGCGCGCGCGGGACCAGCCCCAGGTCTGGCGCGTGACGACGTAGAACACGACGGACGTGATCGCCATCGTGCCGGTCACCGCGATCCCGTAGGCGGCGGCGAGTCGATCGGATTTCTCGAAGCCGATCACGAGCGCGATGCAAGCGATCGCGAGGAACCAGTTGATCTCGGGGATGTAGATCTGCCCTTCCGTCTCGCTCGAGGTGTGCTTGACGGTGACGCGCGGAAAGTAGCCGAGCAACATCGCCTGACGGGTGAGCGAGAACGCACCCGAGATCAACGCTTGCGATGCGATCACGGTCGCGACACTCGAGAGGACGACCAGCGCGAGCTGTGCCCCGCCCGCAGGGACGAGCGCGAAGAAGGGATTGACGAGCTCGGGATGCGCGTGGAGTAACGCGCCCTGACCGAAGTAACAGAGCACGAGCGCGGGCAAGACGAAGAACGTCCACACCAGCCGGATCGGCAGGCTGCCGAAGTGCCCCATGTCGGCGTACAGCGCCTCGCCGCCGGTCACCGCGAGGACGACGCTACCAAGGATGACGATGCTCGTCGGTCCGTTCGAGATGAAGTAGCGCGCCGCCCACACCGGTGACAACGCCTGGAGGATCGCCGGATGCTCGATGATGTGATACGCGCCTGCGATACCGATCGTGCCGAACCACACCACCATCACCGGGCCGAACAACCGGCCGATCGTGTGCGTGCCGCGCTTCTGGATCCAGAACAGCCCGAACAGGATCACGCACGTCAACGGGATGACCAGATGCGCGAGCTCGGGCTTGGCAACCTCGAGGCCCTCGACCGCCGACAGTACCGAGATGGCAGGGGTGATCGCACCGTCGCCGTACAAGAGCGCGGCGCCGACCACGACGAGGAGGGCGACGATCGAGGCGCGATTCACGCGCAACCGGCTCGGCACGAGGGCGAGCAGCGCGAAGATACCGCCTTCGCCGCGATTGTTCGCGCGCATGATGAAGACCAGATACTTGAACGTCACGACGAGGACGAGCGACCACACGATCAGCGACAGCACGCCGTAGAGCGCGTGATCCGCGTTCCCTGCGGTGCGCATGCACTCCTTGAGCGTGTAGAGGGGGCTCGTACCGATATCGCCGAACACCACCCCGAGCGCGCCGAGGCACAAGAGTCCGATGGGCGTGGAACGCGATTTCATGAGACGACCCCCCGATTGTACGCGTACTGCGCAGCCGACCGAAACGCGCGCGCGCCCTCGCTTCAGCCGTGGCGCCAGCCGTGGCACCAGATGGGGCGCCAGACTTGGCGCGAACCGGGATCCTTTCTCGCGTCGAAACGCCCATAATGACGGGTGTCCTTTGCGCGCCTCGTCCTGATGCTCGTCGTGCTCGCTGCCCCGGCCGTGCATGCCGAGCAGACCAAGGTCGCGGTCGTACTGAGCGTCGCGGTGAATATCGATCCGACACGCGTCGATGCGCTGACCCAGGATCTGGCGGCCGCGCTCGCGACCGAGCTGGATGTCGATGCGGTCGGCGGGCTCGACGCGCGGCGAACGTTGCCGGCCGAGGGGCTACCGCCGGATTGCGTGACGATTCCGAGCTGCGCGGCCGATGTCGCGCGTCGCACGGGTGCGACGCAACTGCTGTTCCTCGTGATCGTAGACAGCGGGACGACCGGCGCCGTCCGGGTCGAGGTCACGTGGATCGAGCCCTCGTCGGGACATCAAGCGTCGCGTGCAGCGATCGAGCTCGCTTCGACGGCGCTCGGCGAAGCGAGGACGAAGTTTGCGAAGGCCGCGCACGAGCTCTTGCCAAACGCCCCTCGGCGCGGGGCTCCTCGGGCTCCGGTCGTCACGGTCGCGCCAGTTGCGCCGCCGGCCACACCACCGATCACGCCGGAAGCTCACTGGCGGATCGGAATGCCGGTGCTGATCGTCGGGGGCGTCGCGGTGCTCGCGCTGGGCGCCGCGATCGTGACGAGTGTGGAGACCGTCTCGCACTATCGCACGTGCGATCGCGATCCGACCTGCACCGACGCTGATGCGCGGCGCGGATCGATCCGGACGCTCGGCTATGCCGCCGATGTGACCACCGTGGTCGCGGCCGGTGCGGCGATCGCGACGGTCTTGCTGTACGTCACGTCGCGGTCACGCGTGGTGGTCGTGCCCACCGCCGAGGGCGCCGCGATCTCGATGAGCGGCAGGTTCTGATGGCCAGCGCCGCCGAGCCCACAGATCCGCTGATCGGCCAGACGATCGCCGAGCGCTATCTGATCGAGCAGCGCGTGGGGCGCGGCAGCATGGGGACGGTCTACAAGGCCCGCCACGTCAAGGTCGGTCGACCATTCGCGGTCAAGGTACTGCACTCGGAGTTGCTCGACGCGATGGACCTGCAGCGGTTCGAGCGCGAGGCGGAGCTCGCGGGCCGCTTGCATCATCGCAACGTGGTCGCGGTCGTCGATGTCGGCGAGACCCAAGGCCTGCACTACATGGTGATGGAGTTTGCCGAGGGACCGGATCTGGCGACCGTGATGGGCCGCGTTCCGATGCCTCACGCGCGGATCCTGCAGCTGTGTCGCCAGTTGCTCGAAGGCCTGAGTCACGCGCACGGCGTAGGGCTCATCCACCGCGACTTCAAGCCCGAGAACGTGATCGTCGAGCTCGATACGAACAATATCGAGGTCCCGCGGATCGTCGATTTCGGGATCGCGATCCTGCGCGAGGGTGGTGGCTCGACCGACGGCCTCGGACGGCTCACGACCGCGGGCCTCGTCCTCGGGACGCCCGCCTTCATGGCGCCCGAGCAGGCAGTAGGCGACGCGATCGATCACCGGATCGACCTGTTCGCACTCGGCGTCATTCTCTACGAGATGCTGGCGGGCGTCCTCCCGTTCGACGGCAGAGGGGGCGAGGTCGCACGCGCGAACTTGTTGCTCGAGCCGCCGGCGATCGCGACGCGCGTCCCCTCGCTCGCCGTCGATCCGTTGCTCGAAGCGTTCTCGAGACGGCTGATGGCGAAGAAGCGCGACGCTCGACCACCGACCGCGGATGCCGCGCTCGAGTTACTCGAGCTGATCGCGAACGATCGCACCGCAGCCGCGGTGGCGCTGGGAGTGACGTTGCCGAGCCCACGAGCAACGATCACCACGCACGAGCCGGCGTCTTCCATGTCGTCGCGTCGCCGTCGTTCGATGCTGATCGCGATCGCGCTGACGGCGCTTGTCGCGACCGGGGTTGTGGTTGCCGTCGGCGGTCGTGAACCACCCACCATCGCGATCACACCCGAGACCTTGATGACCGTGACGCCACCGCCCGCACCGCTCGCACCGCCGGCACCGCCCGTCGGGCCACCGATCGTCCCTCCCATCGGCGTCGACGAGCCCGTGACCGTTGCGGTCAAACCTCACGAGCCGATCGGCAAACCGAAGGACAAGCCCGTCGAACCAGTCGCACGAGCGGTCGATGCGAACGCCCTCGCGAGGCAGTTCCAGACCGTCGGTGCCGAGCTCCGCGCGCTGGCGTTGAAGCACGGGCCCGCGACGGATCTAGAGCCGCGCTTCCGGCTGATCCGGATCATCGATGCGATGTCGACCCAGGCCAAGCGCGATGCGGCGTCGCTCGTGCTCGCAAAGCTCCACGCCGACATCGCCGCGCGCGCGCTCTGAAGTTCGGCGCGTTACGGCGCGTAGCCGAGATCGATGCAGTTCGTGCCTTCCGCGATCGACGGATCGACATTGCCGGCGACCAGCACGCAGATGTGATTGAAGCCGACCTTCAGCACCGGCGTGATCTGCGCGGCGCCCGAGACATCGAAGATCGGATGATAGAGATGGCCGTTGTCGACGAGGTTGCCGCTGCGATCGAGGACGAGCAGCGTCGAGGTCTGATCCCCTGGCGTGCCACGCAGGCTCACGACCGGATACTCGGTCGCGACGACCAGCGCGCCGGAGAACATCGGGCCGATCGTCACACCGGCCAGGATCGTCCCCGCTGCCGCGTCGATCCGGATCCGACCATTCGAGCTCGCGCCACCATTGCCGATCGTCGTACCGGGCGCCACCGCCAGCGCACCCGTCGCGATCGTGCCGCCGGTGCGCAAGAGGATCACGCCACCCGCACCCGCACCGCCTGCGCCCGCGGGAGCCGTTCCGGCCGTGCTGTTGCCACCGGTCGCCGTGACCGCGGCGACCGAGATATCGCCACTCGCGGTCAGCTCGATCATGCCGCCACCTGCGCCCCCGAGGCCTCCGACCGACGTCGAGCTCTGGCCGCCGCCACCGCCACTCGGCTGATTCGTCACGTAGCTCGCGAGCCAAGGATCGCCCGTCGCCACGCCTCCAAGCCCATCGCCTGCGCCATTCCCCGTCCCCGCTTTTCCGGCGATGACGAAGCCTGCGCCACCGCCACCGCCACCGCTCCCCACACCCCCTAGCCCTTTCTGGCCGTGACCGGGTCCCGTGCCCGGCGCATTCGCACCGCCGCCGATGCCTCCGCCTGGACCGGGGCTCGCGCCCGCGGCGCTCGCCGCGACCGCGCCCGCGATCACGATGTGGGACGCCGAGCGAAGGATCGCAGCCCTCGTCGCAACGGCTTGCGGCGTGAACGTGAGCGCCGCGGCCAGATCGATCGTCGAGTACTTCGCATCGAGAGCGACGGACTCGACGTTCGCGGTGAGCTCGTTCAAGCAATGAATCGAGAAGGCATCCGTGAGGTGCGCCGTCGCCGTGCCCCCCATGCCATCGTCCTGAGTCACGGTCACCATGACCGGGATCGCATTCGGCGGCGCACAGCTCGTATCGATCGGGACCGACACCGCGAGCACGACGTACTTGTGATCCGAGGAGACCTTGAGATCGATCAGCGTCGCGGCCGTGCTCGGCGTGAACGTCACGCTGAGGTTCGCCGTCTCCTTGACGAAGTTGTCGCCGTGCAAAGCGACGATCGCGGGACGGCTGCCGTACGCGCCCGTACCTTCGTCGAGCATCAACGGATACGCGCTCTCGACCCGGATCATCGTCGGATCCGCGATCCCGATGACCTGGCTGTCCTGGAGCTGCGCGTCGTCGCTCGCATCGATGATCCTGATGGACCCATCGCCCTTGTGGATGTTGTCGGGATTGAAGAAGACCGAGCACCCCGCGCTCAGTACCGCCGTTCCGACCAGCAGTGTGTCGCGCATCGCTCGGCCCACTATACGCGTGTTCGACGACCACAAGGCCCTGCGAGTGAGTCTCGCGCCATCCGCGCGGGTCGGCCCGAGCCTCGCGGTAGTCGCGATCGTTCAGCGGAGTAAACGGAGCGCACCTCGGTAACTGTCCGAATCGACTCGCCGGCGCCATCGGCACACCCCGTGCTCTAGCGAACCGCCATGAACCATCCCCCGCTCGACGTCACCGTGATCGAAACCGCTGACCTCACCGACGTGAACGGCGGCATGCA
>JAYWCI010000268.1:0-6643 GCA_043780895.1 Kofleriaceae bacterium | reverse complement strand
GTTCGCACCGATAAGGGCGCGCGCTGATCCATCTGAAAAGGCTGAAAGGTTCGTCGTCATGTTGAAGCATCTGCGCGCGACCAACTTCGCGATCCTGTCGGACGTCGAGATCGAGCTCGGTCGAGGAATGAACGCTCTCACCGGCGAGACCGGTGCGGGCAAGTCGCTCATCGTCGAGGCCGTGAATCTGCTGCGTGGCGGGCGAGCGTCCGCCGATATCCCGCGTACCGGCACCGACGAAGCCGTCGTCGAAGCGACCGTCGAGGTTCCGGACGATCTCCGCGTGCGCGTCGCGAGCGTGCTCGAAGGCGCGGGCCTGCCGAACGAAGGCAGTGAAGTATTCATTCGCCGCGTGATCGCGCGCGGCGGGCGAGGGCGCTGCTACGTCAACGGTGCGCTGACCACCGCGGCACGGCTCGGCGAGCTCGGCGCGTTGCTCGTCGATCTTTCGGGTCAACATCAACATCAAGGTCTCGTCGATCCGGCGCGCCACCTCGAGATCCTCGATCTGTTCGGGAGCTCGGTCGGCGAAGCCACCGCGATGCAGGCCGCATGGGACGTGCTGCGCGAAACAGACGAAGCCGTGCGCGCGCTGAGCGGCGATGCGCGCGAGCGCGATGCACGGATCGACTATCTCGAGTTCCAGCTCGAGGAGCTCGATGGCGCGAACCTCTCGACCGGCGAAGATGCATCGCTCGAGCTCGAGCGGGTCCGCCTCGCCTCTGTCGATCTGCTCCAATCGGCGGCGCGGCTCGCCGAGGTGAAGCTCTACTCCGGTGATTCGGCCGCGCGCGATCTCGTCGCCTCGGCCCATCGCGAGATCGAGCGCGGGCTGCGCACCGATCCGACCCTCGAGCCGATCGCGCGTCAGCTCGCCGAGATCGAATCGCTCCTCGACGACGCGAGCGATCAATTGCGTGCGTACGCTGACAAGCTCGAAGGCGATCCCGAGCGGCTCGCCTGGGTCGACGAGCGCATCGCCTTGATCCGTCGCCTCGTCCGCAAGCACGGCGCGGCGAGCGGGCTCGCCGAGGTGATCGCGAAGGCGACCGATCTGCGCACCGAGCTCACCCAGCTCACGAGCCACGATGTCTCGCTCGTCGAGGCCCACGCCGCGCGCGCGGCCGCGGAAGCCGCCGCGCTAACCGTCGCGACCGGGCTCACCAAGCTCCGCACCAAGTCCGCCAAGAGGCTCGAGAAGGAAGTCGGCGCCTCGCTCGCCGAGCTCGGCATGGCGGCAGCGAGGCTGTTCGTCGTGGTCGAGCCGCGCGCGCTCGGCCCCACCGGCGCCGATCGGATCGAGCTCGTGCTCGCGTCGAACAAAGGTGAAGACCAGCGCCCGCTCGCGAAGATCGCCTCGGGCGGCGAGCTGTCGCGCATCATGCTCGCGCTCAAGCTCGCGCTGCGCAGCGCTGATGAAGTCGCGACGTACGTGTTCGATGAAGTCGATGCCGGGATCGGTGGCGCCACCGCGCAGGTCGTCGGCGTCCAGATTAGAGCCGTCGCCGATCATCGTCAGGTGTTGTGCGTGACCCACTTGCCGCAGATCGCGGCGTACGCGGATCACCACTTCCATGTCGAGAAGGCGGAGATCGGGGGACGCACCGAGACCCACGTCCGTCGGCTCTCCGGCACCGCGCGCAAGGACGAGCTCGCGCGCATGCTCGGCGGTCATGCCACGTCGAAGGCGAAGGCCCACGCGGCCGAGCTACTGGCGGAAGCGGCGCGCACCGAGACCTCCGTGGTCGCGACCAAGAGGTCGTCTCGCGCGCGTGCCTGACGCGGGTTGACCGACGATCGTTGCACCCGAGTCACGCGCGGACCGCGATGACGGCGTTCGAGAACAGGACCGCGGTGAGGTTCGTCGCGATCGCCGAGATCCTGTCGAGGCTCTCGGCGATCGTCGCGCGGTCGCTGCCGGACGCGATGTCCGATGTACCGCGTCGAAATATTACGACGTGGGCTTACGTGCAGGCTGCGTGCGCCCGGTCGGCTTCTTGGAAGCCTTCTTCGAATGACTCGGGTGGCCACCACCACCGTGACCCGAGTAATCGGTCCACCGGTAGCTCGGCTCGCCAGGCGCGCGAAAATCGACGTGGATGAACTGGCTGGTCGGATAGATGCCGAGGCCCATGTTGCCCGCATCGAGCGAGCCGGCGAACGCGTACATCTCGTTGATCGACACGCCGGGGATCCGGATGTCCATCGCCGACGCGTGGTAGTGCCGGCTCGAGTTGCGCTCCGCGAAGCGGAAGCCCGAGACGAGGTAGATCTGCTTGCCCTCGAAGTGGTCGTTGATCCGCGAGAGCTGCTCGTAGAGCTCGCGGCGGACCGCGCGGACTTCGCCGGTGCGGACGCAGCGGAACATGTCATCGAGCTTCGCGAGCGAGCCTTCGTCGAACGTTCCATCCTTCTTGTAGATGTTGACGTCGACGTCTTCGCCCAGGTTTTCGGCCCGCAGCGAGACGTGCCCGGAGGGCTTCTCGAGCGGTTCGGTCCGCAGGGTCGTCTTGGACGCGTTGTGTCCGCTAAACACCGCAACGCGGTGCTTGGACTTAGCCGAAGACTTCGCCTTGGAAGTGGTCGTGGACGACGACTTCTGAGGACCAGCAGAGACCACGCCAGTGCTCAAGAGCACTGCCGCGACGAGGACACCTATCCGTCGCATGGAAGACGAGGCTAGGTCGATCAGGAGATCGATCACAAGAATCGAGTCGAGAAATCGACTGAAGAATCTTCTCCCACTCGCACGTACTCTCAGGTACTTGGGGCTCAAAGTGTAATCGTCAGTCCCGGCCCTGCGGCGGGAGGGCAGCGAGGGCCACTCCAGGTAGGCCGGTGTGGACGAGCTCGATCTCGATCTTCTTCGCGACCTCGAAGATCCGCTCGTCGCGATAGAACTCGCCGAAGCAGATCCGATTCACGCCCGCATTCGCGAGTTGCTTGAAGCAGGACCAGCATGGGCTCGCCGTGACGTAGCAGGTCGAGCCCTCGATCATCACGCCGTTCTTGGCGGCCTGAATGATGGCATTGGCCTCGGCATGAATGGTCGCCACGCAGTGGCCCTCTTCCATCATGTGGCCGACGTCCGAGCAGTGCGGCATGCCGCGGATCGAACCATTGTAGCCGGTCGACAGGATGGTCCGGTTGCGGACCAGCACCGATCCCACGAACTTGCGTGGGCAGGTCGATCGCGTCGCGACCACCTGCGCGATGCTCATAAAGTACTCGTCCCACGATGCGCGCTTCGTCGGCGTCTCGTCACCCATGCGCACCAGTCTACGACGTTGTATGGTCCGCGTCCTGTGCCCGAGCCGAAGGTAGAGTCCAAGTATAAAGAGACCGTAATCTTGCCGGAGACGGCGTTCCCGATGCGAGGAGATCTCGCGACGCGCGAACCCGAGATTCTCCGCGAGTGGGATGAAGCCAAGCTCTACGAGAAGATCCAGGAGGCGCGCGCGAACGCGCCGCTGTTCGTGCTGCACGATGGCCCTCCCTATGCGAACGGGCACATCCACTACGGCCACATCCTCAACAAGCTCCTCAAGGACATCGTCATCAAGTCGCGCACGATGGCGGGCTTCCGTACGCCGTACGTGCCGGGCTGGGATACCCACGGCCTGCCCATCGAGCTCGCCGTCGAGCGCGAGCTCAAGAGTAAAAAAGACACGATGACGCCCGCGCAGATCCGCGAGGCGTGCCGTAATTACGCGCTCAAGTTCGTCGATATCCAGCGCGCCGAGTTCAAGCGGCTCGGCGTGCTCGGCGACTGGGACCACCCCTACCTCACGCTCGACAAGTCGTACGAAGCCGCGATCGTGCGCGCGCTCGCGAAGTTCACGCGCGACGGCTTCTTGTATCGCAAGGACAAGCCGGTCTCGTGGTGCCCGGTCGATCGCACCGCGCTCGCCGAAGCCGAGATCGAATATCACGATCACACGTCGCCCTCGGTCTACGTGCGGTTCCCGCTCGTCGACGGCTACGACGGCAAGCCCGCATCCCTCGTGATCTGGACGACCACCCCGTGGACGCTGCCGGCGAACCTCGCGATCGTCGCGAACCCGCGGTTCACGTATCTGGCTGTTCCACATAACGGCGAACAATTGATCGTCGGCAAGGACCTCTCGGAGAAGTTCGCTGCGGCGACGGGCATCTCGCTCGAGGGCGCGGCCGAGATCTCGGCCGCGCAGATGGCGACGCTCGAGGGCAAGCGCTACACGCATCCGTTCCTGACCACGCGGGTCCGCGATCAGGACTGGCGGATGTGGTTCGCCGATTACGTCACCGACGAAGCCGGCACGGGCCTGGTGCACACCGCACCGGGGCACGGCGCCGAGGACTACGTGACCGGCGAGAAGCATGGCTTGCCTGCGTACGCCCCGATCGACGACTACGCGCGCTACATCGCGGGCATCGCGCTCGAGCCGCTCGATGGAGTTGGCGAGCCGATCGTCTTGACCGGCACGTCCACCACCGAGGCCAACCCGATCATCGTCGCGCACTTGGCGAGGACCGGGTTCCTTTTGAACCCCGTCACCGACAAGCTGCGCCACAGCTACCAGCACTGCTGGCGCTGCAAGAACCCGATCGTCTACCGCGCGACGCCGCAGTGGTTCATCGAGATCGATCACGACGAGCTCCGCACGCACGCGCTCCAGCAGATCCAGCGCACGCGCTGGGTCCCGGAGTGGGGCGAGAACCGGATCTACGCGATGATCCAGAACCGTCCCGACTGGGTGCTGTCGCGCCAGCGGCTCTGGGGCACGCCGATTCCGGCGTTCTACTGCACGCTGTGCAAGGGCGAGCTCGCCGACGGCGACGTGATGGATCACATCGCGAACATCTTCGAGACCGAAGGTGCGGATGCGTGGTGGAACCGATCGGTGGTCGACCTCGTGCCGCCGGGTACGACCTGCAAGAAGTGCGGGGCGGGCGCCGACAAGCTCGAGCGCGAGAAGGACATCGTCGACGTCTGGTTCGAGTCCGGCGTGTCGTGGCTCGCGATGGAAGGTCGCGCGCGAGACGGCGCCGACTACCAGGCGATCGATCTCTACCTCGAAGGTTCGGATCAACACCGCGGCTGGTTTCACAGCTCGCTGCTCGCCGGCGTCGGCGTGATGGGCCGAGCACCTTACAAGCAGGTGATCACGCACGGCTTCGTCCTCGACGAGCACGGCAAGGAGTACTCGAAGAGCGCGATCGAGAAGGCCAAGGCCGAGGGCAAGAAGGTCAGCTACGTCCCGCCCGACGACATCATCGCGAAGTCGGGTGCCGAGATGTTCCGGCTGTGGGTCGCGTCGGTCGAGTTCCGCGGCGACATGCCGTACTCGCAGACGATCCTCTACGGCAAGGACGGCAAGGGCGGCCTCGCCGAGTGGTATCGCAAGCTCCGCAACACCACGCGGTTCCTGCTCGGCAACCTCAAGGACTTCGAGCCCGACAAGCACGATCGCTCGATCGTCGAGCTCGCGACCGATCGCTACATGCTCGCGCGCGTCGACGAATTGGTCGCGAAGGCCAAGGGCGCCTACGAGAACTACGAGCTTCACGTCGTGCATCGCTTGCTCGTCGATTTCGTGACCGTCGAGCTCTCGGCGTTCTACGGCGACGTCACCAAGGACCGGCTCTATCTCGATCCGGTCGAGAGCCAGCGTCGGCGTGCCGCGCAGCTCGTCCAGTACGAGTGCCTGCGCGCGATCACGACCCTGGCGGCGCCGATCCTCGCGTTCACCGCCGAGGATGTCTGGCGCTACATGCCCAAGCGCGCCGGCGATCCGCAGAGCGTACACATGGCGATGTTCCCGAAGGCCGGTATGCCGCCCGGCGGCGATGATGCGCTCGCGAAGGAATTCGAGACGCTCAAGGCGTGGCGCGAGCGCGTCACGAAGGCGCTCGAGCCCTTCCGCGCGCAGAAGAACAAGTCGAGCGATGCCGCGGTGACGCTCCATGCGAATGCGGCCGACCGCGTCGTGCTCGGCAAGCACGAGGCCGAGCTCGCGGACCTCTTCATCACGTCGAGCGTCGCCCTCGCCGATGGGGAAGGCACGGTCGACGTGGTCTCCCACCCGGGACCGAAGTGCGACCGGTGCTGGAAGCACTACGATCACCTCGCGGTTGCACCGAACGACGTTTGCGACCGTTGCGCGGCTGCCCTCTCCGGTGGAAAGTCCTGAGCGATGGCCCCTGGCGACGAAGTTCAACCTGCACCGGTGACCACGCGCAGCGCAGCCGCGAAGTGGTGGCTGTTCGCGATCGTCGGTGTGCTCTCGCTGATCGCGGATCAAGGATCCAAGATCTGGGCGCGCGCCTCGCTCCCCACGCTCGGCCATGCAGTCAGCGGCGACTGCAAGCCACCGCTGCCGGTCGACTGGCTGCCCGATGCGAGCCATCACGTGCACTGCTACGGCGACACCGTCGACGTGATCAAAGGGTTCTGGACCTGGCGCCTGTCGATGAACCCCGGCTCGGCGTTCGGCCTGTTCGGTAGCCTCGCGGTCGGCCGGATCCTGTTGTCGATCGTCGGCGTCGCCGCCGTGATCGGCATGTTCGTGATGCTGAAGAAGTCGCGCAACGATCAGCGCATCCTGCACTGGGCGCTCGCGCTGGTCGCGGGTGGCGCGGTCGGCAACCTGATCGATCGCAT
>JAYWCI010000267.1:0-11590 GCA_043780895.1 Kofleriaceae bacterium | reverse complement strand
TTCACCGGCACGAATGGCTCGATGAAGTGGGAGCAGTGCGTCCCCGAGCCGTCCCCGAGCTGCGACCTCCATTGCGCGGTCGGCTCGCACTGCGAGCAGCAGTGCGTCCCCGGCGCCTGCACCAGAATTACCTGCCCCGACACGTGCGCCGCCACCTGCGTGCCCGACAACGACTGCTCGACGACCACCTGCGGTCAGGGCTACCAGTGCGTCGAGCAGTGCAATGAATTCAACGGACCGTGCTCGGCGACGTGCGTGCCGACCGGCACCGATCCGGGCACCTGTGGTGGCTCGGTCACCTGCGATATCACCGCCCCGAGCTGCCCGGCGAACACGACGGCGGGCGTCGCGAACGGCTGCTGGACGGGCTTCTGCATCCCGAACGCGGACTGCGGCACGCACGATCCGGGTCACTGCTACGACCAGGTGACATGCAACAGCGCGCGGCCGGCCTGCCCGATGGGCACGCTGCCCGGCATCAGGAACGGTTGCTACACCGGCTACTGCGTCCCGACGTATGGCTGCGAGATTGCTGCCTGCGAGACCCTCTCGACCGAGGCCGCGTGCGGAGCCCGCAGCGACTGCTCGGCGGTCTACCAGGGGAACAACTGCACGTGCGACACGTTGGACCACTGCACCTGCGAGAGCGAGACGTACTCGAAGTGCGAATCGCTCTTGATGCCGCTGTAAGACCGGAGCGGCCCAGAGGGAAGTGGCCGAGGCCATGACCTCGGGGCTAGACTTCCAGGGTGGCTGTCAGGCATCCAGGGGATGACGACCGCCCCACCATCGATCTGGGCCCGCGGCCCGAGATCGAGGAGGGGGCGGATCCTGATCCAGGTGACCTCGGGCCCGACGAACCAGACCTGAATGATCCGGCGCCCGTCGAACCGACGCGCACGCTGACTCCCGGCGTTCACGCCCTGGCGACGCAGCGGTTGACGCCGCGCCCGCGCAACGGCAACCCGGGCGACTCGCAGCAGCACTCGAAGTTCTCGACGACGACATCACACACCGAGGCGATGCGGCTCGAGGAGATCGCGCGCGCGCAGGTCTTCCTCAAGGTCGCGCTGCTCACGTGTATCGCCGGGCTCGCGGTAGCGTTCATGACGAGTGGTGACCCGATCGCACTGCGCGTCGTGATCGCGGGGTGTCTCGTCACCGCGATCGGCGCGGGCTGGATGCTCTGGATCGTGAGTGATCCAGCGCGCTATTCGGCGCGCGCGATCTTCGCACCGGCGTTGTTGATCGCGTTCGCAGCGTTCGGCGGCGTCTACTACTGGGGCGTCGCGTCGCCGGTCGCCGCGATGATCACGTACGGCATCTATTTTTTCAGCCTCGGATCGAACACCACTGTCGTCACCGCACTCTACGTGCTCGTCTCGATCCTCCACGCGGTGCTGATGATCCTGATCATGACCGGCGTGGTCGTCGATCGCGGCATCGTCAACATCGGTCACGCGCGGTGGATGGATCAGTTCGGCGTGATCTCGGTGATCGAGTTCCTGTACTTCATCACGTTCTACACGGCACGGCGCAGCCAGCGCGTCACGCTCGAAGCGGTCTCGCATCTCGAGACCGCCGTGCGCGGCGTCGCGCAGCGCGAAGCACTCCTCGCCGAGGCGCGCGCCGAGCTCGATCGCGCGCTGAAGGTCGGCGGCCCCGGCCGATTCACCGATCAGGTGGTCGGATCGTACCGGCTCGGCGTGCTGATCGGGCGCGGCGGCATGGGCGAGGTCTATCAAGGCAACCACACGACGACGGACCAGGAAGCCGCGGTCAAGCTGCTCCACCAGGGCACGCTCAATGATGCCACGCAGGTCCAGCGCTTCATCCGCGAGGCCGAGACCGTGTCGAAGCTCGATGCGCCGAACGTGGTCCGCGTACTCGAGGTCGGCACGACCGGCGGCGAGGTCCCGTTCCTCGCGATGGAGCGACTGCGTGGCTACGACCTCGCGAACCAGCTCCGCCGCCAGCGTCGACTCCAGCTGCCGCTCGCGAAGCTGCTCGCGACCCAGGTCGCCGCGGGGCTCGAGGCAGCGCGCATCGCCGGCATCGTGCATCGCGACCTGAAGCCTCACAACGTGTTCTTCGCTCAGCCCGCGGAGGTCTGGAAGATCCTCGACTTCGGCGTTTCGAAGGTCGGAGGTACCGGTACGCTCACGAAAGGTCACGTCGTCGGCACACCTGCATACATGGCGCCCGAGCAAGCCAGAGGCGAGGACGTCGATCATCGCGCCGACGTCTACTCGCTCGCGGCGATCCTCTATCGCGCGGTCACCGGCCATCCCGCGTTCGCGAGCAAGGACGTCCCGACGACGCTCTACGACGTCGTGTTTCGCGTCCCGACCCAACCCTCGATCCACGCGTCGCTACCCGCCGATGTCGACCGCGTGCTCGCGCTCGGCCTCGCGAAGTTGCCCGCGGACCGGTTCGCGACCGCGCTCGAGCTCGCCGAGTGGTTCGCACTCGCGATCACTGACCAACTCCCCCCCGAGCAGCGCCGCCGCGCCGACGAGCTCGCGACCAAGCATCCGTGGGGCACGCGCCAGCTGTAGTGGTCGCGGTGTTGGCGTGGGGCGCCCGTGCTTCCGCCGACCCGTTCGTGGCCGGTACCGTGACGCTCCGCGCGGCAGGGGAGGCCTCGGCCGAAGGCACGAGCACCCGCTCGCTCGCGCTCGACGGCTGGCTCGATATCAACGAGCGGTTCCGGATCGGGCTCACGAGCTCGACCGACGCGCGCGAGCTGCTCGGCGCGGGCCGTGGCTTGTGTGTCAGCGAGTGTCGCGAGCGTTATGGCGGCCTCGCGCTCGACACCCGGGTCCTCCTCGGTCCTCATCTCGTCGGCCACGCCGCACTCGATACGACCCGATTTGCACCGACGACGGTCGCGCTCGAGCTCGGCTTCGACGTTCACGCGACGGCGGGACCGGTCACGGTGCTCGTCGGCCCCACGCTGCGACTCGGGATCGCGCGCCGCGATTTGCAGGGCGCGGCAGGGGCAGGCGGTGCCGAGAGTGGAGCGCTCTACGCGCAGGTCGCGGTCCGGGCTTGGAGTAGCGGTGGGGTGTTTGCCGCCGCGCGGCTCGCGATTGACCTCGAAGATCCGAGCTCGACTCCGTCGGTGGGCGCCGCGGGCGGCGTGTTCGTCGAGGTTCTGCCGGTCACGATCAGCGCGCGGTTCGGAGCGGCCGAGCTCGCGACGTCGACAGCCGCGGGCGGCGCGAGCGATCACGTGTTCGGCGAGCTCGCGGTCAGCTGGTCGAGGTGAGATCCATCGACATCGTCCGTAAGCGGTGGTACCTGTTGAGAAGAGACGAAGCGTTCTTTTTGCAATGAAGCGCGGACGCATTTTGATTCTGTGGAACCAGGTGAAAGCCGACGACGATGTCGTCGAGCTTTGGCGCCGCGACGGTCGCCGCACGCCTGATTGGGATCCCACGAAGATCGTCGAGCCGTGGGACACGGTCGCCGAAGAGATCGCGATGATCGCCGATTGCGTCCGCGAAGCCGGCCACGAAGTCATCTCGCACAACATCGAAGACAACTTCGACAACCTCCGCGAAGTCGTCGAGCGCGTCGATCCCGATGCGGTGATGAACCTCATCGAGTGGTTCCACGACGACCTCGAGAACGAGACGTTCGTCCCGGCGTACTTCGAGCTCCGCGGCACCGCGTACACCGGCAATCGCCCGCTCGCGCTCGCGCTCTGCCAGAAGAAGCCGCATGCGAAGGCGCTGCTCGCCGCGAACGGTCTTCCCGTGCCTCGCGGCGTCGTGGTCGAGCGGGGCGCCGCACCGCCCGATGCCGAGCTCGGCCTCTGCTATCCGCTGATCGTGAAGCCCGCGTTCGACGATGCCTCCGGTGGCATCGATGCCGGCTCGGTCGTGCACGATCGCAGCGAGCTCGATGCGCGAGTCGAGAAGGTCGTCGGCGCTGCGAAGATGCCCGCACTGGTCGAAGAGTTCATCGAGGGTCGCGAGATCCACTGCGCGATCATCGGCAACCACCCGCCGCGCGCACTGCCGCTCTACGAGATGCAGTTCGATCCCGATGGTGTCGACAACGAAGGTCGCGCCCTGCCGGGCATCATCACGTATCGCGCGAAGTGGGATCCGTTCAGCCGCGACTACTACGCGATGGAGAGCAAGTGTCCGGTCGAGGACCTCGTGCCCGAGCTTGTCGCGAAGATCCAGGGCATCGCGATCCGCGCGTACCAGGTGCTCGGCTGCCGCGACTACGCGCGCGTCGACATGCGTCTCGATCCGAAGACCAACGAGCCGTACATCCTCGAGGTCAATCCAAATCCCGACCTCGCCGATAGCTGTGCGTACGCGCAATGTGTACGCGCGAGCGGTCGCACGTACGGCCAGGCGATCCAAGAAATTGTCGGCTTCGCGCTCGAACGCGCGACGGTCAAAGTGAAACGCGAGCCAGCTCCGTCGGAGTCGTTGATTCGCGAGTACACCGCGCAGCGCAATCGCTCGGCTCGGTAGCGCGGGCGCTCAAAAACTTGCGGCGCAATTTGACTCACGGAATCGTAGCGCCGTGAATTCAAAGAATCTCGTCATGAAGCCTCTCACCCTCGCGGTCGGAGCGACCGTGCTCTGGGCGACCACCGCGGCTGCGCAGCCGGCCCCCGACCCGACGCCCGAACCGATGGCAGTTCCAGTGAGCGAGGCCGCGCCGCCTGCGTTAGTTGGAGGGTGGTCGGACATCATGATCTCAAGGCCATTGACGCTGCCGGCGAAAAAATCGCCGTCTACGGCACCCTCGATCTCGCGCGCCTATCGTTCAAGGACGCGATGGGGAACTCGTCGAGCTCGACCGGCGAATTGCTCGATCTCGGCTTCGGGTACGGTGTGAATGACCAACTCACGGTCGGCGCGGGCTATGCGTTCGCTCTACATACCTTCGAGATCAAGGGCCCGCTCACGTTGTTCGGCGCCTACTCGCTGTATGCCAAGGACAAGCTGACCATCGGCGCCAGCGCGAACCTCACGATCAATTTCCAGGGCGGCGCTGATGTCATGGGCAATTCGATCACGACCGAGACCCTCCAGGCAGGTCTCGGCGTGCGTTACCAGGTCGCGCCGAAAGTGGCAATCTTCACCGGCGGCACCCCGATACCGGGCGCGGGCGCGTTGGGCGCGTTGGGCGCGTTGGGCGTGTTGGGCGGCATTCCCAGCGAGATTCCGATGGCGGGCAGCGTGTTGGGTCAGCACCTCTCGATCGGCCTAAATAGCAATGCACCGATCTCGTTCGATATTCCGGTCGGCGTCGGACTGCAGGCTTCCCCGGAAGCCTTTGTCTGGGTCAACACCTCGGTCGCTCATCTCGGTCTCTCGAACGACAACAACGCATTCCTCTTCGCCGACTACATTCCGCTCAACATCGGGCTGAACTACGCGGTCGACAAGCACCTCAATATCGACGCCTTCTTGACCCTGCCGGATCTCAAGGAAAAACAGTTCGATCTGCTCTTCGCCGGCGTCGGCGTCCGTTACTACAATTGAAGTTAGTCGTGAAGGTGGAACAACGTGCTGATCACGACCACGCGGTCCGAACAGCGTGATCGAATCAGGGCGCGCAAAACCGCACCCCGGTTGTTGTGGAAGATGCCCTCCCACCAGTGACTCATGATGAGATCGGGAATCACCACCGCGATATCGCGATCGGGATTCTCGTCCGATAGCTTCACGACGTAGTCGACGAACGGCGTGAAGAACTGCCGATACGCCGAGGTCAACGTGACGAGCTTGGGCTCCGCGATGCGAGCCCTTCGTGCCGGGCTCGCGATCAACAAATCCCAGTTGTCGGAGAAGTCCTCGGTCGTGCTGGTCTCGGTCTTGACCTGGACGACGTGAATCTCGTCGGAGAGACGGAGCGCGAACTTCATCCCCCGCTGGGTCATCATGCTCCACGTACCGGCGGCGAGCACCACGATCGGATCTTGACGCTCGGGCATCGCCATCGGCGCGATCGTCGCGAGCTGAGCACCGACCGAGCGGTAGTGCTTGTTGACGCGCGAGAAGAAGAGAAACAAGAGAGGCACGATCACGACGGTGAGCCACGCGCCTTCGCCGAACTTGGACACCGTGACGACGATCAGCGTGAGCCCGGTCGCGATCGCGCCCAACGCGTTGACGAGCATGAACCGGCGTGCGCCCGGTCCACGGACCTTGCGCCAGTGCGCGACCATGCCGGCCTGGGAGAGCGTGAACGCGAGGAACGCGCCGATCGCGAACAGCGGAATCAACTTGTCCGTGATGCCACCGAAGGCGACGAGCAAGACGCTCGCAAGGATCGCGAGCAGGATGATGCCGTTCGAGAACACCAGGCGCCGACCCCGTTCCGCGAACGAGCCGGGTAGATAGCGATCTTCGGCCAGCACGCGGCACAGCCTCGGGAAGTCCGCGAAGCTGGTGTTCGCGGAGAGCGCGAGGACCGCGACGATCGAACCCATGGTGATGTAGTAGAAGACGCCGCGCCCGGCGACCGCGGTGATCAACATCGAGAGCACGCTCTGGTAGCCCGCGGCCCCAGGCTCGGTCGCGGCGATGCCGTACGCCTTGCACAAGTACGCGACGCCGGCGAGCAACACGATCAGCAGCGCGATGATCGCGGTCAGCGTACGTTGCGCGAGCGGGATCGCCGGCTTGCGAAAGATCGGGACCGCATTCGAGACGGCTTCGACGCCCGTCATCGCGGTGCAACCGCTCGCGAACGCCTTGACGAGCAACCACACGCTCGCCACCTCGATCGCGGGCGGGATCGGTGGCAACGGTTCGACGGGTGTGGGGGCGCCGCCGCTCGAGATCGCCTTGACGACACCGACGCCGATGACGATACCGAGCGTTCCGACGAACGCGAGCGTCGGCACCATGAAGATCAAGCCGGACTCCTTCAGTCCGCGCAGGTTGATCAGCGTGATCAAGCCGACGATCAACAGGCAGAGCGCGAGCGCATGGGGGAGCAGCACCGGCACGGCCGAGACGAGTGCGCCGACACCCGCCGAGATCCCGACGGCCGCGTTCAGGATGTAGTCGAGCGCCAGCGCCGCACCCGCGACCAAGCCGAACTTCGGCCCGAGATTTTCCGAGGCGACGGTGTACGAACCACCGCCGCCAGGATAGGCGGCGATCGTCTGGCGATACGAGAAATAGACGATCAGGAGGATCGCGCAGATGATCGCGATGATCGGAACCACGTGCGCGACCCCGAGCGCGCCGAGCGGCAGCAGCAGCGTGAGGGCGGCTTCGGGGCCGTAGGCGGCAGAGGACAGGGCATCCAGGCCGAGCACCGGGATCCCGCTCGCGAGTCCGATATGGTGGTCGCCCTCGTCACCGGTCGACAGCGGCTTGCCGAGCAGGCGATCGAGCAAGCTCACGACGGGCCCCACAGTCTGATCGGCGCGACCGAGAGTCCCAGGAGTGCGGTCACGGAACGCTCCCCCCATCCGATGGCTTCGACCGCCGCATCGACGACGAGCCAGCCCGTCTCATAGGCATTCATGGAGGTCACGTACAGCGCATGATGTAGCGACTCGCCCATCCAAAAAACCAAAAAAGGTCTTCGACCCTTCATCTTGATCACATCTTGATGCACTTCGATGCAGAGGCCGTCGCTCAGAGCCGGAGCGTCAGGTTTGCGGTCACACGGTCATCCGAGCGTTCGAGATCTGGGGTGAACGCGGCTTGCGCAGCGGCGTCGACGGGTGGCACGCCGTTGGGCCCAGTGATGCCGCCGTGGCCGCTGAAGTAAGGCTGGTTCGCCGCGCGATGCGAGTATTCCAACCGCGTTAGCAACCAGGGGCTGGGCCAGTAGTCCATCGTCAGCGAGGCGCCTCCCACCACGAGCTTGCCCGTCGTCGGGAGCAGGTAGGGCGAACCCACGGGAAACTTGATGCTGAGCGCCTGGGTCTGATCGTCGAAGAAATCGACGCGAACACCCGTCTTCCACTTGTCGTTCCACTCGATGTGATGAGCCAGAGAGACACCGCCCATCCAGCCCGACGGCGCGTTCCCTCGATGTTCGTGCCCGACATCCGCAACGACCGAGACCGCCATCGAGCGCGGAACCGTGCCAGTCTCGCCCTTGTAGTACCGGACCTGAAGGTTGTTGTCGGTGTAGATCCGCAAGGAGTCGGGATCGCCCTGTGCTTCGCGACCCGCATACACGGAGTTGACGATCGAGAGCCATTCGCGAGGTCGCCAGTTCCACAGATAGCCGCCAGCGCGCGACTCGTGCCACTGGCCGAAGGTCTGCCATCCATTCACGACCCACAGCTCGAGCTTCATCTGGCGAGTCAGCATGAACTGGCCGCGAAAGCCGAAGAAGTAGTACGGCGTGAAGTCCGACATGAAGGCGTGGTTGTAGGCCCAGTTCTCCTCGGGTAAATAACTCTCGAGCCCGACGTACGAGGGGAAGATCCCGAACTCGGCGTTGATGCCGTGAAGCTGATGAAAATGCCAACCGGCGGCCGCCTGCTGGACGTTCTGGAGCAGGCGATTCGTCAGGTAGTAGCCGCGCGTGGTGGTGGTGTCCTGTCCGGCGATCGTTTCGACCGTCGAACCATACTGGATGTACAAGCGACCGATCGGGCCGTCGAGACCGGTGACATCCACACCGAGGTGCGCGAGGTTGAGCGAGAGCTCGTTGTGGCGCGGCGCGGTTGTCGTCGGGAAGACCGTGTGGTCGATGGGCTCGTGAAATTGCCAGCCCGCATACGTATCGATGTACAGCGAGAACGTCACGGGTCCGGTCTGCAGAAGGGAAGATGGCTGCGGATTGTTTCCGTTCATCCAGGAGAAGTCGAACTCGCCGAACGTCGGCTCGCGGAGGTCCAGGGTCTGTGCGGCCGGCTCGACGGGCTTCGCCACGGCGGCGGTCGATGCCTGTTGCGCCGCTGCCGCTTGCTCGAGTTTGTCGACTCGTGCTTGGAGGACCTCGAGCTGATCGTCTTCCGTGGCCGCTCCGGCATCGTCTGCGCGCGCTATCCTGAGCTGCATCATGAGCGCGCAACTCATAACGACAAGTACCAGGTTAAATCGAATCATTCACGATCAGGAGAATGCGATCGCCTCTGGTTTGCAATCGGTATGGCGTTAAATCGCCAACGCTCGATTCTGCAGACTCCACATGAAGGCGACACATGCTCGTTCTGAAAGCGATTCTGCTTTTGTAGACATGGCAGGCACCCACTGACGCAGCCTTGGCTTGCACGGCTCGTTTAGAGTTTGACGAGCATCGCCAGCGTCAGCCGAGGTTCGCTGTTCACGAGGTCCGGAGACCAACCATCGACCGTGGACCCGGGCGTACCCTGATTACCACCCGGCGGAGTCACACCGCCTGCACCACTGAAATACGGGACGCTCGCATGGCGATACCCAAACTCGGTGCGGAACGTGATGAACTGGCTCGGCATCCAGTCGAACGTGACTTGCGTATCCCACGCCTTGAACTGGTCACCCGGATTCTCGGTGAAGTACGGCGTGCCGCTTGCCGCCGTCGCTCCGTTGGCGGGAGGCAAGAGCACGAGATACCTGCCGGGGTTGTTGATCGCACCACCGCCGACCGTCAGCGCGAATTGATCGTGCGCAAACCAGGCCCGAGCGTACGCCATGAAGCCAATGAAGTATTGCGAGGGGGCCGTCGCACTCCCGTTCATACAGGACACGCCGCCGCCGTATTCACATCCTGCATCGACCGTCAGCGTCGTGGCGAACTTGCTGAGGAACTTGGTCTGATCCTCGTACCACTTCACCTGGATCGAATCATCGGTATGGAATCGATGCCTGTCGGGGTTTCCCAGGGCATCCGTTCCGACAAAGTATTGATTCGCAACAAGCACGATGTTGCCATTGGGCGTGTAGCGGACCTGTCCACCGATACCGGGAATCGAGTTGAACTTCGCATACGACTGCCAGCCGTTGATCAACCACGGTTCGATCTTGAGCTTGTCGGTGACAAACCACTGCACGCGAAGTCCGTTGAAGAACCACGGCGTGTTCGACGACACGTAGGATGGTTGGTACGTCCAGTTATCGAAGTTGTAGTAACTCCACAAGCCGATGTAGCTCATGAAGATACCGGCCTGGATGTTCACTCCGCGATGCGGATCTCCGAGGTGGTAGCCACCGTACGCCTCGGAGATGTAGCGGTATGCGTCGTCCAGCTTCCACTGTCCACGTGACGGGGAGGCGTCGTTGCGCGGTGTCGTGCTGGAGAGAGTGCCGAACTGGGTCATCAAACGGCCCTGGACGTTGTCGACGTGAAAGTCACCGCCGATACCGAGCTGCGTGACCTGATTCTCGCCACTGCGCCACGCCTCGGTCGAGCCCGAGATCGTGTCGTCCTTCGGGTGGTTGAAGCTGTAGTGAAAGACATCGTCGAGCCGAAACTCGCCCGTGACGTACTTGTTTCCGAGCTTGGAGTCTTTGGTGCGGGGACTGCCCGACTGCCAGGTGAAGTCTGCAAAGGTAAAAGTATCCAGCTCCTCGTCCGGCTTGACGTCCGGCGCAACAGCGACGGGTGGCGCAGCCTCGGGCGTGGGTGAGGGTGCAGCCATGGGCGCGGGTACCGGGTCAGCGACGGCTTCAGGGTCAGGTGAAGTGGCGGACGTGTCCGGTTGCGGCTGAGCGTGAGCACTGGCCTGCGCGAGCACGATCGCCGCCATGGCAGCGAGTGTGGTCTTGTTCATGGCCCGCCCTTTTGCAGTAGGTATGCCACGCGTAACTAAATGAAATGTCCTGGTTCCAGTCGCGCCTGCGATTGCATTTTGCCTGGTCACCAGAACGGCCTTGCGGACATGGGGCGACTTGCGAACCCCGATGGGTTCGGCAAAGCCCGAGCGAATCCCACAACGCCCCCAAACACCGCCAATCTCAGCTCTCAAAGCAAGATCGTGCAGGTTGCACGATGCGTGAGGACGTTCGGTGCAAAAGCGTCTCGAGCCACTTCGCCGGCACTACGATCGTGGTTTCCTGTTGCCACGGAAGCGGCTCGACTCGCACCGGGGTCGCCGCGAGCGAACTGATCGGGATCGCTGCGCCGACCGCGTCGAGCACGTGCAGACCACCAAGATCGTCACCGTTACGGATAGTGCGAGGTCCGTATCCACACCCCGGAGAAACGCCCACAAGAATGCAATCGTTCCAAGTAACACTCCTAATAAGAGCGCCAGCGCTCACTTCGCGTCTTACCACCCGCACTACGTCTCCGCTCTGACTCGGACCTCGCCGAGTGCTTGCGCACGAATGATGGTCGAGACAGTCTGAGCACCAGCATACCCGCCCGTGCCAATCAGCAGAGCCACCACCCTCGCGAGCTCGAGCCTGTCTTCGACCGATTCGCGACTCAAAAAATAGCCACAGCGTCGCGAGACTCGTGTGCGGGCTATCGTGACGCGATATGGTCTCGCGCTCGAGGCCGTGCACGTGCACTTCGCAGCGATCTCTCGAACGTACACTGCAAGTCGCACGATCTCAGCTGGGTGCAGATCCTGAACTGCATGGTGGTCACGCCGCCCTCTTGGCGGCTTGGTGCGAACGCGTTGGAACTGGCGTAGCGGCGAGCTGAAGTGGTGGAC
>JAYWCI010000266.1:0-15679 GCA_043780895.1 Kofleriaceae bacterium | reverse complement strand
TTTGAGGGCTCGATCGAAAGATCGGGCCCTCTTCTCTTTTTCGGCGATCCGAGCCCGAGAGTGATCTCGGGCTCGGCTTCGTTTCGGCGCAACACGCAGGAGCTCAGACGACGTGAACGATACGGTAGCTCTTCTTGCCTTTACGCAGGACGAGCCGCGACTCGGTGAGTAGATCACCGAGCGTCACCTTTTTGGCGACGTCTTTGATCACGACATTGTTCAAGGACAGTCCACCTTGTTCGATCGTCGTGCGCGCTTTGCCCTTTGAAGGCTCGAGCTCGGTGCGCACGAGCAGATCGACGAGCGCGATGCCGGCCACGAGCTCGTCGCGCGGAACATCCGTGGTCGGCACGGTGCCGGCCATATCGGCGAGCTGCGCGTCCGAGAGCTTCGTGATGTCGCCACCGAACATCTCGTCGGAGCTGTTCTCGATCGTCGCGATCGATTCGGCGCCGTGGATCCAAGAGGTCATCGCGCGCGCGAGCTCCTTCTGAGCGACGCGCTTGCTGCGATCGGCTTCGTGTTCGTTCAAGAGCTCGGCGATCCGCGCGAGCGGATCTAGCGAGAACATCTTCAAGAGGCGAGGCCCTTCCTCATCGCTGCGGTTGAGCCAGTACTGGTAGAAGGCAAATGGAGTGGTGCGCTCGGGATCGAGCCAGATCCGCTCGCCCGTCGAGGTCTTACCCATCTTCTGGCCGGTCGAGTCAAGCAGCAGCGGCGCGACGAGACCGAACAGCTGGCAGCCGCCTTGTTTGCGCTGGAGCTCGGTACCCGCGGTGATGTTGCCGTACTGGTCGCTGCCGCCCACTTGCAGGCGACAGTCGTGCGTCTTCGCGAGCTGGACGAAATCGAACGCCTGCAACAGCATGTACGAGAACTCGGTGTAGCTGATGCCGTTGTCGCCGTCGAGCCGGGTCTTCACGGAGGTCTTCGAGGTCATGTAATTGACCGTGAGGTGCTTGCCGACGTCGCGCAGAAACTCGAGGAACGAGATGCCAGTCGTCCAGTCGGCGTTGTTCAACATCATCGCGCCATTCGGCGACGTATTGAAATCGAGCAGCCGCGACAGCTGCTCGTGCACGGCGGCGACATTCGTGGCGAGCGTCGTGTCGTCGAGCTGGTTGCGCTCGGTGCTGCGGCCTGAAGGATCACCGATCATGCCGGTGGCGCCACCGACGACTACGAGCGGCCGATGCCCCGCGAGCTGCAGGCGCTTCAACATGATCGTCGGGACGAGGTTGCCGACGTGCAGACTCGATTGCGTCGGGTCGTAGCCGGCATACGCCGAGACTGGCGCAGACTTCGCGAACAGGTCCAGGAGACCCGCGCGGTCGGTACATTCTTCGAACAGGCCACGCTCCGTCAGCTCGTCGAGCAACGACATGCGCGCACCGTATCACTTCACGGTGCTCCTGGTCGCGAGCCCGTGCGTCACTCGAGCACCCGTGCCGGCTCGCGCCGAGCCGCGACCCCGGCAAGCGCAAACATCGCGGTGGTGAAGACCGTGACCGCGCCAACGAGCACCACCCAGCGCGAGTAGTCGTGCGGACCGCCGGTCCTCCAGCCGAGGTCCCCGACGTAGCACAGCCCGCACAGCGACAGCGGTGATCTTCACGAGCAGCCGTGCGATCGGTGCGCCGCGCAGCACGTTGATCGCCGTGGCAAGCAAGACGAGCGCGGCGACGGCACAGTAGCACTCACGATGCCGAAGTGCGCCGAATTCAGATCGGGGAGCAGGCCTGCCACGAACGATGTTCGAACGAGGAACGCAGCGCTCGCGAACATGGGCACGAACCGCACGGCCGCCCAGGCGTAGACCGTCGGCACGGTGCGCGTGTCGCACGGATCGATCGGCACGACCAGCGCCGAGGTACCCAGCACGATCGGCATCACGCACGAGATGCCCGCGGTCACCAGCAACTGGACCGTGATGTGGTGCGGCACCGCGCGCGCGCCCACGTTGAGGCTCGCGATCTGAAGCAGGCGAACGAGCCGCGAGTGCCGAGCGCGACCCACATCCATTGCGCGAGCGCTCGTTGCGCTGTCGCGCGACCGTGTTGCAGTTGGCGTGCGGCGCGTACCGCGAGCGCGCCGGTCAAGAGCGTCACCAACGGGTGGTCCAACCGACTAGTACACGCGGGCGTCGCGTTCGAGCCAGGCGCGAAGCGTCTCGTACACGGCGGCGGACCCGAGTAACTGGATGTGACCCGTGGCGTACACGACCGCGCGGCGCGCCTCGGGGAACGCGAGCATGTGCTCGGGGCTGGCATGGATCCCGAGTGCGCTCGCGATGGGAACCAAACCATCACCGCGCGCGCGTGGGCCGGCGGTGGGCGAGAGGCTGGCCGCGATCGCGTAACAGCGCACGCCCGCCGGCAGTGAGAGCGGACAGCGATCGTCGATGCGATGTTCGAAGCGATCGCGTTCTTGCCAGTGCTCGTCGAGGACATTGCCGTACCTGAGGTCGGTGACCCCTGCACTGCGGATCTTGCCGAGCCGGACGAGCGGCGCGCTGTACCGGCTGATCCCGAGGAGCAGCTCGACCATGTTGCCACCGCGTTCGAGCGGCGCGCCGTGATGCGGAGTGCCGAGCGTGATCAGCGCGCGGAGGTGCGAGCGCCACGCGTGATCGGCGCCGGCGTGGCAGGCGCTGCGTGCGACGAGGCCGCCCATGCTGTGGCCCAGGAGCACGAGCTCCTCGATCGCAACCGGCCATTCGGCGACGAGTCGCTCGAGCTGGTCCGCGAGGGCGCGACCGTTGGTCGAGATGTGCAGGCCGGAGTTATAGTGGAGATAGATTGGCGTGTAGCCGAGGTCGCGCGCGAGCGCCGCGCCGTGATCGTGGCCCTCTTGCAGCCACTGGCGATCGCTCATCGACGAGCCGTGGACGAGGACGAGCAACTTCGGGCCGAGCTCGCCCCCGTAGCGAACGGTCATCTCGATCGCGAGCGGGTTCGCGGTCTCGACCAGATAATCACCGAGGACACCGTTGAGCGCCGCGACGACGGCGTCACGTTCGTTGCCGGGCACGCTCGAACCGAGCAGCGGGGCGAGCTGGGCGAGCGCGAGATCGAGACCACCACCGACCAGCGCGGTCACCGCGCGAACCGCGCCGTAGACCAGTCCGGTCGCCGCGCGCGCGACACCGGCGAGCGGTCGGCCCAAGATCGCCGGACCGCTCGCGATCGTCGCGTGCATTGCCTCGACGACCACGGTCACACCTCGCGTCGCCTCGATCGCGAGCCGCCCCGCGCCTCGTAGATCCTCGACGTGGCTGCGCGGGTTGCGGGACACGAGGCAAGGGTATCAGGGAGGGCCCTCGACGATAGCGCCGTGGCACATATCGACCGCTTACTTGCGAGCGTCAGCGACGAGCTTCTGGATCAAAATTCGGCAGTCGTCGAACAACACCTGGAGGCCCTGTTCCTCGTCGAGGAGCTCGACCAGATCCAAGCAATCGAGCAATCGCGCCGAGATATTCCAACCGGGCGGCAAGTCCCCACCGCCATCGCGATAGCCTTGCTCGAAGCCATCGAGCCATGCGGCATCGTGACGATCGCCGTAGCGAAACAAGCTGCCGATATCGAACAGCGGCGAGCTCGTCGTCGCGGTCTCCCAATCGATGATGCCGTTGATCCGCCAACGATCACCGCGCCGCGCGACGATCACGTTGCGATGCGAGAGATCGCCATGCGAGAGGCAGACCGAGCCCCATGCCATCATCGGCTCTTGTGCCTCGAGCTCTTTCTTCAACCCATCCGCGAGCGAGGCACCCAGGCGTTCGCGCGCGCGTCCATCGCTCAACCGGACGTAGTTCGCCTCGAGCATCGGCGTGAGATCGAACGGCTCCGTCGCATCGGTCTTCGCGAGCGACGCGAGCGCCGTACCGAGTGGTTGCGCGAGCGATGCGAAGCCATCTTTGTGTCCCTTGCGTCGAAGATCGAGCAGCGTCACGCCTTCGATCCAGCGATACACGATCACGTGCTTCGCATCATCGACATGCACGACTTCGGGTACCGGCAAGGTGCGGTGCAAGAGCGTGAGCGTGGTGAGCTCGGTCTCGAACCAATCGCGACCACCGGCGTAGTGCTTCACCCCGAACACTTCGTTCGCATCGGTCACGACCTTGTGGATCGTGTTCGTGAGCCCACCGTCGACCGGCTCGGCGCTCACGATCCTGCCGCCGATCACTGCCGCGAGCTCGTCCCGGCTGACATCGATCAGTGGGAAGGCGCGAGCGTGGGTGACGGTCGGATCGAGGCGCACCACCGCCAAGCCTATCAGTGGGCGTAGGCGTTGGCGGGAGTTTCGCGAGCGATCGGGAGGCTAGCGCGCGTAATCGCTGGCGCGCGTCTCGCGAACCACGACGACCCGGACCTGACCCGGGTACGTTGCCTCGGTCTCGATGCTGCGCGCGATCTCTTTGGACATCACGATCGCCTGGGCGTCGTCGACCTGCTCGTTCAGGACCATCACGCGGATCTCGCGACCGGCCTGAAGTGCGTAGGCCCGCTCGACTCCCGTGAACCGTTTGCAGATCGCCTCGAGGTCTTCGAGCCGCTTGATGTACGACGCGAGCTGTTCGCGACGCGCACCGGGGCGGGCCGCCGACAACGAGTTCGCCGCGGCGACGATATGATCGAGCAGCGCGGCCGGCTTGGGACCGGTGTCGTCGCCGTGATGCGCCGCGATCGCCTGGCACACCTTCGGTGATTCGCCGTGCTTGCGCGCGAGCTGCGCGCCGACCCCGGCGTGCGAGCCTTCTTGTTCGTGATCGACCGCTTTGCCGATGTCGTGGAGGAGCCCGGCGCGACGCGCGATCTTCACGTTGAAGTCGAGCTCGGCCGCGATCAGGCCGGAGAGATAGCCGACCTCGATCGAGTGGAGCAGCACGTTCTGCGCGTACGACTGGCGGAACTTCAAGCGACCGAGATGGCGCACGAGCTCCGGGTGCACGCGGTGCAAGCCGAGATCGAACACCGCTTGTTCGCCGGCCTCCTTGCAGACCTTGTCGACTTCCTTCTCTGCCTTGCGCACGACCTCTTCGATCCGCGTCGGATGGATGCGGCCGTCGGCGACGAGCGCCGAGATCGCGATGCGCGCGATCTCTCGACGCACCGGATTGAAGCAACTGATGGTGATCGACTCGGCTGTGTCGTCGATGATGAGATCGATGCCGGTCGCCGCTTCGAGCGCGCGCACGTTGCGACCTTCGCGGCCGATCAAGCGGCCCTTGAGGTCATCCGACGGCAGTGGAATCACCGCGACGGTGCGCTCGTGGACGAACTCGCTGGCGAACCGCTGGATCGCCGTGGCGACGATGGTCTTCGCGCGCGCGGTCGCTTCTCTGGACGCCTCGTCCTCGATCCGCTTGATCTCGACGGCGGCGGATTGCAGCGCCTGGCCGCGAACCTCGTCCTCGAGCTTCTTGCGCGCATCGGCTTCGGACAGGCCCGCGATCGCTTCGAGCTTCTTGCGGGCATCGGCCTGAGCGGCCTCCGCCTTCTCGACACTCGCATCGGCTTGTTTGATCTTGCCGTCGACGCTCTTCTCTTTCTTGTCGAGATCGCCGAGTCGGCGCTCCGCGTCCTGCTTCTGCTTCGCGACGTCGCGCTCTTTCTGCGCGATCGCTTCTTCGCGCTTCTGGAGCTCCTGGCGACGCTGCTTGAGCTCGTCGTCGAGTACAGACTTGCGCTTGCGCGCGGTTTCTTTGCCGTCGATTTCGGCGGCTTGTTTGATCGCGTCGACTTCGGCCTTGGCGGCGGTCCGCACCTTTTCGGCCTCGGCTTCTGCGAGCGACGCATCCGCGCCACCCGCACTGCCCTTGGCCTTGCCCGACCGCGTGCCGAGCACGCTACCGACGACAAGACCGAGCACGAGCGCGATCACCACCATGATCAGGGTGACCGGTTCCATTAGCTACGTACCTCGTACGTCGCACTCTCGGTGACGACGTGGCTGAGATCTACATCGTGCGGATCGCGAGGAACCGCATCGATCAATTGAAGGTCGAAAGCGATGCCGATGCGCAACGCTTTCGTGGACGCGACCGCGAGCGTGGCGTCGTAGTGACCGCGGCCCCAACCGATCCGACCACCGTGGCGATCGAAGGCGAGACCCGGAATGATGAACGCTTGAATTTCGACGATGCCGACGACGTTGCGCCAGTCGCGCTTCGGCTCCTTGAGGCCGAATCGGCCCGCGATCAGCTGCTCCGGCACGGTCTCGTGGAACTCGAGCTCACGCGCGTGTTCGACGACGCGTGGGTAGACGACCCGGCCGCCGATGGCGCGGACGTGCTCGTCGATCAACCAGGTCTCGACCTCGCTGCCCTTCGGCGCGTAGAGCGCGACGGTGCGCGCGTCCGCCAGGAGCTCGTTGACGCGCTCGGCAATGACCGAGCTCGCGATCTCGCGCTCGTGGGGGGCAAGAGCGTCGCGCCGGACCCGCGCGGCCGTACGCGCACTCGGCTTGGCCGCGGAAACGTCGTTGGAAGTCACGTGCGCAAGCAAGGTATCGCGGCGCGAGCATAACGGCAGCAGGCGTCCAATCAAGGGCGCAAGCCGTCGAATTGCAAAGAGATTCTAATAGCCGGACTGGTGGCGCTTCATGATGAAGTTCGCCAGCGGGACCCGTGCACGGAGCGGATCCCCAGAGAACTTCAGCGCGACCCCGGCACGAGGTGCTTCCTCGACGCGGACGATCCGGACTTGCAGACGCAGGGTCTCCTCGCCGGGTAGATCGAGATCGAGCTCGCCCTCGGTACCCGCTTCGATGTCGGCCGAGTCGACCCGCAGGAACAGGCCGCTCTTGGACACGTCTTCCACGAGGCCAGCGACGAAGTTCCCATCGGCCGTCAACCGGCAACGCGCCGCGAGCTCGACAGGGACCCGAACGGCATCGCGTTTGTCCATGTAGGCAGACCTACGTTAGCGGCGTACCTGCAGCTCTGCAAGCAAAATCAGGGGAGTGCGGGCGCTGTGACGTTCACGGTCGTTCCGCCGAGCGTCTTCAACCAGGTCTCGATCGAGCTGACCTCCTCGTCGGTCAGCTCGGTCCCGAGCTGGTGCTTCGCCATCATCGCGATCGCCGTACCGAGGGTGGTGACGGAGCCATCGTGAAAATACGGGCCGGTCAGCGCCACGTTGCGCAGGCTCGGCACCTTGAACACCATGCGATCGGCATCGAGGTTGGTCACCATGTAGCGACCCTGGTCGGCCTGGTTCGGCCACTTCTCGACCACGCCGACCTTCTGGAACATCGACGCACCGACGAGCTCGCCGGTGTGGCACTGCACGCAGCCGATATCGGCAAACAGCTTGAGGCCTGCGTTCTCCGCTTTCGTGAGCGCGGTGCGATCACCTTCGAGATAGCGATCCCAGCGTGATGGCGTGACGAGCGTGCGCTCGAACGCGGCGATCGCTCTCGCGACGTGAGGCAGATCGATCGGTTCACCGGGATACGCGCGGCCAAAGGCGGCGACATAACCCGGGATGCCTTTGAGGGCTTTCTCGACGGAACGCGCATCGAGCATCGCCATCTCGCTGGGATCGAGGATCGGCGACGAGACTTGTTGTTCGAGATCCGCGGCACGGCCATCCCAGAACAGGGCGATGTGCTGCGCGGTGTTGTAGACGGTCGGCGTGTTGCGCTGACCGAGCTTGCCGTTGTGACCGATCGAGACCGCGCGTGAATCGACGCCGAAATGATCGAGCTCGTGACACGAGTTGCACGACAGGTCGCGGCCTCCGGACAGGCGCGTGTCGAAGTACAGCATCTTGCCGAGCGCGATCTGTTCGCCATCGGCGAGCTCGAGCCGGCGCAGCGGGCGAAACCGGCGGAGTAATCGCGGATTCTCGTCGGCACGCATCGCGACCGGGCCAGGCGGCGGGGCAGGGCCGAGGTCGGGAACCGCGCTCCCTTCCGCGTTACCGCATCCGACCAGTAGCGAGACGATCAACGCCACTCCCCGCATGTTCAAGACATCGACCAAGAAGGTCATCTGACAAGCCCTGCATTCTGGAGGAGACCGGCCGATTCGGTGTGTGTGACACGGGGCTGGGCATCGATTCGCACGAAGTTGATCGCGTTTATCGCGATCCCGATCGTCGCGATCGTTGTCACCTTCGCCTGGTACTTCACCTCGCGTCAGAGCCGCGAGGACGCCGCGTACGCCGATACCGATGCACGTGTCTATGGAGAGCAGTTCGCAGCCGAGCTCCGCTCGGCGGTCGCGTTCGGTGACCACGCGACGGCGAGCGAGGTGCTCACGCCGGTGACCGTCGATAACGATGTGGTCGCGACGACGTTGTTCGGGAGTGACGGCGAAGTCCTGTACCAGTCCGGCGCGCCTTCGAAGTGGGTCCAGAGCGCGCGGCGCGGCGTGCTCTCTCAGAAGCTCGTCCACCTCGATGGCCGCACCTCGGTCGTGATGCCCGTCACGTCCCTGGAAGGTCCGCGCGGCACGTTGGTCATCGAGATCTCGAGTGCGCGCCGGGTCGCGCAAGGTCAAATGCTCGTTCGGAACTCGATCCTCGTCGCGCTCGTCGCACTCGCGTTCGGGGTGCTCGTCGCGTTCTGGATCGCTCGCTCGCTCGCGAGCCGGCTCGGCGCGATGGCAAAGGTCGCCACGATCGCGACCTCGGATCTCCGCGTCACGGTCGAAGACAAAGGCAACGACGAGATCGGCATGCTCGCGACGGCGTTCAACGAGATGTTGTCGCAGCTGCGTGCGGATCGCGCGAGCTTGCAACGAACCGTCATCGATCTGCGTACGACCGAAGAGCAGCTCGCGACCGCAAACCGCGACCTCGAGCAACGCGTGGCGCTCCGTACGTTCCAGCTCGAGGACGAGATGCGCCGCCGCGCCGCCGTCGAGCTCGAGCTGCGCCAGGCGCAGAAGCTCGAATCGGTCGGCCGGTTGGCCGCCGGCATCGCCCACGAGATCAACAGCCCCATCCAGTTCGTCAACCACAGCTGCACGTTCATCGACGAAGCATCGCAAGCGCTGATCGATCTCGTCACCGAGCATCGCGCCGTGGTCGCGCTCGCCGAGGCCGGTACGATCACGTTTGCCCAGCTGATCGCGCGCCTGCGTAAGGCCGACGATGTCGCCGATGTCGACGATCTGATCGAATCGATGCCCGCCGCGAGCAAGCTCGCACTGGAAGGCCTCGAGCGCGTCGCGGGCATCGTTCGCGCGATGAAAGAATTCGCGTATGCCGATCAACCGACGCAAACGCCGGCCGATCTCAACCGCGCGATTCAGAGCACGCTCGTCGTCACCTGCAACGAGTACAAGTACATCGCCGACATCAAGTCCGAGCTCGGCGCGCTGCCGGCGGTCACGTGTCACATCGGCGAGTTCAACCAGGCGGTGCTCAACATCGTGGTCAATGCGGCCCACGCGATCCAGGACCAAAACGAGGGCACCGACCGCCGCGGCTGCATCACGATCAAGACCCACACCGACGGCACCGATGCGGTGGTCACGATCAGCGACGATGGCTGCGGCATCGCGCCGCACATCCTGGACAAGATCTACGACCCCTTCTTCACCACCAAGGAGATCGGCCGGGGCAGCGGCCAGGGCCTGGCCATCGCCCGCTCGGTCATCGTGGACAAGCACCACGGCCGGCTCGACGTCCAGAGCACCCTCGACCAAGGCACGACCTTCACGATCCGGCTCCCCATCGAAGGGGCGGCGGCCCACGGCCGCGCGATCGCGGCCTGATCTGTTGCATTCCTGTCCGGGTTAGTACAGATTCCCTCGCCTCACGGGCCTATAGCTCAGGTGGTAGAGCACCGGCCTTTTAAGCCGAGGGTCGTCGGTTCAAATCCGACTGGGCTCACGAACGAACGAAGCAGCAGCAGCGACTAAGACCCCATCGTCCAGAGGCCTAGGACACCCGCCTTTCACGCAGGTAACACGGGTTCGAATCCCGTTGGGGTCGCGATTAGAACGATAGCTAGAGGTGGTTTAGAGCCATCCTAGCGCACTGGAGCGAAACTGGAGCCAGGGCCGCAGAGGGGTGACCCTCAACCGGCCTCTGAGAGCTGCAGGAGCTTGCCCTCGCGGAGATCAATCCGGAGCTTCGACACCTCGGCGCACAGCGCGGACCACGGGAACGTCGAGTAGAGATCGGCCATCGAGCTCGCGCTCGGACCGTGAGTCACCCACCGTAGCGGCCCGTCATGGGCGCCGTCCGCGCGGGCCAGGCTGATGAACGTGCGCCGAAAGTCGTGCCCACGGCGGAACTGGCGGACTCCGGCCCGCACCCGAAGGCCGACGATCTCGAGGTCGGCCTTCAGCTGGCGTTGAGATTCGCTCGCCGCGCGGACCGTGAAGTTGCGCGTCGGGACGATCAGATCGTCCGACGTCGGCGCGCGGCCGTACGTCGCCTCCCACCCGCTGAGCTTCCAGGCTGCGAGGATCTTCGCGAGGGTGGGGTGCACCGGGACCTGGCGCGGGACGCCACTCTTCGTCTTGCCGATCGCGAGCTGTCCCAGTGGCTCGGTTGTCGCGTCGTAGTTGCGCCACGTGAGCCGCGCCGCTTCCCCGTGGCGTAACCCACCGGCCAGGAACTTGAGCGCGATCAGTACGCGGCGATCCCACGGGATCCGATCGTCACTGATCATCTGCTCGGCCTCGGTGCGCGTGTAGATCGCCTCGGCGCGCCAGGTCGGATCCTTGTCGACCTTCTTCGGCAGCGTGCCGCGCTCCATCATGACGGGGTTCGTGACGATCGCTTCGTCCTTTACCGCGCGCTTGAACATCGTATGCAGCAACCCCGACAGGCTTCGGATCGTGCGCGGCGCAAGCTTGCCCTCCGCGCGCAGCGCCATGATCAGATCGTCAAGGTGCTTCGGTTTGATCTCGGACATCAGCATGTGCCCCATGCGCGGCACCACGTGCTTCGTGATTCGCGCCTTGTCGCCCTTCGCATCGACGTTCGTCCGCTTCGCAAGCCACTCGCCTGCGTAGCGCGTGAGCGTCAAGAGCGGCACACCGTTGCTCTCGGCAAGCCGCTCCGCGAACTGGCGCTCCATGTCCGCTTGAAGCTTCTCGGCTTGCTTGCGCCCCGCTTCGTCGGCTTTGAAGCCGGTCGAGACGTTCTTCCACGTGCCGTCCACGTGCTTGAGGCGGAGATAGATCCGGTTGCCGCGGGTGAACATTACTTCTCGTTCTCCGCCACTTGGCGGCGCATGTCAGCGACGAGCTCCGCGTACGACTCGGGATCGAGCGTTCGCAGTTCGCGCAGTAGATCGAAGAGTTCTTGGATCTCGCGTTCGCGGCGGTTCACGACTCCGCCCCCTCAGCTTCGGCCGTCGCGATCAGCATCGCTGCTGCGCGCGCTCCGCTTCCCACCGTGACCAGTCCGAGCCGTGCCAGTTCACGCGGCTCCGCGCCGAGCACGAGCAGGTACGCATACGCCAGCTCGAGAACATCGTTGAATGCCTTCGGGGAAAGGGCCTCGAGCCGCTGGGCTGCAATCGTGAGCCCGTCGAGATCGGTGTACTCGACCTCGGGCTTCTGCAGCGTGTGCGGCGTGGCCATCTTGACGAGCTCCGCCGACAACGGCTGATCGAGCAGCTTTTCGGTCGCTTTGAGCGTCGCGTCGATCGAGCGTCTCGACTTACGGCCCGCCTTCACGACTTCACCGCCTTCGCCCCTGAACGCAGGATCCGCATCGCCTTCGCGTAGTACGGCGTGCCACGCATCGCGACGACCTTCGCAGTGAGATCGATGAGCGACACGAACTCCTGAACCGAGTAGCTCACGCCCTTGAACGTGATCTTGTCGTCGGCTTTGGCAGCGCGTCTCGGCGCTTTCTTCGCCTTCACGACGCCACCTCGATCCGGCGCATTGCGATCTCCGTGGAAAGGCACCACCACACGCCGCAGAACAGCGCGTAGCGAGCTACTTCTTCTTCGGCTTCATCGCGTCGATCGCCGCAAAACACGCTCGCCGGATCCACGCTGCGAGTGGCAGGCGCTCCGTTTGGGCGGCGGCCTTGAAAGCGATCATGTCGTCCTCTGACACCCGGAGTTGAAACCTCGGGTACTTCTTCGGCTCGGTCTTGGCTGGTTTCTTCGCTGGCATTGGTGTTCCACATACTAAACCTTTCGTGGCCGTTTGTGCGGCGCTTGTCCGTGCAACACCGGTTGTACTGACAAACGACTCAGCACGCAAGCCCTATCGTTCACCGCCTCCGAAACGCCTCCCATGCCTGCGCGCTCTTCGCGTCGTGAACCGCCTCGGCGCGATCCGGATCGTGCTCCGCTAGCTCGGCGTCGCTGAGTCGACGGCGCGGATCGACTGGCGGCCTGTTCGGTGGACAGTCGAGCTCGATGAAGTCCGCGGCGCTCGGCTCGACAGGCTCGACAAAAGGCATGTTGAACGGCTCGGTGACGAGCGGTTGAGATAGATCTCCGCTGGTATTCAATTCGCGCCCGGGGGCGCTAATTGATTCCTTGCCAGCTGAGGACGGCTTGGCCAGTTCGACACCGCCGACTCTCAGCAGCCCGTACGCTTCGACGAGCTTGAGATCGTCCCAGCGCTTGCGCCGCTCGTGTGGGGTCAGCCTCAGCGCCGCCAACAGGCCGAACTCGCCTGGCGATATGCGGCCGTCGCATGCCTGGTAGGCGCGCGCGAACTCGCCGGCGTTGTCGAGCTCGACCGCGAAACAGTCGCCGTCGGCTTCGAGCCGCTTCAAGTCATCGAGCGCGAGTAGGATCTGCCGCCGCCGCTCGAGTGGCACCTTCGACCAGTCGATGCCCTCAGAGGTCGGCTTCAACAGGTGTGCCTTGGCAGCGTTGCGGTGCTCGAGTGGCGACTTGGGATCGGCGAACACCACCATCGCGTGGCTGGTGAGCGCCTCGGTCTGTAGCTCGGCAAACGGCCTAAGTGCTTGATTCGTCGTCGTCATTGAGTGCCTCCGCTCCAGTGGCTTGCTCCAGGTTGTCAGTATCTGGATTGATATCGATTACTTGCGACTCGTCGATATGGGTTTGATAACCCGTCGGGGTCGTCGCCCTCGTCAAGCATGACCAGCCCACCGACGCGAACCTGCTCGAGATACGCGAGCCGTTCGCCGATCGACAGCGTCGGCCAGTCGCTGGGTAGGGTGGGGGTCACGTTCGTGGTGACCGTCAGCTCGCGCTCGGCGGGTGGCCTGGCCCAGCCCCTGTCGGCCAACGCCTGCCACATCTGAATCTTCACAGAGGCGGCTGCCGTAGGACTGCGTAAGATGCCCAAGGCGAGCGCGACCATCTCGGTGGGCTCAACGCCCGCTCGGATCGCTTCGGAAAGCGCATGCTTCGATTTGGTGCGCCCCTTGGGGTTGCCACTCTGCCCGGGCTTCCACAAGTGCGGCGGTTTGCTGCGGCCGTGCTTATCAGTCATTGGCTGCACCGAACGATCCGGGTCGATCCGGGTTCACTTGTATTTCTGCTGTGGCCGAGATTTAGATAAAAGAGAGAACTGAAAGAGTCAGAAGAGAAATAGAGATAACCCGGATCGAGTCGGATCGATTTCATCGCAGCACCAGGCCCGCGTAAGTCCACCCCTTGGCCACGTGCTTCCGCTGGCAACCTGTCGCCGACTTCACCGCGCTGCCGAATACCGTGTTCGTCATCACCACCTTGTTCCCGTTCTTCTCGCACCACGACTTGAAATCCTCGTAGGCATCGTCACAGCGCAACCAAAACGCGCGGTCTAGTCCTCGCGTCTCGCACCGCTGTCGAACCCACGCAGCGACCGGGCTCCCGAGGTCAGCGAGGTCGTCGATCGCCTCTCGACTCGATTCGGGCTGCACGAAGTGCCCCCGCTTCCGTAACCGCTGCCAGCCCGCGATCGCCCAACGCAGGATGCCCGGCAACTCCGTGATCAGCGCGTCCGTTAGGCCAGGATCCTCTTTGCCGAACCACGACTCACGCAGCTCAAGCATGAGCATGCGACTGGGGAGCGCGTCGCTCGCGTCATTGAACCTCGGTAGTTCGTTCGACACGATCCCCATGTGCCAGGGTAGTTGTCGCATGACTCTGGTGGCCTGACGGCCGCCGTTGAAGACCGTGCAAGGGGCACGAAGGTCACCGTGATTCCGTATTCGCAACAGTTCCGAAACCGAATGGTCCAGAAGTTAGTCGGCGCGCACGCCGTGAGCGCCACCGCGTTGTCCGCCGAGGTCGGCATCTCGCAGGGGACGTTGTCGCGCTGGCTGAAGCAGGCGGCTACGATTCCATCCAAGATGAGCTCCGCAGACAACGACATCAAGGCGCACGACTGGTCTCCCGAAGAGAAGGTGGCGTTCGTCTTGGAGTCGGCCGCTGTGCCGAGCACAGAGCTAGGCGCGTTTCTTCGTCGGAAAGGCGTGCTCGAGGCGCAGCTCGGCGAATGGCGCAAACAGGTCACCGATGGAGCGGTGGCATCGATGCGGCCACCGACCCGCGGCGACCGTGAGGCTGCCGCTGCCGACACCAAGAAGATCCGCCAGCTCGAGCGCGAGCTCCTGCGCAAAGACAAGGCGCTCGCGGAGACCGCCGCGCTCCTCGTACTCAAAAAAAAAGCCCAGGCAATTTGGGGGGACGAGGACGACGACACCGACCCGAAGAGCGACAAATGATCCGCACGCTGATCCAGGAGGCCGTCGATGCCGGCGCTCGTCGGTGGCGGGCGTGCGAGGTCCTCGGCCTGAGTGTGCGCACCGTGGAGCGTTGGGGCGCCAATGACGAGGACGGTCGTCATGGTCCGAACCACGTGCCGGGGAACAAGCTGTCCGAGGTCGAGCGCCAGAAGGCCGTCGACGTGATGACGTCGCCGGAGTTTCGGGACTGCTCGCCGAAGCAGATCGTTCCCGCGCTCGCATCGCGCGGCGAATACATCGGCTCGGAGCCGACGCTGTACCGGATTCTTCACGCGCAAGACATGCAGCATCCGCGCGGTCGGGAACGAGCTTCGGTGTCGCGTCCGCGTGAGTACGTGGCCACCGGACCGATGCAGGTCGGCGCGTGGGATATCACGTACCTTCGCAGCCTCGTGCGAGGCGTGTTCTTCTACCTCTACCTCGTCGAAGATGTGTGGAGTCGGATGATCATCGGTTGGGCGATTCACGACTCCGAATCTGCCGAGTTTTCCGCCGCGCTCATCGAACGGATTCGTCGCGAAACACCAGGCCGCGATCTGAAGGGCTGGGTGTTGCACGCCGACAACGGCGGACCGATGAAAGGCGCGACGATGCTCGCGACGCTGCAGCGGCTCGGCGTGATTTCGTCGTTTAGCCGTCCCAGCGTCTCCGACGACAACGCCTACGCCGAGTCGCTGTTTCGCACGATGAAGTACCGCGCGAAATATCCGTCAGCTGGCTTCGCGACCCTCGAGGATGCATCCAACTGGGTGCGTGACTTCGTCGCTTGGTATAACCACGAACACCAGCACAGTGGCATCGGCTACGTGCCGCCGGCGGCTCGTCACACCGGTGAAGACATCGCGATCCTCGCCGCTCGCCGCACGACGTACGAGATTGCGCGGAGCAAACACCCGGAACGCTGGGCTCGGCACACGCGCACGTGGTCGCGCCCCGAGACCGTCATCCTCAACCAGAAAGTCGATCAAGCCGCCAACAACACCTCTTCACTCGCAGCCTGAAACTTCACGCGACAACTATCTTGATTCCTACCG
>JAYWCI010000265.1:0-44745 GCA_043780895.1 Kofleriaceae bacterium | reverse complement strand
TTTGAGGGCTCGATCGAAAGATCGGGCCCTCTTCTCTTTTTCGGCGATCCGAGCCCGAGAGTGATCTCGGGCTCGGCTTCGTTTCGGCGCAACACGCAGTGTGGACTGCAGCTTGGCGGGAGAGCGCTCGACGAGCCGAAGAGCTCGGCCGAGAGGAGGACTTCTCCGCCGCGCGAATTCAATCGCGGCCTATGGGACAACATGCAGCGGCGGCTGGAACGCTATCCGCCGGCGGTCATCAGAAGGCCTGATCAGCCACGACACGAACAAGCTGATGGCCGAGGTCTTCGCCTCGTCTCGCCGCCGTCCGCGGTGACTTCTCGTTCGTCACCTCCGCGGTGCGCGAACTCGGTGGCCTAGCGCCGACGACGCTCGAGAAGTTTCTGACCTCGAACCGGGCCGCCCTCGGCTAGGTCTTCTGCGAGCTTCCGTTCGTTCGGTCGTTCGGTCGTTCGAGTCAGGCCGAGACGAAAAGCCGTTTGGCGGCTGCGCCGCCGCGTTCGCGGAACTCACGCGGGGCCGAGGTGTTACTAGGGCGGGACATGGCAAAGCAGTCTGAAACGGTGTTGCGCGTCGAAGGGCCGATCGCGAAGCAGCTCGCGATCGCCCTGCGGAAGCCGAAGCCGGTCGCCGCGATCGTAGCGCTGCTCGCCAAGCACATCGATCCGAAACACCCGCCGACCTGGCTCGCCTTCAATCCCGGCAAGTTCCTCGACACGATCGTGCGGCTGGAGTCGCCCGCGTTCTACGCGACCGGCGCCGACGAGGACGAGTTCTGGTCCGAGCCACCGCGCCCGCAGATCGTGTTCGGAGCGGGTGGCAGGTGCCAGCGAGTGACCCGCAGTGGTGAGACGAGCGAGGTCTCGCTCGGAGCGAACAAGGTCGGCGCCGTCACCGCGTTCGATCTCGGTGGGTTCCTCTTGCAAGACATCACCTGGCTGGGCAAGGCGCCGCCGACGTTCGCGGCCGCGAAGAAGCTGTTCGAGGCCGCCGGCGATGCGTATCAGGGCGACCTCGCACATTACGAGCTCCCGAGTCCGGCACAGGCGCCGACGAGCACCGGCACCGACGTGCGAGGCGATGCGTATCTCGGCAGTGCGATGCGGACCGGTTGCTACGCCGCGCAGGCGTCGCGCAATCAGCCGAAGGTGAAGTGGCAGCTTGGCCTGAGCTCGCAATCGGATGGCAGCGAGCGTGGATGCAATCCCGTCGTCGCTGGCGCCCTCGTCATCGCAGGAGACGACGCGTACAGCGCGATGGTCTCGGCGACGAAGATCGGCGGCACCTCGGCCTGGACGACCAAGCTGACGAAGAACCAGAGCTGGCCAACGGGTAACGCGCATTGCGCGGATGGCGTGGTCTATCAACCGACGAACCAGGCATTGTTCGCGATCGACGCGAAGACCGGCAAGCCGAAGTGGGGCTCGCGGCAGCGCGCGATCCTCGGCACGCCGCTCGTGATCGGCAACCGCGTCTACATCGGCACCTGCGACGGCGTGCTCGGGCTCGCGCTCGCGACCGGCCGCAAGCAGTGGTCCTTCGCGGTCAAGAAGAACGAATACAAACAGGGCGTCACCGGCGGGCTCGCGTACGCGGATGGCACGCTGTACTTCTTCGCTGATCGGAAGCTGTTCGCCCTCGACCTCGCGACCGGCAAGAAGCGGTGGACCGCGCCGGTGCACAGCGGCGCGGTGCCGGCGCTCGATGCCACGACGGTCTACGCGTTCGGCGATACGGCGGTGAGCGCCTTCGACCGCGCGACCGGCAAGCTGCGCTGGGCCGTCAAATCGGCAGACTACTCGGCCGACAAGACGATCGCGGTCGGTAGCGACCGCGTGGTCGTGCGCCTGAACGCGAAGCTCGTCGCGCTCGCGAAGAAGACCGGCAAGAAGCTGTGGTCGTTCGGGCCGCAGAAGGAGCCGAGCGACATCGGCAACGGAAGCCCGATCATCGCGGGCGATGTCGCCGTGTGTTCGCTCGTCGACGACTCGACGACGACGCTGTACGCGGTCGATCTGAAGACCGGTACGCAGCTCTGGGCGCAGGGCTCGTTCGGCACGGGACCCGGCGCGGCACGCGTGAGCTGGTACTGCACGCCCGCGGTCTTGCCCGATGGCACGGTGCTCGTGCAGGCGTATGGCCTCAAGGCGCTGCGCTAACGCGGTGGCCCGCGGCTTGCTGTGTAGCGGGTCATGCATGCAGTGATCGCTGATGACGACGAGGACACGCGCGGCCTCGTGCGCGAAGCACTCTCGAGCTTCACGGTGCACGAAGCCGCGACCGGGGTAGAACTCCTCGAGCAGGTCGCGCTCGCTCGCGAGCTCGATCTGATCGTGACCGACATCGACATGGGGTCGTTCGATGGCATCGAGGCCGTCGCCAGCGTGCGGAGCGCCGGGATCGCGGTCCCGATCATCGTGATCACGGGGAGCTCGGAGCCTGGCACCCTCGCGCGCGTGGCGCAGCTGCCGAACGCGATGCTGCTGCGCAAGCCGTTCTCGCTGGCGGAGCTGCGTGCGCACGCGGACCGGCTAACGCGGCAACGTGACGATGATTCGAGTGCCCGCGGGCTCGTTTGCCTCGAGGGTGCAGGTGCCACCGGTGGAGCGACAAATCTTCTCGACGATCGAAAGCCCCAAGCCCGTGCCGGCGATGTCGCGGCGACCGCGAAAGAACGGATCGAACGCGTGGGCACGTGATTCGGGATCCATGCCGGTGCCATTGTCCGAGACCACGAGCGTGACGGTGCCTGGCGCTCGCTCGGCGGCGACCGTGATCTCGAGCGTGCGCTCGGGCGAGCGATACTTCGACGCATTCCCGAGCAGGTTGCGCAGGATCTGCTCGAGCGAGTTCTCGCTGCACGCGACCGTGACATCTTCGACCGCGACCGTCACGCTGACATCGCGGAGCTCGGCCGCGAGCTCCTCGCGCACCTGATCGAGCGTCTGCTTGAGCTGCGCATGGCCGGGTTCGGGATGGCCGGCGCGCGACAGCGAGAGCATGTCGTCGATCACCTTGGACATGCGGAGCACGCCCTTCGTGATCAGGCTGGCCTGGCGGCGGGTATCGGGCGAGACGTTCGCGTCCGTCGAGATCAGCTCCGCGTAGCCACGGATCGGGTTGAGCGGCGACCTCAGGTCGTGGGCCGCGCGCCCGGCAAAGGCATCGAGCTCGCGGTTGCGCTCCTCCGCGCGGAGCAGGCTCTCGCGCGCGAGCTCCTTCCCGCGCGCCTGCGATCGGTAGAGTGCACGGGCGAGTGCCGCGATCACGATCGCCGCCACGATCACCGCGACGACGTCGCCGATGATCTCGTCGATTCGATCGTCGCTCATCTTCGCGAGGTACGAGGCGACCTCGGCATTGTTGATCTCGACCAGGCGATCGACATCGGGCCCGATCGTCTGGGTCCGGCTGCGCACGAGATCGAAATCGCCACGCGAAGCCGCCTCGCGGACGATCGCGACGCTGTCGTGGACCTTGGTCCAGATCGCGGCCTCGCCGGTATCGATCGCGAGCGGCGCGTACTCGCGGACGTCCTTGTCGAGCTGCGTGATCAGCGCCGGTACGCCCTCGCGATCGGTGTGGCCGAGCTGATGGATCTGCCAGCGCAGATCCTCCACGAGCTCGATCGCGCGGGTCGAGTTGTTCAGGATCTTGTCGGCGGATTGTTGCGCGCTCCGCGAGCCCCGCACGTCGACGACGAGCACGAACAGGAGGGCCGCCGCGATGATCGCGATCAGATACACCGGCTTCATCGTTCGCTCCCCCACGGTCGCATCGTACCGCGTGCTACAAACGCGCGATGGGTCCGATCCACACGCTCGTGGTCGATGACGACGAGCTCACCCGCGAGATGCTGGGCGAGGTCCTCGCGCGGCAGGGCCACGAGGTCAGCTACGCGGCCGATGGGGCCGAGGCCCAGCGCAAGCTCGCCAGCCAGAAATTCGATCTCGTGATCTCCGATATCCAGATGGCGACGGTCAGCGGCCTCGAGTTGCTCGAGACCGTGCGCACCGAACATCCCGACACGCCGCTCGTGCTCGTGACCGCGTACGCCGATCCGAACGTCGCGATGGATGCAATGAGCCACGGCGCTGCCGACTATCTGACCAAGCCCGTCGATATCTCGGCGCTCATCACGACAGTGAACCGCGCCCTCGATCGGCGCAAGCTCGCGCGCGAGCACCGAGCGCTGTCGCGCGAGGTCCTCGGCAAACGAAGCTTGATCGGTACGAGCCCCGCCATGATCGAGCTGTACAAGCAGCTCGCACAGGTCGCCGCGACGAACGCCACGATCTACATCCACGGCGAGAGTGGCTCCGGCAAGGAGCTCGTCGCTCACACGTTGCACGAGCGCAGCCGCCGCGCGACCGCTCCCTTCGTCGCGGTCAACTGCGCGGCGCTGACCGAGAGCTTGCTCGAGAGCGAGCTGTTCGGTCACGAGAAGGGCGCGTTCACCGGTGCGCAGAGCACGCGGCGCGGCCTGTTCGAAGAAGCGAGCGGCGGCACGCTGTTTCTCGACGAGATCGGTGATGTCTCGGCGAAGGTCCAAGCCCAGCTCTTGCGCGTGTTGCAAGAGGGCGAGATTCGCCGGGTCGGTGGTAACCAGCCGATCGAGGTCGACGTACGCGTGATCACCGCGACGCACCGCGACCTCCAGGTCGAGATGGTGCAGGGTAGGATCCGCTCCGATCTGTTCTATCGGTTGAGCGTCGTCACGCTCGAGGTTCCGTCGCTGCGCGATCGGGGTGATGACTTGCTCGCACTCACACGCCACTTCGCGGCGCGCCACTCGCTCGAGCTCGGTCGCCCGAATCCCGAGATCAGCGAAGCTGCGCTCGCAGTGATCCGCGAGCATCGCTGGCCGGGCAACGTGCGCGAGCTCGAGAACGCGATGGCGCGCGCCGTCGCGATGTGTCGTGGCGATGTGATCCTTCCCAGCGATCTGCCGCCCACCGTGCTGCGCGTGCCTGCGCTGGCCGAGCTGCGATCCGGTGCTGCGGCGATCGATAGCGACTGGCCCACGCTCGAGTTGCTCGAGCAGCGTTACATCGCCAAGGCCCTCGACCACACCGACCAGAACAAGACCGCGGCCGCCCAGCTGCTCGGCATCGATCGCCGAACGTTGCAGCGCATGGGCAACAAGGACTGAGGCCACGTCGGCGGTGGTGCAAATGCCACGCCCCCGTTAGCCACTCAGCAACGCCCCGAAGGCGCGGGCTCGTCACGCGATGCGACTTCTTGTCGGCGAGCGCGACATTCCACCGCGGTGGCGCGCCCCGAACGCATCTTCAACGCTGTTCCACCCGATGCAATCGCTGTGAAGGCACCATGACCGTCCTGCGGTCCCTCGCGAGGATCCCCCGCAGCTGCACCCCGATGTCAGCGCCATGGCGACGTCGCTCGACCACTTGATCGCGTTCGCCTGACCCTGATTCTCTCATCTCGGTTGGCACCACCGATGCATTTTGGTCCTCCCGGACCGACATGAACAAGAAGTGGACCTACCTCTCCGTGATGGCCGGCGCGGTCATCATCGGCGGCTCAGCACTCGTACTCGCCGAGACCTACACGCGACCCGAGCCGACGCCCACGGCCCCTCACGTGGGCATGACGGTCCGCTCCGATGCCGTCACGCTTACCGACGACGCGCCCCAGTGGGCCGCGATCACGATCGAGCCCGCGAAGGGTGCCGAGGCGCGCTGGTCGGATCCGGTACCCGCGCGCGTGGTGTTCGACGAGACCCGTACGTCGCGGCTCGGAACCCCGCTCGCGGGCCGCCTCTCTGCGCTCATGATCGAGCGCGGCCAGCGCGTGACCTCGGGCGACAAGCTGTTCACGGTCGCGAGCCCGAACCTCGCAGAGCTCCGGAGCGACCAACAAAAAGCGATCGTCGAGCGCGCGAGCGCGAAGATCAATCTCGATCGCACGCAGGCGCTGGTCGATGCCGGCTCGCTGCCTGGCAAGGAGCTCGTCGCTGCGAAGCAAGCGCTCGTCGAAGCGGACCTCGCGGTCTCGCTCGCGCAGCAGAAGCTGTCGTCACTCAAGATCACCGCGAACGGCGATTCGTCGTTCACGGTAACCGCGCCGCGCTCCGGGGTCGTCGTCGAGATGAACCTCACGGTCGGACAGGAGGTCGATGCCAGCACCGGCTCGCTACTCGCGATCGCCAATCTCTCGGACGTGTGGGTCGTGGCCGACGTGTTCGAGAGCGACCTCGGCACGCTGACCGAAGGTGCCAAGGCGCAGGTCGTCCTCTCCGACAATGGCGAGACCGAAGGCACGATCGATCGGATCTCCTCGATCGTCGATCCGGATCGCCACACGATCCCGGTCCGCGTCAAGCTCGCGAACCCGACCGGCACGCTGCGCCCGAACGCGCACGTCCAGCTCCGCTTCCTCGACACGACGCCCGCGAAGGTCGCGGTGCCAGCGACCGCCGTGATCTCGGACGGTACGGCCAGCTTTGTCTATGTCCGCGAGAAGGGCGCCCTGCGCAAGCGCACGGTCACGCTCGGCCCGGTCCATGGTGGTGTCGCGACGATCGCGACCGGCGTCGAGCCCGGCGAGCAGATCGTGGTGCGCGGCGCGACGCTGCTCGACAACCAGATCCAGCTGGACAACTAACGTGATCGACAAGCTCCTCGGCGCGTCCCTCCACCATCGGCTCGCCGCGCTCGCCCTCGCGATCACGGTCGCCATCGTGGGCTACGAAGCGTTCGCGCATCTCACGATCGAGGCGTTCCCGGATCCGACTGATCCGCAGGTCCAGATCATCACGCTGTATCCCGGCCAGCCCGCCGAAGAAGTCGAGCGCCGGATCTCGATCCCGCTCGAGCGCGCTTTGAACGGCGTGCCAGGCACGATCCGCCAGCGTTCGATCTCGCTGTTCGGGCTCTCGATGGTCACGCTCACGTTTGCGGACGGCGTCGATACGCTGCAGGCTCGGCAACAAGTCACCGAGCGCATCCCGAATGCGAACTTGCCGAATGGCATCACGCCGGACCTCGCGCCGGATGCGACGCCGATCGGCGAGGTCTATCGCTACACGCTCGACAGTAAGACCAGCGATCCGATGACGCTGCGCACGCTCCAGGACTGGACCGTGCGGCCCGCGTTGATGCGCGTTCCCGGCGTCGCCGATGTCACCTCGTATGGCGGCCTGGTCGAGGAGATTCATGTCGAGCCGGATCCGGCGAAGATGGCGAGTCTCGGCGTCGTGCTCGACGATCTGTTCGGCGCGCTCGGCAAGGCCTCGGCGAACGCGTCGGGTGGCCTGGTCGAGCGAGGCGAACAGGGCTTCGTGATTCGCTCGATCGGTACGTTCACGTCGGCTGACGAGCTGAACGACGTGCGCGTCGGCTTCCACGCCGGCGTCCCGGTCACGATCCGCGATGTCGCCGCGGTCCGCACCGGCTACGCGCCACGCCAGGGCGTGGTCACGCGCAATGGCAACACCGATGCGGTGCAGGGCATCGTGATCATGCGCAAGGGCGAGAACCCGTCGCAGGTGCTCGAGGGCGTGCGCGCACGCGTCGCCGAGCTCCAGGCACATGCGCTGCCGGTTCAACCCTCACTGGGTCGCTGCACCGATCCTGTTGCGCCGTTTGCGCAGTCCGCGGCCGAGGTCAAGATCAACCCGTTCTATGATCGCACCGAGCTCGTCGCGACCACGCTCGAGACGGTGTTCCACAACCTGCTCGAAGGCGCGTTGCTGGTCTCGATCGTCTTGTTCGTGTTCCTGTTGTCGATTCGCGCGTCGCTCGTGGTTGTGGTGGTGATTCCGCTGTCGCTCGCGGCCGCGTTCATTTATCTCCACGTGCGCGGGATGTCCGCGAACTTGCTCTCGATGGGTGCGGTCGATTTCGGCATCATCGTCGATGGTGCGGTGATCCTCGTCGAACACGTGTTCGAGCACGCGGCGGGGCCGGCGTATCAGACCAAGAACACGCAGGAGCGCATCCGCACGATCTTCGATGCCGCTCGCCACGTCGCACGGCCGACGCTGTTCTCGCTGTTGATCATCGTTGCCGCGTATCTGCCGATCTTCGCGCTCCAGCGCGTCGAGGGCAGGATCTTCGCGCCGATGGCGCACACCGTCGTCAGCGCACTCGTCGGTGCGATGCTCGTGTCCTTCACACTCGTCCCGGTGCTCTGCTTCTACGCGCTGCGCCGACACAAGGCGGTGAAGATCTCGCCGCTGCTCAAGGTCGCCGACAAGGCGCACACGCCGATCCTCAACCTCGCGATGCGCTATCCGCTCGCGGTGCTCGTGATGACGCTCGGCCTGATCGCCGGTGGCGTCGCGCTCGCGCCGCGGCTCGGCAGCGAGTTCTTGCCGGCGCTCAACGAAGGTTCGATCTACGTGACGTTCACGTTGCCACCGACGAGCTCGCTCACGGACGGTCGCGAGCTCACGCCGAAGATCATCGAGAAGCTGCGCGCCGGGTTGCCCGAGGTCACCGAGATCCTCTCGCAGCTCGGCCGGCCCGAGGATGGCACCGATGCCAAGCTGTTCAACAACCTCGAGATCTTCATCAAGCTCAAGCCGATGAAGGAGTGGCGCAAGGGCCTGCACACGCTCGACGACATCGTCGCTGTGATGACCAAGAACCTCGGCGCACTGCCGGGCATCGAGTACGACTTCAGCCAGCCGATCCGCGACAACGTCAACGAGAACATCAGTGGCCAGCAGGGCCAGGTCGCCGTGAAGATCTTCGGCGATGATGTGACCCAGCTGCGCGCGCTCGCGAACGCGGCGGAATCGCAGATCGAGAAGGTCCCCGGCATCGCGGACCCCGGTATCGTCAAGGCTACCGAGGAGCCCGTGATCGCGGTGATTCCGGATCGCAAGGCTCTCGCACGGTGGGATCAGGACCTCGGTAGTCTACAAGCGTATCTCGAGACCGCACTCTCGGGCCACGCGGCCTCCGAGCTGTGGGATGGCGAGAAGCGGTTCGACGTGACCGTGCGCTTACCGAAGGCAGCGCGCGAGGACCTCACCTCGATCCGCGAGCTTCGCGTCCCGCTCAAGGACGGCACGCTCGTGCCCGTCTCGGCGCTCGCGAAGGTCGGCATGGCGAAGGGCCCCGCCGCCATCACGCGCGAGAACGGCAAGCGCTACATCGGCATCCGCGCGAACGTGCGCGATCGCGACCTCGGCTCGGTGGTCGAAGATGCGCAGCAACGCGTCGATCAGAACGTGAAGCTGCCGGTCGGTTACTCGATGACCTGGGGTGGCGAGTTCGAGAACCAGCAGCGCGCGATGAAGCGGCTGACGCTCGTCCTGCCGCTGTCGCTGTTGCTCACGTTCCTGCTGTTGTTCTCGGCGTTCGGCTCGGCCTGGGACGCGACCATCATTCTGTTGAACCTGCCGATCGCGTTACTCGGCGGGTTTGCCGGGCTCGCGTTCGCCGGCATGACGCTGAGCGTGTCGGCCGCCGTTGGTTTCATCGCGCTCCTCGGCCAGGCAGTCTTGAACTGCGTGCTCGTCGTGAGCGCGATCAAGGTGCGCCGCGAGCGCGGCGAGGAGCTTCGCACCGCGACGATCGAGGGCACGCGCGAACGCTTGCGCGCTGTCTTGATGACCGCGCTGCTCGCCTCGCTCGGCTTGTTGCCGGCGGCTATGTCCCACGCGATCGGTAGCGAGACCCAGCGACCGATCGCGGTCGTGGTCGTCGCGGGCACCATCTCGGCCGCGCTGCTCACGTTGGTCGTGCTACCCGTCAGCTACTACTGGGGCCACACGCTACTCGCACGAATTCGTCGCGAACCGGCGAAGCCGACCAAGGGTATCGGCACGGTCGGCGAGACCGTCTGACTACGGCGCGGCAGGTGCGGGTGCGGGTGCGGCCGCGCTGCCCGTCATCGCCGTCTGCATGCACGTGCCGAGCGCGGACGTGATGTCGCTGAACTGCTTCGTGGTAGCTTCGTCCATCACGGGCGCCGTATCCGGGCTCGCGGCCTGGTCCTTGCTCCACTTGGTCATGTCTTCGGAGACCTTCGTGCTGCACGCGGCATCCTTGCACGCGCACATCGCATCCTTGAAGCCGGTCATCTTCTTGAGCGAATCGGCGCCGGCTGCAGCGCCCGCAGCCTTCTCGATCGTCTTGCGACACTCGCGCGACTCCTTGTCGATCGCCTCGGCCTTGGTCATGAACTTCTCGGGCGGCTTTTCGTCCTTCTTGAAGGAGTCCTTCATCGAGTCCTCCCACGCGCGCTCGTCCTTCTTCACGCCATCGACGCACGCCTTGTCCTTGCAGGCGCACATCTTGGTCTTGAAGTCCTCCATCTTGGAGGTCGCCTTGTCCCACTTGTCGCCGCAGCCAACGAGGGACACCGCCAGAACCATCATCAACGAGAGTTGTCGCATGTCGAACGCTAACACTACTCGGACGTCCGATAGCGCCCAGCGCTAGGTTGCCAGCAGCTCTTCAGCGATCTTCTTCGCGAGGTTCGCGTCGGCGCGGTCGCCGAATTCTTTCTTGATCGCGCCGACCACGCGGCCCGCCATCTTCGGATCCTTGGCGGGCAGGGCGGCGACGGCCTTTTCGACCGCAGCGCGGAGGTCGGTCTCGCTCAGGCCCTGCGGCAGCCACTTCGCCGCCCATTCGACCTCGAACTCGAGCTCGGCGAGCTGTTCTTTGCCGCGCTCGCCGGCATTGGCGAACTCGATCTTCGCCTTCTCCATCTGCTTCTTGTAGGTCGCGATCACGTCGAGCACGAGCGCGTCGTCGACCTCGCCGGTGAAGCCCGGCGCCGTGCGGCGCTCCGTGATCTTGGTGTTGATCATGCGGATGAGGTTCGCGGTCTTCGAATCTCGGGCCTTCATCGCCGCGGTCAGCTGCGTGCGGAGCTCGGCTTCTTTGGTGCTCGCCATGCCGACTGCATACCACAAGCCGCTGAAATCATTATAGCCCTCTCCGTCCTCACCGGGCCTATCTTGACAGTATTAACTGTCACAGTTATGATTGTCTCAATGGAGAACGTCGTATCCACCCTCTGGTCCAAGCTCGCCGACGTGGCCGGCCTCGTCGCTACGCCGCTGGTCCCGTCGCACTACATCGAGCTGTTCCGCCCGCTCGCGGTCAGCCACACCCGCCAGGCGCGGGTCGAGGCCGCGCGGGACGAGGTGCCGGGCGTGCGCACGCTGGTCCTCCGACCGAGCCGCGGCTGGCGCACCCACAAGGCGGGTCAACACGTCCGCGTGGGCACCGCGATCGCCGGTCGCGTCGCGACCCGCACGTACTCGATCAGCTCGTCGCCGGATCGCCGCGATGGCTGCTTCGAGATCACGGTCAAGGCGCAGGGCAGGGTCTCGAGCGCGCTGGTCGCGACCCCGATCGGGACGCTGCTCGCGATCAGCGAAGCGACCGGCACGTTCGTGATGCCGGAAGGCGCACCGATCCGCGCCCTGTTCATCACCGCGGGCAGCGGCATCACGCCGATCGCTTCGATGGTGCGTTCCCTCGCGTCGCGCGGCGCGATGCCGGATGTCGTGCACGTTCACTTCACGCGGACGCCGGGCGATCACATCTTCGGCGAGGAGCTCCAGGCCATCAGCGATGGTCACCCGAGCTATCGCCGCGTGACGGTCTACACTCGTGAAGACGCGCGCCGGTTCAGCGCCGCCCAGCTCGCCGAGCTCGTGCCCGATTGGCGCGAGCGCGAAGCGTGGGCGTGCGGGCCGCAGGGCCTCCTCGATACGATCACCGCGGACTTCACGCAGGCGGGCAGGGCGAACGCGCTGCACGTCGAGCGGTTTCGCGCGGCCCTCGCGGTCCTGCCCGCGAACGCGAGTGGTGGACGGGTGACGTTCACGACGAGTGCGAGCTCGCAGAGATCCGCGATCGCCGATGCCGCGACCTCGATCCTGCGTGTTGCCGAGGATGCCGGCCTCGCCCCCGCACACGGCTGCCGGATGGGCATCTGCCACACCTGCGATGTATCGCTTGTTTCCGGCTGCGTTCGCGACCTGCGGACCGGCGCCACGATCGACGAGCCCGGCGCCCGCGTCCAGATCTGCGTGTGCGCGGCTGCGGGCGATGTCGAGCTCGCTCTCTAGGAGATTCTCATGATGACCATCGATACCGAAGGATTTGGCAGCGAGCTTGACGCTCTTCAACAAGACGTCCGCGCGAGCCTCGGCGACAACGATCGCGCGTACATCAAGCGCGTGATCAAGACCCAGCGCGGCATGGCACTCGGCGGCCGCGCGATGATCTTTGCGAGCTTGCCCTTGATGCCGTTCCCGCCGCTGTTCTTCGCGGCGATCGGCGCGGGCACCGCATCGCTCGGACTCGCGAAGATCCTCGAGAACATGGAGATCGGGCACAACGTGATCCACGGCCAGTGGGACTGGATGCAGGATCCCGAGATCCACTCCTCGACCTGGGAATGGGACAACGTGTGCCCGGCGGATCAGTGGAAGCACTCGCACAACGTGATGCACCACACGTGGACCAACGTGATCGGCAAGGATCGCGACGTCGGGTACGACATCCTGCGCGTCACGAAGAAGCAACCGTGGCGCCCGGTCTATCTCGCGCAGCCGATCTACAACACGCTGCTCGCGTTCATGTTCCAGTGGGGCGTCGGCCTGCACGATATCGATCTCGTCGCGCTCCGCCGTGGCGAGATCAAATTCGCCGACGTCCGCGGTCAGTTGAGCGGCGTCGGCCGCAAGGCGGGCAAGCAGCTCTTGAAAGACTACGTGCTCTGGCCACTGCTCGCGGGCCCGTTGTTCCTGCCCGTGATGCTCGCGAACCTCGTCGCGAATGGCATGCGCAACCTGTGGACCTACGCGATCATCTTCTGCGGCCACTTCCCCGATGGAGCGCAGACCTTCAGCGAAGCCGAGGTCGCGGGCGAGACCCGTGGCGGTTGGTACCTGCGCCAGGTGCTCGGCTCGTGCAACATCACGGGCGGCAAGCTGTTCCACCTGATGAGCGGCAACCTGTCGCATCAGATCGAGCACCACCTGTTCCCCGATGTGCCGAGCAATCGCTATCCGGAGATCGGGCCCAAGGTCGAGGCGATCTGCAAGAAGTACGGCGTGCCTTACAACAAGGGTCGGTTCAGCCGCCAGCTCGGCACTACGCTTCGCACGATCTTTCGGCTCGCGCTGCCGACTCGCCAGCCGGAGCTCGCGGCATGATGGACCTAGCGATGGCAGCGCCCGAACAAGCGACCCTCACGATCGACGAGCTCGCCTCGCTGTCGAAAGTTCCGAGTCGGACGATCCGGTTTTATCAATCGCGCGGCGCGCTCCAGAATCCCGAGATCCGTGGTCGCGTCGCCCACTATGGCAAGCCGCACGTCGAGCGCCTGAAGTTGATCGCGCAACTCTCCGATCGCGGCCTGCGCATCGACGCGATCGGCGACCTGATGAAGCGGATCGATCGCGGCGAGGTCGATCTCGCGGAGTGGCTCGGCGTCGAGGAAGAGATGCAGGCGCCCTGGGCCGCCGATCAACCGCGCACGGTCAGCGAGACCGAGCTCTACGAGCTCGTCGGCAACCGTCGCCCGGGCCTGCTCTCGGATCTCGCTCGCGCGAACATCGTCGAGCGCAAAGGCGACGTGTACTTCGTCGCGAGCCCGGCTCTGCTCCAGATCGCGATCCGGCTCGAAGGTGTCGGCATCGATCTCGAGACCGCGACCCAGGCCTCCGCGATCCTCCGCAAGCACCTCGGCCGCGCGGTGAACGAGCTCGTCGAGCTGTTCTTGGGGCGCGTCAAAGAAGGTCATATCGGCATCGCCGATGCGAGCAAGCTGTTCGGAGCGTTTCGCACGGTCGGTGTCGAAGCCGTGCGGCTGTTGTTCGCGCGCGAGATGGAAGGCGAGCTGCGCAAGCTCCTCGCCTCGGGCAAGCTCGCCGAGGTCACGGCGCGCGCTCGCAAGAAGAAGCGCTAGCTACTCCCAGTTATCGTCGGTCGACGACGTCGCGGTCCGGTCCTCGAGGTCGAGCTCGACATCGACATCGACACCATCGACAGCCGGATCGCCAGTCAGCGTCGCGCCTTCTTCTTCTCCGGGCGGCGAGAACACGGCGCTCTGCGGATCGGGCGGCTCTTCGAGCTCGTCGTTACCTTCGTGACTCGCGCGGGGCGGAATCTTCATCGCCGGCCCTTCGGCCCGGTCGCTCGATTCGTCCATCAAGCGCGCACCTTCCATCAGCAGGTGCGTGGTCGAGACGTTGACGCGATCTTCACCCTCCACGACACACGTGACGAACTCGAAGTCGCCCGCGCCCCAGGTCAGGAGGAAGTAGACGCACTCGGCATCGACCGGCACTTCGCGATCGTCGAGGCGCGAGTGCACGACCTTGCCCGAGCGCACGAGGATCTGCGCCGAGATGCCATCCGGCGAGCGCAGCTGGAGCAGGCCCGTCTTGCGCTCCATCTCGATCAACACGAGTAGCGAGCTGAGGCCGACCTGGGAGAGGTCGCCGCGCAGGCCCGACGTGTTGATCTGCTCGCGGGTCTCCTGGACGGTCTGCGCCGTACGCCGCAGCGTCTTGGCGACGCGCAGATCGAGCTCCTCGAACCGAAACGGCTTGGTGACGTAGTCGTCGGCGCCGAGCCGGAAGCCGCGGATCCGATCGTCCTCGGACGACAGCGCGGTCAGAAAGATCACGGGCAGCATCGCGAGCTCGGCGTGCGAGCGCAGCTGGCGCACGAGCGACCAGCCGTCGACCTTCGGCATCATCACATCGGTGATGAGGAGGTCCGGCGTCCGCGCGAGCGCACGCGCTAGAGCGTCCTCACCATCGACCGCGGTCTCGACACTGTAGCCGCGCTTTTCGAGCACGGTTGCGACCATGCGAAGTATCCACGCATCGTCGTCAGCTACCAGGACATGCGGGGCCATAGCGAGTGCGGTCGTTCAGGCTATCGTGGTCGTGGAGACCGACGCAAGGCGTGCAGCATGGCTACGATGTCGCTGCCTGACGACGGTTCGATTCGTGAAATGGGCGATTGCCATGATGACGAAGCCGATCAGCGCGATCACGAGGGTTCGCGCCCGGTTGAGGAGGGTCACGAACACGCCGTTCGCGCCCGCCGCACCGAGGGCTTTGAACAGCGCGAAGTTGCTGCCATCGGCTACACCGAGGCCAAACGGCACTACCGCCGAGATCCAGCTGATGAGGACGCCGACCGAGAGCACGCCGATCACGAGGGTCGGGTGAAGATGAACGCCGACCGTGGCCAGCACGACGATCGTCGCGGTCCACGACACCGCGCGCTCCGCGACGAGAAAGATCAACGCGTTCTTCGTGCCGGGCGTGTGATCGGAGTGCAGCGCCTGGAGGTCGCTATCGAGCTTGCCGAGCCGCTCACGCCAGTTCGCCGCGCGCTCTCTGGAGATGATGCGCATGCCGCGAAGGGTCGAGATCACGCTGCCGGTCGCACCGCGATGGACGATGACGGCGAGGCCGATCACGATCGGGATGAGGATCGCGATCGCGATCAACACGACGACCTCGAGGCCGTGCGGCAGATCGACGGCGAACATCGTGATCGGAACGCCGATCAACACGATCGCTACGGACATGTAAAACGTCGAAAGGTTGAACAACACGATCGACGACACCACGCGGTCGCGCGGACACACGGTGACGAGCATCGTGATCTTCGTGGCTTCACCGACAACCCCACCGGGCACGAAGATGTTGATCGCGCGGCCCGAGGCCTGCGCCGCGAACACCTTCCAGTACGACACGTTCTGCGCCTCGGGCAGCATGAACGCGTAGATCGCGCCGGCATCGAGGCCCATGCCGAGCACGTCGAGTCCGACGATCAGGATGAACCATGCGCCGACATCGACAAACACCTTGCGCGCGTTGTCCCAGCCGAGCGCGTGCATCATCCACGCGAGCGCGATCGATCCACCGACGAAGACCACCACGTTGAACAGGTGGCTCCAGACGTGGTGGCTCGGGCTCTCGTCGCCTTTGTCGGTCACTGCTGGACCGCCGGTGGCGAGCCAGGGCGAGCCGCAGGCAGCGCGTCCTGGACCGTGATGGCGGTCCAGGCGCCGGTCTTGTCGCGCACGGCGAGATGGCCATCGCGCGACGCCACGACCACGCGGCCGCTGCGGTCCGCAGCGATCGCAATGATCGCGGCGAGCTGCACGCCGATCGCTTCTTGGTCGAGCCGGCCAGCCTTGATCGTCACGAGCTGCAGATCTGCACCTAGCGTGCCGGCGGCAACCACGAGGTCGTTGTCGATCGCGACGACCGAGGCCACGCGAAATCCGGTCGGCCAGGCCGTTATCTTTTGCGAGCGCAGATCGAGCAAGCCGCGCTCGACGAGCGCCCAGCGATCGTCGAGCAACGCGATCACCTGCTTCGGTGCATTCGCGATCGGCTTCCAGCCCTTGCCCTCGAGGCGCGCGAGGCCCTTGTCGGTGACGACCACGACCGCCTTCGGCGAGGCCGCGAGCGCGGTCACCGGCGCGGGCGCGTCGGCGAGCCGCACGGGCTTGCCGGTGTCGAGCCCGAATACCTGGCGACCGAACGCGGCCGTCGCGCGAGGACCGCGCCCGACGATCGCCTTGGCGTGCAGCCCGAGGACGATCATCTGCCACGCGCCATCGCCGGGCTTGCCGGCCGTGCGAGTGGGCCGATACGCGTACGGCGGTCCACCATCGACACCGACGATGAGCAGGGCACCTGCGCGCGCGGCGCGCACGACGTCGTCGGCGATCCCGCCGGCATGATGGCGGCTCCAGGTACCGTTGCCATCGGGCTCGTAGACCTGGCCGTTCGGTCCGATCGCGACCGCGTCACGCGCGTCCTTGGTTTCAGGCGCGGCGAGCGCGACGATCACGGCGGGCGCCGGCGCACCATGCGCGATGGTGCTCAGCAAGGCTGCAACGACGGCAGCCGGCAGGTTCACTTCGCGGGCGCCGGCGGCGGCGTGGGCGAATCGACAGTGTCCGAACCCGCCGGCACGGCGGCCGAGCCCGAGCCTGTCGCCGAGCCCGAGCCGCGCGCAGATGTCGCGAAGTGGTGCTTGCCGTTCTTCTCGAAGTCGCACTTGTTGATGTCGTCGAGCGACTGCGCGGCGATGGCGCACGCGACGGCGGTCTTGCTCGACGCAGAGCTGCAACGTCGCACTTCGCTTTGCAGCTGTGCAGGCGTGAGGATGTTCTCGGTGCCGAGCAGCTTCTGGATATTGCGCAGCGCTTTATCGCAGTCGACCTGGGTTGGCTTGTCGCACGCCCCGAAGACGGACGTGGAGAGGACGAGTGCACACAGCAACGTGAGGCGGCGAATCATGACCACTCCTTGGCGCTCGACTCTAGCAGCATGCGTGCACGGTCGAGATCTTGGCCGGTATCGATCTCGCGCCACTGGCCCGAGATCAGGATCGGATCGACGGGGAGCCCCGAATCGACGAGCTCCTGCAACAGGTCCGTCAGGTACGCGTTGCGATACGTCGCCGCACGCTGGAACGGTTCGGTCTCGCGTCCTTCGAAGCGCTGCGCGAGCGCGGCGAGCGAACGCGCGAAGATCTGAGCGCCACCGGCGCCGAGCTTCGCGAGGCCGATGAACTCGCCGACCGCATCCTCGGGCGGCAGCGCCCGCTTGCCGACGCGCGCGACCGTGCCATCGGGCATGAGGTCCGAGACCTCGCCTTCATCGAGCGGGTGTTCGGTGCGGCCCTCGTAGATCGTCTTGAAGTCGCGATCGATGACGAGGCCGATATCGGCGGTCGAGGCCGCGGCCGCACGCGCGACCCCCGACGAGAACACGATGTCGCTGTAGGTGATGTACGTCGGGCGATCGAGGTGAGCGCGCGCCTTGTCGAGCGACAGCAACACGTTGTTGGTCTGCCACTCGTGGTTGTCGACGAAGATCGCATCGGGGACGATCGTCTTGATGAACGTCTCGAGCACATCGCCGCGATAGCCGCGGATCACGACGAGCCGCTTCGCACCGACGCTCGACAACGCCTTCCACACCCAACCGAAGATCGGCATCCCCGCGACCTCGACCATGCATTTCGGGATCTCGTCGGTGTGCGTGCCGAGGCGGCGGCCACGCCCCGCCGCGATCAGGATGACCTGGTCTACGGGCTCTGGGCGCGTCACTTGGTGAACCTGCCGAGCCGCACGACGATCACTGCGAGGCTCTTCGCCAGATACAGCACGTTGACCGCGCCGTACGCCCAAAAATAGATGTCGATACGATTCACCACCGCGACGAGCCAGAGGTACTGCGGATAGTGAACGACCACGCGGGACGGCCACTCGACCGCGAACAGCGCGATCCCGATCAACCCGCGGCGCGGCTTGACCTCGGCAGGCTGACCATCTTCGGTCGGTGGCTTCGCGCCGTACTCGGGCCGGCGCATGAACGAGGTCAGCGAGATGCCGGCCGCGAGGCAGAAGCCACCCGCGAGCCCGACGAGCAACATCCGCGCATCGCCAGTCTCGCGCCACATCCGGACCGAGACCGCGCCGTAGAGCAGCATCGCCTTGAGCTCGTCCATCAAGAAATCGAGCAGGTGACCGAGCGGGGAGGCGAGCTTGCGAAGGCGTGCGAGCATGCCGTCGGCGCAATCGAGGATGAACGAGAATTCGAACAGCGCCGCGGCGATCACGAGCGGGATCCAGCCGAGGAAGAGGATCATCACCGCGCACGCACCGAGGGCGACGAACGCGGAGAGAAACGTCACCTGGTTCGGCGTGAACGCCGTGTTGCGCAGCAGGTACACGACGACGGCCGCCGGCGGACGTGCGATCCACTCGGTGAACCAGTTGATGTCCTGCTTCTTCTTCGACTGGCGGTAGATGGCCGCGACTTCAGATGCCATCGCGCCGCGATCCTAGCAGGAACGTCTTCATCTTGCCTTTGCTCTTGATGTCGATCTCGCCGCGCGCTTCGAGATCGAAGTGCCCGTGGAGCAGCTCCGCGGTCGGTTCCGAGACCTGCACCCGGTTCGCCACGCCGTGCGATTCCATCCGACTCGCGGTGTTCACCGTATCGCCCCAGAGGTCGTAGATGAACTTCTTCTGGCCGATTACACCCGCGACCACCGGGCCGCTGTGCATGCCGATCCGGATGCTGAGCTCGGAGCCTTCGCGCGTGGCGTACGCGAGGACCACCGCGATCATGTCCTCGCCCATCCGCGCCATCCGCACCGCGTGATCCTCGATGGGGAGCGGCACGCCCGCGACGACCATGTACGCGTCACCTATCGTCTTGATCTTCTCGAGGCCGTGGGTCTCGGCGAGCTTGTCGAACTCGCTGAACAGCTCGTTGAGCATCGTGACGAGCTTTTCGGGCGTGGTCAGCGCCGACATCTTCGTGAAGCCCACGAGGTCCGCGAACAGCACGCTGACCGCTTCGAACCGATCGACGATCAGGTTCTCGCCGCCCTTCAACCGGTCGGCGATCTTTTGCGGCAACACGTTCAGTAACAGGCGATCCGAGGTCTGCTTCTCGTCGGAGAGCTCCTTCGTGCGCTGGTCGACGAGGTCTTCGAGATGCTCGCTGTGGAGCTGGATCGTCTCGGCCATACGGTTGAAGTTCATGCCGAGCTGGCCGACCTCATCGCCGGAGGTCACCGCCGTGCGCGCCGCGAAGTCTTTGTCCGCAAACCGCTTCACGCTCGCGGTGAGCGCGAGGATCGGCCGCGTGAGCAGGGTCCCGAGCACGATCGACACCACGAGCGTCACCACGATCATCAGCAACGAGATCCGCAAGGCCAGGACGCCGGCTGCATCGAGCGCCTCGCGCATCTTGCGATCCGTGACATCGAGCCCGAGGACGCCGAGGCATGCGCCGGTCGCGTCGCGCAGCGCGTGGCCATCGTCGTCGGTGATCGGCATGTACGCCGAGATCGAGCTGACCTTGAACTTCTCGTCGTAGGCGAACTCGGTCTCCTGCTGCGGCGAACACTCGGCGAGCGCCTGCTGGAGCAGCGGCAGCGCCGAGACGTCGTAGGCCTGCCCGAAGTGCGAGATCGATTCGTTCTCCGGTAGCGGCTGGTGCTTCGCCTCGAGCGCCTCGTAGGCCAGGACATCGGCATCGGCCACGAAGCGCGCGTGCATCCGGTCGGCGGTCGGCGCGAGGAGATACGCGTAGTGAATCAGCGAGGGCTCGACCGAGCGGATCATGCGCACGTGGTCGGACAGTTCCTTGTAGGCGGGAGACGCCTCGATCAGCGCCACCGCCGCGTCTGGCAGGTCGCCCGAGCCTGGCAGCTGGGCGGTCAGCTTCGCGAACGAGTCTTGCTCGACCTCGGCCGCTCCCAGGTGGGCCATGTCTCTCAAACGGTCGCGAACATCGTGGCTTAGCTGGTCCTTGATGAACCTGTACAGGAACAACGCGAGCAGCACGCTGACGGCCGAGCTCACGAGGAAGAACGCGAACGTGATCTTGCGCCTGAGCCGCACCCCGAGCCCACGCTAACACGCCCCATTTTGGGCTTGCGGTCCTGGGGGCACCTGGATAGGGTCCGCCTCCGAAACAATTAAAGATCGAGGGTTTAGGATGCAAGAGCACACGATCCCCGATTCGCTCATCGAACAGATCCGTACGGGCCGCGCGGCCCTGGTCATCGGTGCAGGAATCGGCGTCCCGAGTTGGAAGCAGATGTTGGAGCGCATGACGAAGGCGCTCGAGACCCGCGGTCGCGAAGGCGATGAAGCGGCCACCAAAGACCTCGAGAAGTTGCTGAACAAAGGCAGCCTCTCGCGCGCCGTCGGGTTCCTCGCCCGCGCGCTCGGTGAAGACACCTGCGATCGCATCGTGCAGGAGATGTGGGCATCTCCGGTCGAGACTCCGGCGCTGCCGAAGGTGCTCGCGAAGCTCCCGTTCCGCCACGTGTGGACCACGTTCCCGGGCGACATCATCGAACACGCGTTCGAGACCTTGTCGCCGGACGAGTGGCCGCCCGCTCGCGTCGTCAACTATCAAGAGCTTGGCGAGCTCTCGCCGCGCCGCCGCACGCTCGTCAAGATGCTCGGCAACTTCGACACCTACGTGGTCACGCCGCGCAGCGTGCGGCGCGCGTTGTCGCACGCGGTCGATCTGCGCGAGTACGCGCGCGAGCTCTATGTCGAAGGCTCGCTCGTGTTCGTCGGCTTCCGCTACGGCGATCCGGATCTGTCCGCGCTACTCGACCGCGTGTTCGGCATGTTCGAGCCGCCGCGTGGCAACCACTACTTCCTCGGCGCGAGCCTGGGTCCGGTCACGGTCGACGAGCTCATGGCCGATCACCACATGGAGGTCATCAACCTCGCGGGCCGCGGCAACGACGAAGTTGCCGAGCGCAGCGTGATCGAGTGGCTCGAGTCGCTCAGGATCGCGTGCGACAAGGCGAACGTCACGCTCGCCCAGACCCGCCCCGATGCCGACGATGTCGACGGCTGGGTCACGCTGCTCGGCGAGGCCGGCAGCGATACGAGTGAAGCGAGCGAAGCGCGCGATGCGCTCGACCTGATCGAGCGCAAGGCGCGCGATGCGAAGAAGTGGGACACCGTCGTCGAGGTCCTCCTCGGCCGGATCGAGAGTGCGGAGCCCGCAGCGCGCGCGGCCACGCTCGTCCAGCTCGCGATCGTTTACGAGGACTCCGTCGGCGACCTCTCCCGCGCCTTCGAGGCCGTCACCACCGCGTGTCAGATCGCACCGGAAGACGACGCCGCCGCGCAGCTCGCCGAGAAGCTCGCCGCCGCGACGGGTAACTGGGCCGAGCTCGTCTCCGAGGCATCGGAGATCGCGACCGAAGCGACCGACCCCAAGCTCGCCTCCAAGTGGTGGGCGCGCCTCGGTCACTGGTACTCGGCGAAGCTCGATCGCGCGGACTACGCGCTGCCGAGCCTGCGCCGCGCACTCGAGCTCGATAACCAGAACCGTGCCGCCTACGCCGCGCTCGGCGAAGCGCAGCGCAAGCAGCAGAAATGGTCCGAGCTCGCGGATACCCTGAAGCTCCACGCCGAGATCGAGACCGAGACCAGCGCGAAGGTCGATCTGTTGATCGGCCTCGGTGATCTGCAAGAGACCCAGCTCGCTTCGACGTCCGCCGCGATCGCCGCCTACCAGGCAGCGGCCGATGCCGACGAGAACAGCGACGATGCTCTGGCCGCGCTCGAGCGGCTGTATCGCCGCGATGAAGCGTGGGCGAATCTCGCGAAGGTCCTCGACCGTCGCGCGGAGATCCAGCAAGCAAATGGCGATGCGAATCGCGCGACCGCGATCCGTCGCGAGCTCGCGACGCTGCGCGCCGAGAAGCTCGGCGATCTCGAAGGCGCGATCGCGCGTCACGAGGCCGCTGTCGCCGCGAACGGCGCCGATGCGACCGCGCTCAAAGCGCTCGTCGATCTCTACGACAAGACCGGCCGCACCGAGGACTACCTCCGCACGATGGAGCGGCTCGGCCAGGTCGCGCCCGAAGGCGAGAAGCTCGCGACGCTCCGCAAGCTCGCCGCCGAGCTCGAGGATCGCGATGCGAATCGCGCGGCCGATGCGTACGAGAAGCTGCTCGCCGCCGATCCGGCCGCGGACGACGCGTACCGCGGCCTCGAGCGCGTGCTCGCTGCCGAGTCGAACTGGTACGAGCTCACGTCGACGTTCAAGCGCCATATCGCCGCGAGCAAGACGCCCGCGCAGCGCGTCGAACTCTATCTCGAGTCCGCACGCGTGTTCGAGCGCGAGCTCGATGATCCGCACCAGGCGATCGATGCCTTGATGAACGTCGTCGCGATCGAAGAGGGCAACAAGACCGCGCTGTCGGTCCTGCCGCGCCTCTACGTCCGGACCGAGCAGTTCGATCGCGCGGTCGAGACGCTCGTGCGTCACGGCGCGGTCGAAGGAGCCGAAGGCAAAAGTGCCTCGATCTACGCCGAAGCCGGTAAGATCGCCTTCGAGAACCTCCTCGATCTCGAAGGTGCGCAACGCCACCTCGACAAGGCGATCGCGATCGATCCCGAGAACTACGCCGGCTTGAAGACGCTCGGTGCTCTCCACGAGAAGCGTGGCAACTGGCAGCAAGCGGTCGAGATGCTGCTCCGCGCGGAAGGTGCGAGCGGTTCACGCCAGGAGCGGATCGCGCTCCTGTGGGAAGCCGCGCAGCTCGTCGATCAGCGGCTCGAAGATCCGACCCGCGCACTCGAGCTGTTCGAGCGCGTATTGAAGCTCGATCCCGATCATGTCGATGCGGGTACCCGTGTCGCGGATCGCCTCGTCACGGCGAAGCGCTGGGACGATGCCTTGCCGGTGCTCGAGATGCTGGCGCGCCAGGCCGAAGGTGACTCGATCGATCGCCACGAGCGGTCGCGTCGTCAGGCGCAGCTCGGAAAGGCGTACGAAGAAGTCCACCGGACCGAGAAGGCCGCCCGTCACTACCGCCTCGCGGTCGAGTCGGATCCGGATAGCCTCGAAGCCGCGATCGGGCTCGCGTATGTCCTCATGGCCGAAGCCAAGGTCAACGAGGGTAACGAGTCCGCGCAGGAGCAGTGGAAGGAAGTCGACAAGCGCTATCGCGAGATCCTCGCTCGCCATCGCTCCGGCATCTCCGACGGTCAGGTCGCCGAGATCTGGTACCGACTCGGTGTCGCGGCGCGCGCGATGGGCGACGACCGCAAGGCCGAGATCAGCTATCGCCGCGCCCTCGAGAAGGAAGCGCTGCACGAGCCCACGCTCGAAGCGATCGTCGAGCTCAGTGGCGCCCGCGGCGAATGGAAGAGCGTCGCGGATGCCAAGCGCGCGCAGATCGATGCACTCGCGAAGCGCGAAGGTATGGACTTCCATCGCGCGAAGTTGTTCGAAGAGATCGGTGACATCTGGCGCGAGCGACTCAAGGACGTGAGCTCGGCCACGGGCGCATACCTCGAAGGCTTGAAGATCGCGCCGGCCTCGCGCGTGCTGCTCCACAAGCTGCTCGAGTCGTTCACCGAGCAGAAGCAGTGGCGCCGTGCGATCGAGACGCTCGACAGTTTGTCGGGCCTCGAGGAGTCGCCGGATCGCCGCGCGCGCTTCCACTACACCGCGGCCGTCATCGCGCGTGACGAGCTCAAGGATCACGAGCTCACGGTCGACAAGTTCAACGCGGCTCTCGAGGACGCACCGTCGACGCCGAAGGCCTTCGAGGGCATCGAGGCCGTGCTCCAGAACCGCAAGGACTGGAAGAACCTCGCGCGTGCGTATCGCCGTCAGTTGAAGCGGATGGGCGAGGATGCACCGGTCGAGAAGTTGCTCGAGCTGTGGACCAAGCTCGGCGATGTGTGCGCGAACGAGCTCGGCGACACCGAAGCGGCCACCGAGGCGTATCAGGTCGCGACCGAGCTGGCGCCCGATGACATCGCGCGCCACGAGCAACTCGCGGATCTCTATCTCGATGCTGGCGAAGCGCGCCGTCACGAAGCGATCGCGGAGCTGCAATTCCTGCTGGGGCACGCCCCGGATCGCGTCGAGCTCTACAAGGCGCTCGCGAGCCTGTACCGCGCCGAGCACGAGCTCGACAAGGCGTGGTGCGTGTCGCAAGCCCTCGTCTTCCTCGGCTCCGCATCCGACGAAGAGCGGCTCCTGTACGAGAAGTTCAGGCCGCGCGGGTTCACGCCCGCTCCGCGTCGGTTGACCGAGGAGCTCTGGCAGAAATCGATCATCCACCCGCGTGAAGACCGCCATGTCGGCGCGATCTTCAGCTCGACCCTCGGCGCGATCGCCGCGGGTACCGCGCAACCGGTCACGGCATTCGGGCTCACCCCCGAGAGCCGAGCGGATCTCGATCGCGATCCGCGAGCGGTCAGCCGGATCGTTCGCTACGTCTCGGGCGTGCTCGCGATCGATCCCGCGCCGATGGTGTGGCTGCAAGAAGCTGGCGACGGCCTGCGCGTCGCGAACACCGTCGGCCTCGGGGCCGACCGCCAGCGGCTCGTGCCGTCGTTGCTCGTCGGCGCTCAACTGATCGGCAAGAGCGACGAGCGGGAGCTCGCGTTCGAGGTCGGCAAGCGGATGGCGTACCTCCGGCCGGAGCGGTTCGTGACGCTCGCCGTCGGAACGTTGCCGAAGCTCGAGTCGGCCTTCGCTGCGGCCGTGATGGCCGGCGGTGCCCGCCTCATGGGTCACGATGGTCGGCCGTACGCGCCAGATAACGAGGAAGCGAAGCGGATGGCGAGCTCGCTGATGAAGCAGGTCCCGGGCCCGCTGCTCGAACAGGTCGGCGAGCTCTCGGAGCGTCTGACCGGTCGTCTCGGCAACGGCTTGATCTCGAGCTGGCGTGCCGCGACCGACCTGACGGCGAATCGCGTCGGCTTCATCGTCTCGAACGATCTCGAGACGGCAGCCAAGGGCATCGCGACCGAGGGCTCGAGCCTGTCGAGCATGTCGGTCAAGGAACGCCTGCGCGACCTGCTCGCGTACGCGGTCAGCGAATCGTACTTCGCGGTTCGCCGTCACCTCGGCCTCCACATTCGCGGCGAGGTGTCGGCGTGAAAACCCGGCTCCTCCTGGCGCTCTGCGTGCTCGGGTGCGGTGGTGGTGACGACGGCCAGCAGATGTGCGGCGCCGATCACTGCGGTCTGCAGGGCCATACGATCGTGAAGTGGACGTTCGACGCCTATCCTGACAAGTTGTTCCCGGGCGACTCCTGCGTCGACTTCGGGATCAACAAGGTCCGCGTCGATGCGCAGTCCGATGCCGATGGTACGGTGACAACCGCGATCGACGACTGTGGCGCCGGCCAGGTCACCTTCGACGGCCTGCCGAACGGCACGTACACCATGTTCGTGGATCCCGAGGACTTCACGGGCGCCACCACGGTGACGTCGCCAACGACGGCGCCTGCGACCGCCGGCCTATATCAGGCGGATACGACGACGACGATCAATGTCGACTACACGTCGTGGCTGGGTGGTCCGTTCACCGGCACGTTCTTGTGGCGGTTCAAGTGGGGCGGGCAGTCCTGTGCCGCCGCGACCAAGCCTGTCGTCACCCAGGTCGTGACGATCACGTCCGGCGGTGTCACGAGCACCGCGACCGCATCGCCGAACAATCAGAAGCTCGACGGGACGGATCGGAAGCCGTGCTTCGCCTATGAAGAGAGCTACCCGCAATCGGCGACGAGCATGCCGTTCGGCCCGGCGTCGCTCACGGTGCAGGCGCTGGATGCGGCGAGCACGGTCGTCTATACGAATACCTTCGACACGTTCATCGGTGCGGGCATCACGAACCCCACGATCACGTACGACGTTCCCGCCGCGATGTAGCTGCTAAGATCGCGGGGCATGCGCCTGGGTTTCGTGCTCCTGATTGCCACCGCCTGCGGTCCGCCACCGGCGAGCAATCCGCCGTTCGAGCACTCGGCGATGCCGCGGTTGTTAGCGCCCGCCGTCATCGATCGGTCGGCGCGCGACGCGGGGTTTCTGACCAGCGTCGCGCTCCAGCTCCAACCCGGGTGGGGGCAGTTCCTCGACGACTGTCGGATCCGGTTGCCGCAAACCCATGCGCTGAATCGGATGACGCTCGCAGCAACCGCCGAGCTCGTGCTCGATCGCACCGGCGCGGTACTCTCCGTGGAGCTAGCAAAGTCCTCGGGTAACCGCGATTTCGATCGCGCGGTGAAAGATGCGATCGCCGAAGCCACACACCTTCCGGTTCCACCGATCGACGCGCTGTCCGACGACGATCGCGTCTACCTGAGCTGGGCGTTCGCGCGTGATCGGCGGCAAGCAGGTCCTGCGACGGCAGTGATCGAGCAGCACGATCTTCCGCTCCACGAAGCGATCGCGCGCATGTTGCAGCGCGGCGAGCTCGCGAGGGCGGTGCTGCGCATCACCCGTGCCCGCGACGATGACCGCGCTGCAGCGACGACCCTCGTCGCGATCGCCGCCTTGCGCGAGGCGCTCGCGAGCCTCGATACCTCGGCGCAGCGGTCCGCGGTCGAAGCGATCGGGGTTGCCACGATCACGCAGCTCGCACCCGAAGTCCGCGCGCTGCTCGAGAGCGCGAGCGACGAGCTCCGGATCGTGGCGATGACGACGGCGGCCGCACTCGACGATCGTGCGGCAACCGAGTCGATCGCGCGTCAGCTCCGCCGTGATGTCGCCGAGCATCGCCGGCTCGCGCTCGCCGAAACCCGTGCGCTCGTCGAGCTCGGTGCCCGGGCCGAGGCCGAGGATGCGATCGCGAAGGCGCTTGCGGGAGGCCCCAATCCGATCGCGCTCGAGGCGTTCGCGCTCGTGCCACGTGCCGGCTTGCTGCCGCAACTCTCGAGCTGGCTCGCCAAAGGCAAGGCGACAACGCGCACCGCGGTGTGTGCGGCGGTCACCGGGGTGACGCTTCCTGCAGCGGTCGATCTCGTCGCACGCGGCCTTCACGATGCCGATGCGACCGTACGCGCGACCTGTGCGGCCGCGGCAGCGGAGACCTCGATCCGCGACAAGAAGTTGCTCGAGCGATGGCGCGCGGAGCTCGTCGCGTTGCAGCGCGATCGCGATCGCGCGGTGCGTGCGAGTGCACTCGGCGCCGTCGCGCTCGTCGATCCGGCGCACCTCGATCGCGGGTTCGAAGATCCGGCCGCGGAGGTCCGCGCGGCCTACGCGCGCGCCTCCGTCGATCCAGTCGTGTTGCACGCGCTCGCTGATGACCGCGATGCCGACGTGCGGGCCGCCGCGATCGCGTCGCTCGTGGCCGCGCGCGATCCGGGCGAGCCCGCCCTCACCGATCCGGCACCGCAGGTCCGGCTCGCTGCGATCGCGGGCAGCCACGACGACGCGGGCCTGCGCCAGCTGGCCCGGAGCGATGATGTGCCGGAGGTCCGGACCGCTGCGCTCGTCCGCCTCGCGCGACACCTGGGGCGTGCTGCCATGACTGACGAATTGCTCGGGTTGCTCGGCCTCGCGCAGCCCGAAAGTGCGGATCGCGTACGCATCGCACGTGCGTGGTTGCTGGCGCCTTGAATCCGCGCCAGGATCACGGCGTGCGTATCTCCGCGAACGTCGGGCTCGTCCTCGGGCTGATCGCGAGCGTCGCGACCGCGAGTGGCCGGGTCGTGCGCGTCGAGGATCCGCGCTCGCGCACGGTGTTCGTGCCGGCGGGGCAGTTCGTGATGGGCATCTCTGGTGACGACGACCTCGCGACGCTCGATCAGGAGTGCGCGCTCGCGTTCGAGCAACGCGACGTGCGCGAGTTCCCGCTCCCGAATGGCGGGCTCGCCACGTTCTGCGGGCTCTATCATGCGCAGAACGAAGCGATGGCCGCCAAGACGAGCGACGAGGCAGGCACGGCGACGTGGCGCAGGGTCTACGTCTCTGCGTTCGAGATCGATCGCGACGAGGTCTCGGTCGCGGACTATCGTCGTTGCATGGCCGCCGGACGATGCGCGCTCGATCCCCTGGTGTCGGGCGACGAGCGCTACATCTTCGGATCGTGGCCGCTCGTCAACGTGACGTGGTTCGAGGCGCAGTCCTACTGCCGCTGGCAGGGTGGGCGGCTCCCGACCGAAGCCGAGTGGGAGCGCGCGGCGCGCGGCGACGACAATCGCACGTGGCCGTGGGGCGGCAAGCTACGCGATGCCGACTTCAATCACGGCAAGAGCCGCGACCTCGCGGTCCGCGAGCTCGACAAGAATGCCGGCATCGGCATCCCGAGTGCGTTCATGGGCGATCCGGACGACAGCGACGGGACCGTGCTGATCGCCGCGCCTGGCTCCTATCCGTGGGGCGAGGGCCCGTACGGGACGCGCGATCAGGCGGGCAACGTCGCGGAGTGGATCGCGGACACCCTCGGTGGGCTCTCGCAGAGCCTGATTCCCGACGAGAAGACCATCGGCTACACCGGGCTCGGTACGATCAATCCGTTCCGCGATGGCGGGGCGAACGAGCCCAAGGTCGTGCGCGGTGGCTCGTGGCGTCAGCCCGCGTTCCTCGGGCGCGCGAACGTGCGCGATCCGTTCAATATCCTGTACGCACCAGACGGCCGGTTCTCCCACATCGGCTTTCGCTGCGCGAAACAGCTGTGATCAGGGCGCGTCGCGCGGCGCGTCGCGCGGCGCGTCGGGAGGCGTCGCGTCGATGTTGTGGTTCGCGCTGAGATCCGTGCAGACACCGGTCGAGGTCGAGCAGAGGTTGCTATCGCAATCGCTGTCGATCTGGCAGCGCTGTCCCTTGCTCTGACCGCAAGCGAGGAAGGCGCCGGCAATCGCAACAGCGCACGAAACAAAGACAAGCTTGAACTTCACGACGCGGTCTCCTCGTCGAGTGGCGGCACGTCGTGCCACTCGACCTTCGTAACTTCATAGTCGCGCTTGCCCTTCGGGCTTTGCACGGTGAACGTTTCGCCCAGCTCTTTGCCGATGAGCGCGCGCGCGAGCGGCGCTCCGATCGAGATCCGACCCTTCTTGATCGCGGCTTCATGTTCGCCCACGATCACGTAGGTCGACACGTCGCCCGAATCAGCGTCCTCGATCGTCACGGTGGCGCCGAATTTGACCCGCGAACCGGACATTTTGGTTGGATCAATAACTTCCGCCATCGCCGTTTTTGCTTCGAGCTCGCGGATCTTTGCCTCGATCAGGCCTTGTTCCTCTTTGGCGGCGCTGTAGTCAGCGTTTTCCTTGAGGTCGCCGTGCCCACGCGCGACCTCGATCGCGCGGCTGTTCCGGATCCGGTCGTGGTTCTTCAAGCGATGAAGGTGCGCCTTCATCGTCGCGTAACCCGCCGGGGTCATGGGGAATTTCTCGGCCATCGGAATCCACCCGAGTGGTACCTGTATCTGGCCCCCGCTGCAAGCTCAGCAGTTGTTGCAACGCCCGTTGGTGCCTGGCGGGGATGACGTGCAGGCTTGACCGTCGGTCTGGTCAGGCGTGCTGTCCGCGGAGCACGAGATCACGCCTTGTGAGTCGCCGTGGCAGGTGATCGTTCCGCGCCTGCCCGCGCTCGTGCAGCCGAGCACGCACTGAGACCCTGAAGGGCAATCGAAGCTGTTGCCGCCAGTGTTCGTGACTGTGCACAGGTGGGGCGTGACGGACGTCGTGCACGAGTCGCAACGATCGGGGCCGTCGGACGTGCTCTGCAACTCGACCGCGTGATCGTGAGCAGGGGGACGAACCTCGTCACTCGACTCTTCACTCGACTTCCTTCCGGATCGCGGGCGCGTCGCCTGCGTTCGGCGCGAGCACGAGGTAGCGGCCGAACGCGGCCTTCGCCTGACCGCGATCGCCGAGCTTCTTGTAAACCTGGCCGAGCAACCGCCAGGTCGGCGCGTAGCTCGGATTCGAGGCCTTCGCGATCTTCAGCAGCGCGAGCGCGCCCTTCTCATCCCCTTTGACGAACAGCTGGAACGCCTTCTGAAACTGCAGGTCGGGGTTCCGCGAATGAGCCGGTTTGTGATCGACGACGGTCGGCATGTGTGGAGCGATGTGCTCGGGCACGGCCATCGGCGCGGCATCGGCGGGCACGACTGCGTCGCCACCCCGATCGGGCGCCGCATCGGGCACGACGACGGCGACAACCGGGACAACCGAGCCAACCGGGACAACCCCGACGGCGACGACCGGGCCCGCATCGACGCCGTGCTCCGGCGCGGCGACCCGCGGCGCTACGTTCGTCTGCGCGCACTTCGCGATCAGGATGATCAACAGCACCACCGCGACGCCGCCCGAGATCACGGAGGCGATCGTGCGCTTCTTCGGATCCGCCGCGACATCCTCGGCCCAATCCATCACGGTCACGATCCGGCTTGGCACCGGCGGTCCGGCGAGCGCACGAACCGGTTCGCCGGGTGCGGGCGGCAGCGGCGTCAGCCCGAAGTCGTCGTCGCCGATCGGCGGCGGTGTGATCTCGGTCGTGCTGCCATCGAAGGCCGAGCTCTGTAGCTCGGTCTGACCGCCGTCCGGATCGTCGAACGCATCCGGCGGAGGTGCTGGAGGTGGGGCCGGAAGGACCGCGCTGAACGAATGCATCTGGCGCGAGAAATCGCCGAGCGCGGTCGAGCGTGGAGAGCCCTGCGCGATGATCTGATGCGCATGGAACGCGGCATCGACGGTCGCGGCACTCGCGGAACCTTTGCTCACGACCTCCTGGACCAGCTTCTTGCGCGCGTCGATGTGGTCCTTGAACGTCTCCTGCATGTACTTCGCGATCGGATCGTTCTTCGCGCCGTACCCGGCGACGCGCAGCAGCTCCTCGAGCTCGACCGCGAGCTCCTTCGCCGTGCGTTGACGCCTCGCCGGATCTCGCTCGAGCGCGCGCATCACGATCGTGTCGAACGCGAACGGGACCTCGGGGTTTGCTTGGGAGGGTGGCGAAATCGTCTGCCCGAGCACCATCTTCATGGTCTCGGCGTCGTTGCCGCCGCGGAACAAGCGCTTGAGCGTGAGCGCTTCCCACATCACGCAGCCGAGCGAGAAGATGTCGCTCCTGCGATCACCCGGCGAGCCCTTGAGCTTCTCCGGCGCCATGTAACTGAACTTGCCCTGGACCTTGGTCTGGGGACCCGTCGCCGATCGGGTCGCCTTCGCGACGCCGAAATCGACGAGCTTCACCTGCCCGTTGTAGAGCACGACGATGTTGCCGAGCGAGATATCGTGATGCACGAGCTCGATCCGCTCGCCTGCCATGCTGCGCAGCTCGTGCGCGGCATCGAGGCCCTCGGCGGTGTCGGCGATCAACCGCCCCGTCGACAGAGGGTCTAGCCGCTTGCCTTCGCGACCAGCGCGCAACACCGAGAGCAGCGGCTCGCCCTCGAGGTACTCCATCGCGATGAAGTACTTGCCGTCGGCTTCACCGAGGTCGTAGATATCGACGACGTTCGGATGCTTCACGAGTGCGGCGACGCGCGCCTCGTCGAGCAACATGTCGACGAACGCCTTCTGTGTCGCGAACTCGGCGTGCACGAGCTTGACGACCACGAGCTTTTCGAAGCCCGCAGGTCCGCGTTGGAGGGCCAACTGAACCTCCGCCATCCCACCCTGTCCGATTCGGGTGATCAGCTCGTACCGGCCTAGCCGAGCAGCCACGCGAACATTGTAACCTAATCACTGGCCAGGAGGCGCTGGGCGCTCCTATGGAACTGACGGTTGCTGTCGCGGACCATCCACTGCTCGACATCGACGGGTGGGCATCGGTTCGCGCAGCCGCTGAGCCCGGGTTGGAGGCCCATCGCGAAGCGATCCGTCAGTTCATGACGGAGATCAAACCGATGTAGCTAGGCTCAATACGCCTGGAGTGGCTGCACGCGCATGTCGCCGCGCTTCTCGACCGCGATCGCTTCGAGCGCGGCGCGAGCGGCGCGCAGCGTCGTGTAGTACGCGATGCCGTTCATCAGCGCGGCCCGCCGCAGCGACTGCGAGTCCTGCACGGCTTGCGTGCCCTCGGTCGTGTTGATCACGAAATCGATCTCGTGATTGTCCATCGCGTCGACGCAGTGCGGGCGGCCTTCGAGCACCTTGTTGATGCCACTCACCGTGAGCCCCGCGGTCTTCAAGAAGGCCGCGGTGCCGTGCGTCGCGATCAGCGTGAAGCCCAGGTTCACGAGGCGGCGCGCGATCTCGACGGCCGCGGGCTTGTCGAGCTCGCGGACCGAGAGGAACGCTGTGCCACTGGTCGGCAGCTTCATGCCGGCGGCGAGCTGGCTCTTCGCGAACGCGCGCGCGAAGTCGACATCGATGCCCATGACTTCGCCGGTCGAGCGCATCTCGGGGCCGAGGATCGTGTCGACGCCTTCGAACTTCACGAACGGAAACACGACCTCCTTGACCGAGACGTGGCGCGGTTCGGTCTCGGTCGTGAAGCCGAGCTCGGCGAGCGTCTTGCCGACCATCACCTTCGCCGCGATCTTCGCGAGCGGCTTGCCGATCGCCTTGGAGACGAACGGGATGGTGCGCGATGCGCGCGGATTCACTTCGAGGACGTAGACATCGCCCGAGTGCACGGCGAACTGGACATTCATCAGGCCGACGACGTGGAGCTCGGTCGCGAGCAGGCGCGCCTGGCGCTTCACCTCGTCGCGAATGTCCATCGGCAGCGAGTACGGCGGCAGCGAGCACGCCGAATCGCCGGAGTGGATACCTGCCTCTTCGATGTGCTCCATCACGCCACCGACGACGACCGCCCCGGTCTGATCGGCGACGACATCGACATCGAGCTCGACCGCCTCGGACAGGAACTGATCGACGAGCAGCGGAAAGCCGATCGTCGCGTTCTCGTCGTTACCCGTCGAGCCGGCGCCGCCCTTGCCGGACGCGAGCAAGAACCGACCGAAGTAGTCTTCGAGCCCGCGCGCATCGTAGACCCGCTCCATCGCGCGACCGCCGAGCACGTAGCTCGGGCGCACCATCACGGGGAACCCGATCTCGTTCGCGACCTTGCGCGCTTCGTCGAGCGAGCGGGCGATGCCCCAGCGCGGGGCTCGGAGACCGAGCTTCGCCATCACTTCGCCGAATCGCTCGCGATCTTCGGCGCGGTCGATCGCATCGGCGCTCGTGCCGAGGATCGGGATGCCGGCCGCGGCGAGTGGCAGCGCGAGCTTGAGCGGCGTCTGACCGCCGAACTGCACGATCACGCCCCACGGCTTCTCGACATGGCAAATCTCGAGCACGTCCTCGAGCGTGACCGGCTCGAAATACAACCGATCAGAGGTGTCGTAATCGGTCGACACCGTCTCGGGGTTGCAGTTGACCATGATCGATTCGATGCCGAGCTCGGCGAGCGCCATCGCGGCGTGGCAGCAGCAGTAGTCGAACTCGATGCCCTGGCCGATCCGGTTGGGACCGCCGCCGAGGATGATCACCTTCTTCGCCGTCGTTGGCCGCGCCTCGCACTCGTCTTCGTACGACGAGTACATGTACGGCGTGTTCGATTCGTACTCGGCGCCGCACGTGTCGACGCGCTTGTAGACCGGACGGATGCCGGCGGCGTGGCGCGCGCTGCGAACGTCGGCTTCTTTGGAGTTGGTGAGTGCGGCAATCCGCCGGTCGCTCATGCCGAGCCGCTTGAAGCGACGCAGGTCGATCTTGGCGAGCGGGGTCTCGGAAACCTCGATCTCGGCCTGCGCGATCGTGCGGATGTGATGGAGGAACCACGGATCGATCCGCGTGAGCTCGTGCGCGCGCTCGGCGGTCAGGCCGAGCTGGAACGCGCGCGCGACTTGCCAGATCCGGTCCGGCGTTGCGATCGCCATCGCGCGCTCGAGGGCGATCAGGTCATCGCCATACGTCATCACGAGATCGAACCCGGCGCGGCCGGTCTCGAGCGAGCGGATCGCCTTGCCGAACGCCTCGGCGAACGTGCGCCCGATCGCCATCGCTTCGCCGACCGATTTCATCTGCGGACCGAGCGTGGTCGAGGCCGAGGGGAACTTCTCGAATGCGAAGCGCGGCCACTTCACGACGACGTAGTCGATCGTGGGCTCGAAGCTGGCAGGCGTGACTTCGGTGATGTCGTTCTGGAGCTCGTCGAGCGTGTAGCCGATCGCGAGCTTCGCGGCGATCTTCGCGATCGGGAAGCCGGTCGCCTTGGACGCGAGCGCCGAGCTGCGCGACACGCGCGGGTTCATCTCGATCACGAGCATGCGGCCGGTCTTCGGATCGACGGCCCACTGCACGTTCGAGCCACCGGTCGTGACTCCGATCTCGCGCAGGATCGCGATCGAGGCATCGCGCATGCGCTGATATTCTTTGTCCGTCAGCGTCATCGCCGGCGCGACGGTGATCGAATCGCCTGTGTGGACGCCCATCGGATCGAGGTTCTCGATCGAGCACACGATGACCGCGTTGTCGTTCGCGTCGCGCACGACCTCGAGCTCGAACTCTTTCCAGCCGAGCACGCTCTCCTCGACGAGGATCGAGTGAACGGGGGACTGATCGAGGCCGAACTGGACCATCCGGTCGAAGTCCGGCTTGTTGTAGGCGATGCCGCCGCCCGAGCCACCCATCGTGAACGAAGCGCGAAGGATCGCGGGGAAGCAGATCTCGTCGATCACGGCGCGCGCTTCGGCGACCGAGTGCACGAGCCGCGATTTCGGACACTCGAGGCCGATGCGCGCCATCGCTTGCTTGAACAGCTCGCGATCCTCGGCCATCTCGATCGTCTTGATCGTCGCGCCGAGCAGCTCGACGCCGTGCTTCTCGAACAGGCCGGCCTTGTGCGCGGCCATCGCGAGGTTGAGGCCGGTCTGCCCGCCCAGCGTCGGCAGGATGGCCGAGACCTTCTCGCGCGCGAGCACCTTGTCGAGGACCTCGACGGTGAGTGGCTCGATGTAGGTGGCATCGGCCAGCTCGGGGTCCGTCATGATCGTCGCCGGATTGGAGTTGATCAGAACGACGCGTAAGCCCTCTTCTCGGAGCGCTTTACACGCCTGCGTGCCCGAATAATCGAACTCGCATGCCTGGCCAATGACGATCGGCCCGGACCCGATGATGAGGATGGACTCGAGATCCTTCCGACGTGGCATCGGAACGAGTGCTTACCACGCTTAGCCGGTGACGTCGTGCGGCAGCCCGACGTGCTTGTTACGTTTGGGCTCGATCTGGTCGAGCCGCCCGAGGATCTGCGAGTGAATCTCGTCGATCTTTTCGTGCAGGTGCTGGATCTGCAATTCGGCCTTGAGGTTGACGTCGTACTCGATGTCGGCTCGCACCCGGTCGCGGGCGGCCTGACGGTTCTGGCTGTACAAGAGCAGCGTCGACAGGATGATGGCCTCGAGCGAGACCACCATCGTCAGCAGGCCGTAAGGAAACGGATCGAAGTTGCCGAACGGCAGCAGATTCGTGTTCAGCACGATGTAGATGGCGAACAGAAAGATATGGATGAGCAGGAACGCGAGCGAGCCCGAGAAGTTCGCGACCCAGTCCGCACCGCGCGCGACGATGTTCTGGTGCGCCTCGGCAACGTCGTAGGTATTTCGCGCCGCGGTGTTGCGGAGGACCTGCGCGTTCGCGCGCAGCCGCTTGCCGGTCGCGGTGAGCAGATTCATCGCGGCCGCGGGACGCAGCTTCAACAGCTCGTCGAGGTCGCCGCGATCGACGACGATCAGCTGACCCGACTTCGTGCACACCGCACGCGCGGTTCGCGAGCCACCGTCGAGCAGCGAGATCTCGCCGAAGAAGTCACCGTGCTCGGCTTTCTCGAGGAACACGTTCTCGCCGGTCTTGATCTTGACCGACATCTCGACCTCGCCGGTGAGCACGATGCCCATCCAATCGCCGGGGTCGCCATAGGCGAACAGGACTTCGCCTTCTGTCATCTCCTCGAGGTCGACGCGCTCCGAGAGGATCATCCGGCCCGAGTCGTCGAGCTCCGCGAACATCGGAACTTCGTTGAGGAGCTCGATCGTCGCTGACATCGTCTACTTGGACTTTACGATCTTGCCGTCGACCTTGAAGCTGCCGCTCAGCGGCCCGGCCGCGATCACGCCCGCGACCTCGCTCGCGCGATCACCGAGCGGCGCTTTGGTGCGCTCGAGGACCTCGAGGATCGTGCGCTTGATCCGGCCGGATTCTTCCTCGGGGCGAAGCAGGGCATCGATCAGCGGCTTCGCGATCTTCTCGGGGGCTTTCGTCGCGAGGCCTTCGATCGCGGTGAACCGCGAGTTCTCGTCGAAGTCGACGACGTACGGCGCGACGCGGCTGAGCACCTCGTCGTCGGACATGCCTTTGTGCTCGGTGAACCACTTGATTAGATCGATCCGCTTGTCGGGCATCCGGACGTAGCCCGGCGGCTCGAGCGCGAGGAGCTCGTCGATGACCGCGAGCTGCTTGTCGTGGTTGGCGACCTTCTCGAGCACGCGCAAGGGATGCGCGAGCTGGTCGGCCGACTTCATGAACCGGACGAGGCCGGGTAACGATGCCTCACCTTTTTCGCTCAGGACATCGACGACCCAGTTCTTCTCCTGCTCGTCCTCCACGCCCTTGTTCGAGGTGACGCTCCACCGCTTACACAATCCGAAGATGGCGTCGTCGGAGCCATCCTCACGGAGCTTTTCAAGCGCACCCCAACGGTCGGGTTGCTGGGCGAGCTTGTTCGTCGCCTTTTCGATCGTGCGCTGAAGAGCGCGGTCCTTGGAAAACAAACCGAAAACCATTGCTAGGCTCCGAAATTTGTTCGCAACCTACCGTTCCCGGTCCAGGACGGCAAGGTTGGTCAGGAACTGATCTGAACCATCGTGTCTGGCGTACAGTACCGTCGATGCGTATCAGGGGACCGGTCACGCTCGCCGCACTCACGATCGCGAGCTGTGCGAGCAGCAAGCACACCTCGTCGAGCAAGAACGAGGACTGCTACTACGACTGCAAGCCCGGAGAAAAAAAGGCGGCTGAGCCCGCGGGTGCGGTCGCTGCCAAGCCGACGGGCAAGCTGACGCCGGCCGGCGAGAAGGCCGCGGGCTTCCGCGATGCCGCTGATCTCCTCGACAAAGCGCAGAAGGCGCTCGACGGTGGCAACAAGAACCTCGCCGAGCAGCTGTTCTCGACCGCCGAGCTCCTCACGGGCCCCGAAGCGGTCGCGGCGATCGCGGGTGTCTTCCGCGAAGGTGCGCCGGTGCGCATCACCACGCCGACCGAGAAGGTCGATCCGGCGGCGCCGCCACAGCCCAAGACGGTCGGCAGCTCCGAAGAGGAAGACGCCGCCGCGAAGGTCCCGCCGCCGAAAGTCGAAGGCGCGCTGACCGGTTCGATGATGCTCGACGGCAAGGCGATGTCGGGCGCGTTCGGCCTCGTCACGCTCGAGCCCGTGACGGGCAAGTGGGCACCGCGCATCGTCAAGCACCGTGCGATCGAGCAACGCGATCGCACGTTCCTGCCGCACGTGATGGCGATTCCGGTCGGCTCGACCGTGAGCTTCCCGAACTTCGACGGCGTGTTCCACAACGTGTTCTCGTCGTCGCCGCTCGCGTCGTTCGATCTCGGCATCTACAAGGCCGGTGAGGCACGCGAGTACACGTTCGCCAAAGAGGGCATCGTGCGGCTCGGCTGCAACCTGCACTCGAACATGTCGGCGTACATCGCCGTGGTGTCGGCGCCCGCGTACGTCGTCACCGACGATGCCGGCAAGTTCTCGTTCAAGCACCTGCCGCCGGGCAAGTACCACTTGAAGGCGTGGAGCGAGCGGTCCAAGGCGCCGATCACGCAGGACGTGACCATCAAGGCGGGCTCGAACGACGTCACCGTCGGCGTCGCAGGCGATGCGGCGTCGGGCCCGACGCCAGACAAGTTCGGTGGCAAGCGTGGCTAAGACCGCGCTCGTCGCGGTGGGGGTCGTGCTGTTGGCTGCCGGGGGTGCCATCGCGGGCTACGGTGCGACACGCAAGGTCACGGGCGGAATGACGCCCGAAGCGTCTTCGACGATGACCGCCGCGATCGGTCAGCTCGACGGCGACATTCGCGCCGCGCAAGCCGCGGTCAAGGGCGCCGCCGAATCGCTCGCGAGCCTCGGCCCGGTGCAGGGCGCGATCGCGACCGACAAAGCGACCGTCAGCGAGATGGTCGATCACGGCGAGCTCGCGATCACCGCGAAGCCCGGAGAGGTGATCGAGCTCGGTCAGACACTCAAGGGAGGCGCGCCGACCGCGCTGTTGCTGATCAAACCCTCGACCGTGATGCGCTCGGCGCACGCGGGCAAGATCGGCAGCTACTTCGAGGTCGATGGCGATGGCGCGATCGTCACCGAAGTCACGACCGTCAAGCCGAAGGATCGCGCGGGCGAGCTCGATGGCTACGTGATGGTGAGTCGGCGACTCGATCTCTCGCCGTCCTTCGCGAAGCTCTCCGCGGCGCACGTGTCCGGATCGTTCGAGAGTGATGGCACCGTGCGCCAGATCGGGCCCACGTCGACTGGTGGTACCGCGACCACGATGCCGCTGCCGTCGGTGCCGAACGCGAAGATCACGGTCTATGCAGCACCGGTCACCGGCGGTCCATCGACGCCGCTCGAGGCGGGTGGGGGTGGCGCCGCGGGCCTCGGCTTGTTGCTGCTCGTCATCGGTCTCGTCGCCGGCAAGTCGCGACAAGCGCAGGCGCACGCTGGCCAGGCGGGCACGACCACGCCGGGCATGACGCCCGCGCGCAGCACCACGGGGCCGAGCGTCAATCCGACTGCAGCCTCGATGGCAGGCGCGGTCGGGACGCCGGCACCGCTCGATAGCACGCAGGGATTCACGACCTCGAACCTCGGGGCCGGCGGCATGATCGGGCGCTGGGAGATCATCCGGCGCATCGGATCGGGCGGCATGGCGGATGTCTATCTCGCGCGCGCACGCGGCGAGGGTGGCTTCGAGAAGCAAGTCGCGGTCAAGGTCATGCACCCGCACCTCGCGCGCAACGAGCGCGCGGTCGAGCACTTCCTCGACGAGGCGAAGCTCGCGGCGCGGATCAGCCACCCGAACGTCGTCCAGATCCAGGACCTCGGCAAGATCGGCAACGACTACGTCATCGTCATGGAGTACGTCGACGGCGTCGATCTCGAGAAGCTGCTCGCCGCGGCGCGCGCGGCGCAACGCCCGCTGCCGCTCGACGTCGGGCTCGGCATCCTGTGCCGGATCTGCGACGGCCTCGACGCCGCTCATCGCGCGACATCGGCCGACGGTGCACCGATGAACCTCGTGCATCGCGACGTCAAGAGCGCGAACGTCCTCGTGTCGCGGCAGGGCGGTGTGAAGGTCGTCGATTTCGGCATCGCGAAGGCAGCGTCGCAGAACCACATGACGGTCGCCGGCGAGACCAAAGGCACGCCCTCGGTGATGGCGCCCGAGCAGCGCGTCGGCGAACCGGTCGACGTGCGCGCCGATATCTACTCGGTCGGCGCGGTCGCGTTCGAGATCCTCACGAACCACGGCGTCAACCTCGATCTCGCCACGCTCGCGCACCTCGGCGTCGATAACTGGCCGCACCTGCCGATGCCGTCGTCGCTCCGAGCCGGTATGCCGGTCGAACTCGATGCCCTGGTGATGAGCTGCATGTCCTTCGATCGCGAGCGTCGTCCCGCCGATTGCGCGGTGCTCGAGTCCTCGTTCGAGGCGATCATGAAGAAGCACGGCCTGACCGCGAGCGACAAGGACATCGCGCGCTGGGTCTCGACCGAAGCGGCGGCCTTGATTCCGTCCTCGACGAGTGCAGCAGCTCCGAGCGCCACGCGCTAGCCTAGAACTTGATCGTCGCCGACACGCCTGCGCCCGAGGGGCTCGCGGTCGGTGTCAGCATCAGGCGCTTCTGCTGCTCGTTGTAGTCGTGGACGAACAGCAATGCGGCGGCGATGCCAAAGCCGGTCGCGACGCCGAACGAGGCCCACGACAGAGACTGGTAGCGATGACCTTCATCGAGCAGGTCCTGGTAGCGCTTCGCGATCGCGGAGCTGTAGAGCGGCGTCGTCGAGGTGACCCCGACGTAGAGATCCTTGATGTCGTTCTCCGACGAGCTCGCGGAGTAGGCGAACACCGCGCCCGCGGTCACGAATGCGAGCGCGCCGCCGACCATCAACCACGGTGCGTCGTTCGTGTGATGTACCGACGCGCCGGCGCCCGAGCCGAGGGTGCCGGTGACGTTACCGACCATGCTGGCGTCAGACCCGACATCAGACCCGACGTCGGAGCCCGTGGCGAGTGGCCGTTCGGTCGAGCCGGCCGAGCCGGCCGAGCCCAGGTCCGGTGCCACCACCGGCGTTGGTGCCGAGATCGAACGCCAATCGCCGCCGCAGGCCGCGACGTGTTCCTGGGTCAGGTCGATGTACGGCGGGGCCGGCTTGGCCTCGTGCAGGTAGCGCGCGTAATAGACGAGCGCGACATCGCAGTGGCCGGCCTTCTCGTTCGCTGTCGCGATCTTGAAGAACAGGACCGGGTCTTTCGTGATGTCGTAGGCCGCGCCGAAGTCACGCACGGCGTCGCTGAATGCGCCTTTGTCGAGCTCCGATACGCCCGCGTCGTAGAGCTGCTTGGCCCGCGCGAAATCGGGCGCCGGTTGCGCGAGCGAATCTGACCGAACGGCGAGGCCAGCAAGCCCGGTCGCGAGACCGATCGCCAAGACCCGCATGCGCATAGCTAAGAGCCTACAGATCTCGACGTTTCCGCGCTATACCGCCGCCCCAGGAGTAGTAGGAGACACGCGATGGCGAAGATCGATATGGTCCGCAATCTCGGCGTCGTTGCCCATATCGATGCGGGCAAGACGACCGTGTCGGAACGGTTCTTGTTCCACTCGGGCAAGATCCACAAGGTCGGCGAGGTCCACGACGGTGAGACCGAGATGGACTGGATGGAGCAGGAGCGCGAGCGCGGGATCACGATCACCGCGGCCGCGACCACGTTCGATTGGAAAAAGCACGAGATTCATCTGATCGACACGCCGGGCCACGTCGACTTCACGATCGAAGTCGAGCGTTCGCTCCGCGTGCTCGACGGTGCCGTCGTCGTATTCTGCGGCGTCGCGGGCGTCCAGCCGCAATCCGAGACCGTCTGGCACCAGGCCGACAAGTTCAAGGTGCCGCGCCTCGCGTTCGTCAACAAGCTCGACCGGATCGGCGCTTCGTCGCCGACCGTCGTCGCAGATATTCGCGAGCGCCTCGGCGCGAACACGGTGCCGATCCAGCTCGTGATCGGCAGCGAGGAGTCCTTCTCCGGCGTCGTCGATCTCGTGACGATGAAGGCGCTGATGTTCACCGGCGACGTCACCGAGGCGCCCGAGGTCACCGACATCCCGGCCGACCTCGCGGCGGCGGCCGTCGATGCGCGCGATCAGATGATCCAGGCGATCGCCGATCTCGATGATTCGATCGCCGAGAAGTATCTCGAAGGCGGCGTGCTCACGACCGCCGAGATCAAGGCCGCGATCCGCAAGGCGACGATCGCGGTGAAGATGGTGCCGGTGCTCAACGGCACCGCCCTCCGCAACAAGGGCATCCATCCGTTGCTCGATGCCGTGATCGACTACCTGCCGTCGCCCGCAGACGTGCCACCGGTCACCGGCGTCGATCCGCGCAACACGACCGAGAAGCTCGTCCGTCAGCCCAAGAACACCGAGCCCTTCGCGGCGCTCGCGTTCAAGATCGCGATGGATGAAGGCCGCAAGGTCGTGTTCATGCGTGTGTTCAGCGGCGTCCTCGAAGCGGGCGACGAAGTGCTGAACGTCCGCACGAACAAGAAAGAGAAGGTCGCGCGCTTGTTCCGCGTTCACGCGGCAAAGCGCGAGCGGCTCGAGAAGGCCGTCGCCGGCGAGATCGTCGCGGTCGCGGGGCTCAAAGATGCGACGACCGGCGACACGCTGTGTGATCCGAAATCGCCGATCCTGCTCGAGCGCATCGATACCTACGAGCCCGTGATCTCGCAGGCGATCGAAGCCGATACCGCGGCGGCCAAGGAGAGGCTCGATTTCGCGCTCGGCAAGATGGTCGAAGAAGACCCCACGTTCCGCGTCAAGGACGACCCGGAGACCGGCCAGACCATCATCTCGGGCATGGGCGAGCTCCATCTCGAGATCATCGTCGACCGCATGAAGCGCGAGTACGGCACGGCCGCGCGCGCCGGTAAGCCGCAGGTCGTCTATCGCGAGACCATCCTCGCGACGGGTGAGGGTCATGCGGTGTTCGAGCGCGATCTCAAAGAGCAGCAGATCTACGGAGAATGCACGTGCGTCGTGCGTGCGCGTGCACGTGGGACGGGCATGGAGTTCAAGCGCGACATCCCGTCGATCCCGGTGTTCCCCGACGTCATCGTCGCGGCGGCGATGCAAGGTCTCCGGGATGCGGCGTCGAGTGGTCCCGATGGGTATCCGCTCGAGGACGTCGAGGTCACGCTCACCAAGATCGCCCTCAAAGAAGGTGCGAACGGCGAGATCGGTGCGCGTGCGGCGGCGGCCGAAGCGTGTCGCCGTGCGGTTGCGGGTGCGCAGCCGGCGCGGCTCGAGCCGATCATGTCGGTCGAGGTCATCGTCGATGACGACGGGCTCGGCAGCGTGATCGGGGATCTGCAGCAGCGGCACGGCCAGGTTCAGAACATGGAGGCCGCGGGAAACAAGCGGGTTGTCTCCGCGTTGGTGCCGCTACGGAACATGTTTGGCTACTCGACGCGGCTGCGCAGCATGACCGCGGGCGGGGCGACGTTCCGGATGCAGATGCACACGTACGACACGTTGCAGTCGTAGCGAACTGGCGAGCTGGCGAGCAAGCGGCGAACGCCGGTGCGATCGGCCCGGCGTGCAGTCACACCTGCGCCACACGCGCGGCGGATGCCAAACGCGCAAGGACCGTGGAGTTTATCGCTCGCCGAACCCCCTTCGCTCGGCGCGGGCCGCCGCGAAATTCACTATGTAAGTAACTATCTAAGTCATTGGAATGTTGCCGAAAACTGGAGCAAGCGCTTCGAGTCTTCGACGATATTTTAATGGCAGCTACAAAGCAGGCGGCGCGGCTGCGCGCGCCTCAGGTCGATCGTGCGCCTCGCGAGATCATTGCGACGCCGGTCGTCAAATGGGTCGGTGGTAAGACAAAGCTTCTCCCCGAGCTCCTCGCTCGGATGCCGAAAACGTTCGGTCGCTACTACGAGCCGTTCATCGGCGGCGCCGCGATGTTCTTCAAGCTCGCGCCCGAACGCGCGGTGATCTCCGACGTCAATCCCGACCTCGTCTCGCTCTACCAATCGATCGCGCGCGATCCGAATGCGGTGATCAAGAAGCTCGCGCATCACCGCGAGGAGCACGACGAGACCCACTACTACGCGACCCGCGAGAAGTGGAACCAGTCGCACATGCAGTGGTCCGCGGCCGAGCGCGCCGCGACGTTCATCTACTTGAACAAGACGTGCTTCAACGGCCTGTGGCGCGTGAACCGCTCGGGTGGCTTCAACGTGCCGATCGGTCGCTACACCGATCCCCCGATCTGCGTGCCCGATGCCCTGCGTGCAGCCTCCAAGGTGCTCGCGCGCGCCGACATCCGCCATGCGGACTACGCGACGGCAATCGACGATGCCAAGCCTGGCGACTTCCTGTATTTCGATCCGCCGTACGATCCGATCAACGCGACCTCGAGCTTCACGAGCTACACCGTCGGCGATTTCGGCACCGACGAGCAGAAGACGCTCGCGGCCACCGCGAAGCAGCTGATCGATCGCGGCTGCAAGGTGATGCTGTCGAACAACGACACCCCACTCATCCGCTCGCTCTACAAGGGCTTGAAGCTGGACAAGGTCAAGTGCTCGCGAGCGATCAACTCGAACGCGGCGAAGCGTGGCGAGATCGACGAGCTCGTGATCACCGGCGGCTACTAGCCGCGAGCATCGAGCCGAACGCGCGTATCAGGCGAGAGCCGCAGACGAAGCGTACTGCTGCGTGCTCGGATCGTAGTCCTGAAGGACGCCGACAACGCCAGCCGAGCGGGCGATGCGGACGATCTCCTCACGGTTGCCACGAACGACCATGCGGGGTTCGGCGCCGTCGAGCTCGGAGGCCGTTACGAACCGGCGAGCTTTGACGACATCCTTGAACACGAGCAAGTACGTCTGGTCGTTACCGGCGCGGGCCATCACGGGCACGCGGCCACTGGAGTCCTGAGTGGTCAACTCGCCTTCATTCGAGACGAGGAGCACCCACAGACCATCGATCACTTGAGAAGGAACGCTGGTGGTTGCTAGCAAGACGAAGGATATGTGCGGTTTTTCCCCCGATCTGTCAAGGAATTCTGTAACGCCACCTGCTGCTTGACGAGGTCGAGATCGGAGGGTCTAGTACCTCCGTGACCGTCCGAGTTCACCTCCCTGTCATCGACGGGGCGCCCGTTCTTGCGAGCGGACTGGGACGCGAGATGCCGGTGCCAGCCGAT